>CAJUQH010000001.1 GCA_910588095.1 uncultured Eggerthellaceae bacterium
CATCCGTTTCAACGGGAATAATGAAAAACTGTCCGAATATTTGTTGACATTTGCACTTGAACTGGAATCAATCCGAAGGCCAGCACCGTGGCCAGAACTGCGGATGCTGCGGCCCTCGCATAGCCGCGCACACCATTCCCGATATGCATTTTGCTTCCCTTTCCCGGTCGGTAAGCAATGTATTCGCTTGTTTACGCTGCCTTGCCCGGCCAGCTGGGCCCCTCGCATAGGCCCGTGCGCTGCGGCATCGGCTTGGGTGCCAGCGATTGATGCGGTGGTGCTTTCCCGGGGCCTCGCAAACCCCGCTGCGGGAAAGCGTCGCTCGAACCTAGGCGCCCCTTATGGGCGCATACGATAGCACGCGGTTTTCGGTTTGGCAAACAGCCATAAGGAAAAACTATTCGAAAAAGTTAAAATGAAACCTCCGAAAAAGTTAAAATGAAACCTCCGAAAAAGTTAAAATGAAACGCTCAGGAGGGACCATGGACACCCTAACCATCAAGGATTACATCCCTCGCATAGCCGACACTGAAATAAGGGAGCATCTACAGGTCTTTGGCGCTGTAGTCATAGAGGGGCCAAAATGGTGCGGAAAGACCACTACCGCTAAGAATCATGCGGTTTCCGAGGTAAGCATGGCGAACCCAGAAAATGATTTCCAAGCACGGCGCTTGGCAGACCTGGACCCATCGCTAGCCTTAGAAGGCGCGCTTCCTAGGCTCGTAGACGAATGGCAAGATGTTCCCAAGCTCTGGGATGCCGTTCGTTTCGAATGCGATCGACTTGCGCAGCCTGGTCGATTCATCCTTACTGGGTCATCTTCTCCGAAAAGGAAAGAGGCCTGGGGCGCCGACCAGCCGCGCCATAGCGGAGCGGGCCGCATGGTGCGCATTCCTATGGGCACCATGACTCAGCTCGAGCTCAGTCAATCATCTGGGGAAGTGTCGATTGCCTCCCTCTTCGACAATATGGCTGCAACTGCTGCCTCGTCACTCACTCTTGAGCGTATAGCGGAGTTGGTAGTAAGCGGAGGTTGGCCCCAAGCCCGTGGAAAGAGCGCCCAGTCCGCAGCTCTTATCGCAAAGGGCTACCTGCAAGCAGTCATCAATGAGGATATCCACGAAGTTGACGGCATAGAGCGCGACAGAAGCAAAGTACGGCGCCTTATAAGATCGCTCGCCCGCAACGAATCTACATTGGCAGGGAATAAGACTCTTTTACGAGATGCGCGCGGCGCCGGCACCGATGAAGAGACGCTCACCGCTCCCACCATGACAGAGTACATGGACGCTTTGCGTAGGCTTTATTTCGTGCAGGAAATCCCTGCGTGGTCACCTAATGTGAGATCGTCGACACGCATACGATCCGCGCCAAAACGACATCTGGCAGACCCATCGCTTGCAGCCGCCGCATTAGGTCTTTCTGCAAAGGGCCTGATGAAAGACCCCAAGACCCTTGGCTTCCTTTTCGAATCGCTAGTGGCCCATGACCTCATAGCGTACGCAAGCGCAAGCAGAGCCAATGTCTTCCACTATCACGACGACCGCGACTTAGAAGCCGACCTTATCATCGAGTCAGGCGACGGTTCGTGGATTCCGGTAGAAGTGAAGCTGGGCGCCTCCCAAGAAGACGAAGGGGCGGCGAATCTTCTTGCATTGAAAGACAAGATGGCACGCGCTGGCTACCCCCCGCCTTCCGCCATGCTCGTGGTGGTGGGCGTTGGCGGCATCAGCCATCGCCGCTCTGATGGAGTCACGGTCGCCACTCTTGACACCTTGGGAATATAAGCGAGCAGAACACCGCAATGGCAGCGCGCATGACTGCGGGTACGCGCCGATGATCGGCGATGCGGTCTACCCAAAATGGAAGTAGCGGCGCAGGCCCTTCCGACGATGGTGCTCATGGCGCTGCTTGGCCGTGCGCGCAGGCTCTGGCGCTACCACGGGCTCGTCGGGCGCGCTCGCGTCGGGTTCGAACGATTCGACGAAGAACGATGCGTGCACGTAAGGCGCGATGGCGCGCAGGGCCAGGTCGGTAGCGGCGCTGGTATTGCGGCTATCTGCCACAGTGAACGAGAGCGAGCCCTGGAAGCTGCGCTCGCCCACACCGCTGAATGCCACCTTCGCTGCCTTCTTCATGGCTATGCCGCCCTTGAGGAACGCCTTGTCAGCCGCATTCTCTATGTCGGCAGCCACGGTGTCGAGGCCACCCTGCTCGGGCACGGTGGTCACGAACAAGGGCAGGCTCACGTAAGTGACCGGCCGCAGCTTGATGAGCGCTTGATTGTTGATGACCGAGTTGGGAATGACGATGGTCTGCCCGGCACCGTTGACGATGGACGTATGGCGCCAGGTGACGTCGCGCACCACGCCGCTGCTGGTGCCCACCGATATGTGGTCGCCCGGCTTCACCAAGCCGGCGATGCTCACCTGCAGGCCGCCTATGAGGTTGGACAGCGTGTCCTGGAAGCCCAGCGATATGGCGATGCCGCCGATGCCCAGCGCCGTGAACAGCGCGCCCACGTTGATGCTGAAGCAGCTGCTGAGCACGATGCTGACGCCGATGAGCCACACGGCCACGCGGGCGACGTTGACGAAGATGGTGGATTGCGGCAGCTTTATCTTGCCCTTGCCCATGATGCTGCGGATGAACCGCGTGACCAGGAACGAGACAAGCGCCGTCGCTGTCAGGATGATGACGCAGGTGATGATGGTGCCCAGCCAGTCGATATGGGTAAGCCGGTCGAAGAACTTGCGCAGCTCGTTGGCGATGGCATCGGGGTTCACCGTGCGCACCTCCTTCTACGGCTCAACGGCGGGCCTTCCCTCGCAAGCCTACCATGAAGGCGGCTTCTCGGGCACGTAAGACTCATTCGACCACAAAACTACGCGACCTTCGGCCTGGCTGCGGGGAACGTCTATCAACCGTTGATTGTCCGAGCCGCGCCACTTCAGCGTATAGGACTTCCGGCCTTCGACGAAGGGGCCATCTACCAGCACGTCGATGATGGCCAGAAGCTCCGCCACGGCTGGCTCGGCCTCGGCGCGGGCCAGCAGCTGCTCGTAAAGGTAGCCGCTGTAGGCCCACAGGTTGTAGCCATCGGCCTTGAGCGCACGGGCCAGCGCGGCGCAGGCTGCGGGCTGCTCGAAGGGCTCGCCGCCCGAAAGCGTCACGCCGGTTATGAGCTTGTTCGCGCGAATGTCGGCCAGCACGTCGCTTATGGCAGTAGGGGTGCCGCCGACCACGGGCTGGCTTTCGGGGTTGTGGCAGCCAGGGCAATGGTGGGTGCATCCTTGAACGAACACGGCATAGCGCAACCCCGGCCCATCTACGATGGAGTCCGGGGCTGTGCCGTACAGGTTGAGGGTATCTAAAGCGTTCGTCAATCTAAACCTGATGCTTCACGCGCTCAGACTCTTCGGCACGCTTAGCATCGTTGAAGCGGTCAAGGGTGCCCACCAGGTAGCCGGTGATGCGGCGGATGCGCTCGAATCCCACGCCGTCATGCTCGCTGCGGCCGCACTTGGGGCACACGTCCTCGATGATGCCGTTGTAGCCGCACACCGGGTCGCGGTCGACCGGATGGTTCACCGAGCCGTAGCCCATGCCGCAATCCTTCATGTAGCGGATGACCGACTCGAACGCCTCCAGGTTGTCGGTAGGATCGCCGTCCAGCTCGATGTAGCTGATGTGGCCGCCGTTGGTGAGCGCGTGGTACGGGGCCTCGGTCGCCACCTTGTCGAAGGCGCTTATGCCGTAGTATACCGGCACATGGAAGCCGTTGGTGTAGTAGTCACGGTCGGTCACGCCAGGGATGCTGCCATAGCGTTCGCGGTCGAGGCGCACGAAGCGACCCGACAGGCCCTCGGCCGGCGTGGCGATGAGCGTGTAGTTCATGCCGCGCTCCTTGGAGATGCGGTCGCAGTAGCTGCGCATGTGGCCCACGATCTCGAGGCCCAGGCGCTGCGCCTCGGCCGACTCGCCATGGTGCTTGCCGGTAAGCGCCACCAGGCATTCCGCCAGGCCGATGAAGCCAGTGGTCAGCGTGCCGTGCTTCAGCACCTCACGCTGGTCGTCGGTGGGAGAAAGGTTCTCGGAATCTATCCACACGCCCTGGCCCATGAGGAACGGCGCGTTGTACACCTTCTTGCGCGCCTGGATCTCGAAGCGCTCGTCCAGCTGGCCAGTGACCAGCTGCAGCTTGGAGTCGAGCAGGTCGAAGAACAGGTCGAGGTCGCCCTTGGAGCGAATGGCCAGGCGAGGCAGGTTGATGGACGTGAAGCTGAGGTTGCCACGGCCGGGCGTAACCTCGCGCTCGGGGTCGAACACGTTGCCCATCACGCGGGTGCGGCAGCCCATGTAGGCGATCTCGGTCTCGGGCGTGCCCTTGTAGTACTGGGCGTTGAACGGCGCGTCCAGGAAGCTGAAGTTGGGGAACAGCCGCTTGGCCGAGCAGTGCATGGCCAGCTTGAACAGGTCGTAGTTCGGGTCCTCGGGGTTGTAGTTCACGCCTTCCTTCACGCGGAAGATCTGCACGGGGAAGATGGGCGTCTCGCCGCCGCCGAGGCCTTCCTCGGTGGCCAGCAGCATGTTCTTGATGACCATGCGGCCCTCGGGACTGGTGTCCATGCCATAGTTCACCGAGCTGAACGGCGTCTGGGCGCCCGCGCGAGAATGCATGGTGTTCAAGTTGTGCACCAGGGCCTCCATGGCCTGGAAGGTCGAGCGGTCGGCATCGCGCGCGGCGTTCTTGGCAGCGTAGGCAACGGCCGTCTCGGCGATGGCAGCCTCGATGCCCGCCTCGGTCAGCTCGGCCAGCACTGCAGCGCGGAAGCCCTCGTCCATCTCGAGCGAGGCCACCGTGCCGGTAGCTTCCTCGACGCGGGCCAGCAGCTCCTCGACGAACGGGTGCTCGTCGGCCACTTCCGTGAGCAGGTCCACGGCCTCGGCCAGGTGCTTCTTGAACAGGCGACGATAGGTCTTGCGCACGCCCACGGCCAGGCCGTAGTCGAAGTCGCACACGCTCTGGCCACCATGCTGGTCGTTCTGGTTCGACTGGATGGCGATGCAGGCCAGCGCCGTGTAGCTGGCGATGTCGTTGGGCTCGCGCAGCACGCCGTGGCCGGTGGAGAAGCCGCCCTTGAACAGCTTGCGCAGCTCGATCTGACAGCAGGTGGTGGTCAGGGTGTAGAAGTCCATGTCGTGGATGTGGATGTCGCCCTCGCGGTGGGCCTTGGCGAAACGCGGGTCGATGACGCACATCTCGTAGAACTGCTTGGCCGACTCAGAGCCGTACTTCAGCATGGTGCCCATGGCGGTGTCGGCGTCGATGTTGGCGTTCTCGCGCTTCATGTCGGAATCGGCCGCCTTGGAGAAGGTGATGTCCTTCAGCGTCTGGATCAGGCGGCTGTTGACGTCGCGCACGCGGTTGCGCTCGGCGCGGTAGAGGATGTATGCCTTGGCCGTCTGGACGAAGCCCTGCTCGATGAGGGTCTCCTCCACCAGGTCCTGCACGCCCTCGACCGTGGGGGTGCCCTCTATGGCGCCTTCCTCGATCTTCTGGGCCACCTGCGCGGCTATCTGGTCGGCCGTAGAGCGGTCCTGCATGGCGGCGCACGCGGTGAACGCCTTCTCGACCGCCTCGGCTATCTTCTCGACGTGGAATTCGGCTGTACGTCCATCTCGTTTAATGATCGTTTCTACCATGATGTAAGTACCTTTTCTCTTTCTCCTCTTATGCGGCCCATCCACCAGACCGCCGCTTCGCTAACGTTCCACATCGCGCGCGCTCGGGGCCGATTAGGGGCGCTACCTGTGGGCCGTTGGGTTCCTTCCACTGGTTATCCACAGGGTTTGCGCCGAGTTATACACTATATGTTGTGTCTGCCCCCGCGCGACGTGCATACATATAGTAGGTGTCGGCCCTTCCGAAAGCAAGGGGAAACCTGATATTCGGTGAGAAAAACTGAGAATGGCTGCCTTCCCGTTACCTTCGACGGGGAAGGGCTGGCGGGGCAGTTGCGAGGGGCTGGCCGCGCACAGGCGGAGCGTCGGCGAAGCGCGGAAGGCGGGCACGTGGATGCCCATTGCGAGGTTGCGGGACCCGAGCCCGCATGCCCGCCGCTGCGCCTTTCGCTAAACTAGAGGGAGCCGCCAGCCCCTATCCAGAAAGGCACACACCCCCGTGGACCCAGCCCGAAGCGCAACGCCCCCGGCACTCCGGCCGAAGCCGCGGCCGCAAGCGGCAGCCTGCGCTGGCAGCGCCTTCCCCTACACGAGGCGGGACGCGGCAGGCCTCGCTGCGCTGTCGCTGGCAGTGGGGCTTTCCGGAGCGCTGGGCGCGTCATATGTGCTGGGCCAGGGCGCACCGCTGTTCGACGGCTGGGGCACCGCGGCGGTGGCCTTGGCGGGAGCGGTGCTGTTCGCCTTGGCAGCGTTGCTGGTCGACCGCGCCTACGAGCGCGTGCTGGAACGACCGGCGCGCACGCTGGGCTGGGAACGCCGGCAGTGGCTGATGGCGCTGGGCGTCATGGGCGCGTGCTGGCTGCCGTGGCTGGTGGCCAACTTCCCCGGCGGCGCCTACTGGGACACCTACTACCAGATATGGCAGACCTTCCCCGGAAGCCACCCGATCGCGCTCATCCCCTTTGGCGACCATGCCGACGCCACCCGCATCGATGCGTACTTCTGCGACCACCACCCGCTGCTCGACACGTTGATATACGGCGGGTTCGCCCAGGCGTCTCAGGCGCTCACGGGCGAATGGCAGCTGGGCGTGTTCGCGTTCGTGCTCGTGCAGGGGGCGGCCACGGCGGCGGCTCTCACCGGCGCATGTGCTTACCTGGCGCGCATCGGCGCCCCGCGCGGGGCGGTGCTGGCGGCCTTCGGGTTCTTCTGCGTGGCGCCCTTCGTCTCGACGTGGGCGCTCACCATGGTGAAGGATAGCCTGTTCAGCCTTGTGTACGTGCCCTACTTCATCATGCTGTGCGAGGTGGTGCGCACCCGCGGCGCGGCGCTCGGCCGCGCTCGCATGGTGGCGGCCTTCGTGGCGCTGGGCGTGCTGCTATGCCTGACGAAGAAGACCGGTCTGTACGTGGTGGCGCCCACGGCGCTGCTGGGCCTGCTGCTGTACCGCCGCTGGTGGCGTCCGTTCGCGCTGCAGGCAGCCGCTTGCATGGCGACCATGGCGCTGGTGCTGCCGCTGGTGGTGTTCCCCCTGCTGAACGTGGCGCCCGGCGGCAAGCAGGAGACGCTGGGGCCCTTGTTCCAGCAGACAGCCGCCTATGCGGCTGCGTACCCCGACGACGTGACCGACGAGGAGCGCGCTACCATCAACGTGGTGTTGGAGCACGACGAGCTGGCCGAGCAGTACGTGTGGAGCTGCCACGACGACGTGAAGTACAGCATCAAGCTGAGCGCGACCGACCAGAACATCCGCGACTATATATATGTATGGGCGGCCCAAGGGCTGCGCCACCCCGATGCGTACCTGGGGGCGCTCATGGGCGTGGCCGGCAGCTACCTAGCGCCAGTGCAGGCGCTCAACATACGCACCACCACCTGCGACACCGACATAGACGGCGTGCCCGTGCTGTACAACCCGCCCGAGCTCGATTGGCTGAGGGAAGGCCTCGCCAACGCCTACAGCGCCTGGGCGTCGGTGCCAGGGCTCTGCCTGCCGCTCGAGGCGTGCCTGTATGTGTGGTGGCTGCCGCTGCTGGTAGCTTTCGCGGCGTGGCGAAGGCGCCTGCGCTGCGGGCTGTTGTTCGCGCCGGGTGCGCTGGTGCTGGCGTTCTGCCTGATAGGGCCTATCTTCGACGCGCGCTACTGCCTGCCGCTGCTATACACGGTGCCATTGCTGGCCGCCGCTCTGCCCGCCTTCGCCCGTTTGCGCCCGCCGCTGCCGCTGCGCGATAATGGGAGCAGCGAGGCGGCACCGGCCGCCCCGACCGCATACCAAGGGAAGGAACCGCGATGACCGCACAGAACGCCCCGCTGGTGGGCATCATCATGGGCTCGACGTCGGACATGGACGCCATGAAGCCCTGCATGGAGCAGCTCGACGCCTTCGGCGTGCCCTACGAGGTGAAGGTGGCCAGCGCTCACCGCAAGCCGGCCGAAGTGCATGAGTGGTCACGCACGGCCGCCGACCGCGGCATGCAGGTCATCGTGGCTGCTGCGGGCAAGGCAGCGCATCTGGGCGGCGTAGTGGCGGCCTACACGCCGCTGCCGGTCATCGCGGTGCCCATGAAGACGTCTGATCTGGGCGGCTTGGATTCGCTGCTGTCCATGGTGCAGATGCCCAGCGGCGTGCCCGTGGCCTGCGTGGCCATCAACGGCGCCAAGAACGCCGCCATCCTAGCCGTGCAGATGATGGGCACCGGCAACCCGACCATGCGCCAGAAGGTGGCCGACTTCAAGCAGGCCATGGCCGAAGCCTAGCCGACAACGCGGACAACAGCCGAAGCGAAGGCCAGGGGGCACCCGCTCCCTGGCCTTTTCCATGCGGCGAACACGACATGTGCTTGCTGCTTTATGCTGTTGCGAACGCCCCCGCTAGCTACCCGAACCCGCCAATGCCACGGTGTAGGCCACCGAGCAGACGGGTGTGGTCACCTGCTCGAAGCGCGCCGGGTCGATGGCGGAAAGCACGTCTTCGGGAATGGCGAAGCGGTAGCTGATAGGCACGCGAGCACCATAAGATGCCATGTGGAAAGCAGCAGGTGCAGCTGGTGCCTGGGACGCGGAAGCGCTCAGCGCGAAACTTGCATCGGGCGAAGTTGAGCCTACAGCCCGCACTTCCAGCGCCACGTCAGCCACATTGCCCGCCCCGAACAAATCGGCAGCTCCTGAGAGCGGGGCAAGGTCGATGGCAGCCACCCTGAGCGGCTCGCCGCAGCGCGACTCGATGTAACCGGTCGCCTCTTCCTGCTCCTCGATACCGAGCACATCGACCTTCGCGGTCACCTCAAGGGGGATGTCGGCTGAGACGGTAGGTGCCCACTGAGCCGACAAGCGCACGATGGCCCTGTCCTCAGAAGCGAGGTTTCGTATCTGCCCTGGCTGGTAGTTGGCCCCTGTGGCCGCGTCCTGCCACCCAAGGAAGACGTAGCCTTGCCGCGTGGCCACAGGAAGCTCAAGGTAGGCGTCATAGGTGGCGGCAATATCTGCGAAGGGCCCGCCCGTACCGCCATTGGGCTCGAATACCACGGTGTAGGCGTTGGGCCGCTCGGCCAGGTAGAGCGCAACGGTGCCCGAGGTGGCAAGGTTGCTCTGCGACGAGCCGAATCCATAGGCCGCCGACGATTGGCCGGCCGACCTCGCCCAGCCAAGGGCTGTATATCCCATGCTCAAGCCGGATGAGGGCTTGCCGGCCAGGGCCCGGGCCGTGTCGTAGCGAAAGCCCGTATCGCTTGAGAACTTGGTGGTGCCGGCCTTGTCCCAGTACTCAACGATGTAGGGGTTGGCCGACCAGTTGGCCGTGTAGGCACGGTTGCCAGTGGAGCCTTTCGCGATGGTGACCGTCTTGTTCGCAGAGCCGGAAAGCCCCGTGCCCGACCAGCCGGCGAAGGCATAGCCTGTGCGCGTGGGGTTCTTCAGCGTGAAGGTCGTGGTGGTCACGTCATAGGTGGTCGGGTTGCCAGACACGCTGCCCCCTGCAAGGTCGTAGGTTATGGCGTAGGGGTTCAGCGACCAGTGGGCGTAGTAGGTGGTGTTCGCGGTCGGCAGGGCCGTGGAGCTCGTCACCTGGGTGCCGCCCGTTGCCGATGTCCACCAGCCTGCGAAGGTATAGCCCGACCTGCTCGTGGTCGCAGGCATGGGCACCTTGGCGGTCGGGGAATACGTGGCGCTCGTATTCGACACCGCGCTGCCACCTTGGCTGTTCCAGGTGAGCGTGATGGTGTTGGCGTTCCAATGGGCATGATAGGTGGTGCTCGATGTCGGCAGAGCCGTGTTCGAGGTCACCTGCGTGCCCCCTGAGGCTGCGGTGTACCATCCAGCGAAGGTGTAGCCTGCGCGTGTGGGGTTGGACGCCGGCATAGGCACCTTAGCGCTCGATGAGTAGGTGGCGCTCGTGTTGCCGACGCTTGAGCCGCCATTGGAGTTCCACGTGAGCGTGATGGTGTTGGCGGTCCACTGCGCGTAGTAGGTCGCATTGGACGTAGGCAACGCGGTGTTCGAGGTCACCTGCGTGCCACCAGAGGCCGCCGTGAACCAGCCCTTGAAGCTATAGCCGGCCCTGTTCGGATTGGATGCGGGCATGGGCACCTTCGCCCCCGATGCGTACACCTTGGAGGTGTTGCCGACCGCGCTGCCGCCTTGGCTGTTCCAGGTGAGCGTGATGGTGTTGGCGGTCCACTGCGCGTAGTAGGTGGTGTTAGTCGTCGGCAAAGCCGTCGACCCAGTCACCTTCGTCGTCGAGGTGGTGGAAGTGAACCATCCCTTGAAGGTGTAGCCAATTCTTGTAGGATTGGACGCAGGCATAGGAACCGTAGCACCCACCGCGTATGCCTTTGAGGTGTTACCTATCGAACTACCGCCATTTGAGTTCCAGGTCAAAGTGATGGTGTTGGCGTTCCAATGGGCATGATAGGTGGTGCTCGATGTCGGCAGAGCCGTGTTCGAGGTCACCTGCGTGCCCCCTGAGGCTGCGGTGTACCATCCAGCGAAGGTGTAGCCTGCGCGTGTGGGGTTGGACGCCGGCATAGGCACCTTAGCGCTCGATGAGTAGGTGGCACTCGTGTTGCCGATGCTTGAGCCGCCATTGGAGTTCCACGTGAGCGTAATCGTGTTCGCCGTCCATTGGGCGTAAAACGTCATATTTCCCATATAGACCCAGCGGCCATCTTTCCAGTATGTGCCGTCGTTGACCATGGTGGCCGTTTGGCCGTTCGAATCCGGCTTGTATATCTGGGTGCCCCCACTGGTATTCGTGTAGTAGCCCTTGAACGTGTGCCCGGGCCTCGCGGCCACGGAGACGCAATCCCAGCGCGCTGCGTTGTAGGCAACAGGTGGGGACGTGGCGGTCCATTTTCCAGCTGCATCGATAGTGCCACCAGAGCTGTCAACGATCGTTCCGCCCGTCAAGTGAAGCGACATGGAGTACTCAATAGGATCCCATTGGGCATAGAAGGTCGCATTGCCCTCATAGATCCATACGTTATTCCTCCAATAGACGCCATCGTTCGTTATATTAGCTGTGCTATTGTTGCCATCAGGCCGGTAGATTTGCGTGCCGCCTGACGTGTTGGTATACCAGCCTTTGAAAATGTAGCCGGTCCTCTCGGCAATGTTGACTCTAGTAACCGAGTTGCCAAGACCCACTGTGACGCTCGCTTTCCAAGTGGTCGCGCCATTTATGGTTCCGTTGGTCGCATGCAGCGTCATGGTATAGGTGTTAGCCGCATAAGTCGAAGCGCTTTCAACAGATGCGATGGGGCCCAAGTCCTCCTCTTCCGCTCGCATAAGAAGATTCTTTTCTACAGCAAATCCAACGGCCTCCCAACAAGCTGCGTCGACACCTCCGGGCAGGGCAACCGTGATGGCAAACGGATTGATCTTGGGCAGGTCGTCATCGGTCGAGGTGAGGGCCACAAGGGCGGTCAGCTGAGCACCGACAGGGTTCACCCCGCCAGACTCGTCTTCATCAGCCAAGTCGCTTTCGTCCTCGCCCTCGACAGCAGCGACGGCGACTGGGGCTATGACGGTCTCTGGCTCCTGCTCGAGGAGATAGGGGCTTATCGAAGTCACGCTTGCCGGTGCATTGATGGCCTTGAGGCTCGCGCAGGCTTCGAGGGCACCAGCCGCTATGGTCGTGCAGCCATCTCGTATGGTGATCTCGGTTGCGCCCGCTGGCACACGAAGGAGAGTCGTGCCATCGGCGTCATATAGCAATCCTTCCCAGGAGGAAAAGTTGACGCCCTCCCCATCGACAGAGATGGCATCGGCGCCCGCACAATGCGAGAAGGCGGTCGCGTCTACCTCCTCCGCCTTGTCGGAGATGAGAAGGGCGCCATTCCTGCCCCCGGGAATGAGCAGGAGGCGAGAGAGGTTGGCGTCGTAGAGAACACCATCGAAAGATGCGTAAGCTTCACTTGCAGGGTTGACTTCAATACGCTCGACATCACAAGAGCGGAAAGCTCGCTCATCGACGTTGCTCACGCTCGCAGGCAACGTGACGTCGGTCACGCCCGAGAGGTAGAAGGCGTAGGGAGCTATGGAAGCGAGGATGTAGTCGGCACCCTCGTAGGTGACGGATTCGGGGAGGGTGAGGCTAGTGACGCCAGCTTCGCTGGCGTGGCTTTCGTTGGACCCTTCGACTTCGCCGCCTTCGGCGGCTTCGCTCAGGGTGACGGGGTCGGGCAAGCCCGACGCTACACCTTCGACATTACCTCCGCTCAGAATGACGGAAGGAGCAACGCCGACGAACTCGACGCTTGATTCGCCCGTGACCGCGAAGGTCAGGCCATCGACGGTAAAGGAGCCGATGATCGGTTCGCTGTCGAGCATGACATCAGCATTGACGAACGCAGCAGGCTTGCCCGCAAGGGCAGAGGCGAGAGTCAGTGGTTTTGTGTCGGATTCTTCGGCTTCGGGACCTTCGGTCCCTTCGCTCAGAATGACGTCAGGCGAGCTCTCTTCGGCTTCGCCAACCTGAGGGTCTTCAAAAGTTGAAGGGTCGTCCGAACCAGGGCCTGATTCAGATTGGCTTAGAGGGCTACCCCCCCCACGCCTTCTGCCAAGGCATCAGCGGGCAGCAGGCCGAAGGCCAACATGAATGACAAGGCTATACCGAAAGATGATGCGGCAACATGCCGCAAGGCATTACCGATTCGCATTTTGTCTTGCTTCCTTCCCGATACGAAAGCAAAGTATGTTCCCGTTTACCTGACCCGTCCCTGCCTATACCGAGCTCGCATTGCAACGGAGAAGGCGTGGGTTGCCAGGTGATGCGCACTCTAGCATACAGCAAGCCAATAACGCAAACAGCATTTCCCAAATAGCGTTATGAGCAGGCAATCTATGGTCGGTGATTTATACAGTCAGTCGTGTATTCGCTTGTGTGCAGGTTCATAAAGAAGGCAAGCAAGGCTCTGGAGGAGTCGATATGATGGAGATTCAAACAGCTATTCACTGTGCCCAGTGAAGCATCTGGCAACGCTACCTTGCCACAAATGAAAAATGTGGCAAGGTAGCGTTGCCAGATGTCGAGTGCACGACAGGGCTGCTTCTTCGCCTCTCACGTCGCGCGAACATAGAACTCCGAAGCCGAAGGTGATCAAGGAGCCTGTGGGTGCCTCAAGGGGGACTTTGTGAGCCCCCCGGGCATTCTCGATGCTAAGCGTAGATCTCCTTCTCCACCACCAGGTCGTTCTTGATCTTGCCGACCAGGTTCTGCAGCGCGTCGATGCAATGCGGGCGGATGTCCGCGCCAATGAGCACGTACATGATGGAGTCGCCCACGTTGAGCACGCCCTCGTTGAGCCACACGCGCACGTAGTAGACGCCTTCCCAGGTAAGGGCCTCGGCGATGGCGGCCTCAACGCCTTCCGCGTCATAGGAGAACTCGACGGCCTTGACCTCGCCCAAACCCTCGACGCCTTCGCGCACCTGCTTCTTGGGGGTCGCACGGGTCACGCCGTTGTGGGTGAGGTACATGCCGCACTGGGCAGCCTGCGGGTCGGTCTTGGCCTCGGCGAGCCACTGGTCGATGGAGGGTTCCTGTTTTGCCATGGCGGAGATCCTTTCGCTTGCCGGCTTCCGTGGACGGTTTTATCCTCTATCGAGAATAATAACCTATCCCCGCAGCGCGTCAACCGCGCAATTCCCGTGGGGCGTCAAGCGCCCGCTCGTTCGCGATTATTATACGGATTGCCCCGAAGTTTCCCCTCTTGAAACACAGCCTTGATACCATATTGCGCACAGCAGACCCGAAAGAGAAGGCAGGACCCATGGCGCTCCCCGCATCCGACCTGACCAAGCAGCCCGACAACCGCACCACCATGGAGCTGGGCGCGGTGCTGCCGCGCACGGCCGAAGTGCGCGACGGACACCTGTATATAGGCGGCGTCGACATGGTGGCGCTGGCCCGCGAGCAGGGCACCGCGCTGTATGTGTACGACGAGGCCGACCTGCGCTGGCGCATGGAGGCATACCGCAACGAGTTCCGCGCGCGCTACGAGAACTCCGACGTCATCTACGCCAGCAAGGCGTTCATGAACAAGGAGGTCGTGCGCATCGTGGCCGACGAGGGCCTGTGCCTGGACGTGTCGGGCGGCGGCGAGCTGGCGTGCGCGCAGGCGGTGGGCTTTCCCATGGAGCGCGTGTTCGTGCACGGCAACAACAAGACGCCGGTCGAGCTACGCGAAGCCATCGGCGCTGGAGTGGGGCGCATCGTGGTGGACAGCCGCATCGAGCTAGCGCGCATCTCGCAGATAGCCGGCGAGCTGGGCGTCGTGCAGGACATCTACATGCGCATCACCCCGGGTGTCGAGGCCGACACCCATGAGTACATCCGCACGGGCTGCGAGGACTCCAAGTTCGGGTTCAACATGCGCGACGACTGGGCATTCAACTGCGTGAAGGACGCACTGGCCGCGCCCAACGTGCGCCTGGCCGGCCTGCACTGCCACATTGGCTCGCAGATATTCGCGCTGCACTCGTTCCGTGAGGCGGCTCAGGTCATGGTGGAGCTCATGGCGCGCATTCGACGCGAGTACGGTTGCACCATCGACGAGCTGGACCTGGGCGGCGGCCTGGGCATCGCCTACCTGGCCGACGACAAGCCCTCAGCCATCGCCGACTTCGCCGAGACCACCTGCACGGCCGTCAAGGACTTCTGCGCGGAATACGACGTGCCGCTGCCGCGCCTGCTGGTGGAGCCGGGCCGTTCGCTGGTGGCCAACGCCGGCGTGACGCTGTACACGGTGGGCATCTTGAAGACGCTGCCGGGCATTCGCAAGTACGTGGCCGTGGACGGTGGCATGAGCGACAACATACGCACGGCGCTGTACCATGCCGACTACGAGCCCACCATAGCCAACAAGGCCGACCAGCCGCGCTGCGAGATCGTCACCCTGTGCGGAAAGCACTGCGAGAGCGGCGACGCCGTGGTGGTGGACATGCCGTTGCAGAAGGCCGACCTGGGCGACATCGTGTGCGTGTTCGGCACCGGCGCCTACTGCTCGACCATGGCCAGCAACTACAACGGCCAGCCGCGGCCGGCCGTGGTGTTCGTGCGCGACGGGGCCGCGCGGGTGACCACCCGCCGCGAGACCTACGACGACCTGCTGGCCCGCGACCTGTAAGCCTGCGGACAGTTGCCGCCGCACGAGGCGGCGCTACGACGAGAAGGAAAGGGTGCGGCCATGAGCGACATCGCGCTGCGTTTCCATAAAGATGTGCTGGTTCTTTCGGCGCCACCGGTCGTGGCGCTGGAGCGCCTGGGCGTCGACACGGCGGCCGACCTTGAGTTCACGCTGCTGTTCGAGCCCGACACCGTGGAGGAGGCCTATCGCCTGGAAGCCATGGGCGGCGCGCAATGCCTGGTGACGGCCACCGCGGGGCTGACGCCGGCGCGGCTGGCCCGCGTGCGCATGGAGGAGCAGGGCCCGCAGCTGGCTCGTGTGGCGCTTGAGGCGCTTGCGCCCTTCAAGCCCCAGCACGTGCTGGTGGAGCTGGGCCCGTGCGGGTTGCCGCTGGACCCGTCGGCCAAGGCGTCGCTCATGGAGCACTGCGACCAGTACGCGCGGGCGGGCCGCATGTTCGACGGGTTGGAGTTCGATGGGTTCTTCCTCAACGGGTTCGGCGACTGCACGAGCCTGAAATGCGCGCTCATGGGCTTGGCGAAGGTCAGCGACGCGCCGACGTTCGCCAGCGTCGACGTGGACGGCGCGGGCATGCTGCCCAGCGGCGAGACCTTGGAAGATGCCGTGCGCGTGGCCGAGGAGCTGGGCGCCGCAGTGGTCGGCTTCCAGACGGCAGCCGACGCGGACGAAGCGGCGAAGCTGTGCGCCCGGGCCTGCGCTGCGGGCACGCTGGAGCTGCCCGTGATGGCGCAGATGGCCGTGGAGCCGGGTGGCGCTTACGGCAATGCCGATGCGCTGGCCGATGCCGCAGCGGTGCTGTGCGCGGCTGGGGCCCAGTTCCTGCGGGCGTCCGGGCAGGCCACCGCCGCCTGCACCGGCGCGCTGGTGGCTGCCACGCTCGGCATGGATGTGGCGCGCAACGTGGGCGACGCGACTGGGCAGGAGTGAGCACCATGGCCCATCGCGGGACGAACATAGACCGCAGCGAGCATTACGGAGCACTGCAAGACCTGGTGGATGCGCTGTTCGAGGGGCTCGAGGTGGCCGATGGCGCGCCTGGGATGGCGGCCAACCCCCGCGAAGGCGCAGCCCCCACAGCCTCGAGCGCCGCTGAGGCTTTCGGCATATCAGAGCGCGCCGCTAGCCTGTTGGGCCTGGGAGCTCTGCTGAGCGAGCCGGAGGCGGGCGAAGACGACGGGGTCGACGCCGGCCCCACCGTGAGGCGCCTCGACGCAGTGCTGGCTGCCGAAGCAGCCGACCTGCCCGACGACCTCATGCGCATCGTGAAGCTGCTGCCTCCTGGCGACTACACCCGCGAGCGCCTGTGCACGCAGCTGAACTCAGCGCTCACCGGCCATGCTTGGGGGCAAGTCTACGGCACCGTGTCCTAGGCGCCCACCTTCCGACCTTCACCCCGTCCAGCAAAGCCGCGCAAACCCTTTCTTGACCCCGCAGCCCTGCACCGCTAGAATAAGTTGCTGCGCGTAACGCGCACCCACACGTGGTCGGGTAGCTCAGCTGGTAGAGCAACGGACTGAAAATCCGTGTGTCGAGGGTTCAAGTCCCCCTCCGACCACCACGATTATTGAAAGACCCCTGTTCAGGGGTCTTTTTCTTTGCTCTGAAACACTAAGTGGTCGAAAGCCCCGTACTCGACCGCAAAGACGCCAAGAAGATATTCCTTCGCTTCCAACGCCAACGGCGAGGGAATGTCGAATTCTCGGTTCTCCAGCGGCACAGCAAGCGCGACGAAGCGGGAAGCGCTACCCCCACGCCTCGATCTGCTGCCACTTCGCGTCGCGCGCCGCCTCGACGGCGGCTATGTCGTCATCGGAAAGCGCGCTGAACCGCTTCTGCCGCCGCAGGTAGTCACGCACGCGGCCCAGCTGCCGCGGCTTGCGGCTCACCTTGAACCGCCCGCCCGGCTCGCCCGACACGGCTGGCCCCTCGTACTCGGCCAGGTACCACAGCCCGCAATCCACCACATCGCGCGCGAGCTCCACCGTCTCGTCCACGTCGCAACCCCACCCGGTCGGGCACGGCGCCATCACATGGATGTATTTCGTGCCACGGATGCCAGCCGCCTTGCGCACCTTTCGCACGAAGTCGGGCAGGTAACCCACCGACGCCGTGGCCGCATAGGGTATGCCGTGGGCCGCCACGATCTCGAACAGGGGCTTCTTGCTGGTCAAGCAACCCGGTGCATGGGCGCCCGCGGGCGTGGTGGTGGTCTTGGCCCCGAACGGCGTGAGCGAGCTCTTCTGGATGCCCGTGTTCATATACGCCTCATTGTCGTAGCAGATGTAGAGCACGTCGTCGTTGCGGTCGATGGCGCCGGAAAGCGCCTGCAGCCCGATGTCGGCCGTGCCACCGTCGCCCGCGAAGCCCACCACCGTGCAGTCGTCGGGCTTGACGCCCTGGGCGCGCAGGCCCGCCTCGATGCCCGAAAGCACCGCCGCGGTGGCCGCGAAGGGCGTGATGATGGCGTTGTTGGCAAAGCACAGCTGCGGGAAGTTGAACCCGACCGCGCTCATGCAGCCGGCCGGCAGCGCGCACACGGCGTGGGGGCCCAGCTCGTTGAGGGCCGCGCGCACGGCAAGCGAGCCGCCGCACCCGGCGCAAGCCTTGTGGCCGAAGAACAGCTCCGATTGCGCTGGCGCGCCCTTGCCAGCCGTTCCGTTCTGGCTGCTCATTGCCGCACCCCGCTTTCCTCATGCGTGCTTGGCCCTCGTGGCGAAGGCGCTGCCTCATCGATGCCCAGGAACGTGACCGCTGGGCCTTCCGGGCCTTCTTGCAGCCGCGCGAAGATGCCGCGCACCTGCTCGGCCGTTATGTCATCGCCGCCCAAACCGCCAACGAACCCGCGCACCGGCACGGCCAGCCCCGCGCGATGCAGGGCCGAGGCCACGTTGGTGTGCACGGTTCCCTCGGCGCCGAACGACACGTCCTTCTCCAGAACGGCCACGGCCTTCGCGCCAGCCAGCGCTTGGGCCAGCCCCTCGTAGGGGAACGGCCGCAGGTAGCGCAGCCGCACCATGCCCGCGCGCACGCCCGCTTCGCGCAGGCGGTCGACCTCGTGGCGCACGAGCCCCGCCACCGAGCCCAGCGTGACCACCACGAACTCGGCATCGTCGGTGCGGTAGGCCTCCAGCAGCCCTGGGTAGCGGCGGCCGAACACGCTGGCGAAGCGGTCCTCCACCTCGCCGATGACCTGCGCGGCAGCTTGCATGTCGCGGTGCGCCCAGTACTTGAAGTAGCGGTTGTACTCAGGCCCGGCGGAATAACCCATGTTCACCGGATTCTCGAAGTCAAAGCGATTCGCCGTGCGGTAAGGCGGCAGGAACGCGTCGGCCTCGGGCGGCTCGGGCACGTCCACCGCCTCGTAGGTATGCGTGAGCGCGAAGCCGTCGAGGCTGGCCATGAACGGCGTCATCACGCGGCTGTCCTCGGCGATGGCGTAGGCCATGAGCGCCAGGTCGAGCGCTTCTTGGTTGTCTTGGGCATAAGCTTGTATCCAACCGTGGTCGAGCAGCGCCAGCGAGTCGCGCTGGTCGCCGTAGATGTTCCAGGGCAGCGCCGTGGAGCGGTTGGCGTTCATCATGACGATGGGGAAGCGGCCGCCCGCAGCGTAGGTGAGCACCTCGGCCATGTAGAGCAGGCCCTGGCTCGACGTGGCCGTGAACGTGCGGGCGCCGGTGGCTGCCGCGCCCAAGGCGCAGGCCAATGCGGAATGCTCCGATTCCACATGCACGTACTCGGCGGCCAAACTGCCGTCCTCGACCATCTCGGACAGGCGCTCGACCACCACGGTCTGCGGGGTAATGGGGTAGGCCGACACCACGTGCGGACGCGCGAGGCGCACCCCCTCGGCGAAGGCCTCGTCGCCGGAAAGGAACCGCCTCATGCTGATACCTCGCTTTCGGGGGCCGGGACCGAAGGGCCTGCCGGGGTCGCCAGAGACTCGACTTCGGGCACCATGGCTATGGCGCCGAACCGGCACATCTTCGCGCAGATGCCGCAGCCCTTGCAGAAGTCGAAATCCGGCTGCGCTAACGCGGCAGCCGGTTTGGCCGAACCAACGCGTCGACTCTTTAGAAATATCGTGCCGTCCGGGCAATACTGCACGCATTGGCCGCAGGCAGTGCAGGCAGCCTCATCGACGACCGGCCGCTGGCTGCGCCACCCGGCGTTCTTCGTCACCAAGTGCCCAGCAGCGAAGCAGGTGCTGCGAGCGTAATCAGCTGGATCAAGGCTCGGCGCGTGGGCAAATTGGCTGCGCAGCCGCGGGATGTGCGCCTCGGCACGCACCACGTCGGCCGGGCGCACGGCAGGGCTGGCAGCGGGGCTTTCCGCACGGGAAGCGTCTGCGGCGGCAGCGCCTTCCATGCCCTGAGCGCCCGCAGCCCCAGCCGCAGCAGCAATCGGATCGCCAGCCACGCCCTTCGCAGCTAGCAGGCTGTCAGCCGTCTGGTAGGCCTGGGCCGCCACTGTGCAGTTGGGCTCGTGGAGCCGCGACGCCATGGAGCTGCGCACCGCCGCGCCGATGTCATCGAGCGAAACCGACGGCTCGATGCGAGCCAGCGCGCCGAGCAACGCCGTGTTGGGAATAGGCCGACCGAGCACTGCAGCCGAGAGCCCATCGGCATCGAAAGCTAATATGCGCGGGTCATCGAAGGCGCGAGTGGTGTTCAGCAGCACGCGGCCACCGGGCTTCAGCTCAGCCTCCCAACCAGGGCCGAACAACGTGTCGTCCAGGTACACCACGTAATCGGCCTGGCTGCTGGCGCTGCGGTCGCCGATGGGCGCTTGGCCCACTTTGGTGAACGCCCGCATGGGCGCGCCGCGCCGCTCGGGCCCGAACGACGGGAACGCCAGCGCATGCAGCCCCGCCTCCATCGCAGCCGCCCCCAGCAGCCGGGCCGCCGTGAACGCCCCTTGGCCGCCGCGGCCATGCCACAGCACCTCGATCATAGGCTACCTTCCTCAAAGATCCTCCGCTCTTCCTCCTATCATAGCGTTTCAGCCAAAGGCCCTTCCTTGGGCTCACATCCCAACGGCAAAACTCCGTCGATGAGCCAGCTATGCCCTGAAAAGCAGGCTCTGCATGCCTGTGAAGAAGACTCAGTCTCCCAAGCGCGTCCCTGGAGGTGCAAAAGCAGCCGCTCCGCAAGCCGAGCATCGCTCAGTATCCTCGCCCAAAGGCTCGCCGCATAGCAAGCACCTTAAAGTTGGAGGCGGCGTATAAAGGGGGCTTTCCTCGTCGAACTTGCCGCAGCGACCGCATCCATCGCAGGGATAGCACATGAAATGCCTCCTCCCGCAGCTACTCAAGCCCTACTAGCTCAACCCAGTACTCCAGGGTCTTGCCAGCATAAGGATGGTTCATATCGAGCTTTACCGCGTCCTGGGTAGCATCCGCTACCATTGCGGGCCGCTTGGCCAAGCCATCTGCGCTTTCCCACATTATCATCATGCCTTGCCTTAGATCATAACCATGGTCCAGCATCATCCTTGGATACCACTTGACTAGCTTAAGGTCAGGCTCGCCATACCCTTCTTCGGGCGGTATGAGCAGCGTGCAGTCCTCGCCCACCTCAAGCCGCAACAATGCATCATCTATCCCCTTGACCACCCGGCCAGCGCCAATGCGCAGCGCCAGAGGCTCTCCGGTCGAACGATCATCGACGGCGCGTTCGCCCTGTATTCCACCCTTATAGCGGATGAGCGCTGTCTTGCCGATACGGCTCTTGTCATCAGATTCCAGCATGATGGCCTATCCTTTCCTCGACCAACGAAGGAGCCGCCGAACAGCGGCTCCTTCTGGCTTGTGCACCTGAAAGAGCGGAGGGGGAACAATCCTCAGGTGCGTGTGGGTGCTGTCGTCTTAGCCACGCCTAGACCGCATCCTCCTCGTATTCGCCCACCTTCGCGTCCGCACGATGCGCGCCAAAAGTCGACTTGCCCGTGCCGGCCACCTCGATATGGGCAGCCTTATGCTCTTCGCCTCGGTCAACGTGGACGAAGCGACCCTTTGCTTCGCGCGGCATGAATTGGGGCACGACCAGCATTTGCTTAGGCTTGTCCTCCAGGCGCTTTGCCAACTCGTCGACCGGACCGTAATACATCACATTGGCCAAGCAATGATGCACGCACAGGGGCTCGCGACCACGCTCGGCACGATCGGCGCACAAGTCGCACAAATCGGTAGGCAAGGGGAAGTAGTTGAAGTTGATGTTGTCGTCATCGATGCGCCAAGGGCCTTGGGCCACTACCTCGATGCCACTCTTGCCAACCGGGTACCCATGCTCTTCCTTGCAGGAAACTTGGCACGACCCGCAATTCGTGCAGTACTCATAATCGATAAGAAGTCCGTAGGTCGTCATGCTTACACCAGCTTTCCGAATTTCTCCCAGATAAGGTCCATATCAGTGTCGTAGCTCTCGGACACGGGCTCGACGTTGCAGATAAGGCATTTGTTCGGTGCGCCGAATCCCAGCTTGCCCATGTGGCCGTTAGGGCATAGGTTGTTGATCTGCGAGCGGAACGTCCCATAAAGGTTAGGCTCGTCGCCGCTCTCTTCTGGGAACCACCATCCGTGCTGCCCATGGACCGTCTTCTCGTCAACCGTTTCAGTCACCTTGGCCTTCATCAGCGCCTCTCCGAACATGTTCCATACACGCACCCACTGACCATCAGCAATACCCTTGGCTTGGGCGGTGATGGGATTTATCTCCAGAAGAGGGTTCGGATTCAACTCGCGCAGATACGGAATCTGGCGATGCTCTGAATGGAAGAATGCCGTGGTGCGCGCGCCCGTGGTCAAGATGAGCGGATACTCCTCTGCCAGTTCCGGCTTGCTCACCGGGCTGAATTCCGGCTCGATGTAATAGGGCAGAGGATCCTCGCCGAACTGGTTGTAGGCGGTCGACCATAGCTCTACGCGACCTGTGGGCGTAGCGAAGCCAGGCTGCCCGTCAGGGCGCAGCAGGCCCTTTTCATACTTGTAGTAATCGATGGGCACTTGAGCGACAACGCACTGCGATACGCGGTCGAAGTACTCGCCATGCTCCTCCACTCCCAAGCGGAATGCCTCAACAAGCTCATGCTCGTTAGCCCACTTCGCAAAGCGCTCCGGATGCAGGTGCTTGCCCAGACGGTACGCCAGCTCCATGTCGGAAGGCAGGTTGCCGCAGTCGATGGCCTTGTGCATGAAGCCCGCAGTCACCGTGCAGGGTGCATAGTGCGTGAACACAGTCCCTTCACGCTCGGCCACCGTGGCAATGGGCAAGAACAGGTCGCAAGTAGCCTGGATAGAGGCATTCATGAACGTGTCGATGCCGATGCAGAACTCAAGCTTGTCCACGAGGGCATCATGCCAACGCTTAGGCTCCATCGCACAATTCGACAGCGCATTATCGCCCATGTAGAATCCCATGCGAATGGGGTAGGGCTTGTCTGTCTCCAGGCATTCGAGCATAAGGTCCACTTGGGAATTCAGGATCATGTTGCAATACGCCGGGTATTGGTCCATGCCTATCATCTTGCTGAACAGCTCATCGGGGATGCACTCCTTGTAGCCGAAGCCCAGCTCGTTATGGCCAGCGTCGGCGCCAGGCAGCAGCTGACCGCCAGGGCGGTCAAGATTCCCAGTAAGCGCCTGCAGAGCTATGATGCACTGGCTGTTCTGCATGCCATCGGTCTTCTGGTCGACGGCCAGACCCCACAAGATAGCAGCCGGTTTGGCCTCGGCATACATTCGAGCAGCCTCGTAGATCTTCTCGACGGGCACTTGGCATATCTCGGCGGCTTTCTCCGGCGGCATAGTGGCAACGCGCTCGGCCAGCTGATCGAAGCCATAGCACCAATACTCTACGAAGTCATGGTCATAGAGGTCTTCCTTGATGATGATGTTGAGCATGGCCATAGCCAACGCCGTGTCGGTTCCGCTTCGCAACTGAAGGAAGATATCTGCACGCGCCGAAAGCCAGTTCACGCGAGGGTCTATCTGAATGATGCGCGTGCCTCGACGCATAGCATCCACCACCGCATGGCCGAAGAACCCGTCTGGGTTCGACTCGAGCGGCGCCTTGCCCCACAAAACCAAGCACTCGGTAAGGGTGTAGCGGTCATCGTCCCAGCGCCCAGGCAAGGCACCCGCATAGTCCCACTCTGCGTACGTGCTGCCCGTAATGTATGCTGCAGCAGCTAGACGCGGGGTATAGCAGGCGTATCCCGACTGCATATAGCAGTAGTTCGGTGTGCCGAACACCATGGTGGGATACAGCGACATAGTGCCACCTTCTCGGCCAGTGCCGGACATGCCTATTATGGATTCAGGCCCATACTGCTCGCAGATGCGCTCATAGTTCTCTTTGACGATATCGAAGGCTTCGTCCCAGCTGCACTCCATCCAAGCATCCTCCTTGCCGCGATCGGCGCGATTGCGCTTCAGTGGCTTCAGGATGCGCGCGGGGCTGTAAACGTAGTCTTTGAGGGCGATGCATCGAGGGCAAAGGCGGCCCTGGGTGACCGGATGGTTCTCGTCGCCCTCAACATGCACCAAGCGCCCTTCATCGTTAACATAGAGCTTTAGGCCGCAGCCCACCGGATGACATCCAGGGGGCGACCATGGGCAAGTGCGGGTGACGGTCATGCCGTCTTCCTCATAGCGCCAGGGTTTTCCGATGTCGTTGACATCGGAAAGCGTATCGAGCTTTACAACTGCCGCCGGTTTGTAATCGGCTTCTTGCATGATCTCACTCTCCTCTTTCTCGTTTATTGCTAATGCGATGGCTGCATTGCCGAATCGCAAGGGGCCTCGAGGAACCACAGATACCGCTGTGTTCCTTGCCTACTCGACCCCACCGCTAAGGGAAGCCAAATACTCCGCGTCTTGCTGGAGCCAGCCAACCGTCATCTGCACAAGCCCTTGATAGAAGGCTGTCTGCGCGAAGTCCTCGACTACTCGCCGAAACGCCGGGGCCCAAGGCAGCAAGTGCGCCTCGATAAAGCCTTTCTCCCTCATGCGCACCTCATCAACCGCCCTCTCATCTGCTGCGCGCAACGCCGTGAGCTCTTGGTCTGCGAGGAACTGCATGAACTCCAACTCGCAAGCTATGTGGTCGTCAGCATCGATGCGATCTCGCCGAGGCCGAAACCTCGCTTCGACGTAGGCCTCGCGAACTTGAGCGCTGTGCTCACCGCCGATCGCCTTTGAACCGCTGGCATAGATCGACTCATAGGGGTAGGCGGCGCGCATGCTTGCCGACCCCCCATCGCACTGCGGGCCTCCTCCGCCATAGCCCAAGAAGGTATAGCAGTAGTCTTGGGCTAGCTCAGAGCGCCCCTTGTCGACATCCTCAACAGAGTCAAGATAGGTCCTAATGCGGCCATAGCCTTCATCGAAGAGGACGTTGCCCGTGGGGTCGGGCGCAGGGCTTTCGCATAAGCCAGCCAAAAGATCTCGACTGACCTCTGAGCGGAACAGTCGGGACATCACCCCGTAGTTGTCTCGCCGGTCTTCAGCCTGCTCCAAAGCGCCTGAATCGGGCCATCTCATAGCGTCTCCTTGATCGAGCCCCTTCCCGACCAGACAAGGCAATTCAGGAAGGGGCGCTGTTCTATTTGTTTGCGCGATTGCTTCAGTATCGGTAAGGCTCGGGGACGAAGAGCACCTGGTTAGGCTTCTCTTCGAGTTCGCGCGCCAGATCTTCTACGCTGCCATATTGCATGACACCAGCCAGGCAATGATGAACGCAGCTCGGCTGCTTGCCCTTGGCGGTGCGACTCGCGCACAGGTCGCATAGCCGCGACGGCGTGGGAATCTTGTTCCAGTTGAACTTTCCATCGGTGCATTCCCAAGGACCATCATCAAGCACGCGAATGCCCCATTGGCCTACCGGGATCGCGTGCTCCTCCTTGCAAGCTACCTCGCATGACTGGCAGCCAGTGCAGTACTCATAATCGATGAGCAGGCCGTATGCGGTCATTTACACCACCAACTTTCCGAAACGGTCCCAGACTTGCTGCATATCGGTGTCGTAGTTCTCGTCGGTCGGCGTCACCTTGCAAAGGATGCACTTGAATGGAGCGCCGAACCCCAGCTTGCCAATGTATTTATGAGGGATGAGCTCGTTGATATTAGAGCGCCATACTTCATAGAGACTCGGCTCTTCGGCATCCTTTTCGGGGAACCAAAAGCCATGCTGCGCATGGACGACGCCGGGCCTCACTATCTGGGACACTTTTGCCTTCAGCATGCATTTGCCGAAAGGATTCGAGACCTCTACCCACTGGCCATCGGTCACGCCATACTTCTGCGCATCGGCAGGGTTAATCTCGATGAGCGGGTCAGGATTCATCTCACGCAGATAGGGGATCTGCTTCCCTTCCGAGTGGAAGTAACAGTAGGTGCGTGCGCCAGTGGTCAAGACCAGAGGGAACTCCTCAGCTAAGTCGGGAGTAGAGACGGGCGAAAGCTGCGGCTCCATGTAATAGGGAAGCGGATCTTCCCCGAACTGGCGGAACATGGTCGAGTAAAGCTCTACTCGGCCAGTAGGTGTATTGAACCCCGGCTGGCCATCTGGGCGCAAGCGGCCTGTCTCGTACTTGCGATAGCCGCACATCTCGGTCTTTTGGTGCACGACCTCCTCGCGAAGCTCTTCGAAGGTCTGCTTGTAACCTAAGCGGTAGTCGGCCAGGAAGTCATAGTAATCTTCATACTTCTCGAAATTGACGGGCATGCAGCGCCGACCCAGCTCATACATTATCTCACAGTCACCCTTGCAATCACCCACAGTGATGGACTTGTTGACCGCACCTGCCATGATAGGCGACGCCCCATAATGCGTGTAGACAACCGTGTCATGCTCGACAGTAGAAGAAAGCGGCAGGAACACCTCGCAGCATGCTTGGATTGTGGGGGTCATCCACACATCGATGCCGAAGCACCATTCCAGGTTCTCCACCATTGCATCATGCCAGCGCTTCGGCTGGGCCGCGCAAGTGCCCGCCAGGAAGTTCGTGTCTTCGAAGCCTCCCATCTTGAAGGCATAAGGCTCGCCGGTCTCCAGAGCATCAAGCACCATATCGCACTGAGCGTTGAGCACAAGGCCCACATAGGCCGGATATTCCTTTATGCCCATGATCTTCGATTGCAGCTCAGGGCCCAGATTGTTCCAGCCGAAACCCAGCTCCAAGCCGTCGTTCACATCGCCGATGAGCTGGCCGCCCGGCACATCGATGTTGCCCGTTATGGCCTCGAGAGCCAATACGCAATGGCCTGCCTGGACGCCGTTGGATTTCTGGTCGATCGCCAGACCCCAGGCGATCTGAGCAGGTTTGGCCGCAGCATAAACGCGGGCCGCTTCGCGAATCTGGTCAGCGTCCAGGCCGCAGATCTCTGCCGCTTTCTCCGGTGGCATATCCTTCACGCGCTCAGATAGCTGCTCGAAGCCATAGCACCATTTCTCGACGAAATCATGGTCGTAGAGGTCTTCTGTGATGATGACATTGAGCATGGCCATGCCCAGAGCGGCATCGGTGCCAGGGCGTAGGCGCAGGTGCCAGTCGGCGCGCGTAGAAACCCAGTTCACGCGGGGGTCGATAACCATGAGCTTCGAGCCACGGCGCATCATGTCGATGGCCGCATGGCCGAACAGCCCATCACCATTGGATGGCAAAGGCTCCTTGCCCCAGAACACGATGAGCTCAGGTAGCGTGAACTGCGGGTCATCGTAGCGGCCCGGCAAGCCGCCAGCATAATCCATCTCTGGGTAGGTCGCGCCCAACACGTATGTGGTGCCAGCGACACGCGGAATATAGCAGGAATAGCCTGACTGCGTATAGCAGGCATTCGGCGTGCCGATGCAGGCATGCGCATAGGCCGGAAGCATAGGGCCGCCCTCGCGACCGGTGCCGCCCATCAGCAGGATGGACTCTGCGCCGTAGTTCTCTTTGTAGTACGCCACCTTCTCCGCGATAAGGTCATAGGCTTCATCCCACGTGATGCGCTCCCACTTGTCTTTGCCGCGATCCTCGCGAGCGCGCTTCATCGGGTAACGGATACGGTCTGGGTTGTAGACATAATCGCGTATGGTCAGGCACCGCACGCATAGGCGCCCGTTGGTGATGGGGTGGTTCTCGTCGCCTTCCACCTTCACCAGCTCCCCATCGCCATTGACGTAGGTTTTGATGCCGCAACCAGTGGGGTGGCAGCCTGGCGGAGACCAGGCACATCCACGCGTGACGGTCAAGCCGTCTTCTTCGAAGCGCCAAGGCTTGCCGATGTCGGCCATGCCCTGTCCTTTGAAAATCTTCATGCCTTCTCCTCTCTCAGGGCCTCATTGCGACCCTGGATGCAAGCCTCTCCTATTGCCCCGGAGGCTTCGGGGCTCCCGGCATAGCAGGCGCACCAGGAACTGCAGGGGATCCCGGCGCATTCGGTGCGCCTGGCATTCCCGAAGCTTCAGCCCCTGGCACGAAGTAAGGGCTCGCTGATTCTTGGTCGGGCAGCAAGGCTCCGCATGCCGGACAAACCTTGTCCTGCGCACCTACTTTGGTCCCGCATTCGAGACAGGCGATGTCCATCTCGATAGCCGCAGGTCTAAAACACATGGACCCTGATCCTCCTTCCTTCAAGGGGTGCCGCCAGCAAGCCCTCGACAGCAACCGTAAGCCGTGCCATCGTGTGCGCAGAGCGCTGGTGCGACACGCCGTCAAGGCGTCCCCTTTCTTGCTGAATATCCAATCGAACTGCATGGCTCTGAGACAGAAGCTACCGGACGCCGAGCAAGCCGAGAATCGTACGCAAATAAGGAAAGCTTCGCCGAAACCTCATACTTAAGGTCTAGACGAGAGAAGTATGAGGCCGAGGCTGATGCCAACACGATCAAGGAATCAGCTTTGGAGCCAGGAACCAGGCTCTATGAGCCGCCAAGGAAAAGGGGTGGACAGCGCCACCCCTTTCGAAAGCCCCAGTGCCCATCAGGCACGAATGCAGTACCCGTTCGGACACCTTATTTCAGATGCTTGCGCACCACCGCGAAGAAGATGATGATGCAGATGACATAGCAAGGCACCAGCGAGATATACGAACCCGTTGCCCAGCCGAAAGCCGTGATGGCCTGCCCCATGAAGATGGCGCCGATGAACATGCCCAGATTCTGGGTAAAAGCCACGAGGCTATTGGCTGCCGGCACATCATCGGGTTCGACCGTATCTGGCGTAGCCTGCCAGATAACAGAGGGAACAAAGCCTCCCGCTATGCCCGCCAGCACCATAATGCCCCAATACAGGTTCGGGTCTTGGCAGGTGAAGACCACCGCCGTGTAGGCAACACCGCCCACCAACGCAAAAAGCAGAATCCATTTGCGGGTCTTCAGCAAATCGGAAAGCCAGCCTGAGAGCGGCGCGCAAACGGCACCCGCTACGCCGAAAGCCGAGGCAATGGCGGTAGCGAACACCAACGTGGTCTGGAGCTCCTGGCTCAGATAGGTAGTCAAGAATCCATTGATGGCCATGAAAGCAGCCTCGTCGAACAAGAAGATAAGGGCCAAGCCCCACAACGCCGGATTCTTGTATGCCCGGCCGAATACCGCCGGACCGTGCGGAACCTGCTCGTCTTCGGATTGCTGCGGGTCGGCTGGCTCACGGTACAGCGCCACGAACAGAACGCCCACGATGATGTCGAATACTACCGTACCCCACCATACAGCCTGCCACGGCATGCCCAGCGCCTCAACGACCCATCCATAAAGCACTGGACAGATGCACATAGCCAGCGCTACCCACATGGCCCAAATGCCCAAGGGCAAACCGCGCTTCTCAGCCTTGAACCACGGGGCTATGGCCGAAGCTCCTGCCACGCCCATAACGCCCATGCCAGCCCCTTCGAACACACGGCTGATCATGAACACCGTCACATCGGTGGTCGCGGCGCCAATAACAGAGCCTACTATGGCGCACCCGATAGCCACCAGAACCACGTTGCGGATGCCTAGCTTGTTGATAAGAGCAGCCGTAGGAAACGCCATGACGAACCCCAGGACATAGAACAAGGCTATGACCCAACCTAGCGTGTCGGGGCCGATGGCGAACTGCTCCATGATGACTGGCGCCAGAGCAGTCACCTTTGCCATATTCGCTGGCGCCGTGAAGCCCGCCAGGAACGTGACCGCTAAAATGACCCACCCATAGCCAGAGGCTGTGCTCTTCGTTCTTGTTGCCATGAATATCCCTCCCTCGGAATGGATTTCGGCCATGCTCTCCTCGATCGGGCCGCCCGCTGCCTAACGCACAGGCGGTTACCCCAAGACCGCACAATCCCGGGATAGGACGATTATCACGACCTCCTCCCTTGGTTGGAAATCGGCTCTCTATACTGGAATATTCTTTATCGGCAAAGTATGAGTGCTTTGGGGTTCCGTCGTACCTTAGGCCCGATTTCCCCAGCAAGGACAGGCAATCCACCCTGTCAGCATTCGTCATCGGGGAGCGCGTCCGCCAATTCTTCAGGCGGCAGCTCGATATCCTCGATGAAGTCGAGCAGGTCCTGCCGTGAGTGCACATCGAACTTGCGATAGATGTTGTAGATGTGGGTTTTCGCCGTAGACTGGGATATATAGAAGGTATCCATTATGTACTTGGCATCACGTCCCTTGAGCAACGTAGCCAAAATCTCACGTTCCCGCGGAGAGAGCGCGTACAGCTCGCAAGCAAGCTCGCGCTTCTTCTGATAGAGCGATTTGCGATGGCCGTTGCGCTCGGTAAGCTCTTGGGCCTTCATCTTTTCTTCGCTCGACCCTTCAATCACGGGCTCGAAAGGATACGCTTGGTAATTGACGCTTATCTGCATCCAAGCACAGACGATAACACCCAGTATCACACTAATCTGAAATGCCAGAGGCCATGTTTGGGCGGCTCGAATACCAGCGGTATAAAGCGCGCAACCTGCACCCATTCCCAAGAAGAAAATGGCACCCTCATGCCCAAGGAGCCAAAGCGGTGACATGAGATTGAACCGCGCTGTCTCTATGATGGCATTGACCAGAACGATGACGTTCAAGAAGACGAAGCAGAGATACGCACCCAGGAGCACCAGCTGAGCCAACGGGGGTACGATTCCCAGCAAGAGAAAGCATGCGGCAGTAGCAAACGCACAGGTCTTCTTGAGCATTTCCTTATAGGCACGCTCTTCGAGCTGCGCAAGCAACAAAGAAAGGATGCCTGCTATGCCCACAGCGCCGCCAACCCCTAGCACGAGGAAATCACGAGGTTGCTCAATGCTGCATACCATCACGCAAGCACCGAGCATGAACCCTAGCAACACAAGGGTATGATTGTTTCCCTTCACCTTCACGCTGCGACGCTTGGACTCAGACTTGTCGCAGAACTCGTTGAGCGGTAGGTCCTTCCGGCAGAACAAAAAGGTCATTACCATCGAGAACGCTATGAGCACTCCAACGATTCCGAAGCTGTACCAACGTTCAAGCGGCAAGAGCACGACGATAGTGAAGCCTGCCACGATGAACACCGCGCTGACGAGAAGCATGAGAACTTTGCGGTCGAGGCTAGAAAGGTACTTGCCGTAGAGGAGCAGCGTAGCTGCGAAGCTGGCGCCAGCTAGGATATCGGCCGCCAACGACAAGCGCGCAGCCTCGCAGATGACCGAGCATGCGAAGGTCGCTGAATACGCGCCGTACAGCACCCATCGACGGCTATCCTCAGCGAAAAGGTCGGCAAAGGATTTGCCCACGAACAGGAAGGCTGCGATGAAGAAGGCCACGCTCGTGATGGTAAGGCTCGCGATCAACGCGCTTCCCATGTTGTATGCAGAATAGAATATCGCCAGAATCGCATTACAAGCAGATAAGCCGAAGCCCAAGAACCCATCGGTTATGACGGTGTTGATATCGCCTTCATTGGCACCGAGTGGCTTGCGAGCGGGGGGCTCCGGGGTTTCGTTGCGGGACACGTTCTCCATGAGCATCACCTCTCAGCACCTCAGATGCCCAAGGGCATCAAAAGCGAAAAGCTTGTTGCTGGAACGAGCCTGAGACACCGCCCCGGCAGATACTAGCATGACGCAAGCGGCATCATTATTCCATCGACTGTGTAGCATGAATGAAAAATGCTAGTCGGACTTGGGGTACGAGATAGCGAGGTCAGGCCTTCGCGAGCCGTGGAGCATGGTCACGAAAGCCAGTCTTCCCGTCCAGTATGCTTCGCTCTTTTCCGCCTGCGCGCCCATCCAAAAAGAAGCCTCGTCGGCCCCCGCGTCCTGCCACCATCGGCCTAAAGGACTGAGGAAGCGGAGCAGGTGAGGAATCATACCTCGTATAGGATAGGCAGCCCGCCTACTGCTCCCTAAGATGAAGATGCGACCCAGCGGCTAGGGTCGCCATCCCCATCAGCCCCGTCAGCCAAAACCAGGACGGTCAGTTCGAGAAGGAGCCAGCCATGTTCGATGAGAAGAAACGGCCTGAGAGCGAAGAAGACGGCATCAAAGCCCCTGTGAGCGAGATATGCGGCAATGCCGAGGAAAACGCTGCCAAGCTTATCGACGATGACAGCGACGTCACGCCCACCCAGGGGTTCTTCCTTACGTCGCAACGCTGGCATTAGGGCCTGCACCATGGCTACGGTCGTGCGGTTCTTGTACCGAGGGTCTTTCCCCAACGGGGAGGTGTTCGATGACGGCGGCTCCGAACCTCATGAGATCATATTAGGCCGCCATCATGTTATGCCGAAGCTCGAAGAGGCGCTGGCTTCCTTGCTGCCAGGCGATGAGCGCGTCGTGGCCATCGATGCTGCAGACGCTTATGGAGAATACGACGAGAGCGCTGTGCAGAAAGTGGCTACGTTCAAAGTTCCGGATGGGGACAAACTGCCCGTAGGAGAGACCATCGCGTGGAGAACTCCGCGAAGCGCCGAGCCTATCCCTGCAAAGGTGCTCAGCGTAGACAACCAGATAGCCACCTTGGACTTCAACCACCCTCTAGCGGGGAAAGACATCGTGTATTGGGTGAAGGTGGTCGAACGCAACGAAGGATAGAGCGTTCTCTATATCATCAATGTCGCCGAGCACCTGAGGGCCCTTGCATCTTTCCTCAGGTGCTCGGCCTATATATTGTGGGCACGGGCACAACACGGACAACATGCAGATGAGGTGCCGAATTTTTGGAGGTTTTTCAATGATTCGCTTGCAAACGCTGCGCAGCGCTGGCTATGATATGCGCACTTTGGATATGAAGGGGTTTTTCGCGCGCAACCAGGCAAAACACGCCCGCGCAGCACCATAAAGGAGCAACGCACCATGACCGCACCTGCCCATAAGCTCGTACGCACGCTCTGCGCTTTCCTGCTGGCCGCCACGCTCGTGCCCGCAGCCGCCTTCGCCGACGACGGCACCGCAACGGAAGGCGCCGCCGACCTGCCCGCCGAGGCAGCCGCCGCCAGCACCGAAAGCCCTGCAGAAGGCCCAGCCCCTGCCAACGAGGCTGCCCCCCAAGCCGCCGTTGCCGAAGACGACAGCCCCTTCGAGCTGGGCACCATCGACGAGGACGACCTGCAGTCCCTTGAGACCACCGTTGACGAGCCTGCTTCGCTGCTGGCCCGCTTCATGAGCTTCTTCAGCGCCCGCGAGGCAAGCCCCGTCAAGCTGGCGCCAGGCAATCACGCCAAGTGGATAGACCGCATCGACGACACCGACATGCCCTGGGTGCAGGCGTTCTACGACGGTCTCATCGAGGCGAGCGACAACGACGGCCAGGGCGACTACCTCATCGATGACAAGTACCTCACCAACACGCCCTTCGACGGAATGTCCCGCGTGACCGCCAGCTCCCAGGTGGGCGATGCCTGCTTCATCCCCAAGAAGGGCACGTCTGCCGCCGGCGAGGGCGACGGCACCGTCAAGGAAGTGGTGTTCCCCAGCATCCTGGCTGCGAAGGTCCCCAGCGACGACCCGCATTCCGACGAGGACATACAGGCTTACATCACCGAGACCTACGGCGCCTTCGACCGCGACAACCCGCAGTGCTTCTGGCGCAACCGCCACTTCGCCGTGACCGACGCGGTCTACGACGACGGCACCTATCGCTACTACGGCTTCATCCTGAGAGCCGCCACGCGCATGGCCGGCTCCGACACGACCAGCATCTGGACGCCGCGCGCGGCCGAGTACGGCACCGAGACCAGCATCAAGGACGCCATCGGCCAATACGACAATGCCATAGCCTCCATCACCGGGTCCATGACGCCGGCCGACAACGCGTCGGACTACTACAAGGTGAAGTTCCTCAACGACTGGCTGGTGGATAACAACCGTTACAACAGCAACTCGCTCTCGCAGCTCGAAGGCGCCAACAAGATGTGCGCGTGGAGCGCCCTGAGCGCGCTCACCAAGGGCCAGGGCGAGAAGGCGCCGGTGTGCGAGGGCTATGCCCGAGCGCTGCAGGCGCTCTGCATCGAGGTGGGCGTGCCCTGCACGCTAGCCGACGGCCGCACCGCCATGGCGTCGCCCGATGGCACAGGCCAGCAGAACGGCGAGCCGCACATGTGGAACAACGTGCAGGTGGAAGGCCAGTGGTACGGTGCCGACCCCACGTGGGGCAAGTCGTACCTGCTGGTGGGCAGCAACACCCTCGACCGCACGCGCACCATGTCCAACAAGTTCATGACCAACGGCCTGTCGTTCATCAACGGCCCGGCGCTGAGCACGACTGACTACAGCTACAGCGAAGACAAGCAGGACCCGCGCGTGACCACGCCCTCGGGGCTCACCGCTTCCTACGGCGACACCCTGGGCAACGTCAAGTTCGGGCCGCTGCCCGCTGGCGACACGCCGGGCACCTGGTCGTGGAGCGACCCCAGCCGCAGCGTGGGCGAGCCGGGCACGCGCACCTTCGCCGCTGTGTTCACTCCCAACGACACGAGCGCCTATCGCGTGATCAACCGCGATCTGACCGTCACCGTGTCGCCGAAGCGCACCACGGCCAACGTCAACCTCACCGGAGGGTCGACCACCTACACCGGGCACCCCATCGAGCCTGACGTCAAGGTCATCGTCGACGGCGCGGTGCTGCCGCCGAGCGCTTACACCGTGAGCTTCCGCGACAACGTGAACGCCGGCACCGCCACCGTCGAGGTGGCGCCCACTGGCTCGGGCGGCTACAGCTTCGAGCCGGTCACAGCCACGTTCGTCATCGGCAAGGCGCCCGACCGCGTCACCTTCGGCGGCTCGCTCACCGGCAACCCCACCATCGGCATCAACGATGGCCCCGTGGCCTTGAGCGCATCGTGCGAGAGCGGCATCACCGACATCGACTTCTCCATCGAGTCGGGCGACGCGGCCACCATCATCACCTCGGCCGGCGCCCCCAGCCTGAAGGCGCAGAAGCTGGGCAGCGTGGTGGTGCGCGCCGCGAGCGCGGGCGATGCCAACCACGAGGGGTCGTCCACCACATGCACGGTAACGGTGAAGGCGCCGGAGTTCTCCGCTCCGGAAGGCACGACGGCCATGCCGTCGGTGGACCCTGACTACCGCATCGCCGCCAAGGGAGGCCTGGCTGAGCGGTCGCTTGACAAGCTGACCACCGCCAGCTCGCTGTTCGAGGAAGGCGCCGACAACAAGGCTAAGCAGGCCAAGGTGGCCACCGAGCTGGTGGATGCCACGCGGGCCATCATGCCCGACGTGCGCGCCGACCAGACCGCAGTCTACGACGTGACGCTGTTCCGCCTGAAGGAGGACGCCGCCACAGGCGAGTGGAAGTGGTCCGAGATGGAGTACGCGAGCGACTTCCCCAAGGAAGGCATCGAGGTGAACCTGGGCTTCCCCACTGATGGCCTTTCGGCGGACACTCACACGTTCGCTGCGGCGCACATGTTCACCACCACCATGAGCGGCTTCGAGCCCGGCCAGGTGGAAACGCCCGAGGTGCGCGTGGACGAGTACGGCGTGCACTTCACGGTGCACGGGTTCTCGCCCATGTCCGTCAGCTGGCAGGAGGGCAAGGCCGGCACGGGCAACCTGCAGCAGGCTGGCCTGAGCAACAGCCCGGGCGGCGCGTCGGGGAACCTGGCCAAGACCGGCGACAACCTGCCCATCGTGGCGCTGGTGATCGTGGTGGTCGTGGCCGCGGCAGGCGCTGCGGGCGTGGCGATATACCGCCGTCGCAAGGCGCAAGCGGAACCGCAGGATCCTTCGCAGGATTCCTAAGAGAATAGACCCTAGAAGCGGGCAGCATAGCGCTGGAGGTTGACCTCCAGCTTGTCCACGAATCGCTTGCCCATGTCATCGAGGGGCTGGCCGGTACGGGTCACGTAGCCCAAGCACAGCTCGACCTCGGTCTCCAGCGGGATGGTGTGCAGCAGCGCGCCGTCCGAGATGCCGACCAAAATGCCGCTCGTCACGGTGTACCCGTTCAGCGCCACGATGAGCTCGCTAAGCGACGCGCGGTCGGTGCAGGCGATGGACTTGTCGCGCGCAACGCCGGAGAGCGCTTCCTCGTAGAAGGGCAGCGGGGCGTCCTTCCCCTGGTCGAAGTACACGTACGGGTAGTCGGCCATGTCGTCGAGGCTCAGGCTGGCCGCGTGCACCATGGGGTGGCTGGCCGGCAGCGCGATGCGCGGGGCGCTGCGGATGACCTCGTGGAACTCGAGCCCCGCCTCGGCCAGCGCCGCGTTGAGCTCGGCGGCGGTCTCGGAGGTCTGCACCATCACGCCCAGCTCGCTGGTGCCGCTGCTCACATCCTCGATCACGCCGCGGGTCGAGCGGTCATACAGCGCGTAATGGTACGCGTCGCCGCCCACTGAAAGGACCACCTGCGCGAACGTCTGCACATCGAACAGATAGTGCTGGCCTGATATAGCGAACGTCTTTTCCATGGCAGGGCTCCTTGGTCGTAGGGCAAGTCAGGCGCGTTTGCCGCCCGCAGCGGCGGTGTCGAGTGCCGCGCCTGCTGCCATTCTACCGCACAACCCCTTCGCTGGGCTGTCGGCAAGGAAGCAGAAGGCCGGCGACGCAGCTCGGCACGAAGCCGTAAGCAAGCGGTATACCAAATAGGTCGTATCCCGTCAGAAGCCGCGCCATAGTCTGGGCGGATGGATGATAAGGACCTACAAGACCAGGCCGAGAAGCTGGGCGACGCCATCCGCATAGCTCGGATGGAGCAGCGCGTCTCCCAGGAGGAGCTGGGGCTCGCCATCGGTACCAGCCAATCCTACATCGCGCGCCTGGAGCTCGGCCAGCTCAACCTGAGCATCGCGGTGCTCATCCGCATCGCCGATGCTCTCGACCGGGAAGTGCGCGACTTCTTCGATTGCTAGCCTTCGGCGCTAGGCGTCCTTCACCTCGGCATCGGGCACATACACGAACAAATCGCCAGGCTGGCAGCGCAGCTCCTTGCAGATAGCCGCCAGCGTCGTGAATCGCAGCGACTGGATTCGGCCGGTGTTCATGCGCGAAAGCTCGGCCCCGCTGATGCCCGAACGCACCGCAAGCGCATCGAGGGTCAGGCCATGCTCCTGAGCAGCCGCCTCGAGATTCGATATGATAGCCATAACTCTCCCTCTGGGAATCCATTTAGGCGCGTCATGCGAACGCTCCTTGTAGACTACCATACCCTACCCGTTCAGCCCCTTGCCAACCGCTGGAATACCAGCGAGAAATGCTCTTGCATGAATGCGCAGTACGGGTCCTTCCCGTAGATGCTGCCCGTGGCGAAGAACGCACGGGCGCGGCATCCGCCGCCGCACAGGTACTTCAGCTCGCAGTCCGAGCAACCTTCGACCTCGTCCACGTGGATGCGCCGCAGCGCATCGGCAGCAAGGGGGCCTTGATCGGCGCCAGCCCGAACGTCGACCCCAACGCTCGAGCGCACACCCAGCTCGCCCAGGCACAAGCTGTCGTCGTGCAGCATGTGGCATGGGTAGGTGCGGCCGTCATAGCCCACGCTCACCCCGCTGCACCGGGCGCCGCACCCCACGCTGGCCCTGAGCCCGTTGCCCGTGGGCGTGTCAGCCACCGCCACCGCCGGGTGCTCTGCCGTGCCCACCGTGAACGAGGCCAGCTTGCGCAGCGCTTCGTCGCTGGGCAGCAGCCCGCGCGCTTCGGCGCAGCCCACAGGCGCCGACAGCAAGCTGAAGTTCATGGTGGCTCCCAGGCGAGCAGCCAGGTCGCAGTACGCGGGCACATCATCGATGTTGCGCCCATGGATGGTGGGGATGATATGCGCGGCGATGCCCGCTCCCTGCACCATGGCCACGGCGCTCACCAGCTGGTCGAACAGCTGCCGGCGGCGAATGTGCGGCTGGGCATCCGGCGCGGCCCCGTCGAAGGATACCGACACGCGATTGACATAGGGCGCCACCGCGGCCAGCTTCTCCGGGGTCAGGCACGTGCCATTGGTGAGCACGTCGATCGCCTGGAAGCCGCATGCCTCGCGCCCATGGCGCAGGATGGCCGGCAGGTCGGCTCGCAGGAACGGCTCGCCGCCCGACACCACCAGGTGGCGCACGCCCGCAGCAGCCAGCTCGTCCATGATAGCGCACAGCCTCTCAAAGGGCAGGTCAGCCGCACGGTTGCGCTGCTCGTCGCTGGAATAGCAGCCCACGCAGTCGAGGTTGCATGCCTGGGTGACATGGAGGTAGGCCGACTCGAGCGCGCAGCCCAGCCCCTGCGAATCCAAGAAGCCGCCCCGCCGCAGAGCCTCGGCCAAATGGGCATCGACGGCGCCCACTTCGGCTTCGGGCACATCTTCCTGGGCCATCCGGCTGCAGAGCACCGCAGCCTCGGCGGTGAGCCCCATGATGCTGCCGTTCGCTGCATTGCCCAGCAAGGGAATGCCGAAAGCCTCGAAGGCCAAAACGTCGGTTCCGAGGCGCATGATAGGCCCTCCCTTTTTAAGAAGCTACATTAACGCCTACCATAGCGCGAAACCGCTGCCCTTGGCAAGGCATCACCCCGCGTAAGGCGCAAAAAGGCCCCGAGCGTCGCCGCCTTCCAGCGGTAGGCCCGGGGCCTTCCCTCTCTATGGCCTGCTATGACGCGCTGCCCGGCCTTAGCGCCCCTTGCGCTCGTCGACGAAGCGGCTGGCCTTGTGCTCGCTCGACGTGCCCAGCTTGCCCGCGTCGAACACCACCACGTTGGCGGGCCGCACGCCGGTATGGGCCTTCAGCGCCGCGCCCACGCGCTTGGCCACCGCGTCGAAGGGCTCGTCGGAACCCTGGGCGCGCTCGACCGACACCTCGTAGCGCGTCGTGTAGTTCTCGTCGTACACACGGATGGAGTACTCGCCGGTCAGGCCCTTCTCGGCACGCACCACGTACTCGATGTCGGTGGGGAACACGTTGACGGCGCCCACGATGAACATCTCGTCCTTGCGGCCGGTGATGTGGATGCGCCCCAGCGTGCGGCCGCAGCTGCACGGCTCGTTGGACACGTAGCCGATGTCGCCGGTGCGGAAGCGGATCATGGGCCGCGCCTTCTTCATGAGGGTGGTGTACACCAGCTCGCCCACCTGGCCCGGCTCCAGCACCTCGCCGGTTTCGGGGTCCACAGTCTCGACGAGTATCTGGTCCTCGACGATGTGCAGGCCGTCCTTGGCCTCGCACATGGCCGCGCACGCACCGTAGATGTCGGAAAGCCCGAAGAAGTCCACCACCTTCGCGCCCCACAAATCCTCGATGGCCTCGCGCGTCGACTTGATGGAGCCGCCCGGCTCGCCGGCCACGATGATGGTGTGGATGTTGAAGTCGGACCTAGGGTCGAAGCCCTTCTCCTTCGCCTTCTCGCCGAGCGTCCAGGCGTAGCTGGGGCTCGTCCATATCATGGTGGGCTGGTACTGCTTCAGCACGAACAGCAAACGATCGCTGGGCACCGCGCCCACCCAAATGGCAAGCGCGCCCAGGCGCTGCGCGCCGATGACGTCGGGGCCGCCCACGTACAGCGCGAAGTTCAGGCCATGCACGTAACGGTCGTTCGGGCGCATGCCCGCCTGCCAGAACAGGCGCGCCTCGGTGTCCTGCCACAGGTCGAAGTCCTCCTGGGTGAACGGGCTCACCGTGGGCACGCCGGTCGAGCCGGACGAGGTGGCCATGAAGATGACGTCTTCCTCGGGCACGCTGCACATCTCGCCGAAGAAGCTGCCCACGTGCTGGGTGTCGCGCTCGGTCTTCTTGTCGATGAACGGGAAGCGCTCTATGTCCTTCAGCGTGTGGATGTCGTCGGGCGACACGCCGGCCTCGTCGAAGCTGCGCTTGTACCACACGGTGTTGTCGTAGGCGTAGCGCACCATCTCCTTCAGGCGCTCGAGCTGCATGGCCTCGAGCTCGGGGCGCGGCATGCACTCGATCTCGGGGTCGTAGTATTTCTGGTCGTAAGGCAGGTTCTTCTTCGCCATGGGTCGTGCTTCCTTCTGGTTCTCTCCTTGGGGTGCAGGCCCTGGTGGCCTGCCCGATCGTGCGCCCTTCTCTCCGCAGAACGCAGCCTGTCTATATAACCATGGGGAAAGCGCCCGTTCAAGCGTGGCGGCCATTGAATGTTCCGATAGGTTGTTATCGCTATCGCATATAGCCAGGTATACCCTTTCGTCGAACCTTGAGATAGCCGCGACTCTGCAGGAGCGTCGCTAAGGTAAAGAAATTTTCCTTAGCGGGCTTTTCAGGGCAGTTAAGGAAAATTTTTGGCCATTTTCTTTCCTTATTTTTGTATACCAACATCAATAGGAAAATTCTTTTACCTTAGCGCGGCAGAGAAGCCTCTATGGGAAGGATCGGCTTCGTCCGGAAAGGGGATGGCCGGGAGCGCTTGCCCCCGGCCATCCCGAAGCGAAAAGCCGCTGCCGCCCTTGCCTCGAGCAGCAATCACCTGCCCAGCCTTGCGTAGGCGCGATGGCCCTGAGCCCTACCGCCTACGCGATGCCTTCCTGGTTCGCCAGCGCCACGGTATAGTACACCGAGCACACAGGGGTGGTCTTTTGCTCGAAGATGGCCGGGTCTATGGTGCCCAGCACGTCATCGGGAATGGCGAAGCGATAGCCTATGGGGATGCGGGTGCCGAAGCCGTCCGGCAGCGCGAAGGCGGCCAGCTTGGATGCGTCGGCCTCGGTGGCCTCGGCATCCAGCGGGAAGCTCACGGCGGCTGAAGTGGCGCGCTCGCCAGCCAAAGCCTCCAGGGCAACGTCTGCCGTGCGCGAGCCGAACAGTGCCGTGGCGCCATCGAGCGGCGCGAAGTCGACCGCTGCGACCTTGAGCGCGCCACCGCTTCGCGACTCGATGTAGCCCGACGCCGGCACCTGGTCCTCTATGCCGAGCAGGTCCACCGATACCGTCACGTCTATGGGCGCGTCAGCCGAGACCGCCGCAACCCTCTTCGCTCGCAGCGTCACGTGAGCGCCATCTTCGCTGCGCAGGTTTTGCACCGCGCCCGGCTGGTGAACGACCATCGTTTCGGCATCCTCCCAGCCTTTGAATATCCAGCCTTGGGACTCCAGCTTCGGAAGCTCCAGGTCCTCGCCATACTTGGCCGTGAAGGTCCCCAGGTCCTCTCCGGCAACGCCCTCAAGGGAGACCGTGTAGGATATCGGCTCCCATCCAGCGTACAAGGTCGCATCGCAGCCGATATCCCACTGCCGTGCGCTGTCGCACTCCTCGGTGTAGTACTGGCGCGCCTGCTCGTAATCCGGTCCATCGAACCATCCCCTGAAGAGATAGCCCGCCCTAGTGGGCTTTTCCTTCGATATGGCCGGCATGGCCTCGCCCACCGTCACCGGCAAGCTGTCGCCTTGGCCGCCGGCGCCGCCGTTAGGGTCAAAGCCCACCACGCTCGTCTGCCAGAAGGCATAGAGGTCGATCTTGCCCGCACCGCCGTACGCGCCTGACGAAATCCTGGGGCCGGTAGGCGTACGCGCCCAGCCGAGAAGAATTCGGTCAGTCTTGCTTTCATTGGCAACTACGTGACGACCATTGTTGGTGTTGTCTTTGTCAAAGACCTTAATTGACCCATCTTCGCAGATGACATATCTCAGCGAATTGAAGAACCGCCAACCATCAGGAAGACTCACATCGTCCCAGAAGCACTGACCAGAGTACCTGAGCGCACCGCTATTGGCATGAAGCCACAAATCGATTGAGCCTCCCCAAACGGCATAAAGGCGCGTAACCTCCGACACCACATAAGTACCAACGTCGAGTATTGGCCCATCGGGCGTCCAGCTCCAGCCAAGCAGCATCTGGTCATATCCCTCAGGAACAGTTACCTCCCGATTGCGATCCGTGCCACCAACGGTAAGCTCAGCATTGTTGCCAACAGTAAACTTGACCGTGCTGCTAAACTGCCATGCCCCATCACCACTCCAATTGTTGTTGTACGGAAAGGTAAGTGCGCCGCCATTCGCAAAGACCACAAGTTGTGTAGGGCGTTTCCATTGAGCATAGTACACAACGTCCTTGTCCGTCGGCTGGTCGCCAGCTGTCAGCAGCGGACCGTTTGGAGACGTGCTCCACCCGAGCAGCTCCCATTCTGCACTGCCAGAGCCAATGGTGCGAGGTACCTCATCCGTAGCGAGGGTGTAAAGCGAATTATCGGGCAGAATCTCGCATTTCTTGACATTGGATATCTGATGGCAAAAATCCCCCTGCCAGGTAACGCTGTTGTATTTAAGATATCCTCCGTTCGCATGGATGCCGACCCCTGCTATAGAGGCCCATTCAGCAACGAGGGTGGCATCCTGCGTGAACTGGCTAGCCGCGGCAGTAATCTTGCCCGTCGAGTCTATGCACTGAATGCGATTTCCCTCTGTGTCTGTCCAGAAATAACCGTTGAAGACGTAGTTTCCTTCCGTGGCCTCACTCGTCGGCACCGACACCTTGGTGATGGCATACTTTGGTTCTGCGTTGGGGCTGGTATACCATCCATCGTTGAACTTCTCATAGATTATCTCGTCTCCGCCACTGCCACCGTTCGCATCAAGCTTCACCGTAAAGGTGCCAGCTTTCCAGTGGGCTTCGTAGTCCCTGTTGCCAGTACTTTGCATAGGAACAGTGACGCTGGTCTGCGGGGTGGTGCCGTTGCTGCCTGTCCAGCCTGTGAAGGTGTAGCCTGTCCGTTTAGGCTCGGGCAAGATGACGGCGGCCGACTCGACAGTGTATATCTTCGTGTACTTCGAGTTGGCTACCGCGGCCGCCCAGCCCGAGTCGCTCACGCTGCCGCCATCGGTATCCAAGCTGATGGTGTACTCGATCTTGGTGAAGCTTGCCGTGACGGTCACGTTTTGCGTGCCCGCGAAGGAGACCTCCGCGTCAGCCGCCATGAGCCCCGTCCAGGCCGAGCTCTCCCACCCATTGAACGTGTAGCCCGCATCAACCGTCACTGATGGCAGCCTGATATTGGAGCCGCCCTTGTAGATGCTGTCGCTGACCCGCCCAGGCGTGCCATGGGCAGAGGAGTAGCTGACCTTGTAGATCTGCTCGTAGTTGGCGTTATAGGTCCTGCTGCCAGTAGAGCCCTTGCCTATGACCACGGAAAGCTGTGGAAGGCTGTCATTGGAGGCCGTCCAGCCCGTGAAATGATAATCAGCGCGCACGGGAACAGGGAGCTCTATGTCGTCCGATTCGATGTTGTAGTGCCTGTCGTACACCTTCACCTCTGCCGAGGTGGCCGACTGCTCCTTCCAACCATCATCATCCACGTCGCCACCATAGGTCACGAGCTTTATAAGGTAGTCGGTTGGCTTCCAGTGGGCGTACCATCTGGGCGAGCTAGAGCCTGCTGCAATGGTGGGCGCGTCAGCAGTGAGATTACCGTCCTTATCCACGTACTGGGTGCCGCCAGACCTCTGCGACCAGTAGCCATCGAATTCGTAGCCTTCGCGCTCAGGCTTGTTCGCAGCGATAACCGATCCTACGCCAACGACGTCGGTCGAGTCCTTAGATGTGGTGTAGCCCTTGTCCGGCCAGTAGTAGACGGTGGGCGTACCAGCCGTGGCGTCCGTAGCGTTCTTGTCCAGATTGACTGATAGGCTGGGCTTCTTGGCCCAAACCGCATAAAGCGTCGTGTTTTGGTTAAACGGCATTTCTATCGTTGCGCCCGCACCATACAAAGATGTTGTGGCAGACGGAGAAGCCGCCCATCCATGGGTGTACCCTTTTCGGGATAGGGTAGGCATTCTCAAACTATTTGACGGAGATGCGCATGCTTTCCCACAATGTCCGTTAAAGCTAACCGTATCCGTCGTGTTTTTATCAAAAGTAACGTCGCTATATTGGGTCTTGTTATTGTTGAGATTCGTGTACTGTATTGAGACTCCATAACCACCGTTTCCGATTTTCACGCTCGATCCTAAAGTTCCACTCCCCCTCAAAGTAGCATTCCCCACTAGATCTTCTCCAAGAATCTTGAATTGCCAGGCGGTATCTGCAGTCGAAGATCCGGCATCGGGGAGACGAAAGAGATTGGAAAAGCTTACCTCGTTTCCGGTAGACATAATAGTGATGTAAAAGGGCTTAAGCCCATTAGGAGGGTATTTGGCGATTGTCCTGTCCCTGCACATCGCCAAGACCGCATCGAGCCCATAGTCATTGCCATTTGGTGAAGTACTGGGGTCAAAAGGCGTGTAATTCGTTACGCGAACAGTGACGACGTCTGTATCCTGCGGCGTATCGCTAGATGAAGTCCACCCCACTTCACCATCGAACAACCCATTGATAATGGTTGCTGGACTAGTGCCGCTTATGATCACGGCTCCTATTTGGAGCGTTCCCCCTCGCACTTGCTTTTTCGTCACAATAGGGGTGTCGTACTCCGCATGTGCTATTGAGGCGCTCATGAGATTGGCTGTGCCGGGTATACCTTGGAACCCTCCATCGGCTCCTATGGCCACACCGTCTTGGAAGGCAGCTTCTCCTTGCTCGACTGTGTCTTCATCGCTATTGACGGAAAGTCCGAGAATGCCCCACGAGGCGCTATTAGCGCCATCAGAAAGCATGAGGTCAATGGCCGATGCATCAACTTCGGGAAGACCGTCATCGACCGACGAGAGGGCAACCATGGCGGTGAGCTGCGGGGAGGCGTCGGTCGACTCGTTATCCTCGGCCGACTCGCCTTCAGCGTCGTCCTCGACGGCAGAGACGGCAACCGGGGCCATGATGGTCTCGGGTTCCTGCTCGAAGAGATAGGGGCTGATGGAGGTGACGCTGGCCGGTGCCGTGATGGTGGCCAGGCTCGCGCAGGCCTCCAGGGCACCGGCGGCTATCGTCGTGCAGCCGTCGTGGATGACGATGTCGGTAGCGCCTGCTGGCACGCGCAGGAGCGTCGTCAGGTCAGATGTGTATAGCAGACCATTCTCCGAGGCGAATGCTGCACTGCCCTCCTCCACGGCGATCTGCGTCACGAGCGGGCAATGCGAGAACACGCTCGGAGCGGCAGATTCCGCTGTCTTGGGGAGGAGGACAGTGCCCTGCTTGCCCTCGGGAATGAGCAAGAGGCTAAGACGTTCGGCGTCATACAAGGCACCGTCGAAGGAGGAATAGGTCGGGTTGCCTTCGGCAACGGCGACATTTGCCACGTCGCTCGAGCGAAACGCGCGGTCATCGACGTCGATCACGCTCGCGGGCAACGTGACGGATGCCACACCTGAGAGGTAGAAGGCGTAAGGGCCGACAGCAATAACATCATAGTCGATACCCTCGTAGGTGATAGATTCAGAGAGAGCCAGAGTCGAAGCATCGGCCTCCGCTCCATCAGGCCCCAATGCTTGCATCGAGGCTACACCGGAGTCCTCGTCTTCCTGGGAGCTCGTGATCTGCTGCCAGCCAGACGAAACCCCGACGAGCTCGACGTGGGATTCGTCGATAACGGCGAAGGTCAGCCCATCGACGGTGAACGATCCGATGACGGGCTCGGGGGCGACGTCACCTTCGGGTGCTGCGAGCGCCACGTCCTCGCGGACGACGCTAGCAGGCCCATCCATCAGCGATGACGCCAACAGCGTCGAGGGCGCTTTCTCCCCTTCTGCGAAGGCGGAGCCCAAGGGCATAAGGCTGCAGACCAGAAGGCCCATGACGACAGCAAGCAGCAGCTTGCGAGTAAGTGGAACAGCAGGTGCTCGCATTGCAACCAGCTCCTTCCGGCGGTGCGGTTATGATCCACACTGCGGAAGAGGCCCCGGCTACAGCCGGCGAAGCTTTTGGCGAAAGAGGAGGGCATCCGCCGCAGTTTCGCCAGAAAAAGCAAGATTGCAAACAATCTGGGATAACCGTAACGGTTGTACCAAACACAGAATCTTGAAAGGCAGATGCCCTCTTCACCCTGTGTTATGTGACAACACATTACGGAATGAGATAACTCGGATTATTCGATTGTTTGCAATTCCCCTTCACGGGAACCGCTTTTTCTGGCACCTGCGACTATAGCAAAGCGCCGGCCCCCTGCGCAAGCAAAGCCATGAAGCCTTGATGAAGCCCCGTATCGCGCTTCCGCCTCCGCAGCGTTCGCAGCGTCCCTTCCCTTCCCCGCCCTGTAACCAAACTGTTATCGTTTCCAGCGCAAACCTGGCGCTTCCTTTTCCGGATAGGCCCGCGCGCAAAGCTATAATAGGGGGATGCCCCCAAAGGAAGGCGCCCTATGACGCTCCAACAACTGCGCTACCTCATCGCCATAGCCGAGTACGGCTCCATCAACGCCGCAGCGCAGAACCTCTACGCGTCGCAGTCGAACCTGTCCACCGCCATCAAAGACCTCGAAGCCGAGCTGGGCATAAGCATATTCATGCGCAGCAACCGGGGCGTGACGCTCACCAACGACGGCACCGAGCTGCTGGGCTACGCGCGCCAGGTCATAGAGCAGGCCGACATGCTGTCCGAGCGCTACGCGCCGGGCGAGGCGTCCCACGCGCGGCTGGCCATATCGACCCAGCACTACTACTTCAGCGTGCAGGCGTTCGTCGACACCGCCGACGAGTACGACGGCGACGAATACGACTTCATCCTGCGCGAATGCGCCACCGGCGAGATAATCGACGACGTGCGCACCTTCCGCAGCGAAGCGGGCGTGCTCTACACCGACGACTTCAACCGCCGCGTGCTGGCCAAGGCCTTCGCCGACGCCAACGTGGCCTACTTCCCGCTGTTCGACGCGCGGCCCCACGTGTTCGTGGGCGAAGGCCACCCGCTGGCCGGCCGCGAGCGCGTGAGCATCGACGACTTGGCCCCCTACCCGCGCTACTCCTTCGAGCAGGGCACCACCAACTCGTTCTACTACGCCGAGGAGCCGCTGGCCTACCTGCCGCATAAGCGCAACGTGCGCATATCCGACCGCGGCACGCTGACGAACCTGCTCACCCACCATTCGGGCTACACCATATCCACCGGCGTGCTCTCCAGCGAGATGCTGTCGGGCATCGCCTCCATCCCGCTGGACATCGACCAGACCATGCAAGTGGGCTACATCATGCACAACGAGCGCCGGCCCAGCCAGCTGCTGCGCAGCTACATAGCCAATCTGCGCAAGGTCGTGGAGCAAAGCCCCATGGTGAGCGCCACCTTGGACCCATTCGAGCAACCCGCAGAAGCGAACTGAGGAGACGGAGATGAGCGACACCGTTACCGCAGGCCATACCTTGGCGCCCGCAGAAGGCGCCTCGACGCTGGGCGGCACCCCGCCTAGCGCGAGCGACCGCAACGCCGAAGGCTCCCGCGCGCATCGCTTCACCCGACGGCTCACTGGGGCATTGGGCGTGGTGGTCATCGCGTTGGCAGCCGTGTTCTTCGTGACCACCACCAGCAACCTGATCCTCATACTGAACGAGGTGCAAGCGGTGAAAGACGGCCCCTACCCCGTCTCGGTGGCGGCGGGCCGCATCGAGACGCTGCTCGTCCAGCTGCGCACCGCCACGGCCGATTCCGCCGCGCTGAACAACCCCGAACGCGCGAGCCAGCTGGCTGAGGAGTTCGAGGCCATCAACATCGAGATGGACAGCCGCATAGGCTACATCTTGGACAATTCCATGGCCGATGACATGGAAGGCAACGCCTTGGCCGTGGCCTACGCAGACATGAAGGAGCGCCAGAAGGTGCTCGTCGCCATGTGCAAGGATCCCGCCGCCGGCGATGACGAGGTGCAGGCCTATGTGACCGAGCGGATAGAGCCGCTCATCCGCGGGCTGCTGCTCATAGACATCGACCTGCTGGAAACGTCCACCGCCATGGTCGATGACACCTACGCCACCGTGGGCCAGGCCATCCGGACGGTCATCATCGTGTCGTCCATCCTCATGGGCGCCGTGGTGGTATCGGTCATCTTCTACATGAGCATCATCACCCGCGCCAACCGCCGCCAGGAGGGCCTGCGCGAAGAGCTCGAGGGTGCGCTCAGCCGCGCCCAGGCCGCCAGCAACGCCAAGAGCGCGTTTTTGGCCAACATGTCCCACGACATACGCACCCCCATGAATGCCATCGTGGGGCTGGTGTCCATCGCCCAAGCCCACGTAGACGACCCCGACCTCACCAAAGAGTACCTCAACCGCATAACCGTGTCGTCGAAGCACCTGCTCTCGCTCATCAACGACATCCTGGACATGTCCAAGATAGAAAGCGGCAAGTTCCGGCTGAACTGCACGCCGTTCATGCTGCCCGAGGTGACCGAGGAGTTCCTCGACATCGTGGCGCCGCAGATGCGCGCGAAGCACCTGCGCTTCGACGTGTGCATCTTCGACATAACTCACGAGGCGCTGGTTGGCGACACGCTGCGGCTGTCGCAAGTGCTGTTCAACCTGACCAGCAACGCCGTGAAGTACACCCCCGAAGGCGGTGCGGTGCGGGTGAGCATAACCGAGATGCCCAACGAGAAGCCCGGTTACGCGCGGTTGGCCTTCGAGATAGAGGACACGGGCATCGGCATGAGCCCTGAGTTCCTCGACCACGTGTTCGATGTGTTCGAGCGCGAGCGCAACGAGACGACCAACTTCATCCAAGGCACGGGGCTGGGCATGGCCATCGTGAAGAACACCGTGGATATGATGGACGGCACGGTGACGGTGGCCAGCACGCCAGACGTGGGGTCGACCTTTCGCGTGGAGATTCCGCTCGAGATAGACGAAGATGCCCACGACGACGCGGCACCGACCGTGGCCGATGGTGGCCTGCGCCTGCTGTTCGTGGACGACAACGAACGCGTGCGCGAGAACATCCGCCACATCATGGATGATTGGCGCATCGATGCCGACGTGGTGGCGTCAGGGACAGAAGCCGTGGCCCTGGCAGAGCAGGCGCAAGGCGAAGGCCGTTGCTATCGGGCCATCGTCATCGATTGGATAATGCCCGAGCTAGACGGCATATCGACTACGCGCCAGCTCAAGGCCGCGCTCGGCGACGCCATGCCGCCGGTCATCCTGGCAAGCTACGATATGTCCAACATCCAAGACCAGGCCCGCACTGCGGGCGTGAGCGGGTTCATCGCCAAGCCGCTGTTCCGCACGCGCCTGAAGCAGATGATCTGCGAGCTGCAGGAGGGCTGCCCGACCGAGCCCACTGGCATTGCAGCCGAGGAGGCGCCGGTGGCCGGCCATGTGCTGCTGGTGGAGGACAACGAGATAAACCTCGACATCGCGCTCGAGCTGCTCGACATGATGGGCGACATAACCACCGACTGCGCAAAGGACGGCTTGCAGGCCGTGGAGATGATGGAAGCCGCGCCCGAAGGCACCTACGACATCGTGTTCATGGACTGGCAGATGCCGCGCATGGATGGCATCGCCGCCACCAAGGCCATCATCGAGCACGAGAAGGCTACGGGAAAGCGCCACACGCCTATCGTCGCCATGACGGCCAATGCGTTCAACGAAGACCGGGCCACCGCGCTCGATGCCGGCATGGACGACTTCATGACGAAGCCCATCAGCGTGCGGCTGCTGCGAGAGATACTGCAGAAGTACCTGGGTTAGCGGAACCTGGCCCTGCCCCTGCTGCTGCAGAGGCAGGGCCTGGGCTAGATGTTCTTCAGGACCTCCACCACGAAGTCGGCGTTGGCCAGCATCGTGTCCTCGCTGATGTTGTCCATGGTGTCCTGCTTGCTCGCGGCGTAGGCGGGCAGCTCGCCGTCCATGCCAGCGAAATGCATGGCCTGGCACCCCTGGCGCAGCGCCACCGCAGCCGCGCTGTCGCGCCACAGCATGCTGCCCTCGGCCAGATGGATGCCGAGCGCGCTTGCTGCCTTGCGCGCATAGCGGGCCATGCGCGAAGATGGCTTCGTGGGGAAGTACATGCCCTCGTTGTTGATGCAGGTCAGATTGCCAGCGCCCATGGCATCAAGATCGATGAAGATGGCGCCCTTCAGCTCGTCGCGATGGACGTTGAGGAAGTCCTTCATGCCGCTGTTGGCTGCCAGGTCGGCGCCCAAGGCCACGAACCACACCTCTATGCCGATGTTCGGCAAGCGGAAATCATGGACGGCCTGGACATCGTCAAGGGCCGACATGGCCGCCGTGCTGCGATCGTCGGGCGCGGGCAGCGGTGCCAGCGCGCTATCGTCAGCTTCGTCCACAGGGGCAAGCGCCGCGGCGGCAGCGCTCGTGTCGGCGAACAGCGCATCGACGCCCGCAGGCTTCCGGCGACGGCGACGGGTGCCGCTTTGGCCCTGGTCGTCGTCAGGAGCAGTATCCTGGCCATCGGCCTCAGCGGACGCCGGCTCGGCATCCTGGTCGCCGCGCTTCACCATGCCACGCACCTTGTCGAGCGACTCGCGCGAGAACACGCCGCCGTTCCAGCCGCGCGGCTTGAAGCCGCTGTCGGCGAAGGCGTCGTCTTCATCGAAGGCATCGTAATCGTCGAAGTCGTCGAAGCTGTCGTCATCGGCCTCGTCGACGTAGCGGTTGCGCGTGCTCCACTCGCCCAGCTCCTCGCCGCGAGCGCGAGCATCGTAGTCCTCGTCCACGTCGAGCCATTCAGCTGCGCTCGGCTCGATGGCGCCGCGCTTCTTGTCCTTCTTGCCTCGGCGGAACTTGCCGAAGAAGCGCGAGGCGCGGCCTTCGGGCATCTCAACGTACTCGCTGCCAGTGTAGGCGCCGGTCTCGGTCAGCTGGCCGTCGTAGGACGAGTCATCCGCATCCTCGACTATCTCCTCCTCGGTCAGCAGCTCGGCCGAAGCCTCGGTCACCGGCGAGAACGCCTTGGTAGCCTGAACGGGGGCGAAGGCGTCGGTCTTCTCGGAGCCCAGGTCGTCGGCTTTGGGCGCAGCGTCCTTGGCGAACAGGTCGGGCGACACCTTGATAGAGCCCGAAAGGGAGGGCAGCACCTGGCGCAGGGCGTCTTGACGTGCCTTCTGCTCCTCGCTGGTCGCCTCGCGGCGCTTCGGTGCAGGCGCGGTGGGCGTCGCCTCGGCAGCCGCTTCCACAGCGGGTGCAGCCACGGCAGGCGCGTCACCCACGAGCGGGATGGATTTGCGCAGGTTGTCGATACGGGCCGCAGCCGCCTCGTCCACCTTGGGAGCGGAGGCGGCTTCCGGCGCGGTGCCAGCCTTCTCGGCAGTCGCATCGACCGCAGCCGCGGCGGCTTCCGCAGCAGGGGCAGCCGTCTTGGCCTCCACCTGGTCGGCGGCCTTCTGCTTCTGGGCCTCGCGGCGCAGCTCGTCGCCGTTTATCTCCACGGGGGCGAAGGCCACCGTGCTCACTTCCTCGCGCATGGCCGCATCGCCTTCGGCCGCAGCAGCAGGCGCCGGACGCACAGGGTGCTGCTCCATGATGGATTCTCGCACCTGGGCCAGGCGCTGCTCGGTCTCGGTCATGGCCTGATGCTCGGCTGCTGCAGCCGCTTGGGCCTCCAGGGCGGCGTTGCGGGCGTTGATGGCCTCCTGGGCCACCGCTTCGGCCTCGGCGTAGCGCGAGCGCGTCACCGGCATCTGGCCGCCAGGGCTCTTGCGGGCCTTGGCACGGGCGGCCTTGAACCAGTCGGGCACGTCGCTCTCGGACGCAGCCGCAGGGGCCGGGGGCTCGAAGGTCACCGTGGGCGCGGCCGAAACCTCGGCCGGCACCGGCGCGGGAGCCGGGCCGCCCAGCGTGAAGGTGACGGGCTTCTCGTCCACCGTGTTGTCGCGCGGGTCGAAGTCGCCTTCTGCCTGCGGCGCGGCCGCTACAGCCTCAGCCGCTTCCGCGACCAGGGCAGCATCGGCCTGCAGGTGCTCCTCCTCGGCCACCAGGGCCGCCGCGTCCTGCACGAGCACGGGCTGCTCGTCGGAAGCGTCAAGGTCGATGTTCACTGTGGCGCTCACGGGCTTGCCGGTGAGCATGGCCACGGCCGCCTTGGCCGCCATCAGGCGGTCCTCGGCAGAGCCCGGCTCCGATTCGGTGGCCTCGGCCTCATAGGTGAGCGAAGCGCCTTCGGGCACCAGGCCGCCAGCGCGGGCGGCGTCCTCGCCGTGTACGCGCACCTCCATGGCGTGGACCTCGTCGGCCCGGGCGCGGCCCTTTCGCAGGCGCGTGGCCACCTCCACCATGACGGCCACGCCCGCGGCGTTGCAATTGGCGCCATCGGTGTAGGGGGCGCTGCGATGCATGATGGTCGCCACCACCGGCAGCAGCGCGGCGATGCAGGCCGCCACCGTCAGCACGGTGACCACCACGGCGAAGCCGCCCGTGGGCGTGGAGACCAGGCGCAGCAGCAAGAGCAGGGCCAGCAGCACCATGCCGCCAAGCTCCACCCAGTTCAAGATAGGCAGCAGCGGCGCCAGGGCCGGCTTCAGCTCGGCGCGCACCTTGCCGGTGTCGTAATGGGCCAGCAGCACCACCTTGCGCTGGCGGGCGCCACGGGCGCCCTCGGCGGAGCGGCCGGCGGGCTCGTACTTGGCCACCACGTTCTGGCTGGCGCCGTGGGACATCATGGGCGCCAGCAGCGGGCGCACCAACGTCTCGACGGCATAGAGGGCCGCCATGATGAGCACCACGATGAACGCCACGATGACCATGACGGGGATGAAGAACGTGAGCGCCGTAAGCACAACAGCCACCAAGCAGTAGATGGCTCGGGGAAGCTCGAAGTCGGTGGAGCAGGTGAAGTCCTCCACCTCGGTGGGCAGGCCGGCCTTCCGCTGGAGGGCTTCGCTGAGGTAGAGGGCGGCTTGGCGCTCCTCCTCGGTGCCTGCTGGGCGCGGGCCGATGGTCTGCGCAAGGTGCGCGGCATTATCCAGAATCTCTGCCATGGCTTTTCGCCTCTCGTCGGTTCATTTTCGGTACGTTTTCATGAGAGCACAAAGCTCCCCTGATTATACGCTATTACACCAGCGAGCTCACGTAATCGTTCAAAAAAGCGTCGGCGTCGGCGGCCCTCTGGCGGTCTTGCATGTACGTCTCGAACAGGCCCGCGCGACGCTGCCCGAAGTTGATGGAGACCAACGTGGTCGGCTGCTGGTTGAGCGAGCGCATGGCAGCGGCCGCTTGGGAGTCAAGCGTGTTGTAGCGGTTGTTCTGCTGGACCATGGCCTCCACGTTGCTGGCCAGATAGGCGTTGGTCGACGCGCGGGCGGCTTCCTGGGCCTCCAGGCGCGTGCTCACGTAGTCCACGTAGGGGTCGAGCGCGGCATCGGGGCACAAGCCCGCAGCCAGCGAGAACTCGTCGCGGGCCTGGGTGAAGCCGGCTATGGCCTCGTCGGTCTTCTCCAGCGAGGCGCGCATGTTGGCCTCGCCCTCCAACGATGCCAGCGAAGCCGCATCGCGAGCCGCCGTGTCAGCAGCCAGCAGCGTGTTCCACGCATCCTGCACCGCGACGTAGGCCTGCACGGCCTCATCGGTGGCCTGGAGCGCATCGCGCCCGGCAGCCAGCATGTTCTTCCGCGCGCTGATGGTGACCAGCGCCTGGTTCGACGTCTCCAGGTCGGCAGGGGCCTTCAGGTGCGGTTGGAGCTTTTCGGTGTCGGTCCGCGCCTGGTCGAGCTTCTGCAGCGCCTCGTCCACCTGGGGCAGCAGCGCGGCGCAGCTGTCGCGGAAGCCCTGCTCGTCGAGCGTGCCCAGGCTCTCGGTCATGGCCTTCACCGCCAGCTCGTCGAAGGGCAGCACCACCTCGTCGGCTTCTTCGATGGTGCCGATGACGCGGCCAAGCTCGCCTTGCATCTCCTGGTTGGCCTGCAGGCCCCACCACACGCCGACGCCCACCAGCGCGGCCAGCGCCCCGCAGCCAATTCCCACCAGCACGCGGAAGCGCAGGCGCTGCTGCCGGCGGCGCTTCTTGCGGCGGCTGACCTCCTCGTCGGCATGGGCCCAGAACGGGTCTTCCTTCTCGAGCGGGTCGGTGGCGTCGGCGGTGTTCTTGGCCGCGTCGAGCACGCTGAACGATATCTCGTTCGAGGTGCCATGGGTGTTGCGCTTGATGTGCGCCCCCTGGTTTATGCGGCCCTTCCCCCGCGCCATCGCCGTTCGCAGCACCCGATCAGGCGCCGCAGCCCCGTTCTATGTCGGCCACGATCTCATCAGCGGTGCCCACCATGATGGTGCGGCTGGGCAACGACCGCAGGAACTGCTTGCCGTACCCCTTCGTGAGCAGGCGCTTGTCAGCCAACAGCAATATCCCCTCGTCGTCGGCGGTGCGGATGAGCCGCCCGGCGGCCTGCTTCACCTCGAGCACCGCCTGGGGCAGCACGAACATCTGCCACGCGCGGCTGTGCCGCTGCGACCGCTCGCACGACAGCGGGTCGGAGGGCTTGGCGAAGGGCAGCTTCGGTATGGCCACGCCGCGCAGGGTGGCGCCGGGGGCGTCGAAGCCCTCCCAGAAGCTCTTGAGCGCGAACAGCGAGAGCCGCTCGTCGGCGAGGAAGTCGTCGCGCAGCCCCTTCACCGAGATGCCCTTGCGCTGCTGCACGAGCCGCAGGCCCTCGGCCTTCATCGGGCCGTCGATGGCATCGAAGCACGCTTCCATCTCGCGGCGGTTGGTGAACAGCGTGAGCATGCTGCCGCCCTGCGCCTTGTGCACGCGAGCCAAGAGGTCCTGCAGGCACCTGAGGTACGCCGGGTCACTGGGCTCGGGCATGTCGCTGGGCACGTACACCTTCATGTGCGCGTCGAAGTCGTAGCTCGAGGCCAGCAGCAGCTCGGCCGGGCGGGGCTGCTCGCCTACCCCCAGGCCCATGGCCTCCTCGAACGCAGCGAAGCTGCCGTCGACGGCTAGCGTGGCCGAGGCGAACACCACCGAGAACGTGTTGGCATACAGAGTCTCGGCCAGGGTGTCGCCCACGTTGAAGGGCAGCGCCTCGATGCAGTCGCGGCTGCGGTCGGCCTTGCGGCTCAGGGTGGCCGCATAAACGTACTGCTCGCCACCTTGCAGGAGGATGACCTCGGCGGCGTTCATGATGTCCTTCAGCTCCATGGCGGCGCTGGCTATCTCGCGTTGGATCACCTGGGCGCCTTCGACGTCCTCGAGGTATCCCACCAGCTCTTGGCAGGCGTGGGTCAGCTTCTCGGCGGCCTCTATGAGGCTGCGCCCGATGCCAGCCAGCGCACCGAAGCGCTCGCTGGCGCGCATGGCGTCGTTGACCCACAGCTCGGCTATGTCGTAGCCCTTCGACCGGGGCGCGTCATCGAAGAACAGCAGCTCGCGCAGCCCGTCGGCGAAGAAGCCGGCTTGCTCGGCAAAGGCGGCGCCGGCCTTCTTGGCCTTGGCCGTCAGCGCGAAGAACAGCGTGCCGTCGCCGTCGGAGCCGGGGGCCGTCACGTTGCGCTCGGCGCGCACGAACAGGTTGCGCGTGGTCTCGGGGTCGCCCACGCGGTGGGCCAAGTGCAGCAGCTCGTCGGATGCCAGCGTCAGCGAGAACGCGCGGCGAGCCTCGGCCTCGGCGCCGTGGGCCTCGTCCACCACCCAGAAGCGCAGCGGAGGCAGCAAGCCGTTGTCGGCTGCCAGGTCACAGAACAGCAGGCTGTGGTTGGTCACCACCACATCCGCCGCCTGGGCCCGGCGCCGAGCGCCGTGGACGAAGCAGCTTGTCCCATAGAAGGGGCACTTGCGGCGCAGGCAGTCATGGCTCGTGGTGGTGTAGCTCGCCCGGGGGAGCAGGCGACGGTCTATCTTCAGGCCGTCTATGTCGTCATAGCCGGTCTGCTCGATGAACGACAGCAACGTGGCCAGGGCCGGAGCCTGGGTCTTCTCCTCGTTGCCCACGCTGCGCATGCGCGGGCCGGCGTCGGCCAGGCGCTGGGCCTTCCGCAGGCAGATGTAGTGGGAGAACCCCTTGAGGGCCGAGTAGGTCAGCGGCGGCGCCGTCGGGTCGGCCTTCTGCAACGCCTCGGCCAGGGCCGGCAGCTCGTGGAACACCAGCTGGTCCAGCAGCGCATTGGTCTTGGTGGCAACGCCCACGGCCACGTCGTTGGCGCGGGCCATCAGAGCCGCTGGCACCAGGTAGGCCATGGATTTCCCCACGCCGGTGCCCGCCTCGACCACCAGGTTCTCCGATCGGGTGAACGCCCGGTTCACGCCGCGGGCCATGGCCAGCTGCTCGGCGCGAGGCTCGAACGCCCCGTAGATGCTGCCCACGAGCCCCGTGGCCGAGAACGCCTCGTCCACTTCCTCGTCGGTGGGAAACTCCAGGCCCAAAGCGCTTTGGGCCAGGTCATCGGCGTCGCGCTTGGCTTGGGTCGGCTCGGCAGCCACCCGCTCGCGTCGCATCGCGCGCAAGGTGAAGGTCTCCGGGCGCTCCGGCGTGCCCTCGGCTGCGGCCTGACGCTCAGCGAAGTAGCGGAACACCGCTCCGGTAGGCCATGCGTCTGCGGGAGCCATGGAGCCCACCTCCCGCATGAGCGGCAACGGCATGGAGCACACCGCCGCCAGCAGCAGGCGGTAGAGCGCGCACGTGGCCGCCACGTCGGCATCGGCGCGGTGGGTCGACAACGGGGCGTCGAACGCCTTCACCAAGTCGATGAGCCGGTGCGAGCGCATGCGGGGCAGCGTGATGCGGGCCAGCTCCAGCGAATCTATCCACAGGTTGTCCAGCAAGGGGTAGCCCTGCACGTGCTTGGTGGTGAAGCTGCGGTCGAACGAGGCGTTGTGGGCCACTATCTTCGCGTCGCCCACGAACCCCACCAGATCGGCCAGCGCCTCGGCAGGGCTCGGCGCGCCGGCCACGTCCTCGTCGGCTATGTGGGTGAGGTGCGTTATCTCCTCGGGTATGGGCTTGCCCGGGTCGACGAAGGTCACGAACCAATCGGTGATGCGGCCCTGCTCCAGGCGGGCGGCCGCTATCTGGGTCAGCTCTTCGGTCCTCAACGATATGCCCGTGGTCTCGGTGTCGAGCACCACCACATTATGGTCGTATTCGCCGAAATCGCCAGAGCAGGCCAGCTCGGCCAGGCGCGCGTAACGCTCGCGCACGGCAGGCGGTGTGTTGTCGGTGATGGCTTCCGCGAGCGCCGGAGGCAGCGCATCGGTATTGTTCGTCATATCGGCCCTTTATCGGCTCGAAGCACGCCGCTTTGCGGTATGCTCAAGTGCTGTTCCCACCCATTGTACCAAGGGCAGGAGGGCCCGCGGATGTCAGAAGCCTATTTCGGTGCCTACCACCGTTTCAAGACGGCCTCCAAGAAGGAGGGCGGAGCGCTCATGAGCGCCGACAACCTGGTGGGAGGTCGGTTCTCTATCAAGTTCGAGCGCGACGGCGCAGGACAGACGGCCTGGCTGGCCAACCGATTCGGAAAGCGCGTGGGCTACTTCGAGCCGGGGCTCTCGCGCCAGCTCCAGCTCTACGCCGCCCGCGGCTTGGAACTGGCGGCCGTGCTCTCCTACGTGGGGTTCTCCAGCGAGCCAGCGCCGGGCGAATACTTCGGCGAATGCGCCGTGATAGCTTACGACCCTGCCCATGACCAGGCATTCTCGCGATTCATCGAAGCCGTGGGCAAGCGCATGGCCGAAGGAATGCGCCCCAAGGTCGACCTCGGAGCAGAGGGAGCAACTAAGATCATCGAGAGCGGTGGCGCCTGGCTGCCCAAGCAGACCATGCCCCAGCCGCCCAAGGAGCAAGGCGTCGTCATCGTGAAGGATAAGCAATCCCTCGCCGATCGAGCCGTCGAGCAGGGACGCGCTGGGAACAAGGGCTGCTACGCAGGCAGCATCCTGTTCATCATAGCCGTGGTGGCGCTGGTCGCCTTCGGCTTCGCCTCGTGCAGTGGCCTGATCTGACCTTATGCGAGATCCTGGCGCGCTACTACTGGCTGGCGCGCTCCAACGCATCGGCTATGAAAAGGGTGCATAGCTCCGGGAAGGGGATGCCCGCCGCCTTCGCGGAGTCTGGCAGCAGCGAGGTGCCCGTCATGCCGGGCAGCGTGTTCGTCTCGAGCACCCACGGCTGACCATCGGCGTCGATGATGAAGTCCGTGCGCGACACCCCTGCGCAACCCAGCGCGTTGTGGGCTCGCACGGCCAGCTCCTGCACCTTCTCCGTCATCGCCTCGTCCAAGCGCGCAGGGCAGATATGCTGCGAGCCGCCTGGCGCATACTTCGACTCGAAGTCGTAGTGGTCGTTCTTGGGGATTATCTCGATGATGGGCAGCGCGCGGGCGGCATCTCCCGTGCCGATGACCGGCACCGTGTACTCGGGCCCGCTCACAAAGCGCTCCACCAGGGCCTGGTCGTCATAGTCGAACACATCGACCAGAGCTTGGGCCAGGCTGTCGCGCCCTTCCACGATGAAGAGGCCCAGCGTGCTGCCCTCAGTGATGGCCTTCACCGCGCAGTGGTCTCCCACCTGGGCTATCACATCATCAAGGGCCCAGTCGCCACCTTGGGCCAAGGTCAGCGACTCTGGGGTGGGCACCCCTGCGCGCCGGTACACATGCTTCGCTTCGCCCTTATGCATCGCCAAGGCACTCGCGCGCACCGGAGAGCCCGTGTAAGGCAGCTGGATGGTCTCGAGGAAGCCCTGCAGCGCTCCGTCTTCGCCACCACGACCGTGAGTGCAGAGGAACGCCACATCGAAGCCTCCGTCGATGAGAGTGCGAAGGTCGTCCCGATTAGCGGGGTCGAGCATCGTGACCAGGAACCCTGCCTGTTCAAGAGCCTGTTTTGCTCCCTCGCCCGAGGCAAGCGATATCTCTCGCTCGCCGCTTCGGCCCCCTGCGAGCAGGGCGACACGGCATTCCCCAGGCCTCAATCTATCGAACATATGTACTCCTTTTCAAGCAGGGCAAGTGGGCTGATTATAGCAAAAGCAGCAGATGCCCTCCTCCTGGACGGTCGGAAGCCAGCTTACGCCTATAATAGGCCCATGGATACTTCGATAAAAACCTTCACCCTTGCCCAGCTGGAAGCTCTCATGGCCGATTGGGGGCAGCCAGCGTTCCGCAGCAAGCAGCTCTATGAGTGGCTTCACACCCATCATGTGGGCGCCTACGACCAGATGACCAATCTGCCTAAAGCGCTCAGGCAGAAGCTGGAGAAAGAATATCCTCTTGCTGGGCTGGCCTTGGCCGACCAGCAGGTATCACGCGATGGCACCCGCAAGTACGTGTTCACCCTTGCTGATGGAGTGCAAGTAGAGACCGTCGGAATACCCAGCGACCCACGGGACGAGGAAGCTGGACGCTTGACCGTTTGCGTTTCCACCCAAGCAGGGTGTCCGATGCAATGCGCTTTCTGCGCTACTGGCCACGAAGGCTTGAGCCGGAGCCTCGCTTCCGACGAGATAGTTGATCAGGTGCATGCGGTGCAATCCGACTTCGGGCGGCGCGTGTCGAATGTCGTTGCAATGGGCCAGGGCGAGCCGTTCCTCAACTACGACGCTACTCTGGCAGCTATGAGGAAGTTGAACGAGAAGCAAGGGCTCAACATCGGGGCTCGCCATATCGCGGTATCCACCTGCGGCTTGATTGACGGCATAGAGCGCCTGGCCGCAGAGCTTGAGCAGTTCACTTTGGCAGTATCGCTCCACTCGGCAGTCCAGCCTATACGCGATGCCCTCATGCCAAAGGTGGCTTCGCAGCCGCTTGGCATGCTCCGTGAGGCGCTGCTCCGATACGTCGATACGACGGGCCGACGAGTTACCCTTGAGCATCTGCTCATCAAGGATGTCAACGATTCTAATGACGACCTGGCAGCCCTTATAGATTTTTGCCGTGGGATGATATGCCATGTGAACCTGCTCCCCATGAACCCGGTTCCAGGAACCTCGTTGGACGGCGCTTCCCAGCAACGGCTCAAAGAATGGCGCGATGTGCTTGAAGCGCGTCATATCGATGCGAGCATCCGTGTTTCCCATGGGTCTGACATCGCCGGAGCTTGCGGGCAGCTCAAGAACAGCCTCTAGGATGTTTCACGTGAAACCAAGAAGGCCCCGGCATTGCCGGGGCCTTCTTCTATGCTCTAATGGCTTCCGATTATTCAGAAGGTACCAAGGCATCGAACAGCTTCTCAAGGTCGCGCTCGTCCTTGAACTCTATCTCGATCTTGTTCTTTCCCTTTGAAGACTTCACCTTCACATTGCGCTTGAGAACATCACGCAGCGTCTTGGCCACCGCCTTGTAGGAAGCCGGCAGCGGGTCACGACGGACTGCGTCCTTGTTGGGCTTCCCCGCGAGCAATCGTGCGAGCTGCTCAGCCTCGCGCACGCTCATCTTGTTCTCGCGCAGCTTGTTGGTCAGCTTCTGACGCCCTTCACGCGAAGGAATGGAAAGGATGGCTCGCGCATGGCCAGCTTGTATCTTGTCCTCGAACAGAAGCTGCTGGGCGTCCTCGGGCAGTTCGAGCAAGCGGAGCGCATTCGTGATGGTCGAGCGGCCTTTCGACATGGCTTGGGCAACGTCAGCCTGCGTCATGTTGTTCCGCTCCATCAAGCGACGGTAGCCATAGGCTTCCTCTATGGGGTTAAGGTCAGAGCGCTGCAGATTCTCGATGAGCGCTAGTTCCAGCGCCTTCGTATCGTCCGCATCCTTCATACGAACAGGCACCATATCCAACCCAAGCAGCTTGCATGCTTGCCAACGGCGCTCGCCAGCGATTATCTGATACTTCCCATCATCTATCGCCCGCACGAGGATAGGCTGCAGTAGCCCCTCTCGGTCGATAGAGGCCGCCAGTTCTTCCAATTCCTCGCGCTTGAAGTTCGTGCGAGGCTGATCCGGATTAGGTTCGATAGAGGCAAGCGGCACTTCATCAAGTTTTCGCTCTATCACTTCCTGTATGACCGGCGCAGATTCCTTCAGCGGTTCCTCGGCGACATCCTGCTGCGCTTCACGAACAACAGGAACGACATCCTCGATGCTCACATCATCAGAAACGGCTTTTGCCGTATCGGTAAGGGTATAGGTGTCACGCTCTACCACGATCGGTTGCAGCTCTGCTGTGCTGTCAGGGTCTATGGTCACGCGTTCTGGCTGCGCAGGAGGTTGGGGAGCCTCCTTCGGGGCTTCCTGCTCGTAAGAATCGCCCAAAAGGGAGCCAAGGCCTCGTCCGAGACCGCTTCTTGCCGTTTTAGCCACGTTCTATCACTTCCTTTGCAACTTCCATATAGGCGATGGACCCTTTGCCGTTAGGCTCGTACTGGGTGATGGGCTGCTGGTAGCTTGGTGCTTCAGAAAGCTTCACCGTACGGGGAATGACCATGTCAAATACCTTATCCCCGAAGTAATTGCGCACTTCCTCGACCACCTGCTTGGAAAGGTTGGTGTGCCCATCGTACATGGTCATGAGCACGCCGAAGATGTCGATGGAAGGATTCAGGCGGCTTTTGACACGCTTCATTGATTCGAGAAGTTTTGTCACACCTTCCAACGCATAGTACTCGCACTGGATGGGAATGAGCAGCTTGTCCGCAGCTACAAGGGCATTCACAGTAAGCAACCCCAATGAAGGAGGACAATCGATGAAGATGTAGTCATAGTGGCCGCGCATCGGAGCCACTGCTTCTTTCAGGCGATTCTCGCGTGCCATCTCAGAGACGAGCTCAACCTCTGCACCAGCAAGGTTGATCGTTGCAGGAACCACGTCAAGCCCTGTCGTCACCTCAGGGACGATGGCTTCCTGCAAGGACACATCGTTGAGCAGCACGTCATAGATGCAGTTCTCAACTTGCTCTTTCTCGACGCCGAGCCCGCTCGAGCTGTTCCCTTGGGGGTCAAGGTCTATAAGGAGGACCTTCTTCCCTAATTCCCCAAGCGCAGCAGATAAGTTGATGGCAGTCGTGGTCTTTCCAACACCGCCTTTTTGGTTGATTATGGCGATAATCTTGGTGTTCTTTGCCATAGGACCTGCTTTCTCGCCCTTCCTTTGCTTCTTTCCTTTATCATCCGGCACCTTGAGAGAAGGCGCATCAGGATCACGCAAGGTAGCTTCGGTGTCATCGAAGCTACAGGAAGTCGGAGAATGCTAGGAATGCCCGACTATAGCCTTGTTGCGTTTGTGTTGCGTTTACGGCTACGCTCAAGCCCAGGATGATCGCTTCTGAGCTACAGGCAATAGCTGATGCTCTTAAAATACCTTGTATGGGAAGAATATGCAACGATGTTTCACGTGAAACATCGTTTTATCCAACCAAAGGATGCTTTTGAGCCATGCCAATGCGGCGTGGTAGCTTAAGATGAGCCTCGCTGACCTTTTGATAGACGAGTATCGTACGCTTCGTCTCACCGTCACTGAGGCGAAGCTCTCGACTGGATATCAGCTTCATCCCTACCTGCCCACCAGCGTACCGAGCAGAAGCCAACTCATCATCGGGAACCTGGGCTTTGTAGCAGATGAGGTGCCCGCCCATTTGCAGAAGAGGGGAAGCAAGCTCGAGCAAAGCAGGAAGCGATGACAGCGCGCGGGCAGTCAGCACTGCGAAGCTCCCAGGCTGCGCCGCTGCGAGGTCTTCTATCCGCCCATCATAGGTGGTTATCTGCTCATCAACTCCTAATTCTGCCAGGATGCCCTCGACAGCCCGCATCTTCTTCTTGACCGAATCCACAAGCACCGCCTGCCGACCGCTGGCTAGAGCAAGCGGCACACCAGGGAACCCTCCGCCTGAACCGAGATCGCCGTAGAGTCCTTCTGGAGCTGCCTCAAGCTCTCCTAACGCAGCAAGCGAATCTTCAACATGAAGAAGATTCGCTTGCTCATAGTCGGTTATGCGAGTGAGATTGATGACCTTGTTGACCTCAAGGAAGGCATCAAGATACGCGCTTATAAGCCCTTCGCTGTGGGGCATGGCTCACCTTACAGCGGGATGATGACGACGTGACGACCAGGGCCCTCACCTTCAGAAACCGTTTCCACATCAGGGTTATCACGAAGGGTGATATGGATGATGCGACGTTCATAGGGGGTCATGGGTCGCAGCTTCATACGGCGATTCTGCGAGACAGCCCGGCTTGCCGACGAGCGAGCGATGGATTCGAGCTTCTGGCGCTGACGGCTCTTGTATCCCTCTACGTCGATGACGACCGGGTAATGGTAGCCGATGGTCCGCGTGGTGATAGAGGACACGAGGAACTGCAGCGCATCGAGAGTACGACCATGACGGCCGATAAGGATAGCCAGATTATCGCCAGTTATATCAAGTATGAGCTCGCCTTCGTCGCCCTCATACTCATCGATGGTTACTTCGCCTACATGGAAGTACTGGAGGATAGCTTGCAAAGTCGAGATTGCTGTGTCGGCGATGCTATCCAACATCTCATCCGTGACCTCGATCTCCTGAGGATCCTCGCTCACCGCAGCGTCTTGAGTGGCTTCTTCTGTCATAGCCATTGCTCCTTACTCGGAGGTTTCACGTGAAACAAAAGGTTAGCGCTTCTTGGTCGGCCGCTTCTTCTTAGGCTTGCGCTCTACGACCACGTCGATAGGTTGGACGATGTCCTCCTTCTCGGCGGCCAAGCGCTCGTCGGCGCGACGGCAACGCTGAAGGGTCAGCTGGTTCTGCGCGATGCCGATCAGGGAAGACACTCCCCAGAACAGCAGAACGCCAGCCGGCGAGCCCCAGCTTATCCAAAGCATGAACAGCGTCATGACCACGGCCATGATCATAGTCTGGTTCTTCTGCTGCTTGTTCTCGTTCTTCATCTGCTGGATGATCATCGGAGCGAATGTGGCGCCCGCGAAGATGAGCATCAGTATCACATAGGGAACAAATGTTCCAAAACCCTGTTCCAGCGCTTGAGCAGGAGTCGTGACTAGGTTGGGCACGAGGTTGTAGAAGCTGAAGTTGCCCGCCACCTCGGGACGATCGCCCATCTCGCGCAGCACCTGGAACAGCGCGATGAAGATGGGCATCTGCAGGAGCATGGGCAGGCAGCCGGCCAGAGGGTTGAACTTCGCCTCAGCATAAAGGCGCTGCATCTCCTGCTGCATGCGTGTCTGGTCACCCGAGAACTTCTCCTGGATCTCTTGGATCTTCGGCTGTATCTTCTGCATCTGGTAATTCGACTTCGCCTGCTTGTGCATGAGCGGCGCCACCAAGATGCGGAAGATGATGGTGATGATTATGATGGCGAGGCCCCAGTCCCCACAGAAGTTGTAGAAGAACTGGATGACGTCGAATATCCAGTCTTTGAAGACGTCCCACATAGGAAATACCCCTCCTTGGATGCGCTAAAGCTCGCTTGGCACCGGGTCGTAGCCGTGAGGCCCGCCCGGGCGGCAGCGCACCAGGCGCTTTGCTGTCAATGTGACGCCCTTTATGAAGCCGAAGCGCTTCAGGGCGATGAGGCTGTATTCAGAACAGGTAGGCACGAAGCGGCAGCATGAGGGCAGCAGTGGAGAGATAAGGCCGCGATAGAGCATCACCAAGCCAATGGCGATGTATTGGGGAATGGCCTTCAATACTCTCATTTGCCCTTATTCCTCATGGAAGCACCGTGCAAGCGCCGTCCTGCAAGCAGATAGAACTTTACTATAAGAAGCTTGCGTGACCGCTGGCTTGGCGAGAAAAATCACATCGTAGCCGGGCCAGGGCCCTCCGGTTTCCCGGCAAAGCGCCCGCATGCGGCGCTTTGCCCGGTTGCGCCAGACAGCATTGCCAAGCTTTTTGCCCGCAATAAAAGCAACACGACCTTCGCGGTCGTGTTCCGTGCATGGCGTTTGGACCGAAGGCTCCCGCTCCTGCGTTATGAGGGTTACGAACGGAGTGCCTGCGCGCTTGCCCTCTGAGAAGAGACGGGAGATCTCGGTGCTGGATGCGATAGTCTCCAAGCTTGCAGGCTACACGGTCAAGCGCTTGCGGCCCTTCGCCCGACGGCGCGCGAGCACGGCGCGGCCTGCCTTAGTGGACATGCGAGCACGAAAACCATGGCACTTGGCGCGCTTGCGCGTGTTCGGCTGATACGTGCGTTTCATCTCTATGGTCCCTTCTTCGGAAAATAGCGTAGCCTGAAAAGTATAGCCCATAGCGGGCTTCTGTCAATGCTTGCGTGATTCAGGGCCCCAAGCATTTCAACCTCCAGGCGCGCCATGTAGCGCCTGGAGGTACCGACAGCATCGTGGGCAAGAGCTGGTAAGCAAGGTATTTCTTTTAAGGTTAGTAGTAGTAATAAAGGCGGTAGACAAAGGGAAAACCTACGGTAACCGCACGTCAGCATGAGGTTTCGCATTGCTGGCAACCTGTTGAGAACCTGTAGGGCCCATCCCCCGCCTTGGCCAGCGCCCGTAGCCATCTCATGTCGGATGTGCATAGAGCAAGGGGTTATGAGACATCGACGCAGGGGTTTTCCACCGCTCGCGCTAGCACTCCTTGATGAGCTGCTTGAGTATCTCGATCTCTTCCTGGACCTCGCGGTTCTTCTGTATCTGCTCCTCGACCGACGTCACGGAGTGCATCGCGGTGGAATGGTCGCGGTTGAACTTCTTTCCGATGTCGTTGTAGGGAAGGTCGAGCAGCTGGCGGCACAGGTAGATGGCTATCTGGCGCGGGTAGACGATGTTGCGCGAGCGGTTGCTGCCCACGAGGTCGCTATGCTTGACCTTGAAGAACTCTTCCACGACCCGTTGGATGTCCTCGACCTTGAGGTTCTTCGTCGCACCACCGGTGAAGTGGTCCTTCAGCAGCGCCCGCACGTCATCGATGGAAAGCTCCTTCTGGTTGAAGAACTTGAGCTGGTAGATGACCTTGGTGATGGCGCTCTTGAGCTCGCGGATGTTCGAGCTCGAGTTCTCGGCGATGTACATCTGGATGTCTTCGGGGATGGAGAAGTCGCCCAAGTCGCCCTTGCGGCGGTACTCCCCGATGAAGCTCTTGACGATGCCGAGCTTCGTCTCGATCTCCGGTGGCTGGATGTCGATGGTGGCGCCGTCGTTGAAGCGCGAATGGTAGCGCTCGTCGATGTCGATGTTCTTGGGCGCGCGGTCGGCCGAGAGGATGATCTGCCGCCCTTGGGTGATGAGCTTGTTGAATATCTGGAACACGATATCCAGCGTCTCCTTCTTGCCTTGGAGGAACTGGATGTCGTCGATGAGGAGCACATCGGCTTCCTCGTAATGGTTCTTGAAGTTCTTGTAGCTTTCCTTCTCCTTGTCGTGGGATGCCACCGCGTCGGTGTAATCGTCCACCAGCTCGGCGGAATCGACGTAGATGGTGCGCAGGTAAGGCTGCGTCTCGCAGATGTAGTTCTGCACCGCGCGCATGAGGTGGGTCTTGCCCAACCCGCTCTTGCCGTAGATGAACAAGGGATTGAGGAAGGAGCCGCCGGGGGTCTCGGCCACCTCGACAGCCAGGGAATAGGCCATCTTGTTCGATTCGCCGATGACGAAGTTCTCGAAGGTGAGCGACGATGCCGGGCCTTCCTCCATGCTGCCGTGGCCAAGGGCCTCGCCGGCCGGGAAAGGGCTTTCGGTGCGGGGCGAGGATTTATCGACCGCCGCGGCGCCCATGAGCGCCGCGGGCAGCGGCTCGGAAGCCGGTTGGGGCTGGGGTTCGGCGATGGGCGCAGGTGATGCGGCACTTGCCACGTTCGTCGCGCTTGGCGCGGCAGCCTGCATGCTCGCTGGGCCTTCACTGCCCGCTGCAGAGGGGTTGACCTCGACGACCACGGTGAAGGGCATCTGGTAGAGCTCGTTCAGGGCGCGTTGGATGAGGGCCAGGTAGTGCTGCTCGACCCATGATTTGATGAAGTCGTTGTCGGCGGTGAGCATGAGGAACCCCTCGCTCATCACCTGAGGCTCGAGGCGCGAGAAGAACGCGTTGACCTGGGAAGCATCGACGGAATCCCATGAGGTGATGTGGGCGTGGACCCTGTTCCAGTTCTCGGTTACGGTGCCGCTGTCCATGAGCCAGCCTCTTCCTCATATATAAGCAGGGCCCGCCGCGGCCCCGATGCAAGATGCAAGGGTGTCCTCGCCATTGTAGTAAAAAACCCGTTGGGAAGGGAAGGGCGCGCCCTGGAACGGAGCCATGGCCGTCAGGCCAGAGCCTGGGCGCACTGGTGGCCGAGCGGGGTGAGCCGCCGCTTCTTCGCCACGCGCTCCACCAGCCCCGATTCTTCGAGGCGCTTCAATGCCGAGTGGGTGGACGAGGGCGATACGCCGGAAAGGGTGCTCAGGTCGGTCACGCCGAGCACGTCCTCGCCGAGCATGAGTTCCAAGAACTGCCGCTCCCGCGCGGAAAGGGGCGCTATCGCCAGCTGCACCTGAGCCTGGTCGTAGGCTGTGCGCTCTTGGGCCCGTTCGCCCAAGATGGCATGCGCCTGCTCGAGCGGCGTGGCAGCTCGAGCACCCATGCTTATGGTGACGACCGAGCCCGAGCGCAGGTTGTCCTCGATGGTCAACTGCCCTTGGGAGCCACCCAGGTATTCCTTCACTATGGGAAGCCCTGACCCAACGCCCCTGATGTAGGGCTTCATGGGCTCGACGGCCGATGAGAACCCGGGCAGCTGTGCCTTGTCCTTGTGCTCTATGCCAGGGCCTTGGTCGGCGAAGCGGATGGTGTCGCCTCCGTCGAGCACCGAGACGACGATCTCCTTGAACGCGGCGTGGATGAAGTTCTCCGACACCTCGCGGATGACGGTGTAGGGAATCGACCCGCCGAGCAGCTTGGATTGCTCGTACACCGCGGTCGTGAGGGACTCGATGAAGGCAGCGGTAGGCGCGGGGTCAATCTGCAGGATGCGCGGCGCGCTGCGCAGGTCGTCATAGACCGCTATCCGGGCCGGAGCGGGCACATAGGAGAAGTCGACCGCAACAGTCGGCGTCGTCATGGCTATGGCAGGTTCGGCGGCCACGGTTTTCAACTTCTTTCAGGAAATTCATCCAACATGATTCAATGTTTTTCATAGTTTTTCTACCCAAAGGGAGAACCGCCAGTTTACATCACCTGCGGTTATTTATAAAGAAAGTCGTATCCATTCCATATTATTCCAAAATCGAAAATAGGTTGTAACAGGTGCTTTCTTAAGTTATCAACATTTTATTCAAAGAAAGTGGAAAACTATGAAATCGCCCTGGAATGCCGTCGGAAAATTTGGCCGAAAATGTGAAAAACATTCTCGTATTTCCTTGACTTTTCAATCGCGGAGGGTTTTCCCTGCTCGATAGGGGGCGTTTGAGAGAGGCGTTCCCTCTTTGCTCCCATCAGAGCCATTCAGAAGCGAACAAACGGACGGTTTTGCTGAATGCAAGGGAAAACCGCAGGTCAACGCTTATTGATGCAGTGCTTAAGAAAACGGCGCGGTCAAGCAATCAACTAGGAGGCATGAGGTGAAAGGCGGTTTATACGGGGGTTTCTTCCCCAATTTATTCGTAAGATGTGGATAAAGGAGCGGTTTTCCACATTTTCCACTGCGAGAGTGGAGAAAAATGGGGATAACCGATGGTTAGGCGCCCGCTCAGCGGCAGGGGGGATGGAGGTTTTCACCGGTTTTCAGGTTATTCACCGTCTTCCACAAGAAAACGCGACCCGTTGCCCGGCTTTCCGACGAGAATGGTGCGCAGCTTACCCCGGCTGCGCGCACGCCTTGTATAATGCCCTTAACCAAAGAGAGACCACGCCGCCTGCCGGCAGAGGGAGCGAGCCCATGAAGTTCAGCATCAACCAAGGTGAATTGTCCAACGCCCTTTCCATCGTGCTGAAGGGCATATCCAATCGCTCGACGTTGCCGGTTCTCTCGGGCATCTTGCTGACGGCCGAAGGCGACCGTCTGGTGCTGCAGACCACCGACCTCGAGCTCTCGATCAAGTACTCCTGCGCCGCGCTCATAGAAGAGCCGGGTTCGACCGTAGTGCCGGGCAAGCTATTCGCCGACATCGTGCGCAGCTTCCCCGACGCAGCGGTGCACTTCAGCGGCGATGATGACCAGGCCCATATCACCTGCGACACGGCATCGTTCTCGCTCAAGGTGCTCAGCGCGCAGGACTTCCCCGCCTTCCCCGAGGTGACGCCCGACCAGCGCATCGAGGTGCCTTTCGCGCTGTTCTCGTCGATGGTGCGCCGCGTGGCGCGCGTGGTGTCGAAGGACGAGAGCCGCGCCATCCTCACCGGCGTGCTCATCACCCGCGAGGAAGGCAAGCTGCGCATGGTGGCCACCGACTCGTTCCGCCTGGCCATCACCGAGACCGAGCTGCCCGATTGCGGCCCCGAGGATTTCCAGGCGGTCATCGCGGGCGCGTTCCTTTCCGAGATAGCCACGCTGCCCAAGACCGAGTCGCCGGTGTCCATCGCGCTGGCCGAGAACCAGATAGTGGTCACCTGCGACGACACGGTGTTCATCAACCGCCGCATCGAGGGCAACTTCCCCAATTACAAGCAGCTGCTGCCCGACTCCTGCACCACCCGTGCCACTTTCACGGTGGAGAAGCTGCTTGCCGGCGTGAAGCGCGTATCGCTGCTGGGTTCGGCCACCTCGGCCATACGCCTGAACTTGAACAACGCCACCCAGACCATGCAGATATCCTCAATCCAGCAGGACGTGGGATCGGCGCAGGAGACAGTGAACGGCCTGATAGAGGGCGAGGATATCGAGATAGGCTTCAACTATCACTACGTGACCGACGGCCTTTCCGCCGTGCGGGGCGACAGCGTGACCGTCGAGGTGCTGAACCCGCTCAAGCCGGGCATCTTCCGCGAGGAAGGCGAGGAGAGCTACCTGTACCTTCTCATGCCGGTACGCGACCAGTAGGCGCTGCCCGCGCTGCGCGCCATGGCCCTGCGCATCACCGACATAACCTTGCGGGACTTCCGCTCCTACGAAGCCGAGGCGTTCAACGGCTTAGGCCAGCTCGTGGTGCTGGTGGGGCCGAACGCCGTGGGGAAGACCAACGCCATCGAGGCCGTCCAGCTGCTCACGGCGCTGACCACGTTCCGCCATGCGCCGGCGGCCCAGCTGCTGCGCCACGGCCAGAGCGCCGCACGCCTGTCGTGCAGCGCCACCGACGGCAACCGTCTCATCGAGGTGTCGCTGAGCATCGGCGAAACGCGGCGCTACCAGCTCAACGGCAAGGCCAAACGACCCGCCGATTTGAAGGGGCTGCTGCCCTCGGTGACCTTCACCCCTGATGACCTGGGGTTGGTGAAGGGGCCGCAAAGCGGGCGCCGCCGCGCGCTCGACGCGCTGGGAAGCCAGCTCAACAAGAACTACTACCTCATAAGGCGCGACTACGAGAAGGTGCTGCGCCATAAGAACCGCCTTCTGAAGGATCAGGCCGACGAGGCGCTGGTGGCCGCCCTCGACGAGATGGTGGTCACGTGCGGGGCCCAGCTGACCGCATATCGCGCGGCGCTGTTCGGAAAGCTGGCGGATGCCATGGCAGCGGCCTATGGCCGCATCTCCGGCGGCGAGCAGCTGGCTTGCCGGTTCACTCCCAGCTGGGCGGTGGGCACGGAAAGCGCGGAAGATGCGGAAGGCCCCTTGCCGCCGCCGACCCGCGACGGGGCGAAGGAGCAGCTGGCCCGCGCGCTCGAACGGCGTCGTGGTGAGGAACGGGCCCGCGCCCGCGCGCTCGTGGGGCCGCAAGGCGATGCCATCGGGTTCTCCATCGATGGCATGGCGGCCGACCTCTACGGCAGCCAAGGCCAGCAGCGCTCGCTCGTGCTGGCGTGGAAGTTGGCCGAGGCCCAGGTGATAGACGACATGCTGGGCACCAAGCCGGTGCTGCTGCTCGACGACGTGATGAGCGAGCTGGACGGCGCCCGCCGCGAGGCACTGGTGGACTACATCGCGGGCGACGTGCAGGCGTTCGTGACCACGGCCAACCTCGATTACTTCGACGACCGCATGCGCGAGGCGGCGCAGGTCATCACGTTGCCGCGCGAGCCATAAAGGGGCGGCCCGCCGCAGCGGCCGCGCTGCCTTTCGGAACATGCCCTCCGCCAAGCCTCTCCCATGCGATCGGGCGCCCGCTCGCGCTCGCCAAGCCCTCCGCCCGTGCGCAATCGCAGGGTCGTGCCGGGCCCTGCGCCGTATCTTCGGTATAAAGCCCGATGAGCTGTCTTCCCGCCTCCTCCCCATGCCATGATGCAAACCCCTACCTCAAACGGGCGCAAATAAGCCGTTTTAAGGCTTCAAGAGCCAAAAAACGACTATATGTATGATAAAATGTGCTTTCCAGCGCCCTCTTCGTAGGGCGCGTGCTGTGCTTATGAGATAAGGAGCGTGTCTTTTGGTAGCGAAATCAGAGCATTACGACGGTTCCGACATCCAAGTGCTCGAAGGGCTCGAGGCGGTGCGCAAGCGCCCGGGCATGTACATCGGCTCGACGGGCCCGCGCGGCCTTCACCACCTGGTCTACGAGGTGGTCGACAACTCCGTCGACGAAGCGCTGGCCGGGTACTGCGACACCATCGAGGTATGGATCCACGCCGATGACTCCATCACCGTGGCGGACAACGGCCGCGGCATCCCGGTGGACAAGCACCCCAAAGAGAAGATCCCCACCGTTGAGGTGGTCCTCACCATCCTGCACGCCGGCGGCAAGTTCGGCGGCGAAGGCTACAAGGTGTCGGGCGGCCTGCACGGCGTGGGCGTCTCGGTGGTCAACGCGCTGTCCACCCGCGTCGAGGTGTGCGTGAAGCGCGACGGCAAGGAATACGCCATCGACTTCGCCTACGGCAAGACGGCCACCAAGCTGCACGAGGTGGGCAAGGCCACGGGCACCGGCACCAAGACCACGTTCTGGCCCGACCCCGAGATATTCACCGAGAGCACCCACTACGACTTCTCGGTGCTGGCCAACCGCTTCCGCGAGATGGCATTCCTCAACAAGGGCCTCAAGATAATCCTGCACGACGAGCGCGACCTGGACGCCCAGGGCAAGCCCCGCACCGAGGTGTTCCAGGCCAACGGCGGCATCGTCGACTTCGTGAAGTTCCTCAACGAGGGCAAGGAAACGCTCAACAAGCCCGTGTACTTCGCTGCCGAGAACGCCGACGGCGAGGTGGAAGTGGCCCTGCAGTGGTCCACCAGCTACACCACCAATTCGGTGATGGCCTTCGCCAACAACATCAACACCCACGAGGGTGGCACCCACATGGACGGCTTCAAGCAGGCCATCACCCGCACCGTGAACGAGTACGCCCGCTCGAAGGGCCTGCTCAAGGAGAAGGACCCGAACCTCTCCGGCGAGGACGCCCGCGAGGGCCTGGCGGCCATCATCTCGGTGAAGCTGCACGATCCGCAGTTCGAGGGCCAGACCAAGACGAAGCTGGGCAACACCGAGATCCGCCCGCTCGTGCAGACCGCCGTCACCCAGGGCCTCGGCGAGTACCTGGAGGAGAACCCGGCCCCGGCCAAGCGCATCATCTCCAAGGCCACCCAGGCCCTGCGCGCCCGCGAAGCGGCCCGCAAGGCCCGCGAGATGACCCGCCGCAAGAACGTCATGGATTCGTTCGCGCTGCCGGGCAAGCTGGCCGACTGCTCGAGCAAGGACGCATCGTTGTCCGAGATATTCATCGTAGAGGGCGATTCCGCAGGCGGTTCGGCCAAGCAGGCGCGCGACCGCACCTACCAGGCCATCTTGCCCCTGCGCGGCAAGATCCTCAACGTGGAGCGCGCGGGCCTGCACCGCTCGCTGTCCAGCGAGACCATCAGCTCGCTCATAACGGCCATCGGCACCAACGTCGGCGACGACTTCGACGCCGAGAAGGCCCGCTACCACCGCATCATCATCATGACCGATGCCGACGTGGACGGTGCGCACATCCGCTGCCTGCTGCTGACCTTCTTCTACCGCTACATGCCCGAGCTCATCAACCTGGGCTACATCTACATAGCGCAGCCGCCCATCTTCGGCCTGAAGAAGAAGAACTCGCGCAACCCCAAGATAGAGCGCTACATCTACGACGAGAAGGCGCTTTCCGCAACCTTGGCCGAGTACGACGATCCCGGCAAGTTCGACGTGCAGCGCTACAAGGGTCTGGGCGAGATGGACCCCGAGCAGCTGTGGGAGACCACCATGGAGCCGGCTACGCGCACGCTGCTGCAGGTGAACATCGACGATGCCGTGGAGGCCGAGCGCGTGGTGAGCGAGCTCATGGGCGACCAGGTGGAGCCTCGCAAGGAGTTCATCCAGAAGCACGCGCTGGACGTGCGGTTCCTTGATATCTAGCTTCTGCCGGCCTGTGCGATGAAAGAGAAAGACGAAGGGGAGACATATGGCAGACGATTTCGATAACCGCGACGACTTCGATATCGAGGAAGAGCTCGATGCCGAGGACGGCGCAGCCGGCGAGCTGGACGACGGCGAGGAAGCGGAAGGCTCCATCGACGCCGGAGCCGCCTCCGCGGCATCCACCATGTCGGAGGAGGCCATCGCCCGCGCCATGATAAAGGACATGCCCAACCCCCACGGCTCCATCGTCGAAGGGGCCAACGCCGGCGAGGGCACCACGGTGCGCGCCGCGTTCCTAGGCAAGGAGATGCAGGCATCGTTCTTGGAGTATTCCATGAGCGTCATCGTCTCGCGCGCGCTGCCCGACGTGCGCGACGGCCTGAAGCCGGTGCATCGTCGCATCCTGTACGCCATGAACGAGTCGGGCTACCTGCCCACCAAGCCGCACATGAAGTCGGCCCGTACCGTGGGCGACGTCATCGGCAAGTACCACCCGCATGGCGACAGCGCAGTCTACGACACCATGGTGCGCCTGGCCCAGCCGTTCAGCCTGCGCCTGCCCTTGATCGACGGCCATGGCAACTTCGGCTCCATCGACGGTGATTCCGCCGCAGCCATGCGCTACACCGAAGCGCGCCTGGACAAGCCGGCCATGGAGCTGCTGCGTGACCTGGACAAGGAAACGGTCGACTTCCAGCCCAACTACGACGAGAGCCTGCAAGAGCCCAAGGTGCTGCCGGCCCGCTTCCCCAACCTGCTGGTCAACGGCTCCAACGGCATCGCCGTGGGCATGGCCACCAACATACCGCCTCACAACCTGGGCGAGACCATCGACGCTACGTGCATGATGATCGACGACCCCGACGTGAGCACCGAGCAGCTGATGACCGCGCTGCCCGGCCCCGACTTCCCCACGGGCGGCCTCATCATGGGCAAGAAGGGCATCTACGATGCCTACGAGACAGGCCATGGCTCCATGACCATCCGTGCCAAGTGCGCCATCGAGGAGCGCAAGGGCGGCCGCTCGGCCATCGTGGTGAAGGAGATTCCGTACCAGGTCAACCGCAAGCGCCTGCTGGAGAAGCTGGGCGAGCTGGTGCGCGACAAGAAGCTGCCCGAGATCAGCAACATCCACGATGCGGCCGACCGCACGGGCATCGATATCATCATCGACCTGAAGCAGAACGCCATCCCCCAGGTGGTGCTCAACAAGCTGTTCAAGCACACCCAGCTGCAGGTTACCTTCGGCGCCAACATGCTGGCGCTGGTCAACGGCACGCCCAAGGTGCTGAGCCTGCGCCAGATACTGCGCCATTACATCGACCACCAGAAGGACGTCATCGAGCGCCGCACGCGCTACGAGCTGGCCAAGGCCGAGGAGCGCGCTCACATCCTCGAAGGCTACATCATCGCGCTGGACAACATCGACGAGGTCATCAAGATAATCCGCGGCTCCGAGACCGACAAGGACGCCGCCGCGGCCCTGACCGAGCGCTTCGGGCTGTCCAAGAAGCAGACCGACGCTATCCTCGAGATGCGCCTGCGCCGCCTGACCGGCCTCGAGCGCACCAAGATCGAGGACGAGCTGGCCGAGCTGCGCGAGAAGATCGCGTACTACAAGCGCATCCTGGCTGACGAGGGCTTGCTGCTGCAGGTCATCAAGGACGAGCTCCAGGAGATAAAGAAGAAGTTCGGCACCTCGCGCCGCAGCCGCATCACCGCCGAGGCGCGCGACATCGACGTGGAAGACCTCATCGCCGACGAGTCCATGGTGGTCACCATGACCAAGGCCGGCTACGTGAAGCGCCAGCCGGTGAGCGCCTACCGCCAGCAGAAGCGCGGCGGCAAGGGCATGCAGGGCGTGAACCTGAAGGACTCCGACTTCGTGGAGCATCTGTTCGTGGCGTCGACGCTGTCGTACATGCTGTTCTTCTCCACGGCGGGCAAGGTGTACCGCCTGAAGATCTACGACATCCCCGAGGCATCGCGCCACGCTCGCGGCACGGCCATCGTCAACCTGCTGCCGCTGGCCAAGGGCGAGAAGATATCGGCGGTCATCGCCACCAAGGAGTTCCCCGACAACGAGTTCCTCATGTTCGCCACGGCCAACGGCATGGTGAAGAAGACCTCGATGGACCAGTACGACCGCACGCGCTCCGATGGCCTGATCGCCATCAACCTGCGCGACGGCGACGAGCTCATATCGGTGCGCCGCGTGGCGGCTGGCGAGAAGGTCATGATGGTGTCGAGTGCTGGCAAGGCCATCACTTGGGACGAGAGCGAAGTGCGCGCCATGGGCCGCAACACCTCGGGCGTGCGCGGCATGAACGTGCCGGCCGACGCCCACGTGCTAGGCATGGAGATAGCGCGCCCCGGCACCGACCTGTTCGTCATCACCGAGAAGGGCTACGGCAAGCGCACCCCGGTCGAGGAGTACACCGAGCATCATCGCGGCGGCCAGGGCGTGTCCACCATCGCCATGACCCAGAAGAAGGGCCTGCTGGCGGTCATGAAGATCGTCCATGCCGACGAGGAGATAATGATCATCTCCGAGAACGGCGTGGTGGTGCGCACACCCGTGAGCGGCATATCCGAGCTGGGCCGCTCGACCCAAGGGGTGTGCGTGATGAAGATGGCGGCCGACGACCGCGTGACCGCGGTGGCCATATCGTCGACGGGCAAGCGCAAGAAGAACGACGCCGACACCGGCGAGGATCTGACCGAGGCCGACATCGACGATGAGGATGGCACCGACGAGGGCGCGGAAGCGGCCGAAGCCGAAACCGAAGCGGACACGGAAGCCGAAGCGGCCGAGGAATAGCCTATTGCACGGCAACGGATACGCAAGAAGGGAGGGCACTCGCCCTCCCTTCTTCACATATTCAGGTCGAAGTCTTCCGGCGAGAGCCCGTCGATGAACGTGCGGAACTCCTGGAGCTCGGCCTCGTCATCGCGCGGCTGCTTGAACAGGTATGGGAAGCTGGCCTTTTCCAGCACGGTCTCCTCGACGTAGAGCGGCGCCTGCTGGCGGATCGCCAGCGCGAAGGCGTCGGTGGGGCGGGCATCCAGGCTTATGAGCCGGTCGCGCGCCCGCAGCACCAGCTTGGCATAGAACGTCTGGCCCTTCACCCCGTCGATGAGCACGTGGTCGACCCGGGCGTCTAGGTTGGTGATGGCGTCGAGGAACAGGTCGTGGGTGAGCGGCCGCGGCAGCTTCGCATGCTCGATGGCCACGCCCAGCTGGGCCGCTTCGGCTGCGCCTATCCAGATGGGGATGACGCGCGACACGTCGGCCGCGGAATCTTCCACGGGCTCCAGCACGAACACAGAAGGCTGGCTATGCCCGGTAACTATGAGCGTGAGCACGCGCAAAGGCACCATAGGCGCCCACCGTTCCTTTCTCGAAGCAGGTCGATGCCCTTCCATTCTCGCACGTTTCGCGCCGCCGAGGGCAAAACCTTCGCAGAAGTCCCCGTTGGCTGTGAAAAACCGCTTGACCCGGCCCCTGCTATGATATAACCTAATCAAGCACTTTTTTTCGGGCCCGTAGCTCAGTTGGTTAGAGCGCACGCCTGATAAGCGTGAGGTCGCTGGTTCAAATCCATTCGGGCCCACCATTTTTGCGATAAACGCTCCACCGTGAGCCGAGTTAGCCGGTGGAGCGTTTATTACTGGAAAGCCGAAAGAAGTGCTGCCGCCGAAGTGGGGCATTAGCTCAGCTGGGAGAGCGCGGGCTTTGCAAGCCTGAGGTCAGGGGTTCGATCCCCCTATGCTCCACCATCTCTTTTTCACTCCTCTTCTGCAGCGCACGTTTTTGCCAGAGGAAGAGAACCGAAGTGAAGCAAGACAGCATACGCAACGTTGCCATCATCGCCCACGTCGACCACGGCAAGACCACGCTCGTGGACCGCCTGCTGTGGGCCAGCCATGTGTTCCGCGAGAACCAGCAGGTCGAAGAGCGCGTGCTGGACTCCAACGACCAGGAGCGCGAGCGCGGCATCACCATCCTGTCGAAGAACATCGCCATCAACTACAAGGACGTGAAGATAAACGTCATCGACACGCCCGGCCATGCCGACTTCGGCGGCGAGGTGGAGCGCGTGCTCAACATGGCCGACGGCGCGCTGCTCATCGTCGATGCCTACGAGGGCCCCAAGCCCCAGACCCGCTTCGTGCTGAGCCATGCGCTCGAGCGGGGCTTGCGCATCGTGGTGGTGGTGAACAAGATAGACCGCCCCAACGCTGACCCCGAGGGCGCGGTGGACAAGGTGTTCGACCTGATGGTGGAGCTGGGCGCCTCTGACGAGCAGCTGGACTTCCCCGTGGTGTACGCCTCGGCCGTCAACGGCTATGCGCGGCTTGATCCCGAGGACGGCAACATGGACATGGTGCCGCTGCTCGACACCATCCTGGCCGAGGTGCCGGCGCCCGAGGTGGATGCCGAAGGCCCTGTGGCCCTGCAGGTGTGCACGGTGGACCACAGCAGCTACGAGGGCCGCATCGGCGTCGGCCGCCTGCACAGCGGCACGCTGCACGAGAAGGAGACCGTGCTGGTGGTGAAGGCCGACGGCTCCGAGCGCCAGGCGCAGGTGCGCAAGGTGTACACCTTCGAGAACCTGGGCAAGGCCGAGGTGCCCGAGGTCCACGCGGGCGACATCGTGGCGGTCATCGGCATAGAGGATGCCGACATCGGCGATATTCTGACGAGCCCCGAGAGCCCGGTGTCCATGGAGCCCATCGCCGTGGAGGAGCCTACCATGGCCATCGTGTTCGAGGCCTCCACCAGCCCCTTGGTGGGCCGCGAAGGCGACATCGTGGGCGCGCGCCAGCTGAAGGAGCGTCTGCTGCGCGAGAAGGAGAGCAACATCTCCATGCGCATCAACGAGCTTGAGGACAAGAGCGGCATCGAGGTGGCCGGTCGCGGCGTGCTGCATCTGAGCGTGCTCATGGAGACGATGCGACGCGAGGGCTTCGAGTTCCAGGTGGGCCGCCCGCGCGTGGTGTACAAGAAGGCTGCCGATGGCAGCAAGCTGGAACCCATCGAGGAAGCCACGGTGGACGTGCCCAACGACTACGCGGGCAAGGCCATCGAGGTCATGGGCACCGCTGGCGGCATCATGGAGGACATGGCGTCCGACGAGACCATGACGCACCTGACGTTCCGCATCCCGTCGCGCGGCACCATGGGGCTGAAGACCCGCATCCTGAACGCCACCCACGGCGAGGCGGTGCTGTTCCACCACTTCAAGGAGTACGGCCCCTATTCCGGCGAGATGGCCGGCCGCAAGAACGGCGGCATGATAGCCATGTCCACCGGCAAGGCCGTGGCCTACGCGCTCGACACGCTGCAGGAGCGCGGCCGCCTGTTCGTAGGCCCGGGCGACGAGTGCTACGAGGGCATGATCGTGGGCGAGTCGGCCAAGGAAGGCGACATGGTGGTGAACGTCGAGAAGACGAAGAACCTGGGCAACCAGCGTTCGAGCAGCGCCGACAAGGCCATCCAGCTCACGCCGCCTATCACGTTCACGCTGGAAGAGGCGCTCGAGTACATCGAGGACGACGAGCTGGTGGAGGTCACGCCGGAATCGGTGCGCCTGCGCAAGCGCCTGCTGAACGCGACCGACCGCAAGAAGGCAGCCAAGAAGTAGGCTGGCGGCAACGATCGCCATGAAGGGAAGGCGTGCCTCGGGCGCGCCTTTTCTTTTGCCGTGGGCGGGTTGGCCGCGAGGTTGGGTGGGGCTGAGAGCCCGCGAGCTTGCGGGCTGCTTGCAAGTTCTTTGGGTGCTTGCTATAGTCGCAGGTGCCAAAAAAAGCAATTCCCTTTAGGGGAGCTGCAACGAATTGAATAAACCACTCCAAGGACCCTTCCTCTGAGAACCTGAAACGAAGAGGGCATCTGCCTTTCAAGATTCGGGTTTTCAGAGAATTTCTGAGATTCGTTGCATCTTGCTTTTTTTGGCGAAACTGTGGTGGATGCCCTCCTCGTTTCGCCGAAGCACCAGCATAAGCGACCCTTGCAGAGGCTCCTCCGCAGTGCGCAGTAACCGCACCGCCCGAAGGAGCAGATTGCAATGCGAGCACCCGCTGTTTCTTTCGCCCATAAGCTTGTTGCAGCTATCTTGGCAGTTTTGCTGACGTTCACTCTTGTTCCGCTTGCCCATGCAGACGGGGAAGGTTCCAGTGCGGTTGAGGGTGAAGCCGTAGCGTCGGACTTGCCCGACCAATTGAATGATTCCGCTGATTCTTCTGGGGAATCCCAAGAAGCCAGCGCTGAGCAGGATGCGGAAGGATCGCCTGTAGCCCCGATGCTCGCATCGGGGTTGGTCGGAAAGCCAGGTAACTTCATCAACTCCGATGTCATTCTTGACAGCGAGCCTGTCGTCGGCTCCTTCACGGCCGATGGCCTCACCTTCGCTGTTGCGGAAGACTCGGCCGTAGAGTTGGTAGGGGTCGCCGGGGCCGATGGGGCATCCGGCTCAAGGGGTTCCGAAGCGAAGCAAATACCTTTAGGTGCAACTTCGCCTCAACCCCTATCGGCCCCGACGCCCGAAGCTGCGAACCTCGTTCTTCCAGAAACCGTCTCTTACGAGGGCTCGGAATACACCCTCGCCTCCATAGCCCCCTACGCCTTCTACCTCTCAGGCGTGGCGTCCGTCACGCTGCCTGAGAGCGTGAGCGACGTGGACGACCGCGCGTTCCGCTCGAGCGACGTGGCAAGCGTCGCCGTTGCCGAAGGCAACCCGACCTATTCCTCTTTCGACGGCGCCTTGTACGACGCCGAACAACTTAGCCTCTTGCTCATTCCCGAGGGCAAGCAGGGCGCCGTCCTTCTCCCCAAGACTGCGGAGGTGGCAGAAGCCAGCGTGTTCTCGCATTGCCCGCTGGTGGATTCCATCTCTGTGGAGAAGGACGGCGCAGCATTCGCCTCGGAGAATGGTTTGCTCTATACATCCGACTTAACGACCCTGCTCCGTGTCCCAGCCGGAGCCACCGAGATCACCATCCGCGAAGGCTGCACCACCATAGCCGCCGGCGCCCTCGAGGCCTGTGCCAACCTCACGACCATCAACGCGCCAGCAAGCGTCACCTCCATCAGCCCCGACGTGTTCCATGCGATACCGACCGTGAGCCTGCCTGCCACATCCGTCATTTTGAGCGAAGTCAGCGAAGCTGCTGAAGCTGAAGTGCCCAACGAAGGCCATGCCAGCGAAGCTGGCACCCAGCTCTTCGCCATGGTCGCATTGTCGTCGGCTGATTATGACCTGCCCGAAGTCAATTCAGAGAGGATAACGGTCTTTATTTCTGACATTTCTGATGGATGCGTGTGGCAAAAAGAAAGTTTTTCTATCGTTCAGAATAGAGAAAACCGCCTTCTCGACGGCGTGGCTATTTCTGATTCAGGTTCGTTCGATTCGGCCTCACCGATTAGGGATTTCGATCCCTCTAGAGACCTTCAAGCGCGAGTGTACGCCAATGGAGGCGCCCTTATGTATTCAGCGATGTGTAAATGGAGCGGCGACGCATATTGGTCATTCACGGAGCAAGGTAATGGTTCTGGCACCTTAAATCTGTACTTTACGGTTAGTGGCGCAGTTTTAGATATGAGGATGAGCGATGGTGTTCAGCGCTCAATTAAAGCAGATACTTCTACGAACTCCATTGCTGGATGGAGCACTCTTTCGCCCTATGGTCCAGCCAAAGACAGTTCGAGTTCGTGGTACTGGTCTGGTTTGGGGTTGCGCAGCATTTGGGCGCTTTGGCATACTTCCACGCTTAGTTTCGATGACAATGGAGGAAGTGGAGGCCCGCAAGGAACGGTTACCGCAACAGCTGGGCGAAACCTGAATAACGTTGCCGGTAGTATTCCGAGAAAACCGGGCTATACATTCGCTGGCTACTACACAGACAATAACATCCAATGCTATAGAGCAGATGGATCAAGCGCTTTAGTTTGGCCTGGAGGGCCCGTAAGGGGAACACTTTATGCGCGCTGGACTCCCAACTCGTACACTGTGCAGTATCGCAATAAAGCAGATACGGTCACGTTGTCTACTGATGCCGGATTCAAATACGACACAGCTCGCAATTTGGCAGCAAAGCCCACTAGCGGTGTGAGCGCGGGGTATACAGCAGTAGGTTGGGCAACGTCCAAGAACCAGTCGAGTGCGACTTATGGTTTTGGCAGCTCTCAGAAGAACCTCACGACTTCTGGCACTAAGACGCTCTATCTAGCGGAGACGCCCAACTCCTACACCGTCGAGTACTACAACAAGGCCGGCACCACCAAGCTCTCGACCGACACGGGCTTCAAGTACGATACAGCTAGAGCGCTTGCGGCGAAGCCTACAAGTGGGGTAACCCCAGGTTACATCGCTCGCGGTTGGGCGATTTCACCTAATCAATCGGCTAAGACATACGATTTCGGATCTTCGCAAAAAAACTTAGTGACGACGGGTGTTAAGCGACTTTATCTGGCAGAGGAGCCATCCTTCTGTGCGGTCACGCTTGACGACAATAAAGGTTCGGGCGGCGATGGTATGATATATGTGCGTTTTGGTGAGGCGTGGTATCGAGATGCTGTGGGAGCAGGAAACCCGATTAGCTCTGTAACAAAGCCTACTAGGCTGGGATATGTTTTTGATGGCTATACCTGGAATGGGCAAGAGAATCGGCGAATCGACAAAAACGGAATCATCGTAACAGGCACTCAGTCCTTCACTTCACCGGTGACGTTCGTGGCTCAATGGCAGCCAACAATATCGGCGGTGGTCCCCCTTGATGTGCAAGCCCAAGTCGACGTGCTCGGGCTGGAAGCGCCCAAGGAGGCGCAAGGCTACATCGAGTCGCGCTGCGGCGAGCCGCTGAAGGTGGCAAGGGTGGACCTCACCCCGCTTGACGGTGCGAAGGAGCTGTTCGGCGCGGGCAACGTGGCCGACGTGTTCTTGGAAGTGCTAGCGAACGACGGCGCGTCTCCCAATGCTCGCTTCTCCTTAGGCGCTTCCGCAACCGAATCCGACGCTTCCAAGCTCCAAGCCTTCACCATGGCAAGCTACGGCACACGCATACCCATAAGCTACCGGTTCGCCATGCCGCCTGAGGTGCAGACCTCGCTCGTCGAGTACGCCGACCCGCAGCCAGTCTGCTCGGTGGCCTACACCGTGGCCCTGGTGTAGTTAAAGCTTTTGAGGCACCGGTCGGGTTGGCGGCTCAGCGCGGGTATCGCCCGCGGGGCTCGCAAGCTGGCGCTCGAAGATGTTGAACTCGTTGATGACATGAGGCGCCTCGAATACTCGGTTACGGCTCCCGCCTTTCGTCTGCTTGATGATGCCCGCATCGACGCAGCGCTGAATGGCCTTCGAGACCGAACTGAACGAACGGCCAATCGCTTGAGCCATGGATGAGGCAGTGAATAGCGGCATGCCTAGAACCTCATTGAGGACAGCCTCGGTAGCTGAGTTCTTCCGGACATTCCCAAGGGCCTGCTCCCATTCTCCGAGCAGGGCAATCGAGCTGGCTTCGAACTGCTCGGCATCCTTGCAGGCCTGAAGGCAGCAGCCAGCGAAGAACGATACCCAGTCGTTGACCCCTTCGCGGGCTGCGCCAGCTTCGTCATCGAACCGAAACGAGGTAAGGGCATCGACGTAATCACGGCTGTGGGTTGCCATGACGAACGAGATAGGCGCGACGAACCGCGACGCGATGCCTCGTCGTCTCAAGATAAGGTGTATGAGCGCTCGTCCGCATCGGCCATTGCCATCGACGAAGGGGTGAATCGTCTCGAACTGCGCGTGGATCAGCGCGGCCTGCGCCACCGGGGAAAAGAGGTCCTTATTGCAAAAGTCTGCCAGGTCTTCCAGCAAAGGCGTGACATACTGTGGAGCAGGCGGAATGAAATCGGCCGACAGTGGGTTGTAACTACTGCCTCCTACCCAATTCTGCATCTCGCGCGTCGCACCACCGAAGGACTCTATCTTCGAGTTCTTGCATAAGGTGCGATGGATCTCCTCGATGGTGCCGACGGTGACGACGTTTGCGTCCTCTGCCTGCGCGATGGCATGCTCCATGGCATGGATGTTCCCGATTATCTCGACAGCGGCTGCATCGGCTCGAACCGCAGGTTCGCTACTTGACTGCATCTCGGCGCGCAAGAGCCGACGCGTTCCGATGCTAAGCCCCTCGATGTGGGATGACGAAACGGCTTCTGCTCGCAGCAGCAACCGAGCGATGCCTTCGGTGCTGCGGGCGAAAAGAGGCGAGCTGTTCAGTTTAAGGAGCGCTGTCTCCGCGCGAGAGACATCGCCGGCCACATCGGCATCAAGGGAGATATCCAGGTCGGCAAGTTTCGTGGGTACGTAGTAACGGTAGGCTCCACTGGCTCGTTGCCGTCGGCTTTGCCCGCGTCCTTCGGATACCCAGACTTCTTTGTGATAAGCGCCCATAAGATAGCTCCTTATTTCGACTTAGAGTATAACTCGAAATAAGAAAGTTCTATATTTCGACTTAGTACAAAAGTCAAAATAAGAACACTCCTTGTTTCGAGTCGTGTGGCAACCGTGAGCGCGGGAGCTTCCAGTTGCTGCAATATGCCAGGTTGGCAGCAGTTACGATGGCCCGCGCGGGCAGCGCTATAATAGGTCGGAGCTTCCGCAGATGACGAGAAAGGCTGCGAAACGTGAAGAAGATAAGCAAGATACTGGCCGCTGCCGCTGCGGCAGCCCTGTGCGCCGGCGTGCTGGCAGGGTGCTCGGGCGAAGGGCTCACCGGGGGCGTGGCCGCCACGGTCAACGGCGTGGAGATCCAAGAGGACGAGGTCACGCGCGACATCCAGAAGATGCGCGAGCAGCGCAACATAACCTCCGAGGAATCGTGGGGCAAGTGGATGGCCGAATACAACTACATCCCCGAGGCCGTGCGCAACGACATCCTGGACACCAAGATAAACAACGAGGTGCTGCGCCAAGAGGCGGCGGCACTCGAGATAACGGTGGACCAGTCGGAGATAGACGACTACGTGACCCAGATGAGCTCGCGCTACGAGTCGCCCGAGAAGTGGCATGAGGCGCTGGATAAGCTGGGCATGACCGAGGACGACTACCGCGAGAACATCGAGAACAACCTGTACAAGCAGAAGATCCAGGAGACGCTGGACACCTCGGGCGTCGAGGCGGCCGATCCGCTGACCTACGCCCAGAGCTACTTGACGACCTTCGACGGCGTGAAGCGCTCGTCGCATATCCTGTTCGATGCGGCTGACGAGGCTACGGCGGCCGAGGTGCTGGCGAAGCTGCGCTCCGGCGAGCTGGACTTCGCTGAGGCGGCCAAGACCTATTCGAAGGATGGCAGCGGCGCCGATGGCGGCGACGTGGGCTGGGGCGACCCCATCAACACGTTCGTGACCGACTACCAGAAGGCGCTCGACGAGCTCGAGGTCGGCCAGGTGAGCGACCTGGTGCCCAGCCAGTACGGCATCCACATCATCAAGTGCACCGAGGTGTTCAACGCGCCGGACGAGCTGACGAGCCTCGACCAGCTGCCTGATGCCTTCGTGGAGTACGTGAACGCCCAGACGGCTTCTTCCGATGCCGACTCGGCTTACACCACCTGGCTCGACGACAAGCGCAAGGCGGCGGACATAACGGTGAACCCCATGCCCGAGAACGTGCCCTACAACGTGGACATGAGCAAGTACCTGGACGCCGAGACGCTGGAGACCATCAAGGAGCAGACGACCCAGCAGCAGGCAGAGTTCCTGGGCGAGGAAGTGGCTGACGAGACCGAGGTGGAAGCCGAGGCTGGCGAGGACGGCGAGCAGGCAGCTGATGGCGAAGGCTCTGGCGAAGGCTCCGGCGAGGGTGCCGACAGCAGCGGTGACGATGGCGCCATCCAGTTCGTCGATGCTGATGGCAACACGCTGGCCCCGATAGGCGATTCGTCAGGTTCGAGTAGCGAATAGGAGCCATGCTATACTGAGGCCAAGCCCTACCCCCTGGCGCATTATTTCGATGAACCGATGTAATTGTTTAGGGAGTCCTAGATTACGGCTGGAGAAGGGATTCGCACCCGTTGGTGCGAAAGCTTGGAAAGCCGCTGCGGACACCCACCTGGAAAGGTGGGTTCATCCTTAAGCGATCAGGGGGTGGGGCGTTTTCGCGGATGCCCTCTTTTGAAGGCGGATGCCATCCGGAATGAAAAGGGAGCCCATGTGGCTCCCTTTTCAGTTTCAGTTTCATTGTGCGGCCCTCTTGGCTTAGGGCTGCTCGTCCTTGCCGTCCTCGCCGCCAGTGTTGGTGTCGCCGCCACTCGGCGGTTCAGGGTCGGGCGTGGGCTCGGGCTTCGGCTCGGGGCCCTTCGACACGGTGATGGTCACCGTGGAATCCTTCTCCATCTTGGTGCCCGACGACGGGTTCTGGTACATGACTACGCCCGCGCCGTAGCTCGACGAGAACTCGTACTGCACGTACACCTCGAAGCCGGCCGACTGCAACGTAGATATCGCGTTGCTCTCGCTGCTGCCCACTACGTTGGGCACGGCCACGCTCTCAGGCCCCAGCGATATGACGTACTCGACGATGGAGCCCTTGGGCACCTTGCTGCCGCCCGGCGGGTTCTGGCTTATGATGCGGTTCACGTCGACATCCGACGAGTATTCGCCCGGCGCCGCGCTCAGGGTGACGCCCGCTTCGCTGGCCAGCCGCTTCGCCTCGTCGATGGTCTTGTTGCGCAGGTCGGGCACGGTCACCTGCTCGGTGCCCTGCGAGAGCACCAGGTTCACCTTCGTGCCCTCCTCGGCGCGGGAGTTCGCGCGCGGGTCTTGGCTGATGACGTGGCCCTCTTCCACCTTCTCGTCGTAGGCGCTGTTGGTGGTGCCCACCTTGAAGCCCTCGGCCTCGAGGATCTGGGTGGCTTCCTCCAGCGTCTTGCCGGTCACGTCGGGCACCGGCTTGCCGCTGCCTCCCAAGAAGGCGAAAGCGGCGATGGCTGCAAGCGCTATCACTGCCACGACGCAGCCCACGATGATGGGCACCTTCTTGGACTTCTTCTGCGGCGTGGGGGCGTTGCGGTAGCTGGTGGCCGAGCCGCCTTCGCGGCCGGGGGCGCCGGGTGCCACGCTGGGCATGGCCTGGGTGGCATCGATCATGCCCGCGCCGTCGATGGGGCTCATCACGCGGGTGGCGGCGTCGGCCGGCATCACGCCGGGCATCACCGCGGTCATGGCCGAGCCGATGGCGCGGCCCATGAGGTAGTCGTTCAGCGCCAGGCGCATGTCACCCACGGTGGCGAAGCGGCGCGCTGGATCCTTCTCGAGGGCCATCATGATGATGGTCTCGAGGTCAGGGTCGATGTCGGGATTCACCTCGTGCGGCATGGGAGGGAAGTCGTTCACCTGCATGAGCGCCACGCTCATGGCGTCCGGGCCGTCGAAGGGCAGCGTGCCCGTGGCGGCTTCGTACAGCACGACGCCTAGCGAGTAGATGTCGCTTGCCGGCGTGAGCTCTTTGCCCTGGGCCTGCTCGGGCGATATGTAATGGGCCGTGCCCAGCACCGAGCTGGTGCGGCTCATGACCGAGTTCTTGGCGCGCGCGATGCCGAAATCCATCACCTTGATGTTGCCGTCGGGCTGCACCATGATGTTCTGCGGCTTGATGTCGCGGTGGACGATGTCCTGCCCGTGGGCCACGGCCAGGGCCTGGCACACCTGCACGCCGATCTCGGCCACCTTGCGCTGGTTGATGGCGCCGCGCTGCTGGATGGCGGTCTTGAGGTCGCTGCCGCGCACGAACTCCATCACGATGAAGTAGGTTTCGCCTTCGGCGCCCCAGTCGTAGACGTTCACGATGTAGGGACTCTGCAGGTTGGCCGCGGCGGCAGCCTCCTGGCGGAAGCGCTGGGTGAAGTCGGGGTCGGCGGCGTACTGCGGCAGCATGACCTTCACGGCCACCACGCGCCCGAGGACCGTGTCCTGCGCGCGATAGACCTCGGCCATCCCGCCTATGCCTATGCGATCCTCTATCTGATACCGGTTGTTGAATACCCTACCGGTCATCGGTCCTTGGCCGATCATGTGCGCTCCCTCGTCCATGTAGTTCGGTTCTATTGCGTTTCATGCGACTAAAAGCCAAATGATATTGTAACCATACGCTCGGCTTTTGTCGCCCGTCTCCTTCAGTACCCCACAGCATCAAAGCAGCCCTTGCACGCGCAGCGCCTCTTCCAAGACGCCGCGCGCCTGGGTGGTGGCGTCGGCCGATGTGCCCACGCGCTCCAGCGCCAGGGCCACGACCACCTTCGCGTCGTCAGCCGGGGCGATGCCCACGAACCACTTGTCGTCGGGCTGGCCCTTGTGCTCGGCAGTGCCGGTCTTGCCTGCCACCTGCACCCCGCTTATCTGGGCGGCGGTGCCGGTGCCGCTTTCGACCACGCCCTTCAGCACCTCGAGCACGCGGTTGGCGATGCCCGCCGAGCACACCTGGGTGTAGCTCGAAGGCGACGCCTGGTAGCTGCGCTCGCCGGCTGCGTTGTGCACGCTGTCCACCAGGTAAGGCTGCATCATGGTGCCGCTGTTGCCCAGCGCGCTGCCCACTAGGGCCATCTCGAGCACCGTGGCCTGCGGGCCAGCCGGGCTCGGGTGCTCGCCCACGGGCTCGCCAGCGGCGGCCCAGGCGGTTTCCCATTCGGTCATCTCGTCGGGGTCGGGCATGAGCGACATGGCCAGCGGCAGGTCGAAGGGAATCTGCTTGTTGAAGCCGAACTTCTCGGCGCCGGCTACCAGGCGGTTGGCGCCCATGAGCACGCCTAGCTGGCCGTACACGGTGTTCGACGACAGCTCGGTGGCCCGCGCCAGCGATATGTTGCCGTAGGCGTACTCGCCGAAGTTGCTCACCTCGGCATTGCCGATGTCCATGGAGCCGGGCGAGTCGAAGGAGGTGCCTTCCTCGGCCACGCCGTCTTCCAGCGCGGTGGTGAGCGTCACCATCTTGAACGTGGAGCCCGGCGGATACAGCGCCTGGGTGGCGCGGTTGTACAGCTGCGAGGCGTCGGAGCCGCCGCTGCCTTGCTCGGCTGCCTGCTTGATGAGCGCCTCCACGTCGGCGGCATCGTAGGAAGGCGAGCTGGCCAGCGCCAATATCGCGCCTGTCTCGGGGTCGATGGCCACGCAGGCGCCGCGGTAGCCCGCGATGGCTTCCTGGGCTGCCCGCTGTATCTTCGAGTTGATGGTGAGGGTCACGTCGTTGCCCGGCGTGTTCACCCCTGCTAGCGAGTTGATGACGTCGCTCCAGCTGGCGAAGTTCTCCTGGCCCTTCAGCGTGTCGTTGTACGAGCTCTCGATGCCGCTCGTGCCGTACTGCTCCGACACGTAGCCCACCACGTGGGCGGCCAGGTCGCCAGCGGGGTATTCGCGCTCGTAGGTGCCGTCGCTCGCACGCACCGACTGTGCCAGCACCACGCCGTCGTAGGTCTCGATGGCGCCGCGCTCGGTCTTGGCCTCGCGCGCCAGCGTGTGGTTGTTGCCCGGCATGTTCTGGTAGGTTTCGGCATTGATGACCATTATGTAGGTGAGGTTGGCCACCAGCAACGCGAACAGCACCGAGAACACCAGCAGCGTGCCTGTCAGGCGCTTGCCCAGCGACACGCGGCCTAGCACGCCGTTCTCGGAGAACACGGCCGTGGCCGACTTCATCTCGGTGCTCACGCCGGTGCCCTCGTCGCCTGCGCGCAGCAGCAGCGCCACGATGATGAACCCAGCCAGCAACGACGAGCCGCCCTGGCTGACGAAGGGCAGCGTGATGCCCGTCAGGGGGATGAGCCGCGTCACGCCGCCCACGATGATGAACGCCTGCAGCACGATGATGGAGGTCAGGCCTGCTGCAGTGAACGAGCTCACGTCGGATTTCGCCCGCGCCGCGGTGACGATGCCGCGTATGGCGAAGCACAGGTACAGCAGCAGCAGCCCAGCCGCGCCCAGCAAGCCGGTCTCCTCGCCGATGGCCGCGAAGATGAAGTCGCTCTCCACCACGGGGATGTTGTCGGCCAGCCCATTGCCGATGCCCACGCCCGCCAGGCCGCCGTCGGCCAGCGAGTATATGGTCTGGGTGAGCTGGTAGCCGGTGTTCTGCGCGTCGGCGAAGGGGTCGAGCCAGGTAGCCACGCGAATCTGCACGTGGTCGAAGCACAGCCACAGGCCCACGGCCGCCACCGCGGCCAGCGCCAGGCCCACCACCACGTAGAACTTCTTGCCGGTGGCGACGTAGAGCATCACCAGGAACACCAGGTAGAACACCAAGGCCGAGCCCAGGTCCTTCTCGAAGATGACGGGCACGAACGCCAGGGCCCACATGAACAGCAGCGGCAGCAGCGTCTGCAGGCTGGGCAGGCGCAGCGGCCCGAGCTGTTCGGTGAACACCGACAGCATCTCGCGGTTCTCGGAAAGGTAGCCGGCCAGGAACAGCACGATGAGTATCTTGGCCAGCTCGCCCGGCTGGAACGAGAACGGGCCGATGGAAAGCCAGATCTGGCTGCCGTTGATGTCGGTGCCCACCACGGGCAGCAGCGGCGAGAGCAACAGCATGATGCCCAGTATCATGAGCGTGTACTTGTAGTGCGACACCTTGTCCAGATTGCGCACGATGGCCAGTATCAGCATCATCATGGCGATGCCCGCGAACAGCCACAGCAGCTGGCGGAAGGCCAGGTCGGGCGCAAGGCGCGTGACGAAGGCGATGCCGATGCCCGAAAGCGCGAAGCTGATGGGCAGTATGGCCGGGTCGGCGTTGGGAGCCAGCTTGCGTATGGCCAGATGCGCCATGACGAAGGCCGCGAAGATGCCCAGAGGCACCCCAAGCGTGGTGGGCGAAAGCCCCATCTCGTCGGAGCCTACCATCATGCCGAACAGCACGATGATGAGCGGAGCCGCTATGCACAGCAGCAATAGCTCCATGCCGCGGCGGCTCATGGGCGCGCTCCTTCGCCGGAGCGGCTGCTGCCCGCCAGGTCGCCGGCGAGGGTCGCACCGCCAGCCCCTGCGGCCGACGACGCCGAGGAAGCGGAGCTCGCGGAAGTCGCCGACGTGCTCGAAGAAGCCGCCGAGGACGCGCTGTCCTCGTCAGACGACGCCATGGGGTCATCGCCCTTCTCGGCTATCTCGGCACGGTAGCTTTCCACCAGCTTCTTCGCTTCCTCGATGCCGTCCACCCGTATGCCGTTGTCGCGCAGGCGGTTGGCCACGCTCGATTGCAGCTCGTCCACCGGCACGTCGGTGACCTCGTACAAGGTCGAGAACTCCATGCCGCCTACGTCGCCGGGCACGCCCTCGTAGATGGCCACCTTGCCGTCCTGCTCTACGAGGTAGGCGGAATGGGTGGTCCAGTAGGCGAAGGCGAACACCGCGGCGCCCAGGATGAGCGCCAGCATGGTCACGATGAGCGCGGCGGTGACCTTGGTCTTGCGGGCCATCTTGCGGCGGTGCTTCTCGGCGAAGCCGGTCACGTCCACCACGATGACGGTCACGTTGTCCAGGCCGCCAGCCGCGCAGGCGGCATCCACCAGCACGTTGGCGCATTCCTGGGGGTTCTCTATGGTGGTGAGGTAGCGGGCTATCTCGTCGTCGTGCAGCATGGACGACAGGCCGTCGGAGCACAGCAGCAGGCGGTCGCCCGTCTCGACGTTGATCTCGAACAGGTCGGGCTGCATGTAGGGGTCGGAGCCCAGGGCGCGGGTTATCACCGAGCGTTGGGGGTGGACCCGGGCTTCCTCTGGCGTTATCTGCCCGGCTTCTATGTAGTCGGCCATCAGGCTGTGGTCGCGGGTTATCTGCTGCAGCACGCCGTTGTGGGCCAGGTACGCGCGCGAATCGCCCACCTGCGCGATGACCAGCCGCTCGTTCTCGAGGATGGCGGCGGTGCAGGTGGTGCCCATGCCCTCGCGGCCGTGGCCTTCGCTGGCTGCCTGGATGATGGCCAGGTTGGCTTCCTCGACCGCCTGTCCCAGCGCTGCGGCGTCGGGGGTGCGCGGCGCACGGCGGGTGATGACGTTCACCGCTATATCAGATGCCACCTCGCCCGCGGCGTGGCCGCCCATGCCGTCGCACACCACGTACAGCGGCGGCGCGACCGAGAGCGCGTCCTCGTTGTGGTCGCGCAGGCAGCCGACGTCGGTGCGGCTTCCGAACGATGCGGTCTTATGTGCGGAATCGCGGGCCATCGAGCGCTAGACGTGCTTTATCCGTATGGCCACGTCGCCCACGTTGACGACGTCCTTGTCTTGCAGGGCGGTGGGGGCGCCTATGAGCTGCCCGTTCACGGCGGTGCCGTTCTTCGAGCCTAGGTCTTCCACGAACAGATTCTGACCCATCAGTTGGAAGCGGGCGTGGCGGCCCGACACGTAGCCCGCGCCTATGACGATGTCGGCTCCGGGGCTGCGCCCCACGATGACCGGCCCGTTCACGGCTATGTTCACGCCGCGCAGCTCCTTCGGGCCCTTCTCCACGCTGAGGTTCCACGCGCGGTCCTTCTTGCGCGAGCCCTTCACCATGCCTATGCCCGTGCGCATGATGGCGAACAGGAACAGGTACAGCAGGGCGACGAACAGCAGGCGGGCTATGAGCAGGATGAAGTCGATCACGGCAGCAGGGGCTGGCTTTCTCTACACGGGACGGAACTCGAGGTCGGTGGTGCCGATGGTTATCACGTCGCCGGCGCGCAGGGGGGCCGACTTTATCTGGCGGCCGTTGAGGAACGTGCCGTTGGTGGAGCCCAGGTCGGAGACGAGCCATGCGCCCGAGGGGTCGCGGCGCACCTCGGCATGGCTGCGCGAGGCGTTGATGTCGGGCACCACCAGGTCGCACACGGCCTCGCGGCCGAGGCGCTGGGGGGCGCCGGAAAGGGTGTATGCCTGGCGGGTGGACGTGTCCACCAGCTGGGCGGCGAAGGCGGGAGCGGCGCTGCGGGCTGCGCCGGCACCAGCACCGGCGGCAGCCGCCGCTGTCGCCATGCCCGCGCCCATGGCAGCGTGGGAGGCGTGCGGCGCTGCGGCTGGGCTGCCGAACCCGCTGTCCACATCGTCGAAGCCGTCATCGAAGCCACCGGCTTGCATCGGCGCCATCTGGGGCGATGCCATGGGGGCGACGGCCGCGTGGGCGCCCATGCCCGCTGCGGCCCCGAACCCGGCAACTGCCGGTGCTGCGGCTGCAGCAGCCCGACGGCCGGCGCCGCGCATGGCACGGTTCTGCGGGGCGGCCAAGCCGTAGCGCTCCATCTCCTCATGGCGCAGCTGCTGCACCAGCGGGGCGGCTACCAGCTCGGCTATGACCTCGAACTTGCCCTTCTTCAGGCCGTCGTCGGCTATGAATCGCACGAGCGGTTGGCCGTCCATGGCCAGCCCGTGCTCGTTGGCTTTGGCGGAAAGGTACGTCTCGGTCTCGCCGGCCAGGGTGGGGTAGTACCCGAACAGGCGGCGGTCATCTTCGGGGCTCACCAGCACCGTGTACAGGGTGGGAGCATACTGCTTGCCCGCGCCCACCATCTTCTCGCGGCGCATCTGCTTCTCTGCCTTCTTGGCTATCTGGACTGGCGAAAGGGAAGACCCGCCCATGCGCTCGGCAGCGCCCTCTACGGTGTCCTCCATCTTGCCTTCGAACCTCGAAAGAAGCCCCATGAACCTCTCCTCGTTGAGTGTGCGCGCCGTCGGCCTTGGCATGGCTACCCCTTGTATGCACAAGAAAGCAACGGGCGCGCGCCCGTAATCTGCTCCATTATACACATTCGGCCCGCGCTAACCCCTGTTCTGCGCTATATGACCAAAGTGTAAGGGGGCGCTGCCGGGCGGCCTGGGGCGGAACGGGTAACGGGTTGTCATCAGGGGCTTAACAGTGGCGGCGGGCTACCCCGTTGCCCATATAATGGGGCCAGGAGAGCAACCTGTTCCAAGAGGAGGGCATCATGTACCACAAAGTTCTCGTTCCCTATGATATGTCCGACCCGGCGCAGCATGCCCTGGTGGCTGCCCTTGAGCTGGTGGCAGACGTCCCCGACGCCCAAGTGACCGTGCTCAACGTTGTCGACTGGCAAGACTACAACGCCGAGACGTTCAAGATAGCCAGTCGCATGTCGGGCGTGCTGGGCGATTCGCTGGATATGGACGCCATCGCCGGCGTGGGCGAAGAAGCCGCCAAGCAGACCACCGAGCGCGTGTCGGCCGACATCGCCGAGGTGCTCGACGGCATCGGCAGCACCTTGCAGGAGACCAACGTGTTCAACATCGCCGTGGTGAACGGCTCGCCGCACGATTCCATCACCGCCTATGCCGACGAAGGCGATTATGACTGCATCGTCATGGGGCATCGTGGATTGGGCATGGTGCGCGGCATGCTGGGCAGCGTATGCTATTCGGTGCTGCACAAGACGAACAAGCCCGTGTTGATTGTGAAGTAGGCTTTCGCTATACTTTGCAGTTGCTTCGCGCATGACGCGAAGGCCATGTGCCAACGTGGCTCAGTTGGTAGAGCAGCTCACTCGTAATGAGCAGGTCAGCGGTTCGAGTCCGCTCGTTGGCTCCAGCACATCGCAGGCCCGGCGTGAATGCCGGGCCTGTTCTGTTCGCGGGCCTATGCAAGGCTGCCCGTCGCGGCGCCGCAGGGCCTACATATATATAAGGGAGGCGCGAACCCGATGGACCGAGACGCAGCGTGGAAGAAGTACAGCGAGGCCGACCTTGAGCGCGTCGAGGCATTGGCCGACCGTTACATGGGCTTCATCTCGCAGAACAAGACCGAGCGCGAATGCGCGGCTGCGGCCATAGCCCAGGCCGAAGCCGCGGGCTACCAGCCGCTCGATGAGGCGGTGGCCCAAGGCCGTGCCCTGCAGCCGGGCGACAAGCTGTGGGCCCACGCCCACGGCAAGGCGCTCATGCTGGTGCACGTGGGCGCCGAGCCCCTGAGCGCGGGCATGAACATACTGGGCGCGCACATCGACTCGCCGCGCCTCGACTGCAAGCAGAACCCGCTCTACGAGTCCAACAGCCTGGCGCTGCTGGACACCCATTACTACGGCGGCATCAAGGCCTACCAATGGGTGGCCCAGCCGCTGGCCCTGCACGGCGTGGTGGCCAAGGCCGACGGCACGGTGGTGGACGTGGTGCTGGGCGAGGATGCGGTCGACCCCGTGTTCTGCGTGACCGACCTGCTGCCGCACCTGGGCAGCCAGCAGATGGACAAGAAGGGCTCGAAGGTGGTCGAAGGCGAGGACTTGGACATCCTCGTGGGCAACCGCCCCGCCCCTGCCGCGCCTGACGGCGAGGCCGACGATGCCAAGGCCGACAAGGAAGCGGTCAAGGCGTTCGCGCTGCAGCTGCTGGAAGAGAAGTACGGCATAGCCGAGGAGGACTTCCTCTCTGCCGAGCTGGAGGTGGTGCCAGCCGGGCCGGCCCGAAGCTTGGGCTTCGACCGCAGCATGGTCATCGGCTATGGCCAGGACGACCGGGTGTGCGCCTACACTTCGCTCGAGGCGCAGCTGGCCTTGGGTGGCGAGGTGCCTCAGCGCACAGCCGTCACGCTGTTGGTGGACAAGGAAGAGATAGGCTCGGTAGGCGCCACGGGCATGGAGTCGCAGTTCTTCGAGAACGTCGTGGCCGAGCTCATGGCGCTGGCAGGCGAAGGATCCGACCTTGAGCGCCGTCGGGCGCTGGCGCGCTCGCGCATGCTGTCCTCCGACGTGTCGGCCGGGTTCGATCCCAGCTACGCGAGCGTGTTCGAGGCGAAGAACGCCGCCTACCTCGGGCGCGGCCTGGTGTTCAACAAGTACACCGGCGCCCGCGGCAAGAGCGGCTCCAACGACGCCAGCGCCGAGTACATGGCGCGCATCCGCCGCATCATGGACGATGCGGGCGTGAGCTTCCAGACGGCCGAGCTGGGCAAAGTTGACGCGGGCGGCGGTGGCACCATTGCCTACATCCCCGCCAAGTACGGCATGGATGTCATCGATTCGGGCGTGGCAGTGCTCTCCATGCACGCGCCGTGGGAGGTCACGAGCAAGGCCGACATCTACGAGGCGGCTCGCGGCTACGAGGCGTTCCTGCGCGACGCCTGACGGTGGTGCGCGGTACGGTTGCCCTGCGTGCGAGACGCAAGGTTCGCCCAGCGTGCGTGCGCTGCCTTTTATATGGGTATTAGCCTCCTGCTGCCCACGAATCGGAGCAGATGTGGTAACCTCGCTGCGACGTTTTAGGAGAATGACTGCGCGGTGCTTCGGCGCCGCGTCGTTTCAGACAGGTAGGGTCCCATGAAGTTTTTTGGTTTAGGCGTTCCTGAGCTGCTCATTATCCTGGCAGTCGTCCTGCTCATCTTCGGGCCGAAGAACCTGCCCAAGCTCGGCAGCGCTCTGGGCAAGACCGTGAAGGGCCTCAAAGAGGGCATGGGCGCTGGCAAGAAGGAGGCCACCGCGGCCGCGCCGGCTGAGGACGAGGTCGTGGTCGAGACCATCGACGCGCCCGAGCCCATCAAGGTCGAGACCGAGGCAGCCGAAGGCGGCGCCCCCAAGACCGTGCGGAAGGTCGTAGTGAAGAAGAAGGCCGAGTAGCCTCGGCTTGCAGGCCTGGGCAGCCGGGCCTTACATAGCGGTATCGAACCAAGCGCGCTTGAACCTTGAGCGCGCTGTTTACGTGAAGGGGTCACAGCATCATGGCAAGCAACGACTACATCCTCACCGAAGAGGGCCGTGCCAAGCTTGAGGAGGAGCTGCACTACCTCGAGACCGAGAAGCGCGCCGAGATCGGCGAGCGCATCAAGGTGGCGCGCGAGTTCGGCGACATATCCGAGAACTCCGAGTATGACGACGCAAAGAACGAGCAGGGCATGATGGAAGCGCGCATCGCCGAGATAACGCGCATCCTTTCCGAGGCCACCGTGGTCACCACGCCCAAGCGCTCCAACAAGGTGAACGTCGGCTCCGTCGTGACCGTGGACATGGGAGGCACCGAGCGCGTGTTCACCATCGTGGGCGCTGCCGAAGCCGATGTGGCCACGGGCCGCATCTCCAACGAGAGCCCGGTGGGCGCCGCCCTGCTGGGGCACAAGAAGGGCGACGTGGTGGAGTCTACCGGCCCGACCGGCAAAGTAACCAAGATGGAGATCGTGAAAATTGAACACTAGAGAGAACGAGGCGGCGGTAATCGAGGACGACCCTATCGAGGTGCGGCGCGCCAAGCGCGCGGCCCTCATCGAGCAGGGCATCGACCCCTACGGCCACGCCTTCGAGCCTTCGGCGCACATCGCCGAGCTCGAGGAGCGCTACGCCAACCTTGAGGACGGCGAGTCCACCGAAGACGAGGTGACGGTGGCTGGCCGCATCATGGCCCGTCGCGTGCAAGGCAAGATAGCCTTCCTCGAGCTGCAGGACATGACCGGCACCATGCAGCTGTTCTGCCGCATCAACGCCCTGGGTGAAGGCGCCTTCGCTCGCCTGTGCGACTTGGACGTGGGCGACTGGATGGGCGCCCGTGGCACCATGATGCGCACCCGTCGCGGCCAGGTTTCGGTGGCGGTGGATTCCTTCGAGCTGCTGTCGAAGAGCCTGCGCCCTCTGCCTGAGAAGTTCCATGGCCTGACCGACAAGGAGACGCGCTATCGCCAGCGCTACGTCGATTTGGTGGTGAACCCCGAGGTGCGCGACACCTTCCAGAAGCGCTCGCGCATCGTGTCGGCCATCCGCCGCTACATGGAGGACCAGGGCTACCTGGAGGTGGAGACCCCCTTCCTGCATGGCATCATCGGTGGCGCCAACGCCAAGCCGTTCGTGACGCACTTCAACGCCCTCGACCGCGACTATTACCTGCGCATTGCCACCGAGCTGCCGCTCAAGCGGTTGCTGGTGGGCGGCTTCGAGAAGGTGTACGAGATAGGGCGCCAGTTCCGCAACGAGGGCATGGACCCGCACCACAACCCCGAGTTCACCACGATGGAGGCCTACGAGGCGTTCAGCGACCTCTCCGGCATGATACGGCTGACCCAGGGCTGCATCCAGGCAGCTGCCCAGGCGGCGTGCGGCGGGTTGCAGGTGGAGTACCAGGGCATGGCCATCGACCTGTCGGGCGACTTCCGCGTGGCTTCCATGATAGAGCTGGCCAGCGAAGGCGCCGGCGAGGACGTGTCGTTCGAACGCACGCGCGACGAGCTGGTAGCCATCCTAGAGAAGCACGGCGGCCATGCCGAGGCTGCGTGGGGCAAGGGCAAGCTCATCGCCGAGGTGTTCGAGGCGGTGGCCGAGGCCAAGCTCATCCAGCCGACCTTCGTCATCGACCACCCGCTCGAGGTGAGCCCGCTGGCCAAGAAGAAGGCCGACAACCCTGAGCTCACCGAGCGGTTCGAGCTGTTCATCTGCGGGCACGAGTACGCCAATGCCTTCACCGAGCTCAACGACCCGGTGGACCAAGCCGAACGCTTCATGGCCCAGGTGGCTGCGAAGGACATGGGCGACGACGAGGCCATGGGCTTCGACGCCGACTACATCCGCGCGCTGGAGTACGGCATGCCGCCGGCAGGCGGCGTGGGCATCGGCATAGACCGCCTGGTCATGCTGCTGACCGACTCGCCCTCCATCCGCGACGTGCTGCTGTTCCCCAATATGAAGGAGGAGGCGCCCGCGAAGCTGCACTAGAGGAACGTGGCAGGGGTACGGCGAGGATTAGATCCCTGCTACGTTCGCATCGCCGCTTCCGTTACTCCTCGTCGACCTTCTTGACATAGCGGTCGTCGTAGGCGAAGTCCTCGTAGTAGCGGTTGTCGATGGGCAAAGCGTCGAAGAGCTCCTTGCCCCTTTTTGTGTATGCGAGGATCGTATCTTCGTCTATGCCCAGTTGCCGCATGAAGAAGCGTATGCTGAACCTTGCGGCTTCCTCGTAGGTATAGTCGTAGCCAGAAAGCTCTCTTGCATTCAATATCCCGTCTGTCATGCCGATTTGGGCAGAGGCAATCAACTCAAGCTCTTTGTCGCTTATCTCGATGCCCTGATCCTCCATCACGCATCGGTAGAAGAAGCGCACCGACTCGATCGACGATGCATTCGGAAGCTTGTCAGTAGAAAGATCCAGCAAGAACCGCCGGATATTCGCGTCTTCGCAGATGCGCTTCCACATATGGAACAACTCAATCGCCATCATCTCGGTCTTGGAATAGCGATCTCCGCATACCTTCTCTATATAGGTCTTGTTCTCGCGCTCGTATTCTGCGTCGATGATCGCTGCGATTTCTCGCTTGCTGCCAAAGTGGTATGTAATGGTTCCCGGTGGGATATCGGCTGCTTCGCAAATGTCCTCATAGGTGGTGTTCCCGTAGCCGTTGCGATAGAAGAGCTTCTTGCAGGTGTTGAGAATCAGCTGCTTCTTCTTTTCGCCGGCGCTCATTTTGACCATCGTCGACTCCGATCGAGTGAATTCCATCTCAATTATCGCTAAACAAAATTCCCTTTTCAATCAGGGTGCGAGAAGGGCGAATGGGAATTTATCTTCTAAAAATGAGCATACTCAAGAATAGAAAACAAACAAAATATTTCTTGACGAAAGCCTGGGTCAGAATGTACTCTGAAACCACCGAATATGAGTTTACTCAAAAATAGAAGTATACTCAAAGTGGAGAGGAGGCCACATATGGCCGTTCTTGCAAGTGTCGCAATGGGGACAAGCCACGACAAGGAAGCGAACAAGGCGAAGATGAAGGGCTTCGTCGAGCAGGCCGCTGCGCAGAATGGCGACCTCATCGTCTTTCCGGAGTACGTCCTAGCTGGTCTTCCCGAGAACCCGATGTTCGTTTTCAACCCTGATGACGCCCGCTATCAGCATGAGAACGCTGAATTGGTGCCCGAGGGGCCGTCCACCCAGTACTTCATCGATCTGGCGCAGCAGAACGACATCTACATCGCCTGGGGCATGGTCGAGCAGGACCCTGATGACTGGGACATCCTGTACAACGTCGTGGTCATGGTCGGCCCCGACGGCTACGTGGGCAAGTACCGCAAGGTGCACCTGCCGCTGACCGAGCGCATCATGGTCTACCCTGGCGATGGCGACTACCCGGTGTTCGATACGCGCTTCGGCAAGGTCGGGCTCATGGTCTGCTTCGACAAGGCCTACCCCGAGGTGGCCCGCTCCTTGGCCTTGAAGGGCGCCGACATCTTGGTGTGCCCCACCGCATGGCCGGCGCTTGAGCCCAACGAGGACGACAACGATTACAAGGCCGGCAACGTCTTCAGCTTCGCTCGTGCGCTGGAGAACATGTGCTTCTTCATTGACTCTTGCCTTGCGGGCCAGTTCGAGATGGGCCATAGCCGCATCATCGGCCCGAACCCGATGCAGGTTTGCGCCACCACCGGATTCGAGGAAGGCATGGCCATCTGTGACGTGGATGTTCGCGAAGAGATCGTGAAGGCGAGACTGTACGCCATGGCTGGGTCCGACCTTCTGAAGGACCGCAAGCCTGCTACCTACACCGAGCTGGCCAAGCCTAATAAGCGCAACCCGATTTCCGGCGATATCGGCCAGAACGAAGACTAGCAGAGCGCGCGAGCGCATCCAAGACACTCAACCAAAGGAGAAACCCCTATGAATCCCTTCAAAGGCCCTGGTGGTTACGGCCGCATCGTCAATGGCATCATGAACATCATCCTGTGCGTCGTGCTTTCGTTCTACGTGCTCTGGACCGTTCAGAACCTCCCCGGCAACGAGGCACTGCCAATCCTCACGCCGCTTGGCTTCTTCGTATCGTTCGTGACCTCGTTCTGCGTCGGCGAGTTCGTTGGCGACCACGTTCCGGCGCTGGCCTGGGGACAGAAGCTGTGCGACGCGCTGCGCATCAAGAACCGTGTCGCGAGGCATTTCATCAGCGTCAGCATCCTTTGCCTCGTGATGGTCTGCTCTATCAGCTTCATCTGCACCTGGATCAATAACGTCCAGCAGACGGGCATGGAAGGAGTCATGGCCTCGTGGCTGATGGTTCTTCCGGTTCTGCTCGTTTCTGGCTATATCATCCAGCTCATCATGCTTCCGATCTGCTTCAAGATTGCCACAGCGGTCAGCGGATTCGATCCGAACAAGGCACCGGTGCCCGAGGGCGAAGTGAACGCCGAGATGCCGGTGGAGCCCAGCGTCTAGCACCTATCAAGACCCTCCTAGTTCGATGGTGCCCGCCGCCAGGCGGGCACCATCGCGCTTGAGGATGGAGAGAGGAACGTAATGCCTACGACTTCAGGCGCGATAAGCGCCAAGAATACCCAGCCCGCATCCGGCCGGTTCGTGGCCATGATTCTGGCTTTTGTGGCTGGCGCCTCCTTTGGTCTCGCTGGCGCGGTGAGCCGTGTTGTTGCGCAGCAGGGCTTTACTGTCAGCCAGATTGTGGTAGCCCAGACCTGGTCGGCCTTGATCATTTTGGGTGCCTTGATGATCGTCCGCTTTCGCCCCCGCATGAGCGCCAAGGAGGCGCTTATGCTTATGGGCGTCGGATGCGCCCAGATTCTTTCCGGCTTCTGCTACTACACGGCCATCAGCATGCTCTCAGTGGGCACGGCCGTGGCCATTCAGTTCCAGTACGTATGGATCGTCGTGGTCATCGCTGCGGTGGCGAATCGCAAGCTGCCGTCGAAATGGGTGGTGCTCGCTACGGCGCTCATCATCTTCGGGACCTTGTTCGCCAGCGGCCTAGCGGGCGAGTTCCTCGCTGGTGGCTTGCAGATGAGTCCCCTTGGGCTGGCCATCGCTTTTGCATGCGCGGTGCTCTACGGGCTCTTCATCTTCCTGAACGGGAAGGTGGCAACCGAGCATCACCCGGTGACGCGCTCGTTCTTCATGATGGTGGGCGGCGTCATGCTCGCGTCGATCCTCTGCCCAGGGTTTTACGTAGGCGAATGCGATATGATGACCATCGTTCCGGGCGGCATCGCCATGGGACTCATCTCGTCGGTCATCCCTTGCGTTTGCTTGGCTGCGTCGGCATCAAAGCTGCCGGGCGGCCTTGTGGCCATCCTCACCTCATCCGAGCTTCCTGCTGCCGTGCTGGCTGGGTTCCTTATGTTTGGCGAAGAGGTCACGCCCCTCATCTTGTTCGGGGTCGTGCTCATCCTCGTGAGCATCGTGCTTTCGGAAATGGACTCTTTCATAAAGAAGAAGGCCCCATCCTAGTCTATCGATCCCGCTCGGCTCCGGCTGGGCCCTTCCATATCTGACGTGGTCCCAAGCGCCCCATCCTGCTGAGCAGGGTGGGGCGTGCTTGCGCTAGATCCCCTGATGGCTGCAGGAAGTTTCGCGATTCCAGCAAAAGGATGACACGCTGTCAACAGCGCTCGGAATGCTGCCCGCAAGGGCATACAAGGGAGTATCTTCTGAATCGCTGGGCGGGTGTCGAGGCATAGTATCCCCTCCTTCTCTTGGTTGCGTTGGCGCTTCTATTCGCAAAGTCAAGACCACGGTCGAATGCGCCAGTCCTCTACGCAGCGCTCAACGGCAAAACATTGCAGCAAGAGACAAGGAGCGTGAGACCGATGCGGAACGATGTCGATCTGAAAGCAATCTTCATCGGCGATAAGGCTGAGAACGGCGATTTCTACAAGGAGCAGATGGACAGGCTCATGGAGTCCCATTTCGGCTGGCGAAAGGATTATCAACCTGGGGACGAGCCATCTATAACCCTGGACGACCAGCGCACCCCCGAGTTCCTGGCCACCAAGGAGCATATCGAGGATGTGCTCGACCAGGTGGATTCGCGCTTGCGCGCTGGGTCTATCCCGTGGGCATCGGCTGGGCGCTACTGGGGCCAGATGAACTCCGACACGCTGCTGCCGGCCATGCTGGCTTACAGCCAGGCCATGATGTGGAACGGCAACAACGTCGCCCTCGAGTCGTCGATGGCAACCTCTGAGATGGAAGCCGAGGTCGGCGAGGACCTGTGCCAGCTGCTCGGCTACCCCGAGGGCTGGGCTCACCTCACCCACGACGGCTCCATGGCAAACCTCGAGGGCATCTGGTATGCCCGTTGCATCAAGTCCATCCCGCTGGCGTTGGCCGAGGTCGTGCCCGACACGGTAGCCGGCAAGGACGAGTGGGCGCTGCTCAACATGTCGGTGGACGAGATCCTCGACATCTGCTCGAAGCTGACCGGCGACCAGATGGAAGCCGTCAAGGCGGCCAGCTCGCGCAGTGGCAAGAACATCCAGAAGCTGGGCAAGTGGATCGTCCCCCAGACCAAGCACTACAGCTGGGAGAAGGCCGCCGACATCAGCGGCGTGGGCCTCGACAACGTGGTGGACATCCCCGTGATGAGCAGCTACCGCATGGACATCGACGCGCTGGACAAGACCATTGCCAAGCTCGTGGCCGAGAAGACCCCTATCTTGGGCGTCGTGGCCGTGGTGGGCACCACCGAGGAAGGCGCGGTCGATGAGTGCCACAAGGTGGCCGAGCTGCGCGAGAAGTACGCCAAGCAGGGCGTGAACTTCTACTTCCATGTAGACGCGGCTTATGGTGGCTACGGCCGTGCGCTGTTCCTTGACACCGACGGCAGCTTCATTCCCTACGACCAGCTCGATGCCAAGTTCAAGGAGCACGACGTGTTCCACTACCCGGTGAAGGTATCCGAAGACGTGTACAACGGCTTCAAGGCCATCGCCACCGCCGATTCCGTGACCATCGACCCGCACAAGATGGGCTATGTCCCCTATTCCGTGGGCGGCATCGCCATTCGCAAGCAGGCCATGCGCAACATAATCAGCTATTACGCTTCCTACGTGTTCGAGAAGTCCGTCAAGGCACCCGACCTGCTGGGCGCCTTCATCATCGGCGGCTCGAAGGCTGGCGCTAACGCGGCGGCCGTATGGGCGGCTCATCGCGTGGTGCCGCTGAACATCGCGGGCTATGGGCGCTTGGTGGGCGCCTCCATGGAGGCAGCGAATCGTTGGCGCGCCTTCCTGAAGGATCTGACCTTCGACATCAACGGCACGCCTGTCGTGGTCAACGTGCTGGACAACCCCGATTTCAACATGGTGGACTGGACCTTCCAGGTGAAGGGCTGCACCGACCTTGCTGCTACCAACCGCCTGAACGAGCTGATGTTCGACAAGGACAGCTACGAGAACGGCGAGGTGTACAGCATGGGCTTCATCACGTCCCACACCACGTTCTCGAAGGACGGTTACGGCACTTCGCCCGAGCCGTTCATCAAGCAGATGGGCATGTCGCTGGATGAGTGGAACAAGGCGGGCCAGGTGACGCTGCTGCGCGCGGCGGTCATGACCCCGTACCTGCGCGAAGACGGCATCTTCGCTTCGTACTCCGAAGCGGTGAAGGCGGTCATGCAGAAGAAGCTCGAGCAGATCATCGAGCATGAGGGATCGGCAGTGGGGGCCTAAGGGCACCCGCGAGGATGCTGCAAGCGCGCAGACAAGATAAGGAAGTGGTCTTATGTCTCAACAAAACTCAGGCAAAGGGGGTAAGACGGCGCTGTCCAAGGTGTCAACCTTGGCGTTCGTAGGCATGACCTGCGCGCTGGCAGTGTCCATCCGAAACATTCCCGACGTGGCCTCTACCGGCTGGACGATGTTCTTCTACATGCTGGTGGCTGCTGTGGCCTTCGGGTTCCCCATCGCGCTCATCGCTGGCGAGTTCACGACGAGCTACCCAGGCGCTGGTGGCCCAGAGCTCTGGAACACCAAATCGCTTTCTGGGCGCTGGGGCTTCACCACAAGCTGGCTTCTGTGGGTGCAGATGTTCCCCGGCATGGTGATGGTCGCAAGCGTGCTGGCCCCCCTGGCCGGGTACGTCATCAACGACGTGTCCTTAGGGCTCAACAACGTGTTCACCCTGGTGTGCATCTTGGTGGTGTACTGGGGCGTGACGTTCTTGAACATGCGCTTTGACATGTCGAAGATCGGCGGCAAGATAGGCATCTGGCTGGGGCTCTACATTCCCATCGTGGCGATGTTCCTGCTCGGCGTGTTCGCATGCGCCAAGACGGGCTTGCTCGAAGGCGGAACCCTGGGAGCCTTCAGCTGGGACAAGCTTATCCCCGACAGCACGACGTGGTCGACCATGGCCATGTTCTCGACCATAATATTCATCTTCACCGGCATCGAGATGAGCTCGGTGTACGTGCAGCGCCTGACGAAGCCCGACAAGCAGTACCCGGTGGGCATATTCGTCTCGCTACTGCTGATGCTCGTGTTCAACGTGGCCAATGCCGTGCTGGTGTCCAACGTGGTGCCTGCGGGCGAGATGCAGCTGAACAACATCACCCAGGCCGTGGCCGTCTACGTTCAGGTGCTGGGGCTGCCCAGCTGGATCGTCAACGTGTTCGCTGCCATGGTGTTCGTGGGCGTGGTCGTGCAGCTCTCTGGCTGGGTATCCGGCCCGTCGCAGACGATCACGGCCAGCGCGCGTCGCGGGAACTACCCGCCGAAGTGGCGCTTCTGGAAGACGAACAAGTACGGGCTGGCTAACACCGTGCTCATCGTCCAGGCTGTCGTCATCTCGCTGTTCTCGGGCGTGTACCTGCTCATACCGGCCATCAACACCGCCTTCGTCATGCTGGTCAACGCCACATCGCTCATGTACTGCCTGGTGTACGTCATGATGGCCATCGGCATCATCCGCTTGCGCAAGGTGGCGCCTGGCCTCAAACGCCCGTTCCGCATCGGCAAGCACGGCAACGGCTTGTGCTATGCCGTGGCCGGGTTGCTGCTGGCGACCATCGTGGCCGCCAACGTCATGACCTATGCGACCAGCTCGCTGGTGAACAACGTGGTGGTGACTGCGGTGACGGTGGTGCTGTTCGTTATCCCGCTGGTCATCTACAAGTACCAGAAGGCTGACTGGAAGACCGAGGTTGACGCCGAGATGGCCAAGGCCGGCATCGTGGTTCCCAGCGAGGAAGCCACCGAGGAGGTGCCTGCCGAGGCGCAAGGCGTCGCGGCTGTGAGCGGCAGCGATGCGGGCAAGAAGCTGCTAGCCGCCAAGGCTGCGTCCGGCGCTGCTGGAGCGGTTGCGGCCGTTGCGGCGGCATCGACGCCGCGCAAGCACGCCACGACCACTGCGGCCGCGCACCGGTAACGGGTGGTCATGATGGGCGCTGGACAGCAGAAGGCCATTCGAACCGCCAAGGGGAAGGGGGCGACGCCTCTTGCCAAGGTGTCGTTCCTTTCCTTCGTCGGCATGACCTGTGCGCTTGCCCTGACGGTGCGCAACATACCCGACGTGGCGTCTACCGGCTGGACCATGTTCTTCTACATGGCGGTGAGCGCGCTGCTGTTCGGCTTTCCCATCGTGCTGCTGGCTGGCGAGCTGGCCACCACCTACCCTGAGGACGGGGGCGTCGAGCTTTGGGCCGAGAACACCCTGGGCGGCAAATGGGGCTATGTGGTCTCGTGGCTATCATGGGTGCAGCTGTTCCCCGGCATGGTGATGGTGGCCAGCGTGCTGGCCCCGATGCTGGGCTATGTGGTGGGCCGCCCCGACCTGGCGACCAGCAACCTCTTCACGTTGGCGTGCATCCTAGTGGTGTACTGGCTGGTGACCGTGCTCAACATGAAGTTCGACATGGCGAAGATTGGCGGCAAGTTCGGCATATGGGTCGGGCTCTACATACCTATCCTCATGCTGTTCGTGCTGGGGGTCGCGTCGTTGCTGAAGATGGGCATCTCGCCCGCATCGACGCTGGGCACGTTCTCACCCGAGAAGCTCATCCCTGACGGGCAGACCGCCCAGACCCTTTCGATGTTCGCGCCCATCATCATGATATTCATCGGCATAGAGATGAGCTCGGTGTACATCCGGCGCCTGCGCCAGCCGCGCAAGGAGTACGCGCGGGGCGCGATGCTGGCTTTGCTGCTCATGTTCCTGTTCAACGTGGTGTGCGCCTTCCTGGTGGCAGCTTTCGTGCCATCCGGCGAGATGCAGCTGAACAACATCACCCAGGCTTTGGCCATCTACGTGCAGGTGCTGGGGCTGCCGGGCTGGGTGGTGCCCTTGTTTGCGCTGATGGTGCTCGTGGGGGCCATCGTGGAGCTTTCGGGCTGGGTGTCGGGGCCGTCTTCCATGGTGGTGGCCGTGGCTCGACGCGGCCTGTATCCGCCGAAATGGCGCTTCTGGCGCGCGGCCCACGAGGGGTTGTCCATTCGGGTGAGCATCGTGCAAGCATGCATGATATCGCTGTTCGCGGTCATCTACCTGCTCATCCCCGATATCAACGGCGCCTTCCTCATGCTGGTCAACGCCGCGTCGGTGCTCTACTGCATCGTGTACATCATCATGGCCGTGGGCTTCATCCGCATGCGGCTGCGCAGCCCTGAGCTCAACCATCCCTTCCGCATCGGCAAGCGCGGCAACGGTCTTGGCATAGCGGTGGCGGTCACGCTCATCGTGGTGACCGTGGGGGTCAACGTGCTCACGTTCCTGTACAGTTCGGCTGTCAACAACCTGGTGGTGTCGGCCATCACGATCGTGCTGTTCGCGGCGCCGCTCGTCATCTATCGCCTGCACAGCTCGGACTGGGCCGAGCAGGCCTACACGATGATGGTGGGCTACTACGGCGAGCAGCGGGCCGAGAATCTGTTGCAAGACGCCTACGGAAGCCGCGGGGTTCCAAGCAGCCTTGTGGCGCCGCAAGGGGCGATGCCACAGGTCGCCGCACCGCGCTCCAATGCCCGCAGCGTCGATGACAGGAGATAAACGAAAAGCCAGCGCGCGGGGAACGACCCGCGCTTAGCTCGCCTTTTCCCCTGCTCGGCGCGATAGGATGCGAGGCAGGAGGAGAGATTGATTCTGCTAGAGATTCGCCGATATTACTTTCCCTCCGTACAAATGCTGGAAGCAACGAATCGAAGGGATGGTACTACGATGACTTCCGAGAAACGCGACAACCGGATGATAGCAACAGCGATCGGCAAGCACGAGAAGATGCGCACCCCGCACATCGATCGTACGGCCATCAGCCCCTACGCCCAATGGTGCGACGGCTACGGCATGCCGGGCGCCTATGGCAACGGCTACGTGAACGTGCTCAAGGTCTCCTGCGGTGCCGTGGACAAGACCAAGGACGCCCTCATCGACCGCATCGTCACCTATGACAAGGGAGAATGCGCCGATGCCTACGTGGGCCAGATCAACATGATCACCGCGAGCTCCTTCAATGGCATCCAGGGCCAGATCTGGGGGCATGACCTGGCCGCCCATGACGACATCAAGAACGGCAAGATCGAGCCGCTGTTCACCGAGAAGCAGTTCGACGGCTCCGAGCTGAAGGTCTACGATGGCAAGCCGCTCATCCAGGCGGGCATCGAGCTGTTCGGCACCGACGCCGACCGCCGCTACCATCCCGCTCCGGGCGCGCATGTCATCTGCGCGAACAAGGGCGTCGTGGCCTACCGCCCGAAGGAAGGCCAGCCTCTCAAGGAAGGCGAAGCCTACGGCGTGTGGTGCTTCATCGCCATTTCCCTGACCAACGACCCTGATTACGCAGCCAACCTCTTCATCGAGGATGCGGGCGTGTGGACCGAGAACGACAGCGAGCAGGACCTCGTCGACTTCCTGAACCAGCGTCGCAAGGAGATCGTCTGGTCGGTCGTGGAATGCGGCAACGACTCTGGCGTGCTGTTCGACCGCACCTATATCTCCTACAACTACGTGATGATGAAGCCGAACCAGATCGGCAACGCCATCACCGTCGGCCCGTATGTGACGCTGGCCAAGGATGCCATCCCGATGGAGGGCTTCGGCAAGCTGAACGACATGACGCTGACCGACTGGCTGAAGGACCAGGGATTCGAGACCCTGACCGGCTTGAAGTAGCCGCGTGATACCAAGATAGAAGATCAGGGCGCGGTTGCGGCCGCAGCCGAGGCCGCGCCCTGACGGATTGTTCGAAGGAGACTATCATGGCTGAGATCAAGACAGTCGCCACCACGGCTCAATCCGCCAACGCCACGGCAAACGCTCCCGCGACGGCCGCAGGCAACGGCGGAAAGCCAGCTAAGACCTCGACTGACACGAAGAAGGTAGGCCTCATCGGCCTGATCGCGATCGTCATCTCGGCTATGGTAGGCGGCGGCATCTACGATCTGCCCCAGAACATGGCTGCGAGCGCTTCGGCGGGCAGCCAGATAGTAGCGTGGGCCATCACCGGCGTGGGCATCTGGTTCATCGCCAACACGTTCCGCATCCTGGCCCAGGTGAAGCCCAACATGAAGAACGGCCTCTACACCTATGCGGAGCGCGGCTTCGGCAAGTTCGTGGGCTTCCTGATCGCCTACGGCTACTGGATCTGCAACTGCTTCGCGCTGGTGGCGTACGGCGTGCTCATCATGTCGACGATGAACTACTTCTTCCCCGGCGTGTTCGAGGGCGGCAACAACTGGCCCTCCATCATCGGCGCCACCGTCATCACGTGGCTCATGCTCTGGCTGGCCCTGCGCGGCGCCAAGAGCGGTGCGTTCCTGAACGTCATCGGCACCATCGGCAAGATCCTGCCCGTGCTGGTGTTCATCGTGCTGATACTGACCATATTCCAGTTCGGCATGTTCATGGACGCCTTCTGGGGCGTTGCGAAGGACGGCTCGGCATTGTCGTTCAACTTCGGTGACGTGATGAGCCAAGTATCCGGCACGATGCTGGTCACCTTGTGGCTGTTCATCGGCATCGAGGGCGCCGTGGTCGTGTCGGGCGAGGCCAAGAGCCAGAACGACGTGGCCAAGGCCACGACCATCGGCTACCTGGTCATCCTGGCGCTGTACGTGCTCGTGTCGCTGCTGCCGCTGGGCGTGTTCACCCAAGGCGAGATCGCCGGCATGGCCGACCCGTCCATGGCTGCCATCATGAGCCAGAAGTTCGGCGCGTGGGGCGCGGTCATGGTCAACGTGGGCGTCATCATATCGGTGCTGTCGTCGTGGCTGGTATGGATGCTCATGCTCGGCCAGATGCCGCTGTTCGCAGCGCGCGACGGCATCTTCCCGAAGCGCTTCGCCCAGCAGAACAGCAAGGGCGCCCCCAGCTACTCGCTGCTGTGGACCACCATCGCCATCCAGGTGCTGCTCATACTGTGCCACTTCACCAGCGGCAACGCATGGAACACCATGATATCCATCACGTCGGTCATGGCGATGCCCTGCTACCTCATGTGCACGTTGTTCCTCTGGAAGATAGCCGTCAAGGAGCCTTGGAAGAAAGGCGAGAACGGCGTGCGCTTCTCGAAGGCCAACGGCCTGGCCACGGGCATCATCGGCACGGTGTTCGCCCTGTATCTGGTGTATGCGGCCGGTTTGAACTACCTGATGATCGCAGCGTTCGTGTATGCCATCGGCATCCCGCTGTTCATCATCGGGCGCAAGCAGGCGGGCCAGGAAGGCAGCGTGCTGGGCTACTTCACCAAGTGGGAGAAGGTGCTCTGCGTGGCGGTCATCATCCTGGGCGTCGTAGGCATCATCTACAGCATCTCGAGCGGCGTGTTCACGGCTTAGCACCGCGCCGCATGGCATCTGCTGCTAGCCGCAGCCCCCGCGTCAGCTTGCTGAGCCGATGTGGGGGCTGCCTTGACGAAGGGACCGGTCATGGCGAGCTCCAACAAAGCCCCCAGCCCCGTGGCGCCTGCCGCGGCTCCGGCCAGCGCCCAGGCCCAGGCCAAGCACCCCAAAACCGCCACCGCGAGCTCGAAGAAGGTCGGCGTGATAGGCCTTGCGGCCATCGTCATATCGGCCATGGTGGGCGGCGGCATCTACAACCTGCCGCAATCCATGGCGGCAAGCGCTTCGGCGGGCAGCCAGATAGTGGCGTGGGGAATCACGGGCTTCGGCATGTGGTTCATCGCCAACACGTTCCGCATCTTGGCGCGGGTGAAGCCCGACATGAAGAACGGCATCTACACCTACGCCGAACGGGGCTTCGGCCGGTTCGCAGGGTTCCTCATCGCCTATGGCTACTGGGTTTGCAACTGCATCGCGCTAGTGGCCTATGGCGTCATGATAATGGCAGCCATCGGGTACTTCCTGCCAGGGCTTTTCGGCGACGGCAGCAACATCGCGTCCTTGGCGGGGGCGTCGGCCATCACGTGGCTCATGTTCGCCCTGGCGTGCCGCGGGGTGAAGAGCGGTTCGGCCATCAACGTGGTGGGCACCATCGGCAAGATAGTGCCGGTGCTCATCTTCATCATCGCGGTCATGACCGTGTTCCAGCTCAGCGTGTTCATGGAGGGCTTCTGGGGCTATGCGAAGAGCGGCGCGGCCCTGTCGTTCAACCTTGACGACGTCATGGGCCAGGTCTCGGGCACCATGATGATCACGCTGTTCCTGTTCACTGGCATCGAAGGCGCGGTGGTGGTGTCGGGCGACGCCAGGAACCAGGCAGACGTGTCGAAGGCGACGACCATCGGGTTCGTCGTGGTCCTGCTGCTCTACAGCGCCGTTTCCATCCTGCCGTTGGGCATCTACACCTCGGCGGACATCGCCGGCATGGCCGACCCGTCCATGGCGGCCATCATGCAGGATCGCTTCGGCGATGTTGGCGCCATCATCGTGAACCTTGGCGTGATGGTGGCCGTCCTGTCATCGTGGCTGGTATGGATGCTCATGCTCGCGCAGATGCCGCTGTACGCCGCGCGCGACGGCATCTTCCCCAAGCGCTTCGCCAAGCAGAACCGCACAGGCGCCCCCAGCTACTCGCTGCTGTGGAGCACCATCGTCATCCAGGTGGGCTTGGTGGCGTCGCACTTCATGGCTGGCAACGCTTGGGACACCGTGGTCGACATATCGGCCGTGATGTGCATGCCCTGCTATATGACCTGCGCCATGTTCCTGTGGAAGGTGGCGCGGAAGGGGGAGTGGCCCGAAGGCGCGCGCTTCTCAAAGGCCAACGGCCTGGCCACGGGCATCATCGGCACGGTGTTCGCCCTGTACCTCATCTACGCTTCGGGGCTGACGTACCTGATGATCGCGGCGTTCGTGTACGCCATCGGCATCCCGCTGTTCGTCATCGGGCGCAAGCAGGCGGGGCAAAAGGGGCCTGTGCTGGGCTATTTCACCAAAGGCGAGAAGCTGCTCTGCGCAGCGGTGGCGGCGCTTGGCGTGGTGGGCGTCCTCTACAGCATATCGAGCGGCGTGTTCATGGCTTAGGGCTGTCGGATCGCGCAGGCGGCGCGGCAGTGGTGCGTGTGGCTTCCTGGGCGGCCTTCGTCGGGAGCGGCTGGGTGGCCGCACCGCGTTCGCGCGCGTCCACAACCCCACCATAACCGGGGCGGTTGCTTAGCAATCCATTGACACGAGTGCTAAAATAAGCAGCGAAACATGAACTATTCGCACAGCGTATGACCTGACTGACGTCCCCGTTGACCGATTACGCGAAACCCCGGAAATGAGGAACCTCCTATGTCTTTCGAGAAATTCACGGACAAGGCGCGCAAGGTGCTCGTCCTGGCTCAGGACGAGGCGCGCAACCTCCATCAGCCCTACGTGGGCACCGAGCACATCCTGCTCGGGCTCATCCAAGAGAAGGAAGGCCTGGCCGCCCAAGCGCTCGACCGCCTGAAGGTCACCTACGACGGCGTGGTGCAGGGCATCCGCCAGGCGGTGTCCATCGACGAGGAGGCCGACGTGACTGGCCACCTGAACTTCACGCCGCGCGTGAAGCGCGTGCTGGAGAACTCGCTGCGCGAGGCCATGCAGATGGGCCAGAGCTACATATCCACCGAGCATCTGCTGCTGGGCATCGTGCGCGAGGGCGAAGGCACCGGCCTTGAGGTGCTCGGCCGCCTAGGCGTTTCGGGCGACGACGTGCGCAGCGCCCTGAACGACTTGGTGGGGCAGAGCCCTGTTTACGCTGGCCGCGCCGGGTTCGACCCGGCTGGCCTGGGGAAAGATTCCATGCTGGACGAGTTCGGCACCGACTTGACCAAGAAGGCGCGCGACGGCAAGCTCGACCCCGTCATCGGGCGTGCGGCCGAGATCGAGCGCATCATGCAGATCCTGTCGCGCCGGCAGAAGAACAACCCGCTCATCCTGGGCGAGCCAGGCGTGGGCAAGACGGCCATCGCCGAGGGCCTGGCCCAGCTCATCGTGGCCAACCAGGTGCCCGACACCCTGCGCAACAAGCGCTTGGTGACGCTGGACGTTTCGGCGCTGGTGGCTGGCTCGAAGTACCGCGGCGAGTTCGAGGAGCGCATGAAGAAGGTGGTGAAGGAGGTCATCGACAGCGGTGACGTGCTGCTGTTCATCGACGAGATCCACACCATCATCGGCGCGGGCTCGGCCGAAGGCTCCATCGATGCCGCAGCCATCTTGAAGCCGCCGCTGTCCCGCGGCGAGCTGCAGATAATCGGCGCCACCACGCTGGACGAGTACCGTAAGCACCTTGAGAAGGATTCGGCCCTGGAGCGCCGCTTCCAGCCGCTGACGGTGAACGAGCCCAACGAGGAGCAGGCCGTTCGCATCGTGGAAGGGCTGCGCGACCGCTACGAGGCACACCACCAGGTGCACTTCACCGACGAGGCGCTGGCTGCCGCGGTGTCGCTGGCCGACCGCTACATACAGGACCGCTATCTGCCCGACAAGGCCATCGATGTCATCGACGAGGCAGGCGCGCGCATGCGCATCCGCAACATGACGCTGCCCAAGGAGCTGCGCGAGCTCGACGGCGAGCTGCGTCGCATCCGCCAGGAGAAGGACAAGGCCATCGGCGAGCAGAACTTCGAGCGCGCTGCCGAGCTGCGCGACGAGGAGACCGAGGTGAAGGCCAAGCGCGTCGAGGCCGAGAAGCAGTGGGAGGAAGACGCGGCCAAGACGGTGCAGCAGGTGACGGTGGAGGACATCGCCGATGTGGTATCCATGGCCACCGGCGTGCCCGTGAGCAACCTGACCGAGGCCGAGACCGAGAAGCTGCTGCGCATGGAAAGCGTGCTGCACGAGCGCCTTATCGGCCAGGACGAGGCTGTGGTGGCGCTGTCGAAGGCCATCCGCCGTTCGCGCAGCGGGCTGAAGGACCCCAAGCGCCCGGCCGGCTCGTTCATCTTCCTGGGCCCCTCGGGCGTGGGCAAGACCGAGCTTTCCAAGGCGCTGGCGGAGTTCCTGTTCAATTCCGAGGAGGCGCTGCTTTCCTTCGACATGTCGGAGTACATGGAGAAGCACACCGTGTCGCGGCTCATCGGCAGCCCGCCGGGCTACGTGGGCTTCGACGAGGGCGGCCAGCTGACCAAGGCCGTGCGCCAACGTCCCTACTCGGTGGTGCTGTTCGACGAGATCGAGAAGGCGCACCCCGACGTGTTCAACATCCTGCTCCAGATCCTGGAGGAGGGGCGCCTGACCGACGCCCAAGGTCGCACCGTGGACTTCCGCAACACGGTCATCATCATGACCAGCAACGTGGGCGCCCGCGACATAACGGCCACGACGCCTTTGGGCTTCTCGGCTGGGGGCGAGGGCGGCCTTTCCGACAAGGAGATAAAGAGCCGCGTCATGTCGGAGATGAAGAAGCTGTTCAGGCCCGAGTTCCTGAACCGCATCGACGAGATAATAGTGTTCAAGTCGCTCACGGCTGACGAGATAGGCCAGATAGTCGAGCTGATGGTGGCCGAGCTGCGCGACCGCATGATAGAGCAGAACATGACCATCAACCTGGACGAGGCGGCCCGCGCGTTCATCGCCAAGGAAGGCACCGACACCGCCTATGGCGCTCGCCCGCTGCGCCGCGCCATCCAGCGCCTGCTGGAAGACCCGCTGTCCGAGCAGATACTCGAGGGCCGCTGGACCAGCGGCAGCGTGGTGGACGTGACGCTGAACGAGGCAGGCGATGAGCTGGTGTTCAGCCAGGGCACGGGCAGCATCCCCGCGCCGCGCAAGCGCGATTCCATCGCGCGCGAGGCGGAGCGGCTGCTGACCAACTTCGACCTGGACAGCGCTGGCGTGCGGCCGGTGGCGCCGACGGGCGCGCTGTCGGGCGGGGCGGCGTAGGCGAAGCAAGCGATCGTTGGCCTGTCGGCCAGCGCCCAAGCTCAACATCGAGAACGCGGGCCCTTCGGGGCCCGCTTCCTTGTGCAGTGCTAAAATACAGCCCATGGAAAGAACCTGGCCGGAAATATGGTCTGAACTGCGCACAGCTGCGGCTCCGCCCCTGCGGGGCATCGGCCTGCTGCTGCTCGCTGTCGTGAGCTTCATCATGGCGCTTTGGGTGGTCATGGCCATCGTGCGCGTGATAGCGGGGTAGGGCGGCCTCATGCTGCAACGCTTCTCGCTGCTCGACCTGCGCATAATCGGCCACTACCTGGGCACTCTCATCGTGTTCTCGGCGGTCATGATGGCTGTTCCGTTCGTGACGGCGCTCGTGTTCCAAGAATGGGAGCCGGCGGCCCGCTACTTCTATTCCATCGGCATCGCGCTGGTGGTGGGCGAGGCGCTGCGGTTCCTGAAGGTGAGCCCGGCGCGGCTCACGCGCCAGCAGGCCTTCGCAGTGACCGGCTTCGCCTGGATCGTGCTGGCCTTCGTGTGCACCATACCGCTGTACCTTTCGGGGCATTACCTCTCGTACATGGATGCCCTGTTCGATGGCGTTTCGGCCCTGACCACCACCGGCGCCTCGGTCATCATCGACCTGAACCACCTGTCCTACGCCGACAACATGTTCCGCTTCATGATGCATTTGCTGGGCGGGTTGGGCCTCATCGTGGTGGCGCTTTCCATCGGCGTGTTCGGCAAGCGCATGGGCAGCGCGCTGTACACCTCGGAAGGCCGCAGCGAGCACGTGGTGCCCAACGTGGTGCAGACCACGCAGCTCATAGCCCGCATGACCGCCGTCATCATCGCCATAGCCACGGTGATGCTGGGGCTCATGTGCCTGTTCTCGGGCATGGAGCCGGTGCGTGCGATGCTGCAGGCGTTCTGGCTGGCCATAACCACGTTCGTCACCGGAGGGTTCTCGCCCATGAGCCTTTCGGTGTCGTACTACCATTCCTCGACGCTCGAGTTCGTGCTCATGGTGCTCATGATATTGGGCTCCATCAGCTTCGTCATCCACGCCGAGGTGTGGAAGGGCCGCATCGGCATGTTCTTCCGCGACCTCGAGACGCGCACCATGGTGCTGTGGGTGGCGCTCATGGTGGTGGTCGTCACGGCGGCGTGCGCGGGCAGCACGCTGTTCTCCGACCTGCCGGCGCTGTTGCGGCGCGGGCTGTTCATGGTCATATCGGCCTTCACCACCACGGGCTTGCAGGTGATCACCACCAACCAGCTGACCACAGTGCTCACCTCGGGCGCCTTCCTCACATTAGCGCTGGTCATGGCCATAGGCGGCGGCGCAGGCTCCACGGCTGGCGGCATCAAGCTGTACCGCATCGGCATCATCTGCAAGTCCATCGTGCAGACCATCAAGGAAGCGCTCGCGCCCGATTCGGCGCGCGTGGTGGTGGACTACAACCATGTGGGCCGACGCATCCTCACGCCCGAGGTGGTCAAGTCGGCTATGACGGTCACGCTGTTCTACGTGGCCACGTACGTCATCGGCGCGCTGGTGGGCATCGCCCATGGCTACGAGGCCACCACTGCCGTGTTCGAGTCGGTGGCCATGACGTCCAACGGCGGCATAGTGACCGGCATCGTGACGCCGGGCATGCCCTGGTCGCTGGAGACGTTCTACATCTTCCAGATGTGGGCGGGCCGTCTGGAGTTCATCGCGCTGGTGGCCCTTATCGTCGAGGTGGCGGCGAGCGTGGCCCCGCGCCGGAAGGTGCGCACCCGATGAGGCGCCTGCTCGAGAGCCGGAAGGTGGCCGTCTTGGTGGGCGTGCTGGTGGCGGTGCTGTTCGCCATCTGCATTGCGGCCATCATCCCGCGGGCGGGTGGCACCGGCCAGGCGACGCCGGAGCCTGCAGCGCCCGCGGCCAACGAGTCCGACCCGGCCAACCGCGTCGACCCGCAGCAGACGCCCGACAGCTCGTTCCTCTATGACACGAGCATATCCAGCCTCATGAGCGCCGATGCCTACATGGACGGCCAGACCGTGCAGGTGGTCGGCGAGGTGGTGGGCGACCGCATCCGCGCCGAGGACGAGCCCGATTTCTGCTGGATAGCGCTGCAATCGCCCACGAGCCCCAACGACGTGGTCATGGTGTACCTCAGCCGCACGCTCACCCAGCACATCGACACGTACGGCGCCTACGGCAAGCGCGGCACCACGTTGCAGGTGCGTGGCACGTTCAACTTGGCCTGCGCCGACCATGAGGGCCTTTCCGACCTGCATGCCGAGCATTCGTCGGTGGTGCGCAAGGGCGCGGAAAACCCCGACCCGTTCCGTCCGCAGGACTTCATCCCTGGGGCGGTGCTGCTGGCGTTGGCTGGCGGGCTGTTCTTCCTCTTCTGGCGCATACGGGAAAGCAACCGCTAGATGGCCAAGGCGAAGGGGCGCAAGGGCAGCGTGGCACGGCTGGCCGAGGCAGAGGGCCTGGGCGCCCAGGCGGCGCACGCGCAGGGCGAGGTGGTGAAGCTCGACCGCGGGTTCCCTCTCGTGCGGTTGGCCGATGGCGCTCTTGTGCGGTGCGAGCATGGCGCCGCCCTGGTGAAGGGGGCAAGCGAGCGCGCGGTCATCGGCGACGTGGTGGCGCTGGTGCTGCCCGACGGCCATGACAAGGGCATCATCGAGTCCATAGCGCCGCGCCGGTGCGAGCTGGTGCGGAAAGACCCGACAGAGCGCGCGGTGCCCCAGGTGCTGGCAGCCAACTTCGACCGTGTGATGGTCGTGCAGGCGGTGAGCGAGGTGAACCTGCGGCGTCTCGAGCGCGAGCTGGTGCTGGCTGCCGAGACCGGCGCTGCAGTGGACGTGGTGCTGACCAAGGCCGACCAGGCCGAGGGCGCCCAGCAGGTGCAGCAGGTGCGCGACGCGGTGCAGGCGCTGGTGGGCGAGGCGTGCCGCACCATCGTGGTGTCTTCCGACGATGCCGCCTCCATCGAGCCGGTGCGCGAGCTGCTGGCGCCGGGGACCACCACCATCCTGCTCGGTCGCAGCGGAGTGGGGAAGTCAACGCTGGTGAACGCCCTCATGGGGCGCCAGGTGCAGCAGACCGGCAGCGTGCGCGCAGGCGACGGCAAGGGGCGCCACACCACCGTGAGCCGCGAGGTGGTCACCCTGCCCAACGGCGCGCGCATGGTGGACATGCCCGGCGTGCGCGGGCTGGGCATGTGGGAGGCCGATGCGGGCATAGGCGCGGCCTTCTCCGACGTCGAGAAGCTGGCTGCTCGCTGCCGCTTCCGCGACTGCACGCACGGGGCAGAGCCGGGCTGCGCGGTGCGTGCGGCGGTGGACGACGGCACGCTGGCCCCCGAGCGCTTCGAGTCGTATCGCAGCCTGAAGCGCGAGACCGCTGAGGTGAGGACCCGGCGCGAACATGCCCGCTGGCAGCAAAGCGACCGTCCGCGCGGCAAGAAGCGCTAAACTATCAGACGGAACGGAAACGAGAAACGAGGCACTGAAATGGATCCCGTCGTTGTCATCCCCACCTTCTTCTCGGGCAAGCGCCGCGCCCGTCGCAACAGCAGCGTCACCGGCGTGTACGACCACGCGACCGACGTGGACGCCCAGGGCGAGCTCGACCGCTGCCTTGCCTCGCTGGAATCGGTAGACAACCTGGGGCTGGTCATGGTGCTGGTCTCGGCCGAGAACGGCATAGAGGACCGCGCCGAAGAGAAGGTGCAGGCGGCGGTGGACGCGCACCCCGACCTGAACGTGATGGTCATCGGCCGCAACGAGCTGGGCCTCGTGCGCAAGCGCATGGAGGCGTTGGGGCTGCCCGCGCTCAACCACGAGGTGTCGCTGCAGGGCTACGGCGCCGTGCGCAACCTGGGGCTCTTGCTGGCGGGCGTGCTGGGCTTCGATGCCGTGGTGTTCCTGGATGACGACGAGGTCATCGAAGACCCCGGCTTCCTGAAGGCGGCCATGTACGGCCTGGGCAAGCACACGAAGAAGGGCTTTCCCATCCTGGCCAAGACCGGCTTCTACCTGAATGAGCAGGGTTCGTACCGTTCGAGTTGGGAAGACCAGTGGTACGACCGCTTCTGGAAGCAGGCGAGCGCCTTCAATGAATGGATAGAGAAGGCCATGCGCGCGCCGCGGCTCTCGCGGTCGAACCATATGTGCGGCGGCGTGCTGGCGCTGCACAAGGAAGTGTTCAAGCGCATTCCCTTCGACGCGTGGATAGCCCGCGGCGAGGACCTCGACTACATGATCAACCTGCGCCTTTACGGCTCCGATGTGTGGTTCGACAACCGTTGGGTGCTGCGGCACCTGCCGCCGGCCACCACGAGCGAGGGCAACCGGTTCCGCCAGGACATCTTCCGGTGGCTCTACGAGTACTCCAAGCTAGAGTACAGCCGCGCCCTCATCGACCTGCAGCCGGTGCGCGCTGCTTCGCTGGAGCCGTACCCGGGGCCGTTCCTGCGGCCGGGGCTGGCCAAGCGCATCCGCACCACGGCCTTCCTGCGCAGCTTGGGCCGGTCGGACAAGAAGGGCTATCGCGCCGCCGCCCGCAGCGCCACAGGCGAGGCGGTGGAATACGCAAGCCGCAACTGCTCAAAGTACTTCGACTTCCAGTCGAGCTGGGCTGACGCGATGGCGCGGCTCGAAGGCGACGAGGAGCTGTCGAGCGAGCTGTTCCGCGCGTACCTGCAGCGCATGGGCGCCACGCCCGAGCAGATGGCCGAGTTCGAGGCCGAGGAGGCCGCGCCCCTGAGCGATGCTGATGCCGCCGCTGCTGCAGCTCAGGTGGCTGCCCAGGCTATCGCTGCCGCAGCTGCCGAGGCGGCCGCCAGCCTTGAGGCTGCGCAGAAGGCCGAGCGCGCCCAGCGCCGCCGCAGCCGCCAGGACATCCATCCGCATGCATCCATCGACCCGGGCATGACGAGCGAGATTCGCCTGAACATCGCCGAGTAGGTTGTTCCGCTTCTTGCTAACGCAAAAGCGGAATGGGTTGCCGCCGCGAAGCCACGGGCACGCGCGCTTGCCGCTTTTGCGCTTGCTCTCACGCATCGAAGTGCGCTCAGCCGCGCAATACGCCAATCGCACGCACTCCGAGGCTTCTCTCTGCCCTTGATGTGGCCCGCGGGCCTCGATGACGCCTCTGCGTATTAATATGGAAGCATGGAATCTGTCATCGTTGTCATAGCGTCTGTCGTCGTCGGCCTGGTAGTCGGCGTGCTTTCGGGCATGCTGGGCATCGGTGGCGGCACGGTGCTGGTGCCCATCTTCAAGCTAGGCTTCATGCTGCCGCCCATCGTGTGCACCGGCACGTCGCTGTTCGTCGTGGTGCTGTCGTCGGTGACGGGGGCCGTTGCCCACGTGAAGAACCGCACATGCCTGCTGAAGGTGGGGCTGGCTGCCGGCATCGGCGGCGCGTGCATGTCGCCGGTGGGCGTGTGGCTGGCATCGCTGTCGCCCGACTGGGCCATCATGACAGCTGCTTCGCTGGTCATCCTGTATTCGAGCATCACCATGCTGCGCAAGGCGCTCAAGGCCCCGAAGGCGCGCAAGGCGCCAGGGTGCTCGGTTGCGGCCGTGGGCCAGGTCGACGCGCAGGGCGCTGCGGTTGCTGAGGTGGCGCCGACGGGGACTGCCGCTCCTGCCGCCGAAAGTGGCGTGCTTGGTGGCGAGGCTGGCGCAGCTGCTCCTGCCACTGCGTTGCCCGCAGCTACGCGGCGTCAGGTGGGGCTTGGCTTCATCATCGGGTTGGTAGCCGGCATCCTGGGAGGCTACGTAGGCGTCGGCGGCGGCTTCATCATGGTGCCGCTGTTCATGACGCTGCTCAAGATGCCCATGAAGGCCACCTCGGGCACGTCGCTCATCGCGGTGTGCATCTTGGCCATACCGGGAGTCATCACCCAGGGCATGCTCGGCAACGTCGACTGGCTGGTGGGCCTTGCCATCGCGGTGGGGTCTATGCCTGGAGCAGTGGTGGGCGCGCGGCTGATGGATCGCGTCCCTGAGCGCACGTTGCGCTTTCTGTTCGCAGGGCTGCTCGGGTTCGCTGCCATCATGCTGGTAGTCGACCAGTTCTAACGCCGCTGGCGGCTGCGCTTCCGGCTATCACGCCGCCACATGCCCGGCAGCATATCTTCGAAAGCCTCATTCCGCTTCCAGGGAGCAGGCGAGTTCGCGAGAGTCGAGCCCTACGTGCTGGCAGGCAGGGTGCCTGCTATACTACAGCCCATGAGCAACCAAGCGAACACTCCCACGCCTGAGGCGCAGGCCCAGCCCGCGCCCACGGCTCCTGCGGCCAACGCCACCAACGGCACAGCCCGCGCGCAGAAGGCCCAGCGCCAGAGCCGCCGTTACGGCTTCCTCAGCCTGGAGGTCGCGGTCATCATCATCGCGGTGCTGTCGGCCTTGGTCATGGTGTGGGCCATCGTCATGCCCACGGTCAACATGCCCATCTTGCTGGCGGCGGGCATCGCGTTCACCATATCGGTGCTGGCGGCCATCAGGCTGTTGCTCGACCCCGACTCGGTGCGCGCCCGGCAGACCGACGCCATGCTCCAGCTGTCGAGCCAGACCCTGGACATCATGCAGCAAGGCCTCACCCAGGAATCCGCCCAGCAGCTGTGCGAGCTGCTGTTGCCGCGCACTGCGGCCATCGCCGTGGCCATCACCGATACCGACTACATCCTGGGCTACGCGGGCTTCCAAGAGCAGGAGAATCCTGCCGGCAGCATCATCCGCACCCAAGCCACGCGCGACGCCATCGTCGATGGCAAGCCCCGCGTGCTGCATTCCCCGGCCGAGATAGGCTTCGATCACGACACCATCATCAAGGCCGCCATCATCATGCCGCTGAAGGTGGGCGAGAGCATCGAAGGCGTGCTGAAGCTGTACTTCCGCAACGCCCGCCGCATCACCGAGACGCAGAAGTCCATCGCCTTGGGCTTGGGCAAGCTGCTTTCCACCCAGATGGCCGCCGCCGAGATGGAAACGCAGCGCAAGCTGGCCACATCCATGGAGCTCAAGATGCTCCAAAGCCAGATAAACCCGCACTTCCTGTTCAACACCATCAACACCATCGCCTCGCTCATTCGCACCGACCCGGCCAAAGCGCGCACGCTGCTGCGCGAGTTCGCCATCTTCTACCGGCGCACGCTGGAGGATTCGTCGGAGCGCATCATGCTCTCGCGCGAGATCGAGCAGACCATGCGCTACTTCAGCTTCGAGATGGCGCGCTTCGGCGACGACCGCCTGGCGCTGTACGTGGGTGCCGACAAAGACCTGCAGGACATGATGGTGCCGCCGTTCATCCTGCAGCCACTGGTGGAGAACGCGGTGCGCCACGCCATGCCCTCCGAGGGGCGCCTCACCATATATATAGAGGCCGACGTCGAGGGCGCCGACGTGGTGGTGGTCGTGCGTGACGACGGTGTGGGCATGGACGCCCAGACGTGCAACAGCATCATGCACCCCGAAAGCTCCACGGGCATGGGCATCGCCGTGAAGAACGTCCACGACCGCATGCACGGCTTCTTCGGCCAGCGCGCCCAGATGGTGGTCGAGAGCGCTATAGGCGAAGGCACCAAGGTGACGCTCGTGTTCCCCGATTGCGCGACCAAGATAGATGACATCGCCTAAGAGCGTAGGGAAGGTGCCAGCCTGTGCCGACGGGGCCCTAGAAGCGCTGGCTTCTGCGGCGAGCACCGGGCCCGAGCGCTCCGTCAAGCCCAGCACTGCTGGCCGACCCCTTCCCATGGAGCTGCTGGCGCCGGCTGGCGGCATGGAGCAGCTGCGCGCCGCGGTTCGCTTCGGCGCCGATGCCGTGTACCTGGCCTCCGACCGCTTCGGCATGCGCGCTCGCGCCGCCAACTTCCCGCTGGATGCCATCCCCGAGGCGGTGGCTTTCGCCCACGGCCACGGCGCCAAGGTGCACGTGGCCTGCAACGTGCTCATGCACGGCGACGACATCGATGCGCTGCCCGCCTACTTCCGCGCGCTGGAAGCAGCTGGCGTCGATGCGCTCATAATAAGCGACTTGGGGGCTGCGGCCCTGGCTGTGCAGCATGCGCCCAGCGTGGCGTTGCATGTGAGCACTCAGGCTAGCGTGGCCAATGCCGCGGCGGCTCGCGTGTGGCAGCGGCTGGGCGCCCGTCGCATCGTATGCGCTCGCGAGATGAGCCTCGTCGAGATAGCCCGCATGCGCGATGCCCTTCCCCCCGGGCTGGAGATCGAGGCCTTCGCCCACGGCGCCATGTGCATGGCGGTGTCGGGCCGGTGCCTCATAAGCACGCATCTCACCGGTCGCAGCGGCAACCAAGGCCATTGCACTCAGCCGTGCCGGTGGAGCTACACCTTGGAGGAAGAGAAGCGCCCAGGGGTGCACTTCCCGGTGGAGGAAGACGCCCGCGGCACCTTCATCATGAACGCCCAAGACCTCAACATGCTGGAGCACTTGGCCGAGCTGGCAGCGGCTGGCGTCGATGCCATCAAGATAGAGGGACGCAACAAGAAGGCGTTCTACGTGGCCAGCGTGGTGGCGGCCTATCGCCGCGTGCTCGACGGCGAAGACCCGGCTGCGGTGGCACCGGAGCTCTACGACGTGTCGCACCGCCCGTATGGCACGGGGTTCTACTTCGGGGCTGCCGAGCAGGCGGTTGACTATGATGGCTACGAGCAGGAATGCCTGCACGCCGCCGATGTGCTGGCCTCCGATTCGGGCTATGCCACGGTGCTCTGCCGCAATCGCTTCGCCGAGGGCGACCAGCTGGAGCTGCTAGCCCCGCATGAGCCGGTGCGCACGGTAGAGGTGCGCAACCTGTGCTGGCTGCCTGACCCGACCGCCGCCGACCCGAGCCCCACGCCCCAACCGGTGCCCGTGGCCAACCGCGCGTCGTGCCGTTACCGCTTCCAGGCCGACGCGGCGCTGCCCGAAGGGTCGTTCCTGCGCTTGCGCCAGTTCCGGCGCAGCAGCCGCTCGGCCTAGGGCGGCTTGAAGCGGCCAAGCCTGTCGCCGTAGGCTGGCGTCCCCGCACCGTGCCGCGCGCATCCCCTTGCGCCTGCATCGCCTCCGGCTGCTCCTGCACCGCGCATCGCCGCATCTCGCGTCCTTTCCTTGCTGCAAGTGGCCGTTTCCGCGTCACACCCCGGTCAGGCGCTCGCTTTTTCCCGCGGGTTTCAGGTTCCCGGCCTTGAGGTGCGCCTTCCTTGTTATCATGGATTCAGTGCAACCGGCCGCTTCGATAGAAACGAGGTCAATCATGGGCATGAAGGCAACCGAGGCCCTGGCGGTGACGCTTGAGGACCTGCCGATGTACCTGCGCGCGAACCATTCCGTTTACATGGATGTCGATGGGGTCTCCTATTACCTCACCGACGTGAACGATCGCTTCTGGCGCGCCCAGGACACCACGCAGCTCAATGACAAGGGCCACTACGTTGATTGCAGCGAGCTCATGCCTACCATCGGCGAGTTCATGGACCTTGCCTTCGTCGACGGCAAGACCATTCCCGAGGTTTTCGACAGCGCCACGTTCTATGCGAGCGTGAAAGAGTAACATCTAGCTTATAAGAAGATGGGGGGCAGGGCTGCCAGTGAGCCGCAGGGCTCTAGGCGGCTCTGCCCTTCGTGCGCGAATGAGACGGAAGAAGGTACCGCTATGGCAGAGACCACCGAAGAATGCACCCACGAATGCTCCGGCTGCGGCGTATCCGGCTGCGGCGACCGCATGGCGCCGGCCGCGCCGCCTAAGCTCGAGCCCAACAAGCGGTCGAGCATCGGCCGCGTCATCGGCGTGGTGTCGGGCAAGGGCGGCGTGGGCAAGTCGCTCGTGACCAGCCTCATCGCTTCCGATTTGGCTGCCAAGGGCAACAAGGTGGCCATCCTCGATGCCGACGTCACGGGGCCTTCCATCCCCAAGTCGTTCGGCATGCACACCACGGTGAGCGGCGACGAGGACGGCATCAACCCGGTGGCCACTCCTTCGGGCATCAAGGTCATATCGGTGAACCTCATGGTGCCGGAGGAAGACGTGCCCGTCGCCTGGCGCGGCCCGGTCATCACCGGCATCCTGCGCCAGTTCTTCTGCGAGGTGAACTGGGGCGATGTGGATTACCTGCTCATCGACATGCCTCCGGGGACGTCGGATGTGTTCCTGACGGTGCTCCAGACGCTGCCTGTCGATGGCATCGTCATGGTGTCGGCGCCGCAGGAGCTCGTGCAGATGATCGTGGGCAAGGCCGCCAACCTGGCTTCCAAGATGGAAGTGCCCACGCTGGGCCTGGTGGAGAACATGGCGTTCTTCCAATGCGACGACTGCGGCAAGAAGCATTACATCTTCGGCGAGCCGCAGGGCGCGGCCGTGGCAGAGCGCTACGGCATCGACGCGGTGGCCACGCTGCCCATGGACCCGGCGCTGGCGCGTTTGGTGGACGCGGGCAAGGTGGAGGAATACGACGTGGAAGGCGCGTTAGACCCGGTCATCGTGCAGATTGAGAAGCTTGCGAAGGTTAGCTAAAAAAGGTTTACGTGGTCTGGGATTTATCGTAAACTACAGCTAATTGTCCGCCGAACGAGAAAGCGAATCACAACATGGCAGGCACGAACCAGTTTCCTCAGCAGCCTACGGGCATGCCCCCCATGGGCCAGCCTTCTATGGGTCCCAGCGGCATGCCGCCTATGGGTCGTCCCGGCGCACCGGTCCCCGGTCAGCCGGAGGACAAGAAGAAAAAGAAGAAGCCGCTCATCATAATCATCATCATCCTGCTGGCGCTCATCCTGGGCATCGGCTTGTGGTGGGTGCTGTTCGCCAGCGGCAACTGGTTCGATTCCAACGCGAAGTCGGGCCAGGCTCCCTACAAGACCAACGAGGAGATTCAGGCCGAGCTCAACCGCCAGGTCGAGGAGGGCATGTTCAACATCTCCATCGCCAGCGTGGTGGAGTTCGCTGACGGCGCGAGCCCCGGCACGGCCTACATCGAGAACATCCCGGGCAACCGCTATGACATGATGGTGGAGATCACCCTTGATGACAGCGGCGAGACGGTGTTCCAGTCTGGCGCACTGGCCCCCGACAGCTACCTTGACGACATCACCCTGAGCAAGGACCTGGACGCGGGCACCTATCCGGCCACGGCCACCTTCACCGCTTACGACACCGAGAGCCATGAGGCGGTCGGCAAGGCAGCGGCAAAGGTTTCGCTGGTCATCCGCAACTAGCACCGCACGCTAAAGCGCTTCGAGCTGCGGGAGCCCATCAGGGTTCCCGCAGCTTTCTTTTTGGGGCGTTTTGGTTAGAAGGGCATCTGCGGCAGATGCTTCATCACGTCGGCCGACGCAGCGCTGATCTGCACGGTGGTGGTCGTGTTTGGCGCGCCTTCTGGGACGGCAGGCGCTTGTGAAGGTGCTTCTGCCGGTTGGGGCGCAGGTGCGGCTTCTTCCGGAGCAGGCTCTGAGGCAGCGGGCTGCCCTGTCGGGTTGGCGCCAGCAGCCGCTACGGCGGGGGCGGCTTGCTCGCGCAGCGGCTTCTCCATGACCTCCCAAGCTAAGGTGGCTAGCAGCAGCCCATACTTGTCCTCGATGTCGAAGAACTCGTGCGAGCGCGTGCGGTAGCCGCGGTTCTGATAGAAGCGCCCCGCTGGCAGCGACGAATCCAGGATGGCGGTCGGGTGCACGCGGCCCACCACCTTCTCGAGCTGGGCGAGCAGGCGGGTGCCGTAGCCCTTCTGCTGGTGCTCGGGTGCTACGAACACGCGCAGCAGCCGGTTGCCGTCGATGGTGCCGGTGCCCACGGGCATGCCGTTCGCTTCGAGCAGGCGCACGCGACCGGCCGTGATGTCAGCCAGGATATGCTCGCAGCTATGGTGCTCGGCAAACCAATCCACGGCGGCCTGCGGGTAGAAGTAGGGGTAGATGGCGCGGATGGCCGCTTGGCTTATGGTGAACACGGTGCCCAGGTCGGGTAGCTCTGCTTTGCGGTATTCCACGGTCTTCCTTTCCGTCCCAGCGCAGCGCCCCATGAAGCGGTGCGCCAGCGTTGCTCGTGCTACTCGGGCAGCTCAGCTTCGCTCATGAGCTCATCGTCGCAGTAGGCGCCGGTCTGGCGTCCCCATAGGCGCGCATAGTCGCCGCCCTTCGCCACCAGCTCGGCGTGAGGGCCGTCTTCCACCACCTGGCCATGCGACAGCACCACGATGCGGTCGAGGCTGGCCACGGTGGAGAGCCGGTGCGCCACCACGATGGCGGTGCGCCCTTCCATCAGGCGGCCGAGCGCTTCCTGCACCGCAGCCTCGCTTTCGGAGTCCAGCGCGCTCGTGGCCTCGTCCAGCACCAGTATGGGCGCATCGGCCAGCATAGCACGGGCGATGGCGATGCGCTGCCGTTGCCCGCCGGATAGCTTCACGCCGCGTTCGCCCGTGATGGTGTCGAAGCCCTGGGGCAGCGCCTCGATGAAGCCCAGCGCGTTGGCCTGGCGCGCGGCTTCGCGTATCTCGGCCAAGGTGGCATCGGGCTTGCCGTAGGCTATGTTCTCGGCGATGGAACGGTGGAACAACAGCGCTTCCTGGGGCACGTAGGCTATCTGGCGTCGCAGGCTTTGCTGGGTTATGTCGGCCACGTTCTGCCCGTCCACCAAGATGCGCCCTTGCTGGATGTCGGCCAGCCGGAGCAGCAGCTTGGTGAGCGTGGTCTTGCCCGCGCCGCTGATGCCCACAAGCCCGATGCGCTGCCCAGCGGGAATGTGCAGGTTGAAATCGTCGAACACCTGGGTACGCGCGTTGCCGTCGGTGTACCAGAAGCCGATGTTCTGAAAATCGATGTCGCCCAGCTCCACCACGAGCGGCCGTGCGTCGGGCGCATCGGCCACCAAGCGCGGCTCATCGAGCACCGCAGTCATGCCGCTGGCATCGCCGAATGCCTGGTTGATGCGCTGCAATCCGGTATTGATGAAGTTGAACTGGTTGGTCACCGTGTAGGTGTAGGTGAACATGATGATGACCGTGCCCGGCGTGATGCCGAACCAGGCGTTGCCGCCGGCGATGAACACCGTCACCACGCTCATGATGACCAATGTGATGCACGCGGTGACGATGCCGCGGGTCAGCGATGCCTTCATGCGCTTCGAGTCGCGCGCCACCACTTCGCGGTTCGCTTGGTCGAACAGCGTGCGCTCGTGATCTTCCCGGCCATAGGTCTTCACAGCCAGGATGTTGGTCACGGCGTCGGAGAGCTCGCCCGACAGCTGGTTCTGCGCCCCGGCCGCCTTCTCGTTCAGGTGCAGGATGCGCTTGTACATGATGTAGCTCACCGTAGCGTACACGGCTAGCAGCGCCATGAGCACGGCGGCGTACACGGGCACCACCGGCACCAGCAGCACGCAGGTGAACGTGATGGAGCACAGCACCGGCAAGAAGGGAAAGGTGATGGTCTGCAGCAGCAAGGTGTACCCGCTCATGAACTTGGCAGTCTGGCTGACCAGCGTGCCGCCGAAGCGATTGGAGTGGAAGGTCATCGATTGGTTGGACAGCGCGTCGAAGGCCATGGTGGCCAGGTCGTAGTTGACGGCTATCTGGAGCTTCCAGCTGGTGTAGTCCTGCAGCTTGCTGCACGCTTGCCCTGCCAGGTTGATGCCGATGAGCGCCACGATGTAGGGGCCGAACACGTCGAACACCGCTTCGGACGGCACCGGGTCGGCGCTGATGCGGTCGACTATGAGGCTCATGACGTACGGGTTGCCGTAGGTGAGGAAGCCGCAGAAGCCGATCGTGGCCGCTATGAGCGTGACGAACAGCCCAAGGTGGTTGCGCGTGGCCTGCCAGTAATAGTGCAGCGTGCGCAGCGTGGTAGGCGGCCGCTCGGCTTTCGGTTGGTCGGTAGGTTGGGGCACAAAGGCTCCTTCTCTAACCGAGCAGCGCGCACACGTTGCCCAGCAGGGGCTCGAAGCTCACTCCGCGGGCTTCGAAATCGGGTTGCTTGGCCGAAACCACCATGGCGTCTGCGGTGAAGTCGGCAGCGAAGCGCGTGGCGACGGCCAGGTCGTGACCGGTCATCACCGATGCCAGCAGCGCGCTGGCGAACAGGTCGCCGGTGCCGTGCAGCATGTAGGGCAGCTTGGCGTTCGTCGTCTCGGTGAAGCCGACGGCATCGCCCCACACATAGTTGTGGATGAGGCCATCGCCATGCTCGATGCCCTTCAGCACCACGTTCTTCGCGCCGCGCTCGCGCAGCTCGCCCATCATGGCCTGCGCATCGGCTTGGCTCACGTCGGCGCCGGGCCATTCCCGACCGAGGATGATGGAGGCTTCGGTAAGGTTGGGAGTCAGGATGTCGGCCCCGTTGGCCAAGCCGGCCATGGCCTCGACGAGCTCGGGGGTGTAGGTGGGGTAGACCTTGCCGTGGTCGGCCATCACCGGGTCGACCACGCGCAGCGCGTCAGGGTAGGTTTCCCACACGTTGCGGATGACGTCCACCTGCTCGGGGGCGCCGAGGAAGCCCGAATAGACCGCGTCGATGTCCACGCCGATGCCTCGCCAGGCGTTGAGGTAGTCGTCCAGTATGTCGGTGGTGTCATGCATGTACCAACCGGGGAAGGCGGTGTGGCTCGAGAAGAGGCCGGTGGGCACGGGGCACACGTCGCACCCGGCAGCCGACAGCATGGGTATGGCCACGCCGAGGGAGCACTTCCCGTAGCCGCAGAGGTCGTGGATGGCGGCTATGCGGGGTATGTAGGCGTCGTGGCGTTCGTAGAGGGGGGTCATGGTGGGGCTCCGTTCGTCAAGGTTGAGGAAGCGCCCGGGGGCGCGCGGTTCTCAAAGACGATTCTAGACCTTTGGCCGTGGCGAGAGGTTGCCGTTGGATAAAAACCGCAACTTCCTCTGCGGTTCGTGCCCTTGGCCGCGTAGCACAAGGAACCGCCCCCTGCGCTCTTCTGCACTGCCTGCCCTGTGCTGCCGGTTGCCGCCGTCGTCGAAAGCCATCGTCTATACTGGGAACCGTTAAGCATGTCCATCTTCGAAGCGGGGTCTTTCTTGAAAATCTTGGCAGCAGCCCTTTTTGGCGGAACCGTATCTTCGCGATCCGTCGCCGAGGTAGAAGAATCCACGTTCGTCACGGTCAAGAGCCCTCTGCGGCAATACACATCTTACGCATGGCGGATCGTCCTTTCGGCTGTTATAGCAACAGGGGGCATTGCGGTGAGCTCGCCTGCGGTCATCATCGGCGCCATGCTGGTCGCCCCGCTGATGTCGCCCATGCTCGGAACCACGTTTGCCTTGGCGTCTTCGAACTGGCGGGGCATCGTGCGCACGCTCCTCGTCACCCTTCTGGGCTCCCTCGCCTGCATCATCGTGGCCATGCTGGTGACCGCCATAATGCCCGTGAGCATAGACGTCGAAACGAACTCCGAGGTCCTCTCGCGCATAACGCCGCGCATAGCAGACCTCATCGTCGCGCTTGCCTCAGGCTTGATGGCAGCGATCGCGCTCGTGCGCGATGACATCCCTGACGCGCTTGCTGGCGTTGCCATAGCCGCAGCCCTCGTGCCGCCGCTCTGCGTCGTTGGCGTGTGCCTTTACTACCAGGACCTTTCGTCGTCGCTCGGTGCTCTGACCCTCTTCCTGGCCAACTACTTCGCCATCCAGGTCATGGGGCTTGTCGTGTTCTTCGAGTCGGACCTGAGAAGGAAGGCGAGGGATTCCCGAGAGGCCATCACCCGGCGGGCAAAGGTCGTGATGGCGGCCTGCATCCTCGTTGCGCTCGGCCTGGTGTGCATTCCCCTCGTGCATGCGAGCGCAGAGATCGTGCGCAATGACGAGCTGCGCCAGTCAGCTAGCAAAGCAGCCGACGATTGGCTCGCGGAAAGCGGGTTCAGGTTGAAGGCGATCGATGTCGCCAACGGGGAGGTCTCCATCACGATCGCTGGCGATGGGGAGGTTCCTTCCGCCGAAGAGCTGCAAAGCGCCTTGGGGGACGATGAGCTGGGAGGCAAGAAGGTCCGCATCACCGTGCTGCGAGAGCTGACCATCGACAAAGCGCAAGCATAGGGGACAGGCTGACCCATTCGGCGCGCCCCCGTGCTGCGCCTCGTGCAGGCAAAGGGCAGGCGTGGTCAAGATTCCTGACTTTGGATGTCCGTTTCGACTGAATTTCGTAGCTTTTTCAGTCGATTCGGACAGATTCTATCTCCTGTCGATGCCCTTTCGCCTTGCCTGCTTTAGCCAATTCTTCTTGAACGAGCCAATGCTGCCAAAGAACTTATCGTAAGTTCCTCATACGCACCATGACCGTTTAACAATGGTTCTGAGTGAAAAGGAATGTTAGGTAAATCAGCAGCGGTAAGCGACTGTTCATAAATGCTTATATCGCTTGCAATATCTTCATTCTGGTCATGAACAACAAGCGTTAGGATGAAATACTGGGCATGTGCGCTCTTGTCCCTGCTTTCATCTACGAAGATTGATAGTTCTGACAAGGCACACCCCCTAATAAAAAAGATGCCGGGGGACTGCCCCCGGCGCTTGGAGGTAGCTTATTCAGCCACCAGATAGTTTATATCATGCCTAGAGCGATTCAGCAACTGTTCGAAACGACTCACCTTACGGACAAAAAGAGGCCAGCCAAACGGCTGACCTCGTAACATTTGGTCGCGGGGGCTGGATTTGAACCAACGACCTCCGGGTTATGAGCCCGGCGAGCTACCAGACTGCTCCACCCCGCACTGTATAGCGCCCTTCAAAGGCAAAGAGATATACTACTCTCTTTGCCGCCGTAGCGCAACCCCTATTTCAAAACGGGCTGTCCTGGTGCGCCGTTAAGGGCTGCTCGCGCGCAGCCGGAGAGCGATGCTCCGCGCTGGCGTTTGCACAAGCCCCACCCCCGCGCCGCAGCAACGCCTCCTAGCTTGCGAGGGGCTGCACAGCCAGGTTCCCGCTGAGCATGGTCGCGTTGATGGCGTTGCTGCCAGCGCCATGGACCCAGGTGCCGTCCTGCAAGGCGTGGCTCTCGGGGAAGCCGCAGGTGAATGCCCCCGACATGCGCTCGACTTGAGCGGTGAAGCTCGCATCGGGCGGCAGCAGCAGGCTGAGGTTGCCGCTAGCTAGGTCGATATCGGTGCGTTGCGGGCAGGCGTCCTTGGAGGCGACGGTCGCTTGGCCGCTGGCCATGTTGACGTTGATGCGCTGCTCGAAGGAGCCTTCCAGGTTCGCGTTGCCGCTCGCCATGGAAAGGTCAAGGTGGCGGGCGCGTATGCCCGCACCCTTCAGCTGTCCAGAGGCCATGTCGATGGACAGGTTCTCGCAGCTGATGGCGCCAATCTCATGGTAGCCCGATGCTGATGCGAGTCGTACGGTGCCTAGGGCGCGAGCAGTGCTCTCGGGCAGTTGCAGGGTCAGGTCCGTGCCCTGGACGCCCACGGAGCATCCCCAGAAGCCAAGGCTGTAGCTTGAGGAGATGACCAGCTTCGAGTCGATGAGCGCCCAGCGCATCTGGCGGCTTTCGGCTGGCGCTTTGCCGCGCGAGGTCTCTTCCAGCACTACCATGCCGCCGGCGTCGGCATCAGGGACCACCTTCACGGTCACGCTGCCGGCAAGCCAGCCTATTTCAAGGTCATGCACGTCGTCGGCTGCAACGCTGCCGTTGCCCCGGTTGGAAAGCTGGTCGTAGCTGGCCGAAAGCTGGTCTGCCAGGCCGGTGGCTGTGTGGGCGGCTATCGAGCAGCCAAGGCCGCACCCCGCTATGCTGCCGCAGAGCAGAAGGCATAGCAGCACGATGAGCGTCACCTTCAGCCAGGTGCGCTTCTTCTTCGGAGGCTGCGGCGCGGGCGACTGGGCGGTGCCCGGCACCGGGGGCGCTGGAGGCACGGGCGTCACAGGCGGCACAGAGGCGCTCGCAGAAGGGGCGCTCGGCTCAGACGCAGAAGCGGGCTGGGCCGCGCTGGCGCCAGCATTGGCTGAAGCAGTGCTCTCGTTCGTGCCACCGTTGGCAGCCTCGGCCAGCGCTTCCTCATCGCATTCTGGAACGGCGTCGGCCTCGGGCTCTTTCGCCATGCCGTCCTCGTGCCCTTGCGTCGCGTCAGCCACGGGCTCGCCAGCCGATGCGCTCTCGCTGCCGCGCACCAGCTCGTCGAGCGTCACCCCGTAGAGGTCGGCCAGTGCCGTAAGGTTCCCTATGTCGGGCGCCGATTCCGCGCGCTCCCATTTCGATACTGCCTGGCGGGATATGCCCAGCTCCTTCGCCAGGCTCTCCTGGCTCAACCCTTGAGCGCGGCGCAGCTCTATAAGGCGGTCGGCAAACTCGTAGCTCATGAAGCTCCCTCGCTTGTTCGTGGTCATCGGCTTGCCTTTCCGAGTATGGGGTAGCGCCTGCGGCGGTGTAAGCAACATTCGTGGTCATTTTGCCAAAGATGGGAGGCAACCGCCAGTTGCAAGGGAAAGAAAGGCCAGTTCCGCTACAAGAAGGCAAGGCCGGCTGCTGCGCTCGGCGTCAAAGCCGGCCATGTGCGAAAGCGAGGGAAGGCGGCAGGGCGACGCTAGCGGTGGGCGCGGTACTTCCGCACGAGCACGACCAACGCTGCGATGGCGGCGGCCAGCAGCAGTCCCAGCAGGACGAGCCCCCACAAGGGGAAGTCCAGCGCAGATTGGCTGCGCACGGCGTTCTCCTCGTCGGCGAGGGCCTGGTCGTGCTCGTCGGCAGCGCTGCGGCCCTCTGCGAACTCATCGGCTAGCGCAAGGGAGTTCCCGCCGTCTGCGGCTTCCCCAGCGCTCGCAGTCGTGCTGCTGTTGGCAGTGGAAGGGCCCTGCTCGCTGCTCGCCCGGGGCGGCGCTATGAAGCCGCCGGTGGCACCCGAGCTCGCACCGCCACCTGCGCCAGAGCCGCCGCTCGAGCCGCTGTCTGCCCCATCAGGGGTGCTCGGCCTTCCCGAGCCGTCCGTGCCATCGGGGTCTTTTGCGGGTTCGGTGGGCAGCGCGTCGGTGTTGTCGCGCATGGTCACCGGGTTGCCGTTGGCATAGACGTACTGGGCCTTGTCGCTGCCAGTCATGGCATCGAGGGGCGTGGTCGATATGTTGTCGGTGACGATGAGCTCGTCTTTGGGCACCGAGCCGATGGGCGTGGTGTAGGTTTGGAAGTCGCCCACGACGCCGGCCACGAAGGTGCTGGCCGTCAGCGTGGCGGCCATGTTGGTGTTGTGGGTTACCGTGGCTGCGTTGAACACGCACCCGGCTATGCCGGCCGTCCCGGTGCCGCCCTTTATGGCAGCGGTGTTGATGTTCTGGGACACGCTCACCTCGCCGGAGCGCGCGTAGTCGGTCGCTTGGCCGTTGTAGCGCACCCAGCCCACGATGCCGCCGGTGCCGTACCCGGTGCCAGAGGTGTTGGCGATGGCGCCATGGTTGACGCAGCCGCTTATCTGCCCATAGTTCTGCTGCTCGCCAACGATGCCGCCCACGCTGAAGTTGTTGCTGGTCACGGTGGCGGTCTCGGTATTGGTGCAGTCCTGCACGCTTGCGGCGCTCAGCCCGACGATGCCGCCGGCAACGCCTCGGCCGTTGATGGCGGCCGTGTTGGTGCAGTGGGCGATGCTCATCTGCTCGCCTAGCGTGGTGTAGTAGGCCGCGCCCACGATGCCACCCACGTTGGCCCCGCCGGCAGCGGTCACGACCGCATGGTTCGTGCAATGCTCGATGGTGCCGTTCAGCGTCAGGCGCCCGACCACGCCGCCGCACCCGCGCGCGGCGGTCACCTGGCCGTTCACGGTCACGTTCTCTACCAATCCGCCCTCGGTGAGCAGGCCCACGGCCGCCCCGACGCACTGGTTGGCAGTCGCGTCCATGGCGACTTGCTGCAGCACGAGGTCTTGCACGGTGCCGCCTGCCACCACGCCGAACAGCCCGAGCGCCTGGTCGGCGTCGAAGGTGCCCGACAGGGTCAGGCCTGCGATGGTGGCCCCGCCGCCGTCGAACACGCCCTGGAAGCTCGTGCCGGTGAAGCCGCTGCCGTTGCGCGTGCCGGCTCCGATGGGCGTCCACTGGCTTCCGCTCAGGTCGTAGGTGAACGCGGTGAGCTTGACCGTCTCGCCCGCGAAGGTCGAGCCGTTGTTCACGGCGTCGCGGAAGGCGAGCAGCTGCGCGACGTCGGCTATCTGGTAGGGGTCGGCTGCGGTGCCGGTGCCCCCGGCGAAGATGCTCGGGTCAGCCTCGCTGCCGCCGAGCGCCACGGTGGCGGTGCGGTGCGGCGGCGCGTCTGGGGGAGTTGCAGCCGTTGGCTCTGCGGTGGATGCCGCCGAAGCCGGCTCTGTTGCTATCGAGCCCGCGCTTGGCGCGGATGTCAGGTCCTCTGCTTGGGCTGCGTCGGCATTCACGGCGTTGCCGTCGACGATGGCGGCGCCCCACGCCGGGCCGGGCACGCTCAGGAAAGCAGCCAGCATCAGCGTCAACAGGCCATGGCCTGCGATGGATGCGGGGCTGTGGGCCCTGCCCGCTGCGGGAGATATGGTTCCGTGCCTTCTCATGGTGATCCCCCTAGCTTCGGGAACGGCGTGCGCTTGACAGCGGCGCGCGCCATGTTGCCACCATCGAACCTACCAGCTGCGGCGCGGGTTCGGCGGCTGCGCGGGCCGCCTGTCAATGGCGGGTGCGGAAAGCGTTGCATCCCGGTAACCCCTTGCCACGGAAAGGGGGTGGCAGTATAATTTCTAGTTGCTGTTTCCAGCGGCGATTAGCTCTTTTGAACGCGGAGAGGTGTCCGAGCTGGCCGAAGGAGCACGATTGGAAATCGTGTATGCGCCAAAAGCGTATCCGGGGTTCGAATCCCCGCCTCTCCGCCACAAAAGAAAGCCGCAACAGCCCCATGGCCGCTTCCCCGCCACATGGCAAGCTACCACGGAAGCTCTCAAGGCCATATCGCGTACGGAGGGGTGGCAGAGCGGTTGAATGCGGCGGTCTCGAAAACCGTTTCACCGATAACCTCGGTGACCAGGGTTCGAATCCCTGCCCCTCCGCCAGCTTTTTCCCAACGAGCCGGTGAATCCCATTGCGCCGTCGCCCGCGGTCGTGCCGCTGTTCGCGACTGCGTCGTCCGCGCCCTTGACCTTACCAGTGCCCGCGCCCTCACCCTTGCCCATGCAAGCAGCCTTCAAGAGCGCGACCTGTTACGCATCATGGCCTTGCCCCATCCCCCAGCGAACGCGGCGGTGGCGCTGTGATGGCGCCCGCCCACGAAGCCCCTCAGCGCGACACGGCTCCGCAGCCACAGCCCCCGAAGAAAGGCGTGCGCTACATCCCGGCGCTCGACGGACTGCGCGCGGTGGCGGTGCTGGCCGTCATCGCCTACCACCTGGGAGTGCCTGGGCTCAGCGGCGGCTTGATGGGCGTCACGGTTTTCTTCGTCATATCGGGCTACATCGTGACCAAGATCTTGCTGGTCGAGTTCTCACGCACGGGGCGCATCGGCTTCAAAGACTTCTACATACGTCGCGCGAAGCGCCTGCTGCCTGCCATCGTGCTGGTCATCGCTGCCACGGGCACGCTGTGCACCCTGTTCAACCATGTGTTGCTCACCAAGATGCGGCCCGAGGTGCTGCCTTCGCTGCTCTTCGTGAACAACTGGTGGCAGATATTCAACGACGCCTCGTACTTCGAGAACATCGGCCTGCCCTCGCCATTGACCCATTTCTGGTCGCTCGCCATCGAGGAGCAGTTCTACCTAGTGCTACCGCTCACGCTGCTGTGCGTGCTCAAGTTCGGCGGCCGGTTGGGGCGCCGCCGCAACCTGGCGGTCATGATGCTGGTGCTGGCCGGCATATCCGCCGTGGAAATGGTGCTGCTGTTCGACCCGACCCAAGACCCCACGCGCGTGTACTACGGCACCGACACCCGCGCGTTCTCGCTGCTCATAGGCGCGTTCGTGGCGGTCATCACCACGGGGAGCCGCCGCAGGCTGCCGCGCGGGCAGCGCGAGGGGCTGGCCGTGGCGGGCGCGGTGGGCGTGCTGCTGTGCCTTTCGCTCATGGCTGGCGATGCCCCGTTCACGTACCAGGGCGGCATGGTGCTGTGCTCGGCCCTGACGGCCATGCTCATCTACGGCACGCTGTGGAAGGACTCCGGGCTGGTGGCGAAGGCTCTCTCGGCCAGGCCCCTCATCTGGGTGGGGAAGCGCTCCTACGGCCTGTACCTCTGGCATTACCCGCTGGTGCTGCTGTTCACGCCGGCGAATGGACCCGACAGCACCACCTGGCTGCTCATGGCGGCGGCGTTGGCGTGCACGTTCGCGTGCGCCGCGCTGTCGTACCGCTTCGTGGAGAACCCGATACGCTATGGCATCGCCAAGCAGAAGGAAGCTCAGGCCCATGAGCCGGCCGCGGGCGCGAGGCAGGGGCAGGCTCAGGCTCAGGCTCAAGGCCAGCTTCAGCCGCAGGCCCACGAGCTGCAACCGGAGCCGCCGGCTGCGCGCCCCGGCGATTCCGGCGAGCTGCCCGTTGTGCGCGGGCTGTTCGACCCCGACCTGTGGCCTGCCGATGCCACCGGCAGCATGCCGGCAGTGGCGGCGGCCATGGTGGGCGGCTCGGCTGCCCATGTCGAAGCGCCCGCGCCGGCGCCTGCCCCGGCGGTAGCCGCGCCGGACGCACCTGCGCCGCAAGCCCCCACGGCGGAATCGGCCCCGCGCCCTTCGGCCCATGCGCACGCCCGCGCCCGTGCCAAGCGCCGCCGCAGCCTGCCGCTGCAGCCGGCGGCTGCCACCCTCGTGGCGGTGCTGGTGGCGGTGTCTACCGGGGGCTTCCTCTTTGCGGGCGACGCATCGGCGTTAAGCGACGACGGCGCGGCGGTCATCCTGCGCGGCTCGCTGGCCGGCGAGCCCCTTGCCGGCGACGTGGCCCTGGCTTCTGGCGACCAAGAGGTGCAGGTGCTCGGAGCGGTCGACGAAGCCCCCGAGGAGAAGCCCGTCTACGACGTGCTCATGATCGGCGACTCGGTTTCGCTGCGCACGGTGCCCTACTTCGAGGAGCGGTTCCCGCTAGGCCACATCGACGCGGCCAAGAGCCGCCGGATAGGCGAAGGCATTGCCGTGTACCAGCAATACGAGGACGACGGCCAGGTGGGCGACACGGTGGTGTTCGCGCTGGGCACGAACGGCCGCCTGACCGAGGAGTCGCTGCGCGAGCTGGTCGAGGCGGTGGGCCCCGACCGCCAGATATACTTCGTCACCGTGCGCAGCAGCGACTACGACCTCGCCAACGCGAACAATGCAGCCCTTAACCAGGCGCGTGACGCCTACGACAACGTGCACCTGATAGACTGGAACGCGTTGAGCGCCGACCACGGGGACTACTTCGATGGCGACGGCATACACCTCACCGACAGCGCTGCCCACATCTACGTGCGCTTCATCGCAGATGTGCTCCAGTACCCTTCGGCTGAGGAAGTGCTGGCCCAGGCGGCGCAGACCGAGGACGCGGCTTGAGGGCTGCCTCCTTGGGGTGGCGGGCGCCAGGCTGGCACCGCAGGCCCCGTTGACACGGAACGACTGAGAGGACGATACCCATGGCCGACCGCACTGTTGAGATAACCAGCACCGAAGTGCCCGAGATGCCCGAGATCCTGGAGAAGGTGCTGCTGTTCGCCCTGACCGAGGCCAAGGAAAAGGCAGTGGCCGGCCAGGACGTCATCCCCTTCACGGCGCTGGTGGTGAAGGACAACCTGTTCCTGGAGACGCACCCCGGCGAGACGGCCGAGGAGTGCTTCGCGTTCGCCCAGCATACGGTGCAGGGCGCCCGCGGGGCCGAGGCCTACGCGCTGTGCTATGACGGCTACATCGACACCGACGACGGCATGAAGGACGCGCTCATCGCCGAAGGCGGCGTGCCCGGTGCCGACAAGGGCCACGCCATCAGCTTCCTGTACACCGAAGGCGACGACGGCTTGAGCTTCGAGGAGGAGCCTGCCTATGTGGGCGAGGCGCCCAACTTCATGATCGCGCTGAAGGATGCCTCGGAATACGGCGACGATGAGATCGACGACCGCTACCTCGACGACGAGGACGCGGAAGCCGCCGGGGAGCCTGCGGACGAGGCTTAAGCGCGGCTCCGCCGCAGTCTGCGGCACGGGAAGCGGCAAGCGGCCGCTGCTCGCCTTACCTATATATATGATGCGAGGGCGCTCCGGCAGGGGCGCCCTTTCGTTGCGTAGCGTGCGGCTGGGCGGGTCGAAGGGGCAAGCTGCCGGCGGCAGCCCGACAGGGAACAGGCAAATTGCCCGGCAACCCGACGGCCCGTTGCCCGGCAAAGGCCAGCGCCGCCCGTCGGCAAAGCGCAGCGGGCACGCCGGTGCGTCAGGCGGCGTCGCACCGCTTGGCAGCTGGCCTGCCTGCTGGCCAAGGCATGGCGCTTCCAGCGATCCATGGCGGGTGCGGCATCGGCGATTCGCAGCGCGATTTGCCAGGTCTGTGTCGCTTTTTCGCGCCATGGCATCGCTATAGTGGTTCCCATGGAAAGCGAGCCCCGTATGCGTCGCCCGGCTCTGGCCCCGCAGCGCATACGGCTCGGCGCCGCTTCCGCGGACAGCGTGGAGCATCGGTGGACTGTGTGCTCTGCTTGGAAGTTCTCGCGCTCACGCGGGAACCTTCTGCTAGAATAGGAACGCTATTCCTGCCCTGGGCGATACGCCTTCATGCATGACCCAGGGCCGTACAGTCCAAAGGAGGTGAGCTCATGAAGGCTTATGAACTGCTGTTCTTTGTCGCTCCGACGATCGACGATGAGACGCGCGCAGGTGTTATGAAGCGCATCGACACGGCTATCGCGGAAGGCAACGGCAAGGTCGACAACGTTGACGAGTGGGGCAAGCGCAAGCTGGCTTACGAGATCAACGGTCTGGCTGACGGTGATTACACCCTCATCGATTTCCACACTGATCCGCAAAGCATTGCCGAACTCGATCGTATCCTGCGCATCACTGACGCGGTGCAGCGCCATATGATCACGGCCCGTCCTGACCGAGACTAGTGTGAGCCGAAGGCACGGCCTGGCCGGCGCCTTCAACCGATGAGAGAAGAGGAAGAACATGAGCATCAATCGAGCAACCATCAGCGGCAACCTCACCCGCGATGCGGAGCTTCGCAGCACCGCCAGCGGCATGCCGGTCTTGAGCTTCTCGGTGGCCGTGAACGACCGCCGCAAGAACAACCAGACCGGTGAGTGGGAGGACGTGCCCAACTTCATCGACTGCACCATGTTCGGAACCCGCGCCCAGAGCCTGTCGCAGTACCTCACCAAGGGCACCAAGGTGGCTGTGGAGGGCAAGCTGCGCTGGAGCCAGTGGGAGCGCGATGGCCAGAAGCGGTCGAAGATCGAGATCATCGTCGACACCCTGGACTTCATGTCGACCCGCAACAGCGGCGGCGACTACGGCGCTTCCAACTACGGTGGCGGCAACGCGGCTCCGGCGAGCAACAGCGCGCCGGCTTACAGCGCCCCCGCAGTGGACACTTCCTCGTCGGTCTACGATGACGACATTCCGTTCTAGACGAAACAGAGGTTAACAATGGCAGATTATGCTAAGCAGCCTCGTCGTAAGCATTGCCAGTTCTGCAAGGACGACGTGGAGTTTGTCGATTACAAAGACACTCAGCTGCTGCGTAAATTCGTAACTGACCGTGGCAAGATAAAGCCGCGCCGCGTGACCGGCGCGTGCTGCCAGCACCAGCGCGACATCGCCAACGCCGTGAAGCGCGCCCGCACCATGGCTCTCATGCCGTACGCGGTGCCCGCTGTGAGCGGCCGTGGCGACCGCCGCAACCGCGGTTAAGGAGGAACCATCATGATGAAGGTCATTCTCCTTAAGGAGCTGCGCGGCAAGGGCGGCGAAGGCGACGTCATCAGCGTCAACGACGGCTTCGCCAACAACTTCCTGCTGCGCCAGGGCTACGCCATCAAGGCGACCAAGGGCAACCTGAAGCAGCTGGAGGAGCGTCGCCACAACATCGCCAAGCGCGAGGAGGCCCGCGTGGCCGACGCGAACGCCATCGCCAGCAAGCTCAACGACGCCACGGTGAAGATCGTGGCCCAGGTGGGCGAGGAAGGCCAGCTGTTCGGCTCTGTGGGCACGGTGCAGATCGCCGAGGCCATCCAGGAGCAGCTGGGCGTCGAGGTGGATCGCCGCCGCATCGAGCTGGGCAAGCCCATCAAGCAGGTGGGCACCTACCCGGTGGCAGTTTCCATCTACCGTGAGATCAAGGGCACGGTGAGCGTCAACGTCGACGGCGAGTTCGTCGGCGATGCCGAGATGGACTCCGAGTCGGTGGAGACCGTCGAGGAAGTGGCGGCCGACATCGAGGCAGCCGACGAGGCTGTGGAAGCCGCTGGCGAAGCTGAGGCTGCTGCCGAGGCCGCTGTGGCTGCCGACGCCGAAGCCGAGCAGGCTTAGAGCAAGCATTTCCGAACCGGGTGCGCGCACCTGGTCGGTTCAAGGGGGAGCTCCTCGCATCTGCGGGGAGCTTTTCCTTTTCTGGTGAGGTACTATGTAACCCTGACAACCCGAGACGAAACGAGGGGCCCGCCATGCCTTCCGCCGACACCGCAGCTCCCGCAAACGCCCCGGCCCAGAGCCAGCCGACGGGCCAGTCGCAGCTGCCGCACAACCTCGAGGCCGAGAAGTCGGTGCTGGCCGCCTGCATGCTGAACACCGATGCTGCCGAGGACCTGGTGGTGCGCTTGGAGCCGCGGCAGTTCTACCGCCCGGCGCATGGCATCGTGTTCGAGTCGGTGCACGACCTCATAACGCGCAACATTCCCGTGGACCCCATCGCCCTGGCCGACACGCTGAAGGCCAAGGGCCAGCTGGAAGCTGTGGGGGGCCGTTCCTACCTGGCTGAGCTGGCCGACAACACCTTCGCTCTGACCAACTGGAGCCGCCACGCCGACATCGTGAAGCGCACGTCTATCCTGCGCGACCTGGTGCGAGCGGCGGCCGAGATAAACGCGCTGGCCTACGACGCCCCCGACGAGCTGGACGAGGTGGTGGAGGAAGCCGAGAAGACGCTGTTCGGCGTGACCGAGCAGCGCGTTTCGTCGTCGTTCAGCAAGATGAGCGACCTTACGGGCGCGGCTTACGAAGAGCTCGTCGAGCTCATGAACCAGAAGAACAGCATGGCCGGCGTGCCCACGGGCTTCGCCGACGTGGACAACCTGTTCCACGGACTGCGCGCTGGCGACCTGGTCATATTGGCGGCTCGCCCCGGCGTGGGCAAGACGTCGTTCGCGTTGAACATGGCCGTGAACGCGGCCAAGGCGGGCACGGCGGTAGCGTTCTTCTCGTTGGAGATGAGCGCCGGCCAGCTGGTGCAGCGCATCCTGTGCGCCGAGGCCCTGGTGAACCTGAGCAGCATCCGCAGCGGCAACGTGCAGGAAGGCGACCTGAACGCCATCGTGGACGCGTGCGGCAAGCTGTCGGGGCTCGACCTGTTCATCGATGACAGCCCAGGCCTTTCCATCTTGGAGGCGCGCGCCAAGGCGCGCCGCGAGCTGCGCCGCCTCAAGGAAGGCCAGCGCGGCCTCATCATCGTGGACTACCTGCAGCTCATGCAGCCGCCGAGCACCCGCCGCGACGGCAACCGCGCCGTGGAGGTGGGCGAGATATCGCGCGGCCTGAAGGTGCTGGCCAAGGAGATGGAGATGCCGGTCATCGCGCTGTCGCAGCTTTCGCGCGCGGTGGAGCAGCGCGGCACGAGCAAGCGCCCCATGCTTTCCGACCTGCGCGAATCGGGCTCCATCGAGCAGGACGCCGACATCGTCATGTTCATCGACCGCAGCATGGACCCGGTCGAGGCCGAGAGCGAGAAGCGGCCCGACCTGGGCACCGCCCAGCTCATCGTGGCGAAGCACCGCAACGGCCCCACCCGCGACATAACCCTGGCGTTCAACGACGCCTACACCCGCTTCACCGACTACTACGACGAGTCGCGCGCAGGGGGCGGTTTCTAGATGGCCGCGCAGCTGCGGTTCATCCATGCGGCCGACCTGCACATAGGCGCGCCCTTCCGCGGGCTGCGCGAGCTTTCGCCTGCGTGGGCGGAGCGGCTGGTGGAGGCCATACCCCAAGCCTACGACCGCCTGGTGGACGCGGCGCTGGAGCACCAGGTGGACTTCGTGGTGTTCGCCGGCGACATCTTCGACAACGCGCGGGCCAGCTACGGCGACTACCTGCGCTTCTTCCGCGGGCTCGAGCGGCTTTCCGAGGCGGGGGTGGCCAGCTACCTGTGCACGGGCAATCACGACCCGCTGGCCAGCTGGCAGCAGAGCTTCTTCGCGCTGCCCGAAGGCGCCTACATGTTCTCGGCCGACCATGCCGACTTCGTGCTGCACGAGCGCGACGGCCAGCCGCTGTGCGTGCTGGGCGGGCGCGGCTACCCGCACAAGGTGTGGGCTTACGACCAGGACATAGCCGAGGGCATCACGCGCGCGGCGGCCGACGAGGCGCTGGGGCCGGCGGCCCAGGCGGCGCCTTTCGGCGTGGGCGTGCTGCACACGGGGTTGCACTTCGATGCGAACAAGGCCCCGGTGGAGGTTGCCGAGCTGCTGCGGGCGGGCTTCGACTACTGGGCGCTCGGGCACATTCACCTGCGCTACGCCGATTCCGACGCCAACCCGCGCGTGGCGTTCTCGGGCTGCATCCAGGGGCGCGACATCAACGAGACCGGCCCGCGCGGCGTGAGCCTGGTCACGCTGACCGAGGGGCAGGCCAACGCCGTCGACTTCATCCCCACGGCCAGCGTCACGTGGCAGCAGCTGAGCGTGGACGTGACCGACTGCGGCACCCTGGCCGCGGTGAGCGAGAAGGTGATGCGCGAGCAGTTCAGCGCCAACGGGAAGGCCCATTGCGAAGAGATGATATCGCGGGTGACGCTGCGCGGTGCCACGGCGCTGCACGATGCGCTGGGGCAGCCCGGCGTGCTGGACGACCTGCGCGCCTCGCTCAACGACGCTTACGCCGACTTCTTCGTGGACGCGCTGGTGGACCGCACCGTGCCGCCGCTGGACAAGCCCGCGCTCAAGGCCGAAGGGCTGTTCCCGGCCGTGCTCATGAGCGTGGCCGATGCCCAGCGCCAGGCCATCGCCGACCAGGAGACGGTGCTGCAAGACGCGTTCATGCAGGCCAAGCTCGTGCCGCCCAGCTTCGCGCCGGGCGCGGTGGATGGCTTGCTCGACCAGGCGGAAGACCTGGTGTTGGACCTGCTGGTAAGGGAGGCGTGACGCCATGGCCCTTGATGCGCGCGACGCGTTCCTGAAGTACTTGAAGGTAGGCCAGTTCGGGGCCCTGAGCAACCGGCTCATCGGGCCGTTCTCCGAAGGGCTCAACGTGGTGTTCGGCCGCAACGAGGCGGGCAAGACCACGCTGTTCTCGTTCGTGGACGGCGTGCTGTTCGGCTGGCGCGATGCGCGCGGCAGCCAGAACACCTACAAGCCCGAGTCGGGCACCCAGGCCGGTGCGCTGCTGTTCGCTGCCCGCGGGGTCGCGACGGCCACGGAAGCCGAGCTCTCGCGCGCCCGCAACGCCGATGGCTTGCAGGGCGACACGGCGCTGGTGGGCGACATCGACGCCGACACCTTTCGCACGATGTTCGCCTTGAACAGCGACGAGCTGCGCAGTCTGCGCAACACCACCGATGTGACGGCCAAGCTGCTCACGGCGGGGTCGGGCACCAGCACGACGCCTGCGGTGGTGCTGGGCGAGGTGCAGGATCGGTTGAGCGCGTTCACGTCGCGCGCCCAAGGGGCCAGCCAGTCCATCGTGAACCTGGTGGCCGAGCGCGACGAGGTGCGCCAGGCCATGGACGAGGCGGCGGCCCAGATGGAGCAGCACCGCGCGCATCACCGCGAGCTGCACGACATGGAACCCGAGCAGCAGGCCATGAGCGCCCGCATGGACGAGGCCAACCGCAGCATCGAGCACGTGCAGGCCGCGCGCGCCGGCTTCGAGCGCCTGGCCGACGAGGAGCGGCAGCTGACCGCCGAGCTGGAGCGCATGCGCCAAGAGGAAGCCGAAGTGGTGGCCGATCGCGCCCGGCGCGAGCAGGAGGTGGGGCTCAAGCTGGCGAACCTCTCCAATGCCGAGGATGCGGCCGCCCGCGAGCGCATAGACGCGCTGGCCGCCCGCGAGGCGAAGCGCGAGCACGCGGTGGACACGGCCCGCAGCAACCACAACAACTCGCGCGCGGCCCACGAGGCGCTGCGCGAGGCCATGGCGGCCGACGACGCGGCGGCGCGGGTGCGCGTGCAGCGCAAGACCAAGGTGTCGGTGTCCACGGTGCTCACCGTGGCGTTCTTGGCCATGGGCGTGCCGGTGTTCATGTACGGCCGCAGCCTGCCGAGCCTTTCCTACATGATACTGGGCGGTGCGCTGGTGCTGGCGGCCTTGGCATTGGCCGGTGCCACGCTGGGCATGCTGCTGCGCCCGAGCAAGCACGACAATGCCTATGAGGCGCGCCTGCAGGACGCCCAGTGGGTGCTGCTGCAAGACGAGAAGAAGCTGCAAGCCTGCGAAGCCGACCTGGTGCGCACCCAGGCAGAGATAGCTGCCGAGCTGGATGCCATGGGGTTGGCTGCCGCTGGCGGCCAGCCGCGCCGGGCGCGGGTCATCCTGGACGAGGCCAAGGACGCTCGCGGCCAGATGGCGCTCGACGACCAGCGCTGCCAGGCCGCCACCCTGCGCGCCAACCAGGTTGCCGACCGCTTGGAGGCCATCGCCGCCGAGCGCGCGCATTTGGCCGAGCGCGCGGGAGTGGCCCCTTCTGCCACCTTGGCCGAGCTGGACGACCTGCTGGCCCGCAAGACGCGCGACCGCGCGAGCCTGCACGAGACGGCTGACACCATCAACCGCCGCATCGGCGAGCTTTCGCAGGAGCTTGCCCAGGCCCAGGGCGCCCACGACTTCGACCGGTTGAAGATACGTCACCAAGAGCTGCTGACGCGCATTAAGGACGCCGAGGTGGACTTCGCCCGCCTGACGCTGGCGCGCCACATGCTCGAAACGGCCATCGCGGCGTGGGAATCCAAGAGCCAGCCCGAGGTGTACCAGCAGGCCAGCCGCTTGCTGGCGCTCATGACCGGCGGCAAGTGGGTGCAAGTGCAGCTGACCGAGGCCGGCGCGCTGCAGGTGATCGACGACACGCGCACCGCCCGCGACCCGCGGCACCTTTCCATGGGCACGTGCCAGCAGCTGTACCTGGCCCTGCGCATAGCGCTGCTTTCCTGCGCCGACAACGTGGGCCGCGCACTGCCCATCCTAGCTGACGACATGCTGGTGAACTTCGACGCCGAGCGCCGTCGCGGCGCTGCCCGCGCCCTGGCCGAGCTGGCCCGCATGCGCCAGGTGGTGCTGTTCACGTGCCACGAGGAAGTGGTGAGCGAATTGCAGGCTGCTGACGCCGGTGCGACGCTCATCGAGCTGTAGAATATACGGGTGCTTCTCAGGCAACTCAAGAAGGGCTAAAGAAGGGAACCGCTATGCCATCCACAGTGCTGGTGGGCGCCCAGTGGGGCGACGAAGGCAAGGGCAAGATAACCGACCTCATCGCGAGCGACTACGACTACGTCGTGCGCTTCCAGGGCGGCAACAACGCAGGCCACACGGTCATCCATGGCGAGAAGAAGCTGGCGCTGCACCTCATGCCGTCGGGCGTCATGTACGAGGACGCGGTGCCGGTCATCGGCAATGGCGTGGTGGTGGACCCCGGCGTGCTGGTCAAAGAGATGGCCATGCTCGAGTCGGAAGGCGTGAGCTGCAAGAACCTGCGCATATCCGGCGACGCCCACGTGATCATGCCCTACCACAAAGACCTCGACGGCGCCGACGAGAAGCGCCTCGGGTCGCAGCAGATAGGCACCACCAAGCGCGGCATAGGCCCGTGCTATCAGGACAAGATGGGCCGCAAGGGCATCCGCATCCAAGACCTCATGGACGAGAAGATATTCCGCCTGAAGCTGGACGCGGTGCTGGCCCAGAAGAACCCGGTGCTCGAGAAGATATACGGGCTGCACGCCTACAGCGTCGAGGAGGTCTGCGAGGAGTACCTGCCCTACGCCCAGATACTGCGCAAGCACGTGGCCGAGACGGGGCAGCTGCTCAACGACGCCCTGCGCGACGGGTCGTCCATCCTTTTCGAGGGGGCCCAGGGCACGCTGCTGGACATCGACCACGGCACCTACCCCTACGTCACCTCGTCGAGCTGCTGCGCAGGCGGCGCCTCCACCGGCACGGGCGTGGGCCCCAAGGCCATCGACCGCGTGCTGGGCATCCAGAAGGCGTACATCACCCGCGTGGGCGGCGGCCCCTTTCCCACCGAGCTCAAGTTCGCCGAAGACGGCGGCGTGGGGCAAGATGCGGCCGACGGCGAGCTGCTGTGCCAGGCGGGCCACGAGTTCGGCGTGACCACAGGGCGCAAGCGCCGGTGCGGCTGGTTCGACGCGGTCATCGCGCGCTACGCTGCCGACGTGAACGGCCTGACCGACGTGGCGCTGACCAAGCTCGACGTGCTGAGCGCGTTCGATACCATCAAGGTGTGCGTGGCCTACGAGTGCGACGGCAAGCGCTACGACTACTTCCCCATGCAGCAGAGCGTGCTGTTCCACGCCAAGCCCATCTACGAGGAACTGCCCGGCTGGAAGGACGTCGACATAACCGGTTGCCGCGACTACACCGAGCTGCCCGAGGCGACGCGCAGCTACATCGAGTACCTGGAGAAGATAACGGGCGTGCCCATGAGCATCATATCGGTGGGGCCCGACCGCGACCAGACCATCATGAGGGGCTGGTAGCCCTCGACCGGGGCGCTCGCCCAATAGACCTTAGCTGACCTACGAGTTGGAGGTAGATAGTATGAACATCCTGGTTCTTGGCTCTGGCGGCCGCGAGCATGCCATCGCGTGGTCGCTGGCGCAGTCGCCGCGGTGCGACCAGCTGTTCGTGGCGCCGGGCAACGGCGGCACGGCGCAGGTGGCGCAGAACGTCAGCCTGGACATGATGGACGGCGCGGCGGTGCTGGGATTTGTGCGCGACCACGACATAGAGCTGGTGGTCATCGGCCCCGAGGCCCCGCTGGTGGCCGGCGTGGCCGACGCCCTGCGTGGGGCTGGCGTGGCCGTGTTCGGCCCCGGCGCCCAGGGCGCCCAGCTGGAAGGCTCTAAGGCCTACTCCAAGGAGTTCATGGAACGCGTGGGCATTCCCACGGCGGCTTACGCGCGCTTCGATGCGTGCGAGCCGGCGCTCGAGCACGTGCGCGAGCAAGGCGCGCCCATCGTCATCAAGGCCGACGGCCTGGCCGCGGGCAAGGGCGTCGTGGTGGCCGAGACGCTGGAGCAGGCCGAGGAAGCCGTGCGCGCCTGCTTCGACGGGGCGTTCGGCGCGGCGGGCTCCACCGTGGTGGTCGAGGAATGCATGACCGGCCCCGAGTGCTCGCTGCTGTGCTTCGTGAGCGGCGGCAAGAGCTTCCCCATGGCGCCGGCGCAAGATCACAAGCGCGCCTTTGATGGCGACAAGGGCCCCAACACCGGCGGCATGGGCGTGTACTCGCCGGTGCCCATCGTCACCGACGACGAGATGGCGGCCATGGTGAGCATCATGGACGACGCGGCTGCGGCGACCGCTGCCGCGCCCTTCGATAGCGACTACCGCGGCGTGCTCTACGGCGGCTTCATGCTGACGCCGGAAGGCCCCAAGGTGGTGGAGTTCAACGTGCGCTTCGGCGACCCGGAGACCCAGGTTGTGCTGCCGCGCTTGGCCAGCGACCTGGTGGACATCATGATGGCAGTGGCCGAGGGGCGCCCCGGCGACCTGGCGCTGGATTGGCGCCCTGAGTGGGCGGTGAGCGTGGTGCTGGCGAGCGCTGGCTACCCGGGCAGCTACGAGAAGGGCAAGGTCATCCTGGGCATCGAGGAAGCCGAGGCGCTGGAAGGCGTCACGGTGTTCCACGCGGGCACGGCCGTGAACGCCGACGGCGAGCTGGTGACCAATGGCGGCCGCGTGCTGAACGTGGTGGCCCTGGGCGACACCTTCGAGCAGGCCCGCGAGCGCGCTTATGAAGCGTGCGACCTGATCAACTTCGAGGGCAAGCAGTTCCGTACCGACATAGGCGGGAAGGCCCTGCAGGGGCGCTCGGCTTGGGAGTAAAGGGTATCTATGCTTTCTGAAAGGATGCTCACGCAGGTCATGCGCGCCTGCACGAAGAACTACCTGAAGCTCGAGCCCACGGCTGACACCCACATGCCGCCCCCAGTGCCAGGGCAGGCGTACATGCTGTACATGCACGTGCCGTTTTGCGAGCGGCTGTGCCCGTACTGCTCGTTCAACCGCTTCCCCTTCTCGGAAGACCGCGCGCGGCCGTACTTCGCCAACATGCGCAAAGAGATGATGATGCTGCGCGACTTGGGGTACGACTTCGAGAGCGTCTACATCGGCGGCGGCACGCCCACCGTGTTGCTGGACGAGCTGTGCGAGACCATCGACCTGGCGCGCGACACCTTCTCCATCAAGGAGGTCTCGAGCGAGACGAACCCGAACCACCTGGTGCCAGATTACGTGGAGAAGCTGACTGGCCGCGTGCAGCGCCTGAGCGTGGGAGTGCAGAGCTTCGACGACGGGCTGCTGCGCCAGATGGACCGCTACGACAAGTACGGCAGCGGCGTCGAGATAGTGGAGCGCATCAAGTACGCGACCCCGTACTTCACTAGCTTGAACGCCGATATGATATTCAACTTCCCGGCGCAGACCGAGGACATCCTGATATCCGATATCGAACGTGTCATCGAGTCGGGCGCCAGCCAGACCACGTTCTACCCGCTCATGGCCAGCCCGAGCGTGGAGCGATCGCTGGCGGCCACCGTGGGCAAGGTGGACTACAACCGCGAGCGGCGCTTCTACGAGATAATCTGCGAGCTGCTCACCGGCGAGCTGCCCGATTTGAGCGCGGGTGCCTTCACCGAGCCGCTGGTGGACGTGGGCGCAGGGAATGCGGTGCACATCAGCGAGACGGTGCGCGTGGCGCCGCCGATGCGGCCGGGGCTGTTCGAGTTCGGCAGCGCGTGGACGTTCAACCGGCGTGGTGCGAATGTGGGCGGTTCGGTTTCGGAGCCGTTCGACGATGCCATGATCGATGAGTACGTGGTCAATTACGAGGAATACCCGGCCATCGGCTCGGGCGGCATCACCTACCTGGGCAGCAACCTGTACGTCAACACGTTCTCGGTGGTGGACTACAACGCGGCCATCGAGGCGGGGCGCATGTCCATGATGGGCAAGACCGCCTTCAACAAGCGCGACCGCATGCGCTATCGCTTCATGATGCAGCTGTTCGGCCTGCGGCTGGACAAGCGCGCGTTCGAGCGCGACTTCGGCTGCACGGTGGAAGCGGGGTTGCCAGTGGAGATGGCGTTCATGACGGCTGCGGGGGCGTTCGCCACGAACAACGCCGACGAGCTGACGCTCACGCCTAAGGGGCGCTACCTTACCGTGGTCATGATGCGCCAGTTCTTCATTGGCGTGAACAACTTGCGCGACCAAGCTCGCGCCGCGCTCACGGGCGAGGAGCGCGAGCTCATCTTCGGCTAGCGCGCAGGAAGGTAGCGCCGTCCCCGCGTCTTGCCCTCTGCTTTGAGGACCTGCGGCTGCTTGGCAGCGTTGCCGAGCAGCCGTTCTCGTATCTGCTACATTTGCTGGGCGCTGGCGTCGCGGCCGTTGCTCGTGTTAGACGAGCTGGGGTTGGCGGAGTTCGTGCCATTATCTGCGGCGGTGCTTGCGCTGCTTGCGTTTGAGCTCGCGCCGCTGGTTCCTGGATCGCCCTTCTTGCCCCAGAGGGTGTAGTCGCCCGTGCCGAGCAGGCTCACGTAGTCGTTGGGGAAGTCTTTGAGGTATGTGGCGAGCTTTGAACCGTTCTCGACGACAAGATAATCAAAGTTATTGCGCTCGAGAAATTCCGCGTAGTCGCGGTCTTTCCAATCCCCGCTCATCATGTCAACGTATTCGCGGAAGTAATCGGTGCTGTGGCCGCTTATAGCGGGGGCCCATAATTCGGGACGCGGATCCATGGAAACCTTGTAACCACGCCATTCCAGATAGCCGCCAATGTTGAACGGGCTAAACAGCTGTACGTCTTCGGGGCGCTTGCCTTGCTTTTCTAGATAATCGAGTAGGCCAGCAGGTGCCATGCTCGATTCTTTCTCGTAATCGCGCCACTCTGGAGAAGCTTGCCAGAGCAGCACGCCAGAGGCCACAGCGGCGCCGAGCGCTATCGCAGCGGTGCAACCCAGTACGATCTTATGGCGCTTCTGCATCCACTGCCAAGCAGCCTCTGGGCCCAAGGCTGCTATCTTCTTGCGCGGTGGCAGTTTCGCGAAATCCATGGACCAACCATGCATAGTGCTCATGACCAGGGGTAGCGCGAAGAACGCGATAAGCCAACCGTTGCGGGAATGGCTGAATGCCGCCAAACCTACGCCGAAAGCCAGCAAGGTGAGCGGTAGGTCGATGCTGCGCAAGCCGCGCTTGCCGGCAGCGGTTGCGGCTAGTACGAGCATGGCCACAGATGCCATGCCTGCGAGGCCCTTCGACCAAGGTGCGAGGGCTCGCATCTCAAGTATGTGGTTGTTGTAGCTGGCTACGCCATAGGAATCGACCAGATACAGCGCACCATCGAGCCCATAGGGGTTCGCCATCAGCGCCGCGGCAGCGAGCACCAGGCATAGCAGCACAGGCCAGCGCTTGTAGCTACCCAGGGCCAGTTGGACGTTCGTCAGCCGCCCGCGCTTGTGCAAAGGGGCCAGCACATTTGGGACCAGGTAACAGCCGATTATCACCAAATCGAAGGGAGCAAGCGCCATCTGGAAGTTCACATGCGCAGCTATGAGCGCTACGCTGCCAGCGAGCCAGCCGGGTTTGCCGCTGCGACGGTACTTCTCCAAGAAGAACAGCAGCCAACAGAATGCCAGCATGGTGTAGGCGTGGGGCCGCATGGAGAGATAGCCCAGCAACGCAGGCACAGCTACAGCTATGGCAAGAAGTATCCACTCCCCGCCGAAGCGGTCGCCTTTTACGAGGCGGCCAAGACGGTACAAGCTCAGTACCACCAAGGCGCTCAGCGTGCCTACCCATAACCCCAGCGCGACGAACCCGCCAAGGCTGTACAGGCTGTACGTTATCACGCAGGGTACCCATTGCTGCACAACGATACCCATGTTGTCGTACACGGCGAAGGGGTTGGTGTACGGGATGCCATTCTCAAGTATCTCACGGCCGGTGGCCAAGATGAACCATACGTCATTGTCGGTGAAGCCGCCGGAGTTCCAGGCTATGTAGATGGCGATGAAGCTAGCTGCTATGGCCATGATGAGCGGGTTGTTGCGCCAGGGCAACGCGGCGACGCTAGCGGCCTGCCATGCTGTGTCTAGTGTAGGAGCAGGCGCGGCTATAGAGCCAGCCGCTGTTTCGGAAGCTGTAGTGCCTTCCGTTCGGGTGGCTGTAGCTTCAGAAGAAGCAGCCTCGCAAACACCACTCGTGATGATGACCGGATGGTCAGCAGCAGCTGTGGTCCAGCCTGTCGTGTCGAGGGAGGGGGCGGGGGAGATCATTGCATCGGGTTTGCCCATATTCAGGTCAGCCGCCGCCCCTATGAGCGACGCAGGCACATCAGAGCTTTCGTCATGGCGCGTGACGGGCCAATCGCCGCTGGCACTAGCGGCGCGCAGGTCGTTCAGTGCGTTGGCGGTCTCGGCCGTAGCGGCATCGGCAGCATCAGCCGCTGGGCCGGGGATGTTGAGACCGATGCTGGTGGTGCCTGCCGGGGGTAGCTCGATGGCCTCAGGAGCTGGTTGGTCGCTGGGCTGGGCTTGGGCGCCGAACTCGGTGCTTATCTTCAGAGGCTGCTTGCCCAAGTAGTGAAAGATGTCTTTGTCCATGGCTTTCTCGTCCGTGTATGGTGCGGTTTGTAAGGGCGCTACGACGTTTGCGTAAACTCGCAGGTCTGCTTCAAGTAGTTGGGCAGATTATAGCGTACGGAGTGTAGGGTCCTGCTTGGCCGCAGCATAACCACAGGGGCACTGCATAAGGTATGATGCAAGCGGGGCCGCTCCCGCACGAGCGGCGGGTGGGTGATTGCCTGCGATGTGAAAGGTGCGGAACCTATGAGCCAGCCTCAACCTGCAAATGGCGTTGACGACATAGCTGAAGAAGGGCGGAAGCCGGAAGGGCTTGCCATGCCCGAAGCTGGCGACGTTGATCACGAATTCGTCTCCCAGCGGCTCGACGAGTTCAAGCGCGCTGCCGGCGACCCTGAACTGCTCAAATCGCTCTGCGACGCTTACCAGCTCGACCGCTTGCGTTCATAGTGGCCCGTACTGGTAATCTGCTGCTAATTTACTAACGGCTCGGTTATCACGCTGGGATACTCCGGCCATTCTCCCGGCACGTGCCCGGTCATCGCCCGGCACCCTTCCCGGCCATGCGCCGCTCGATTGCCCGGTCCTTTGCCGACGCGGGCACGGTCGGTCCCCCGATTGATCGCCGGCAAGGCCACGGCTCCTGCCCGGCATATCTGCCAGGTCTGTGTCGACTTTTGCGGATACGGCTTCGCTAGGATGGGTGAGGTGGCACCACCTTCGTCCCCTTTCCCAAAGGAGCCTCATGAAAGCAGACGAGCAGATGCGCTACCCCATCACCTGCGCCCCGGTCTTCGACATGGTCATGCGCGATGCCGACCTTTGCCGCCGCTTCATCGAGCGGGTGCTCGGCGTGGAGATAGGGCATATCGAGTACCATGCGGTCGAGCACGCCCTAGAGCCTGCCCTCGATGCGCGAGGCGTGCGGCTGGACGCCTTCCTGAAGGGGACGGGCGCTGTCTACAACATAGAGATGCAAGCGTCAGCCGAAGACGCGCTCGGCAAGCGCATGCGCTATCACCAGGCAGCCATCGACACCTCCCTCCTCGGCAAGGGCGCGCTCTACGACGAGCTGCCGGAGAGCTACGTCATATTCCTGTGCGCCTTCGACCCTTACGGCCGGAACATCCCTGCCTACACCTGGGAGCGCATCTGCAAAGAGGACGCCCAGGTGGATGCGGCCTGCGGCTCGCACTGGCTCGTCCTCAACGCGAGCGCCTGGGCGCTCGCCCCTGACGAGCGCCTGCGCAAGCTGCTAGAATACATAGCGACCGGCAACTCCCACGATGCGCTGACCGCCGACCTCGACGCCATGGTCGACGACATCAACGCAGACCCGGAACGGAGGGCGCATATGAACGGCTTCATGACGCTCGAGCACAGCGCTGCCGTGCGCGCCCGCTGCGCCCACAAGAGGGGATTGGCCGAAGGCATCGAGCAAGGTGCCCAGGAAGCCCAGGCACGCTACGGGGCTTTGGTCGACCGTCTGCTCGATGACAACCGCCTCGATGACCTCAAGCAATCGGCCACCGACCCGCAACTGCTCGAAGCGCTCTATGGAGAATATGGCCTCTAAAGCGCTCCGTTAGTTATGTGGTGGTTTGCCGAGACCGTGCGAGCATGAGGGCTGTTGCGATATAGAACGGCACGAGGAAGTAGCAAGCGGCCTCGTAGCGTGGCCAATAGTAAGCAGGAGTGGCCACAAGCAACGTCATCACAATACCCAAAGAAGGTACGAGCCCAATCACCCACCCTGAACGCTTGAGCAGTAGTAGGCAAATCCCAAGGTAGACAATGGCCCAGTTGATGATGCCAGCGGGCACCGCCCATTCGTCCAGGGGGAATAAGGTCACACGCAACTCATCGCTACCGAGCTTGTTCTCGTAATGGATGCCGGCTTCGTTGCCGAGAGGCTTGAGGTTTCGTGGCAGGCCGCCGGATATGTTCTCGTTACTTGCCAAGGTGTCGATTTGGTTGACGGTCCAAAATCCGCAGGTTTGCAACTCCCAAGACTCGAAATACAATTGTGGATTCTGCCAGAGCATCGATAGCCAGTGCTCAAAAAAGCCGTCCTCCAAAGCGCTAGCATTAAAGCTGTCATCTGTTTTCAGGTTATCAGTGAGCGAGGGCCGATAGGCTTCCGGGTAAAGCTCTATCGGCAAGATGGAGTCCATATACGCCTTGTCGTCTTCTGTCATGGAGCCGCCTGTGGCAACGACGCGGGCCATCTGATTGAGCGGTACGCCTAGACTTTCCGCTCGAGGGGCCTCTTTGATGCCGATCGCGGCATACAACGGGCCAGTTATGCAGAAGGCGACAAGTATTACGGCAAAGCCGCATAAGGTTGCCTTGACCAGGTTATGTTCTTTGTCGCGACGCCAGCTCGCAGCCGCCATAACAAGCAAAGCGGTGCTTACAAAAGCAACAACGTAAAGGCCGTTGTTGCGCAGTAAAGCCATGGCAAGCAAAGAGAAGGCAAACATGGGCATCCACCACCAGCGTGAGCGCACGACGTATCCTCGGGACAAAGCCAAATCCATTAACAAAAGGCTTGCGACAACAGCCGCTGCAGAGAAAAGAGGGTCTTTCCACATAGCTATGCTGTAAGTAGCTATGTGGGGCAACAGGCCGAGCAGTACTGCGATGATGATGCCCCATAAGCCGTTAACGCACGCGCGCACTGTTACCCATCGGCACAGGAACCCAAAAGCCAAAGCCATAAGCAACATCTGCATGATGCTATACAAAGCGCACCCAGCTGTGGCATCAAACCCTATAGCGCCTGTGATTGCGATGCAGCCCTTGAGGATAAGCGTATAAGCTACGGGGAAGTGGTTGCTCCATTCCTGCGCACCCAAGGCTTGACGGATAGAGCTCAGTGAATCACCAAAAACAAGTCCGGGCCAGTATGCGAGCACATACGGTATCCAGGCAACGAACATGATCGCAGCAAGGCCGATAACCCATCGTGCATCCAATGGCGATAGCGTGTCACTGGGGGGGGTGCGTATCTTGCTTTTCACACCAGTGCTGCGAAGCGCGAAGAAAGCTGCGAAGGAAAACACGAACACCGTAGCGGAGATAAAGAAAAAGGCGACAATATCAAGAGGGGTGTATGGAATTATACGGTTCTGATCCAAGGTGCCATCGAATCCGCCCTCTAAGACGATGTGGTATCCCAACACAACAGAGAGCGCGAGGAAACAAGAGAAGACTCCGAAGGCAACAAGTTCCCGCAGCGGCGGCATCTGAACAGAAGCTTCGCGCATGCAGACTCGAATACTTAGAAGAAGAAGAAAGAAGGAGCCTACGCGCACGAGTGGCTCGGATTCCCATTGGAGGTATCGGGAAAGGATGGCGGCTCCTATATAAGAAAGCACTGCAGCAAGAAGCGTGCAGGCCACATCCCTGAATGACGCAGAGGGCGTGGGCTTATATGAGGCCGTTTTTTCCACCGAGTACCTTCCAAAGAGAGAGTATCTGATTGAGCAGCAAAACGCCGGAAGGCGTTTCGACATAGTTTATCGCAGGCGGCAGTGCGGCACGGATTCATTTGCATATGTAAGGAGCGTGGGCGTTGGTCGTTGGCGCAGAGCCGGATGGCGCGTGTAGCAGCAAGGAAGCCGCGGTATTTCCATTGAGCCTAGAGGGTTTTCAGGTTCAATAGGGAAAACCTTAAGGTTTAAGGCATGGGAATGTGCAGATTTCAGGGTGAGCGCAGCCTGAAACGGCCCCTTTTTCAGGTTTCTGAAGGTTGGAAGCGATGAGAATGCAGCGTATGGTAGAAGATATAGCACCAGTTCAGAAGCGTGATTTGGCATGAAATGGTTGCTATCGCGTCAGCTAAAGGCCCAAAAGGAACCTGAAAACCTGTAGAAACCTGAAAATTCTTTCAGAAAAGCCCTTGCCAACCTCGTTTTGCGGGCGTAATATACGCAACTGAAAGAAACCTGAAAACCAGATATCACTTTAACGTCACTCAAATCCCGCACATGGGTTTCACGCGGGAGAGCAGCAGAGGAGCAAGCCAAAGCTGCAACAAGATGTGTGCGGGGGTTAAGCGATGTTTGGGCTGTTTGGGTTTCAGGAAAGCAAGCAGGAAGCAAGGGGCGGGAGCCCCGCAAGGTAAGAAGAAGGAGAGAAGATCATGAAGAAGTCTTGCAAGATCTTCAGCGCCGTCGCCTTGAGTGCCGTGCTCGCCATGGGTACTGCCATGCCGGCATTCGCTGTGACCGACACCGATCTGGCTGACAATGCGGCCAACGTGGGTGCTGACACCAACAACATGATCACCTACGACAAGGCCGACCTTGATGCCAACAATGGTGGCGCAAGCACCAACGTCAACATCTCTACGTACTCCTCCAACTACAGTGTGACCGTGCCGCTGTATGCCCCGTTCATGCTGGATACGGCGGGTGGTGACGGCATTGCCCCCACTAACTACGGCATCATCAACGGTGGCGACGCTGCTGTCTTCGTGGTTGATGTGAAGTGGGAGATGACCGAAAATAGCGACTGGACGTTCGGCGACGGCACCGCCGCAGACAACTGCGGCCTGGGCTCTGACACCAACCCCATGGGCGTGGTTCATACCAAGGCTGGCACCAAGCCGTCTGACCCCACCTATGGCTCTTTTGTCATCACGCTGAGCCCGGAGAACACTGACTATAATGCCGACACTGATACGGCGACTTATGGCCAGCCCGTCAACACGTTCGTGCCTGCTCCGACGGGGAGTGCATCCAACGATGCTGCCGCCAACAAGGCTGTGAAGTGGGTCATCCTTTGTGATGACGCTGGCACCACCAAGGACGACGAGAGCTTCAACGCTATCGAGCTGGCTATCAAGGGTTCTAAGCTGTTCAAGTCTCTGGAGAACATCCAGACGAACGTCGCGGCTATCACCTATACGGTTGACTCCCGTGCTCCTGAGACCCCGACTACTCCGCAGCCGTAAGCTTACAAGCCCCTCGGCTTGACCGCTTGAAAGAGGGAGGGGCGCGAACCCTCGCACCCTTCCCTTTCCCTCAAGGGATGAGGCCCCTGCTCACCCTTAACCGTTGAGCAGGGGCCTTTTTTTCGGGAGAGTTGCGCCGAGCACCGTTTTTCCTGTTGACCATTGCTATCATTGTCCTTTGAAAGATGCCCATCTCTCAAGGAGCTAAACGAACCATGAACACCCCACAAGCCCCTTTTCCTCCTCAGCAGCCGATGAACATGCCGGGTGGTTATCCTTACGGACAGCCAGGCATGCCGGCGCAGGGAATGCCGTCGACACCGCAGCCGGGCATGCCGCCCTTCGGGTATCCGCCGCAGCAGCCTGAGGAGAAGAAAAAGAAGAAGAAGGCGTGGATTTGGATTCTTATCCTATTCATCGTCATCATCATCGTGGCGTGCTTGCTGGCGTTCTATATGTGCGATGGGGGCTTGGGCCGCGACCGCAATGGTGAGCTAGGCCAGCTGGAAGGCAAGAGCGAAGCCGAGATTCAGGAGATGCTGAACAAACAAGTAGAGGAAGGCATGTTCAACATAGCCATTGCCTCATACATCGAGCTCGAGAATGGATCTTCTCCGGCCGACTGGGAGATTGAGAACATACCGGGCAACCGTTACTTGATGCAGGTGACCGTGACACGAGATGATAACGGTCAAGTGATCTATGAGACCGGCATCATCGACCCGAACTATCACATCCAGCGCGCCCCGCTGGACTACAACCTGCCGAAGGGCATCTACGAATGCACGGCGGTGTTCACGGCCTTGGATCCCGAGACCGAGGAGCCTGTGGGCCAGGCGGGTGCCAAGTTGACCATAGAGGTCAAGAGCTAGATTGAACCGATAGCCGCAGCAGGCGTTCAAGGCTTGGCGGCTTTTGCGATAGATGAAGAACCCCAATAGCGGGCTTGAAGCGCGCAAGCGCCCCGTATTGGCTCGAAGGAGCGATATGCTATGAGAAAGTACGTACACAAGCTTTTCGCAGCATTCTTGAGTGTCTGCCTTCTTATATCATATAACCCCACATTGGGCATGGCTGCGCCTACTGATACGGGCGAGGTCATTGACCCCAATTACGTACCCACCTATGCGGCTGGCTCCAATGACCCGTTGGATAACCTTTCGTCTGAGCACGACTATACCGATGAGATTGCCGACCTGGACAATGCGCTCACTGCGGGTGGTACTGATACCATCGAGGGCAATGGCGTATCGTCGAAGGGTGAGATTTCCTCCTCGGTGAACATCGGCACGTTCACGAACGGCATCGAGACGGCGTCTTCGAGCGTCATGTTCGCGAGCGTAGACGAGATAACCGAGACGTCGATCTTCTCTTATGTGGGCGTGGCTGCCACGGGCGGCCATAAGGATGACTACCATTTCAGCTGGGCAATCTATAAAGATGGCGAGTATGTCGAGACGGTCGAGCAGGGTGGCCCCTTGGGCTATGTGCTGACCAAAGGCCCGCGGTCCGATGACCCGAACGTCATCATCTCGAAGTTCCAGCTTTACATTTACAAGAGCCTGAAGACTGGCTTGGAAGACGGCCACCTGTACACCTTCAAGTGCACCCTGACCGACGGCGAGAGCACGGTTGAGGCCAAGCCCATCTACCTGTATACCATTCCGAACAAGGCCGAGTACGACGATTACTACCTTGATCGAACGGCTCACAACAACGATGACGGCTTCGCGGCGACCCCCGAGGTGGGCAGCACCGACGATGCCGATTTCTCCATCAACCACGACGACGTTGCCGTGCATGCCGACCTTATGTACAAGGACGCCATCGTGCAAGCGAGCGAGCGCGCCGGCACCAACATGCTCTATACCGAGATGCTGGCCTATGCCGGCATGCAGGGAGCCACGGGCGGCGACAAAGATTACAAGCTGAACAAGATCTGGCAGGTCTCGATGGAATCGAACCCGGCCAACTTCGACGGCACCGATGTGCCCATCGAGCCGTATCTGGGCGATAACGTGACCATGTACCTGCCCTTTGACGACTCATCGCAGGGCAATACGGGCCTTACTGCAGCGAGCTACGTGGCTCAGTACGGTGAGACCATTCAGGTGCTGTGGAGCAACGGCGAGACCGATGAAAGCGGCAACCTGATAATAGAGACGCTCGACGGCACCATCCATGTGCCGGAGGACGGCAGCACGCCTTACGTCGAGCTCCCCATCGAGCCTGGCAGCAAGTATGCGCTGGGTAATTTCGGCATACGGTACATCGATGACCATTCGAGCGCTCACCGCTTCGAGCTGCATACCCAGGTGACCACGAACAACATCGAGGCCGACAACACCACGGTGGGCGGCTGGTTCGTGCCCAAGGGCCTGGTCTCGGGCCGTGGCCCTGCCACCACGTTCCCGAACTCGGTCAACTTCTTCCCGGGCGGCAGCACCATCAGCTACGGCATCCAGCTGGGCGAGGGCCAGAAAGATGCCAACGGCAACGTGAAGACGTTCTACCAGCTGGACCATCTGACGCTCACGGTGAACGGTGCGGAGTCGCAGCCGTTCGTGAAGGATGGCGAGATCCAGCCGGGTGTGAACAACGACTTCTATAGCTATGACGGTTCGGCAGGCGTTTCGGCCACGGGCCAGACCGTCACCATCAAGCCGGGCACCGCTGGCTCCACATATATATGGAAAGCTACCTTCAAAGAGGTGGATGTCAACGACGCCAAGGGCCGTGTGAAGTTCGACGCCGAGGTCATATCTGAGAAAGACTTCTACGGCGACAAGAAGGACAACGCCCTCGAAGAGAAGCTGGGCACTCTGCGTCTGCTGTACAACGACCCGACCACGGGCGACCTGGCTTCGATGCCGGCCTTGGGCGATGAAGCCACGACCAAGATCGACGAGATGGACATCCGCAACAACGCCCAGGCTAAGCTGTGGTTGCTGCCCGATACGTCGCAGTACGATGTGACGGGCATCCGCGTGTCCAACGGCGACCGGTACCAGAATACCCATGAGTTCAACGAGGATGGCACCAAAGACGGCCTTTACACCACTGACCCTGATTTGGTGGGCAAGCTGTTCTACACCGAGGTGACGGTGACCCAGCCGGGCAGCTATAATCTGCCGCTTATCATGAAGCCCGAGTTCCACGTGCAGATATGCTTTGGCAAGCGCACCGACATGAGCTCGAACAAGCACACCGTGACGGTGACGTCCAACGACGCTGCCAAGGGCGGCGTGTGGGAGAATGGCGCCTTCGCTGCGAACCCGACCCCCATCGAGTTCAACTGGGGCGTTCCGCAGGAGATAGCGCTGAAGGCCCAGCCGGGCTACAAGTTGGGCAAGCTTACGCTCGAAGTGATGGGCATGAGCCAGAACGTGGCCGTTCCTGCCGAGAACTCCGAGGGGCTGTACATATACAGCTTGCCCAACATCAACATGGACTACGACCTGAAGGCCGAGTTCGTCGAGGACAACGACCAGTACACCATGAGCGTCGAGACCTACGTGGGTTCTACGCAAAGCGATGCAGGTGGCGTCGTGACGCCAGGGAGCCGCACGGTTCGCGCTGGCGAGACATGCGATTTCCAGATCATTCCCAACCGCGGCTACCAGGTCGCGAGCGTGGCGCTTGTCGACCAGAGCGGCAACCAGTTCATGAAGACCGGCTCCGACGGTGTGACCCAGACGCCTGCCTACAGCGTTTCGGACATGACCAACGCTGCCAAGAACGGCGGTGCGCTGCGTTTGGTGGCCCCGGGCGAGAACAGCCGCCTGCTGGTAACGTTCGAGAGCAACGGGCTTTCCCAGGACGAGCTTGACCGCAAGGACACCGTTTCCGTGCAGACGAGCGTCAAGAACGGCGTTGGCGGCACGGTGACGCCTAACGGCTCTACCAACGTGCGGGTCCATGACAGCTTCACGATGAGCTTCAATCCGGCTAGCGGCTACGAGGTGGCGAACATCTTGGTGGCGCCCGTGGTGAATGGCGTGCCGCAGGCTGCGACGACCTACCCCGTGACGGGCAGGACCTACGTGATATCCAACGTGGACAAGAACCTGAACATCGAAGTCGAGTATCGGGAGGTCACCGCTGACAAGCCCGGCCTGACCCCTGCGCCGGACTACGTGAACGTGGGCATCAACATCAACAATGTGGGCAGCGGCAGCGGCGTGGTTTCCCCGACCATCGCGGCTGGCGGCAAGATAACCGTACCCAAGGGCTCCAGCGTGCCGTTCTCGTTCACGCCGAACCCAGGCAGCACCTTCAAGGGCGCTACCATCACCTTCGAACCCAGCGATGCCACTGGCACGCGGCAGGAGCTCTACATCGGCCCCAACGATGCGCCTTACGGCATCATCTCGGGCCTGAGCAACGGCACCATCACCGTGAAGGTGACCTTCGACGGCGACGGTGACAACACCGGCGACACGACCCGCTTCGCCCTGACCACCCAGGCCACGGGCGAGGGTCGCATAACCCCGCCTTCGGGCACTACCATGGTGGGCGGTGCCGACCAGTGGGTGAACTTCATGCCCAACAAGGCTACGACCGGCAATGGCTACACCCTGGGCGATGGCGCCGTGACCTTCGACGACACGAAGCTGCATGCCTTCTATAGCCCGGCCGGCGCTACCATCCGCTTCGCGGTCATCGGCGGCAACGGTGACAACGCGGGCGTGGGCGAGGCTGCTTACGCCAGCGGCACGGCCTTCAAGAACTGCGGCCCCGTGGGCGGCAGCGGCTCCGGTCTGCTGGATGGCATCATCAACCAGGGCAACTACAGCATCAAGCTGCAGAGCGTCCGTTCCGACATAACCGTGACGGGTGCGTTCGTGGCAGCCACGTCGCCCGACCATAACGGCCCTAACGAGAGCAAGATGCATCGCGTGGACGCATGCGTTGCCAGCGGCATCGGCACGGTTTCGCCGGGCGGCACCATGCGCGTGCAGGAGGGCTCGAGCCAGACCTTTGTGTTCAAGCCCATCGCTGGCTACAAGATCAAGGACATCGAGATATCCACCGGCAACTTCGCCGTGGATATGTGGAACAACCTGACGAGCATCTTCAACGGCGGCAATGCCGCGAAGAAGCAGGCCGCTATCGAGAACGGCTTCTACACCATCGAGAACATCCGGGCCGACTACGCGGTGAAGGTGTACTTCGCGCTGGATACCGGCACGAGCACCGACCCTGGCGCGAACCTGCACCCGGTGACGGTGCTGACCGATGGCAACGGCACGGTTTCGCCGAGCGGCGTGGTGCTGCTGAAGCGCCCTGCCGCGGGCGAGGAGATGGGCGAGACCCAGACGTTCATCGCGAAGCCGAACCCGGGCTACACGCTGAAGAGCGTCGACTCGGGCGACGGCAGCGACACGGTGCAGGTGACCACCCATGGCAACTCGCTGGAGTTCGAGGTTACCGTGCGCAACGGCAACTCGACGGCTTCGGTGATTCGCGTGACGTTTGCCCCGGGCACTGCGCCCACGCCGCCGGCCATCGACGGCACGGTGAACATCGAGAGCTCGCCTCATGGCGTCGTGGCCCCGGTGGGTGCGGTGAGCATCCCGCAGGGCGGCAGCCAGACCATCAACGCCATCCCGCAGCCAGGGTATGAGATCGACCAGATTCTGGTGACGGACGACACGGGCACGCACCCGCTGAGCCCCATGATCGATGTGGCTGGTGGCAGCTTCGTGGTGGGCCAGGGCGGCATCTTAGGCGGCAAGATTCCGTCGAACATCAAGGTGACGTTCAAAGAGCGCGAGTTCGACCAGAGCTACTACACCATCAACGCCAAGGTGAGCGGCGGCAACGGCAAGGTGACCCCAGGCACCTGCACGGTTCCGGCCGACCAGAGCCAGACGCTGTTCATCCAGCCTGAGCACGGGTACAAGATCGCGAGCATCACCGACAATGCCGGTGCCAACTACGGCGCCAGCAGCACCACGGGCAAGATAAAGAACTCGTGGATAATCAACCCGGTGAAGGACAGCTCGGGCTTCGTGATGAACCGCGAGATAACCGTGACCTTCACCCCCGTGGTGGCGCCTGAGAACCCGGACGACTTCATCGCCGAGACCGTGAAGGTGTACAACTACAAGTCGGGCACCGGCCGTGCGAACGGCGTGGTCTCGCCGGGCGAGAGCTTCTTCGAGATCGAGAAGGGCTCCAACATGCTGATGACCTTCTACACCACCGATAGCAACACGAACATATACGGCGTGAAGGTGAACGGCAAAGAGGTCATGGGCCTTTCGGAGGATCGCCCGCTTGACGGCAACAAGGGCAGCTTCCGCCTGACGAGCCAGTACACGCGCAGCAATCTGGACTTCGGCGTGTTCTTCGGCAAGGACGGCCAGGCCGAGAACCCGAACAAGGGCTCGCTGAGCGTGCAGGTTGGCGGCGGCGGCACCGGTTCGGTTACCGTCCAGGGCTCTACGGTGAGCAACGGCGGCAACAAGACCCGCTCGAACGCCTCGACGGGCTCGGGTGCGGCTTACGGTGACGGCAACAGCCGCGAGGTCATCGACCTGCCGAACGTGGACGAGCCGATGGACCTTCAGATAATCCCCGAGAACGGCTCTCATGTGGCCAAGGTGCTCATGACATCGAACTGCGAGGTAATCAACTACACGCCTGATGACTACAAGCCCAACGGCGACATCAGCCAGACGCTGACGTACCGCATCTTCGTGACGGATTCGAGCTCGGCTCGCGTGTACGTGGAGTTCAGCCCGCTGAACAAGGAAGCGTACTTCGACCCGTCCGACCCGGCCGAGGGCACTTACGTTGATGACGACCACAGCTACAACACCGATGTGGGCGTGAACATGTCCATGGACGTGCAGGGCAATATAGCCGACCTGGTGGGCCAGTCGGGCAAAGCGACCGACCTGCTGGATTTGCGCCTGCCCTCTAACGCGCGCCAGGCGGGCAACAACGGCCAGACCATCACCTACACGATCCCGCAGAGCGCAGATAGCCTGACGTTCGAGGTGGGCCCGCTTATCAAGCTGGGCAGCACGGTGGCAGACAGCACGCTGTACACGCTCGATCGCGTTGAGGTCGACGGCGTAGAGGTGCCCAAGGACAAGATCAACGGCATGATAAGCGCCGATCTGGCTGGCGTTTCGAGCGCTACGGCCCAGGCCATGGCCCAGGGTGCCACGGTGGCGTCCTTCGACGACAAGGGCAATCTGACCGAGAAGCCGCTGACGGCCGATGCGGTGGAGGGCGCGCTGTCCCGCGCGGGCGAGAATGGCACGTACTACCAGTACTACACGTTCGAGACCGACAACCTGGAGCCGGCGGGCAGCGATCCGCGTACGGTGACGGTGCATCTGCGCAAGCTGAGCACCGAAGAGGCCGAGAACGGCAACTACTTCATTCGCAACAACGAAGGCGACACGTACAACATAACCACGCGCGTTTCGAGCGGCCCTGAGAGCGGCACCTTGAGCATCTGGCCTGCCGGGCCTGCCATACAGCGCGGCCAGACCGTGACCGTGAACTGGAAGCCTGCCGAGGGTTATGGCCTTAAGATGCTCACCGTTGGCGGCGTGGATGTGACCTCGGCTGCTCTAGCGGCAGGCAGCGGGAACTTCCCGGTGGTTGCCGATGCCAACAAGGAGATCGTGGCGGAGTTCGTGTCTGAGGACGAGCTGGTCTACTACGACATTACCGTGACGTCGCAAGGTCATGGTGCCGTCAAGGCCCCGGGGCTGAACGTGACCAGCGGTCAGACCCAGACCGCCAAGGTGCAGCGCTTCACGAGCGCAGTGTTCAGCCTGGTGCCGGAGGCTGGCTATCGTCCCGCCTATGTGACGCTGGACGGCCACCGCACCGAGTGGACCGCCTACACGTACCCGCTGGCTGGCGTGACCGATGACCACACGTTGGTGTTCGAGTTCGCCAAGGACGACGGCTCGGGCAGCAATGGCAACGGCAACAACAACCAGACGGGCATCGGCGGTGCAGTGAACAGCGCACTGTCCCAGACCGGTGACAACCCGTGGCTGGTCGGCGGCGCACTGCTGGTGCTCATAGCGGTGGTGTGCGCGCTGGTGGCGCGGAGGATGCGCCAGGCCAGCACGGCTGCGGCCACCGAAGCGGCGCAACGCCGAGCCTACCGGGAGTACATGGACTACCACCGGAGGCGCTAAGCAAGAACGGCTGCCGGGCGAGCCGAGCCCCTTGCGGGCAAGGCTTGCCGGGCGGCTGAGATAGCCGAACACGACCGCTGCTGAGAGAGCAACGGAGGGTATGAAGGAACGGGCTGCGAGCAATCGCAGCCCGTTCCGCGTTCCAGCGTCGCAGCAGCAGGCTGTTGCTATGGCAAGCAACCAGCTCGGAATCAGCAGATCGGAGTTCTTCCGCAATGCGCTTGAGCATGAACTGGAAGCGTGCTCGGTATAGGCTACAAGCTATAAGGGGTTGCGTGGCAGGTGCTATTTGGGCTGCTAGGCCACTTGGATGGTGCGGGTGGCCAGGTAAGCCTCCATGGAATAGCGTGTGATGTCGCTGCGGTTGATTATGCCCACGATGCGCTCGCCATCGAGCACTGGCACCTTCTTCAGATGGTTCTGCGCCAAGATGCGGCACACCTCGGCGATATCGGCATGGACGCTCACGCCGATGCTGCGCGGCACGCCCACTTCGCACACGTTCTTCTGCATGAGCTGCTCGAGTCGTTCGTCGTAACCGCTGCGATCCTCGACCGTGTTGGCTATGAGCGCGATGGGGTCTATGTAGGTGCCGCCTTGCTTGGCCAGGCGCTTGAGTATGTCGCCGTCGGATATGAAGCCGACTGGCTCGCCTTGCTCGTTCACAATGGGCGCCGCTGATATGCCGCGCTCGATGAACATCTGCATGGCGTCATGCACGGTGGCCGTAGCGGGCAACGCGTAGATATCGGTCTTCATGATGGATTCGAGCAGGCCCCGGGGAGCGTCGGCTTTGCTGGAGCTACTGGCGGCCTCGGCCGCGCCTGGCTTCGTCTTCACCAGCGCCACAGTCATGACCAGGCCCACCAGCATGAGGATGCCGCAGATGAAGAACGAGAAGTTGATGCCCTCCATGGCGCTTTGGGGCCAGCCCATCGAAGGCCAGTCAAGCTGCTCGGTAAGCGCATACACCGATATGACCACGGCGGTCATCAGGCTGCCGGCCACTTGGCGCAGCGTGTTGTTGACCGAGGTGCCGTGGTTCATGAGCTTGTTGTCGAGCGCGTTCATGCCCCAGGTGGTTATGGGCATGTTCACCAGCGCCATGGAGAACATGCGCACGGCGTTGATGATGGCGATGGTGATCAGCGAGGTGCCCAGCCCGACGAAGGCATAGCAGAAGGTAGACGCCGTGAGCAGCACCATGCCAGGAATGGCCAGCTTCCGCGCGCCGAGCTTGTCGAACAGCCGCCCGGCCACAGGGTTCATGATGCCCATGATGATGGCTCCGGGCATGAGCAGCAGCCCCGAAACGGTGGCGGAATACCCCATGAGCGACTGCACGTAGATGGGCATGAGAACGGGCAGGCTGAGCAGCGCGCCCTGCACCAGCATGCCGATGATGGTGCCGATGAGGAACCGCCGGTTGAACAGCACGCGCGCTTGCAGCATGGGGGTCTCAAGGTGCAGCTGGCGTATGAAGAACCACACGACGCCCGCAGCGCCTAGGGCCACTGCCACCAGCGAAACGACCAGCATGCCGCTTGAGCTGACGGTGGAGAAGCCGAACAGCAGCAGGCCGAACCCCAAGGTGGACAGCGTGAGCGAGAGCGGGTCGAGGGCCGAATCGCCCTTGCTGGCCGGCGGCCGCGCTTCCATGAGGAACACCGACAGCACCACCACAGCCAGCGAAAGCACGGTGACGGCCAGGAACATGATGTGCCAGTCGGCCGTGTCGATGATGATGCCGGCCACCGTGGGGCCGACCGCAGGAGCAAACGCGATGACCAGGCCGAACACTCCCATGGCGCTGCCACGCTTCTCTATGGGGAAGGTGAGCATGAGCACCGTCATGGTCATGGGCATGAGTATGCCGGCGCCCGCCGCTTGCACCAGTCGCCCGGCTAGCAGCATGGGAAAGCTGAGGCCCACAGCCGCCATGGCGCTGCCCCCGGCGAACAGCAGCATGGAGGTGATGAACAGCTTGCGGGTGGAGAAGCGGTCTTGCAGGAACGCCGTGATGGGTATCATGATGGCGTTCACCAGCGTGAACCCAGTTTGAAGCCACTGCACGGTGGCGGCGTTGACGGCCATGTCCTCCATGATGGAAGGCTGGGCAGGTGCTACGAGCGTCTGGTTAAGGATGGTGAGGAACGACCCGAACACCAGCACGCCGAGCATGAACCATTGTTTACGAGTTAACCCCATGAGTATGGGCGCCCCCTTGCTGTGCTCTGCGCTATGATATAGAGATATGCGAAGCGGTCTGCTTATCTTTATATACTAGCACCGCACTCAAGCGATTTAAGAGGTTGAACCGGTAATGTTGATGACAGCATTGAGCATCTTGTTGGTGATCGTCTTCCTGGCGATGAACGCCTTCTTCGTGGTGGCCGAGTTCGCGCTGGTGCGCGTGCGTCGCTCGCAGCTTGACCTGGCCGTGGCCGAAGGCCGCAAGGGCGCGAAGGCGGCATTGGACGTGTCGAGCAACATCAACGCCTACCTTTCGGCCTGCCAACTGGGCATAACCCTGGCGTCGCTGGCCATAGGCTGGCTGGGCGAGCCGGCGGTGTCGGCGGTGCTCGAGGCGCCGCTGCTGGCGGCGGGGCTGCCCGAGTCGGCCGTGTACCCGGTATGCGTGGCAGTGGGCTTCATCCTCATCACGGCGCTGCACGTGGTGGTGGGCGAGCTGATACCCAAGAGCTTCGCCATATTCTCCACCGAGAAGTACGCCCTGTTCACGGCGGGGCCGCTGCGCATGTTCTACAAGGTGACCTACCCCGTCATGGTGGTGTTCAACGGCATAACCAACTGGGTGGTGAAGCTGTGCGGCCACGACCCGGCCAACGAGCACGAGGTGTACACCGGCGAGGAGATCAAGATACTCATAGACGAGTCCACCGAAAGCGGGCTGATCCGCCCCGAGCAGAACGAGTTCGTGGACAACATCTTCGACCTGGGCGACAAGGATGCCGAGGCCATCATGACGCCGCGCACCGAGGTGGTGTGCCTCGACCTGGAGGACACGCTGGAAGAGAACCTCGAGGTGACGCGCCAGTACAAGTACACGCGCTACCCCGTGTGCAACGGCAGCAAAGACCACATCGTGGGATTCGTGCAGATAAAGGACCTGTTCCTCATGCCGGCGGACACGCCTATGAGCGAATGGAACATCCGCGAGATGCCGGCGGTGCCCGAGACCATGCCCATCGCGCGTGTGCTAGAGGAGCTGCAGGAGCAGCGCACGAAGATATGCCTGGTGGTGGACGAGCACGGCGGCACGGCGGGCATCGTGACCATGAGCGACGTCATCCAGCAGATAGTGGGCCACATCGACGACGAGTACCGCCACGAGACGGCCGACGAGGTGACGAAGCTGCCCGATGGCGGCTACAGCATCGACGGATCGCTGCCCATTGGCGACGTGGTGGAGCTGATAGGGTTCCAGCCGGTGGAGGTCGACGAGTGCGAGACGGCGGCGGGCCTGCTCATGGCGCTGTTCGACCGCATCCCGGCGGTGGGCGATTCGGTAGAGGTCGAAGAGGATCACCCCCATGCCGAAGGCGACGACATGGTGCGCAGCCGCGTGACCTTCACCGTGCAGCAGATGGAACGTCATCGCATAACGCGCATCCTGGTGAAATAGGGGGCGTGCGTTGACGGTCATCGATTGCCACTGCCACATCTACCCGCCCAAGATCGCGGCGCGTGCCGTGGAGAGCGTGGGCGCGTTCTACAGCATACCCATGGATGCCCAGGGCGGCACAGGCGAAGATCTGCTCGTGGAATGCGCCGGCAGCCCGATCGAGCGGTTCATCGTGCATTCGGTGGCGGTGCGGCCCGACAACGTGCAGCCCATCAACGACTTCATAGCGGCTCAGTGCGCCGAGCATCCGGAGTTCACGGGGTTCGCCACGCTGCATCAAGACTTCGCCGACCCCGAGGCCGAGATAGAGCGCGCCATAGGCTTGGGGTTGCGCGGGCTGAAGCTGCACCCCGACACCCAGGGCGTCAACATGGACGACCCGCGGCTCATGCGCATCTACGAGATCGTCGAGGGCCGGCTGCCGGTGATACTGCACTGCGGCGACTACCGCTACGACTACTCGCACCCGCGCCGGCTGAAGAACGTGCTGCGCACCTTCCCCAAGCTGGTGGTGGACGCCGCGCACTTCGGCGGCTGGTCGGTGTACGACCTGGCGGTGGAGTACCTGGAAGACGAGCAGTGCTTCCTGGACATGTCGAGCGCCCAGGCGCTGCTGGGGCCGCGGCGCACCGCCGAGCTGGTGCGCATCTACGGGCCGGAGCGCATCTTGTTCGGGTCGGACTTTCCCATGTGGGACCCGGTGACGGAGTACGAGATGTTCACGGCGCTGCCCTTTTCCGACGCGGAGTTCGCGCAGATGCTGCATGGGAATGCCGAGCGGTTCCTCGGAGAAAAAATCACAAGATAATGTGCCTTCAGGGGTAGGCAAGCGCCATATTTAGCGTATCATGTTCAGCACCTGCTTAGATTCTTCTTGATGGCGCACCCTGCGCTCAATCGATAAGTTTCGGCAAACACTCGACTTACCCGCACCACGTCGCTAAGCAGGTTTTTAACCCATTACAAGGCATTTTCGGACGTGTTCGGCTGGGCGTTTCAACTACTGCAGTGCAAGGGCCCTTGCATGGCGGCAGGGCTTCGGCGTGCGCGTTCGGCAATGCCTTGAGCCATAGATGCAGCAGCCACGAGAGACGCGAGACGCACGACCGCCCATGATCGACACATTCGAAAGCACGGCCAGAACAAACCCTGACCAGGTGTTTTTTATCTTCGTCGACGCATCGGGCGCCGAGGTTGCCTACACGTACCGCCAGACCCGCCTCATCGCCGCCACCTTCGCGCGCTACTTCGTGGCCCGCGGCGTGGAGCCGGGCGATGTGGTGGTGCTGGATCTGCCGAATTCCCCCGAGCTGGTCTTCTTGATGCTGGCGGCTGCCTATGGGCAGTTCACGGTGGCGCTCATGGACCGCACGGTGTCGGAAAGCGAGAAGCTGCTGCGCCTTTACGACATCCGCCGCGACGGCTCCAACGTGGTGTGCACCATAACGCCGCACACGGCAGCCGAGCTGATGGTGTATGCGCGCGGGCTGTTCGTGGAAGGCGGCGACACCATCGAGGGGTTGGATGCCATCATCGCTTCGCGCCAGGCCAGCGCCACGCTGCAGCGGCCGAGCATATCGGGCGGCAGCCGCACGTCGGGCCCGCTGCCGCGCATGAACAACAAGCGCAATTCCGCGCCGCTGCCCCAGGTGGTGGCCGAGCGGCCCAGCGTCTCGCACCCGTTGGCCACGGCGGAGCGCCTTGAGCGCACGAGCAGGCCCATCATGGGAGAGGGGCAGGACGCCATCGAGGAGGCGGTCCATTTCGCCGAGCGCGAGGCGCACCTGTTCAACCCCGACGAGCGAGGGGTCATCCTGTTCACGTCGAGGGTGGCGGGCAAGTTCAAGGCGGTGCCGCTCACGTGGCGCCAGCTGACGGCTAGCGCCCAGAGCGCCTGCGCCGCGCTGATGAGCTATGGCACGGGGCTGTGGCAGGCGGTGCTGCCGCTGCATCAGGCGAGCGGCCTGGCGGTGCTGGTGCGGTCGGTGGAGAACCGGTGCCCGCTGCGCATCTACGAGACGTTCAACCCGGTGCGCGTGCTCAACGATTCCGAGACGCGCCATGCCACCCACATAGCCGTGACCGATGCCATGCTGCGCGAGATGCTGACCGTCGAGGAAGGCCGCGCCAGCGAAGCGCTCACCAACGCGCACATAACCTTCGCGCAGGCGGTGGAGGCGGGCATGTTCACCAGCGAGGAAGCGCTGCAGATGGCGGCGGCCCAGGTGCGGCCCACGGCAGCCATCCTCTCGCGGCTGGCCACCTATGACGCGGTGCTCATCGTGGGCGGCATGCTGAACCCGGCCACGGTGGAGCGCGCGCTGGCCCAGAGCGTGCCGGTGTACGCCACCTACGGCATAACCGAGACGTCGGGCCTGGTGGCGGCCACGTACATAACGCCCGATTTCACGGGTGGCATGCAGCTGCTGAGCGGCTACTCGGCGCGCATCATCGACCCGGATGCGCAGGGCTTCGGGCGCTTGGCGCTGCATGGCCCTGGCGTGTTCGAGGGCTACCTGAACGCCCGCGCCGCCTTCACGGTGGACGGGTTCTTTCTCACCGGCGACATAGCGGCGTTGCACAACGGCTGCATCTACGTGATGGACCCCGACAGCGCGCAGTACGCGGTGGCCACCTATGACACGCCGCCGCCCGAGATGGCCGAGGTGCTGCGCACCGCGCCGGGCGTCACCGACGCGCACATATTCAACGTGACTGACGAGCGGGGCGCGCGCGTGCCCGTGGCCATGGTGGAGCGCACCGACGAGCTGCTGACGGCCGAGGCGTTGTACGCGCACCTGGCGGTGAACGCCGCTACCATGGACCCGCCGGTTTCCATCGCGCTGGTGGATGAGTTGCCGCGCCGCATGGGCGTGGTGGACAACGAGCGGGTGGAGCTGCTGTGGGGCCAGCGCATCGACGTGCGGAAGGTGGTGCTGCACTTCGCGCGCATGCCGCTGCGGCGCCCGGCGCGCCTGGGGGCCGAGGTGGTGAGCTGCCGGCACGTGGTCATCGTGGAGGTGGTGGACCATCTGGGGCGGCGCGGGCTGGGCGAATGCTCGCCCTCGGTGCGCATAGCCGACGACCAGGCCGTGCTGAACGCCAACGTGGACTACGTGCAGCAGGAGCTGGTGCCTGCGCTGGTGGGACGGCCGCTCATTCACCCGCGCGATGCGGCGCGCTTGTTCGCCACGTTGCCCGACGCAGGCGCCCACGGCATCGCTTGCACGGCGCTGGAGACGGCGCTGTGGGATTTGTACGGGCATATATTGGGACGGCCGGTGTGGTCGCTGCTCAATGAGGAGTACGAGTTCCTGCGCAAGGCGCTGGCGGCCGACGAGAAGCTGGGCGAGCTGCCGCGGGCGGCGCACATCGAGGGCGCCCAGGCACTGGTGGCCAGCAGCCGCACGCTGGGGGCCGGGCAGCCCGACCGCACGGTGGCGGCGGTGCGGAAGGCAGCCGAGGCGGGGTACCGCCGGCTGAAGCTGCGCATAACGCCCGAGACGAAGATATCGACGCTGCGGGCGGTGCGCGAGGCGTTCCCGAGCCTGCTGACCTTGGATGCCAACCGCACGTTCGAGGCGCGCGACAACGACAAGCTGCTGGCGCTGGACGTGCTGGAAGCGTCGTGGATAGAGGAGCCGCTGGACCCGTCGAGCAACTACGATGGCCGGCGGAGCCCCATCGCGCAGATAGCCAACGTGCAGCGCAGGATGCGCACGCCCATAGCGGTGGACGAGTCATACCTTGACTCAGGCGCGGCCGAGCGCATCCTGCAGTTCGTCGACCTGCGGATAATCTGCATCAAGGTGGCGAAGCTCGGCGGCATAGAGGCGGCGCTGCGGTTCATCGTGCACGCGCAGGCCCAAGGGCGCGAGGTCGTGATGGGCGCTCCCTTCGACACCGGCGTGATGAAGCGCATGACCGCGGCGTTCGAGACCTTGCCTGGCATCATAACCCCTGGCGACATCGACGCGCCCACGCGGGTGTACGAGGCCGACATCACCTGGCCCACCTACGGCATAACCCGCGGCTACCTGGTGCTCAACGGCGAAGGCTACGAGGCGGGGCTCGGGTGCGAGCTCGATGCCGACGTGCTGGAGGAAGTGCTGGTCAAGCGCACCACCATCGAGTAGGGCGCGAGCGGGGGCTGCCCCTGCCCACGTCCTCTGTTCACGACCGTTCGCGGTGCTTGGCAGCTTGCCAGAGGGCTTCGAGCTGGGGTTGGGTCAGGGTGTCCAGCGGAGTGCCTGCCTGGGCGGCTTGCTGCTCCATGAAGGACCAGCGGCGGCGGAACTTCTGGCATGTGGCGCGCAGGGAGCCTTCGGCGTCGAGCCCCATCTTGCGCCCGACGTTGACCAGGCTGAACAGCACGTCGCCGAACTCAAGCTCGACGGCGCGCACGGCGGCCCCTTCGCCTTCCTTGCTCACCTTGCCGTTGGGCGACTTGGGTGCGGCGGCGTAGGCAGCCTTGAACTCGTCGACTTCCTCGGCCACCTTGTCCCACACATCGTCGACGTCTTCCCACTCGAAGCCGGCAGCCGCGGCCTTGCGCGACAGCTTCTGCGCTTGCATGAGCGCCGGGAAGCTGCGCGGCACGCCGTCGAGCAGCCCAGTGGCTTCTGCGTCGGTCGGCTTCTCTTGGAGCTTCACCTGGTCCCATAGGTCGAGCACCTCGTTGGCGTCGGTGGCGCTCGCGTCGCCGAACACGTGAGGGTGGCGGCGCACCATCTTGGCGTTGATGTCGCGGCAGACGTCGTCGATGGTGAACTCGCCGGCATCGGCGGCTATCTGGCTTTGCAGGACCACCTGCAGCAGCACGTCGCCCAGCTCCTCGCGCAGGTGCGCGACGGAGCCCGCCTCGATGGCGTCGACGGCCTCGTAGGCTTCTTCCAGCATGTTGGATGCGATGGAGCCGTGGGTCTGCTCGCGGTCCCAGGGGCAGCCGTCCGGCGCGCGCAGCGCCGCGATGGTGTCCACGAAGGCGGCGAATGCGGGGCGCGGTTGAGGATGGGGTTGGGGTCCAGGCTGGGACTGGGGTTGAGCCTGGGTCTCAGGTTGGGATTGGGGCTCATGTTGGGACTGGGGCGAAAGCTGAGGCTCAGGCTGGGGTTGGGACTGGGACTGGGATTCGGTCATGGAGCGGCTCCTTGCGAAGGCGAAAGGCAGATGCCTTCCGATGGTACCGCATCGTGCGCCTTGGCTCGGTCCCTCATGATGCTTCCGGGGTGAAAATATGGTGAAACCATGTGGGGCGTTACCAAGGTGTTACCCTCGAAGGGAACGAAACGGGCGCGCGAAGCGCCCCTGGCCTGTCCCCGATGATGTTCATTTGCGCAGATGCCTGCTGGCTCCCACACGAGGTGCCGGTGGGCTTTTAGATTCTCAGCGACCGCCGCCGATTGGGCGGCAAGGGAAGAAAGAGGTTCGACGACCTTCATGCCAAACAAAGAAACCCCCGCGGCCGACGAGCCGCGTTCGTACCGTTATCGCGACTGCCTGGACGGCACCGCGCCCATACCCAAAGATGCCCTGGGCAACGCTATATTTTCGCTGCTGATGGCTGGCGGCATGACCACGTTCATGGTGTCGTTCAACGGCGTGCGCCACAGCGGCTTGAGCTTCTTCTTCGAGTCGCTGTGGCTGTATCCGGTCATCTTCTGCCTGGCTATGGCACTGCGCTTCCTGTACGTCAACCGTGCGGTGGCTTGCCTGGGCCCGCGCTTCGTGTTCCCGCGCTTCGCCGGGGCACGCCGCAACGTGGCCATGACCCTCGTGAACGTGGCCATAATGGCGCCGGTGATGGCCACCATCGTGACCGTGCTGCTGAAGGGCCCCGAGGGCCTGCTGTTGAACCTGGCCACCGAGCTGCCGCTTTCCATGGCTGCGGCTGTGACGGTGAACCTGCTGGTGGTGGGGCCGGTGGTGAAGCTGCTGTACCACAACGTCATCCGGCCGACCACGAGCCTGCGCCTGTGCCAGCTGAGCCAGCGCTTCGTCACCAACTGGGCGGGGCTGTTCACGGGCTGACCTGCGGGCTAGGTTGCGGGCGCTTTTCCTCGCGCTTTGCCCAGTGGGTGTGTAGAATGGTGATGCATCGGCGCCCGCCAGCGGAAAGGACCTTGCGCCATGGATTTCGCCATCGTCACCGACTCGAGCAGCAACCTTCCTGAGGATATGATCGACGACTTCGGGCTGCACGTGCTGCCGCTCACGTTCATGGTGGACGGCCAGCAGTGCCAAAGCTACCTGAAGGGCCAGCATACCGACCTCAAGCAGTTCTACACCATGATGCGCGAGGGCAAGGTGATAACCACCTCGCTGCCGAACCTGGCCGAGAGCGAGGCGTTGCTGCGCGGGCTGTTGGATGAGGGACGCGATGTGCTCTACATCGGCTTCTCGAGCGGCCTTTCGGGCACGTTCGAGGCCACCGACCTGCTGCTGCGCGGCCTGGCTGACGAGTACCCCGACCGCACCGTGCTGGCGGTGGACACCTTGGCGGCTTCGCTGGGGCAAGGGCTGCTGGTGTGGTACGCGGCCACCAAGGCGCGCGCGGGCGCGTCCATCACCGAGGTGCGCGATTGGCTTGAGCAGAACAAGCTGCACCTGGCCCATTGGTTCACGGTGGATGATCTGATGTTCCTGTTCCGAGGCGGGCGCGTGTCCAAGACGAGCGCCTGGGCCGGCACGCTGTTGAACATAAAGCCAGTCATGCATGTGGACGACGAGGGGCATCTCATCCCGTTGGAGAAGGTGCGCGGCCGCCGGAAGGCGCTGCGGGCGCTGGTGGATCACATGGAGGCATCGGCCCAGCAGCCGGTGGCCGAGCAGACCGTGTTCATCACCCATGGCGATTGCCTGGAAGAAGCCGAGTTCGTGGCCGATTTGGTGCGCGAGAGGTTCGGCGTGCGTGATATCGTCATAAACTACGTCGACCCGGTCATAGGGGCTCATTCGGGACCGGGCACCATGGCGCTGTTCTTCCTGGCCGACGCGCGCTAGGGCGGCTTCGGGCCGCAGGCGCGGCCGCGGGCTGCCTTGAGCTGGGCGGCCGCCGGGTTTCGCAGAGCGCCGCATGAAGGGGAAAAGGAGAGGGGACTGCTATGAGCAAGGATGCCGACCAGGCTGTCGAGGCACCGCGGGCCGACCGGCCCATACCTACCATGGGGGCCGCTGACGCGCCCGACGTCATCCGCGACGCGCGCTCGCTCGGCGCGCCCAAGATGCTGCTGTTCGGGCTGCAGCACATGTTCGCCATGTTCGGCGCCACCATATTGGTGCCGGTGCTCACGGGGCTGTCGGTTTCGGCCACGCTGCTGTTCGCGGGGCTGGGCACGCTGCTGTTCCACCTGGTCACGCGCGGAAAGGTGCCGGCGTTTTTGGGGTCTTCCTTCGCCTTCATAGCCGGGTATGCGGCCATCGCGCCGAACGGCCAGGCCGACCTGCTGCCCTACGCGTGCCTGGGCGTCGTGTTCGCCAGCTTGCTGTACTTCGTGCTGGCGGCGCTGTTCAAGGTGTTCGGCACGCAGCGCGTCATGCGGTTCTTCCCGCCCATCGTCACCGGGCCCATCGTCATCTGCATCGGGCTGATACTGGCGAGCTCGGCCATTGCCAACTGCGAGACCAACTGGCTGGTGGCCGTGGTGGCCATCGCGGTGATAATCGGCTTCAACATCTGGGGCCGCGGCATGGTGAAGATCATCCCCATCCTGCTGGCCGTGGTGGTGTCTTACGCGCTGGCGGCGGCGCTGGGCGAGTGCGACTTCTCGAAGGTGGCCGACGCGCCTTGGGTGGGCCTGCCGGTGCTGTGGGACAACACGGTGTTCTCGCTGGCGGGGCCCGGGTTCGACACGGGGCTGGCCCTGACGGCCATCATCACCATCATGCCGCTGGCCTTTGCTTCGATGATTGAGCACATCGGCGACGTGTCGGCCATATCGTCCACGGTGAACCGCAACTTCATCGCCGAGCCCGGGCTGCACCGCACGCTGCTGGGCGACGGCCTTGCCACGCTGGTGGCTTCGCTGTTCGGCGCGCCGGCCAACACCACGTACGGCGAGAACACCGGCGTGCTGGCCATCACCCGCGTGCACGACCCGCGCGTGGTGCGGCTGGCGGCGCTGTTCGCCATCGTGTTCTCGTTCTGCCCGAAGTTCGCGGCGGTCATCTCGTCCATGCCGGCGTGCGTCATCGGCGGCGTTTCGCTGGTGCTGTACGGCATGATATCGTCGGTGGGCATCCGCAACTTGGTGGACAACCGGGTGGACTTCATGAAGAGCCGCAACGTGCTGGTGTGCGCTATCGTCATGGTGCTTTCGCTGGGCATCTCGTACAGCGCGGCCGGGGCGGTGCTGGTGCCGGTGGGGTCGGTGACCATATCGCTTTCGGGGCTGGCCATCGGCTCGGTGGCGGGCATCTTGCTGAACGCGATCCTACCCGATGCCGACGACACCGAGGAGCGCGTGGCGGGCCAGCCGCCTGACGAGCCCGAGATGCGGTTCCCGCTGGAGGCCGAGCCGCTGCAGGAGGACAAGCTGCCGGGGGCGGCTGGGTAGCCAACCGGCGTAGTTGGCCTAGCTGGCTTGTGCGGTTGGCCTGGCCAGCTGGTTCGGCTGGCCAGGCTCGTCGGCTTATGCGGCTGGGCTGGTTGGTTCAGTCGGGTCGGGCGGGCTACTCGGCCTGCCCGGCTTGCCCTGGCTCGCGCGGCTCGTCAAGCGCGCGGATGCTGCGCGGCACGAGCACCAGGCAGCCCAGCGCCAGGCACGCCAGCCCGTCTACCAGGAAGAACGGCGCCACGCCGATGGCCTCGGCCAGCGCGCCGCCCGCAGCCACGCCCACCGGCGCCGCCACGCCCGTGACGGCGGTGAACAGGCCGATGGCGCGGCCGAGCTTCTCTTCGGGCACATGGCGCTGGATGAGCGTCATCATGGGGCCGTTGAACCAGGCGCACGCCATGGCCATGACCGCCACCAACGCCACGAACGCCCAGAACATGGTCGGGGGCAGCAGGCCGCAGGCGGCGGTCGACGCGCCCACGACGATGGCGGCCAGCGCGATGAGGTGCGCCAGCCGGTTTGCCTTCTGCATGGCCATGAGCACGCCGCTGCCCACCAGCATTCCCACGCCGAAGCTGGCCTCGGTGAGGGAGGCCGCGTAGCCGTCGCCGCCGAAGTGCTCGAAGGTCATCAGCGGGAACACGGCCGAGAGCGGGCCGAATACGAACATGCCGAACGCCACGCCGCCCATGAGCAGCGCCAGCCCGCGGTTGGCGCCCACGACGCGCACGCCGTCGCGCAGGTTGGCCAGCACGTTCTCGTGCGCGGCCTTCTCGTCGCGCACGGTGGGTATCTTCGCGAAGGCCAGCCCTGCCACGGCGATGCAGGCGCCCGCGAAATCGAGGAACATGACCGCCGAGAAGCCCAGCGTGGTGTACAGGAATATGCCGAAGGCCGGCGCGCCGATGCCTGCGATCGAGGCTAGCGCCTGGTCGAGGGTGTTCACGCGCAGCAGATGGCGCTCGGGCACCAGCAGCGGCATGGCGGCCATCATGGCCGGGCCGTGGAACGCCTGGCCCACGGCGCGCACCACGGCGATGAGCGCGATGAGCCACAGCGACAGGCCGCCGCCCATGATGACGAAGGCGAACACGAGCGAGACCACGCCAATGCCCAGGTCGGCGCCTATCATGATGGCCTTGCGGTTCACACGGTCGGCCAGCACGCCGCCGAGCGGCGACACCAGCCCGATGGGCAGCATGGCGCAGATGGTCATGGCGGCCAGCATGAGCGCGCTGCCGGTGGCTTCGGTGACGTACCACACCATGGCGTAGCCTGCGGCGTAGCTGGTGACCATGGATGCAGCCTGGCCGGCCCAGATGAACGTGATGGCGGCGAGCCAGTTGGCGGGCAGGGGCTGGCCTGCCGCGCTGAGCTCGGGCGTGCGGGATGCGGGGTTGGTCTTAGGGTGGGACATGGGGCATCTCCTTCGATGAGCCGCCAGCGAAACGGCGGCACGGGCATCTGTCAGTGTGGGGTTGCGCAGCAGCATGCGCCACCGCGTTTGGGTGGCGGAAGCGGTTGCATTCTTGGTCAACCGCGCGTTGCGCGTGCGGAACGCTTACAGATACAGCTGGAACATCGAAGGCCCTTCCAATCGAAGCGAAGGTCAAGGTCGCCCAGTATAGCACAGGGAAGGCCGGAACCTTCCCTTTTCTGGTGCCTATGAGGAGCTTGCGCGGCACAGCATGGCTGCAGCTGCGAGGCCGCTTCCCCTTAGTCGCCGAACAGGCGCTTGTCAGCTATGAGGCCCGTTGGCCCGCCCTCAAGAGAACGGCCGTGGGCTGCGGCGATGGCGCCGCCTCCCGTGCGTGCTCGCGCTGCTTGCAGGTTGTAGCCGCGTAGGGTGGTGGTGGCGAACTTCTGGCAGAAGTCGTGCAGGTCGGACAGCAGCTCTTCCGGAGTGCCTCCCCAACGCGTCTCGAGGAATGCCTTGAAGGCAGGGTAGACGCCGTCGGAGCCGCCTACGGGAAGCCCGGGAGCGCGCAGGGCGAGCCATCCATGCAGGGCGGCCACCAGCGCGGCATCGCTGCTGGAGGCTTCTGCTTCGGTGCGGGCGTTCGTGCCAGCACCGCCTTCCGCGCCTTCTTCGCCCGTGTCGGCAGCGCCGAGCAGGTCTTCGATAGGCGCCCAGTACTGCTCGTAAAGGCGTGCCTGCTCGGCATAGCTGACCCCCACCAACAGCAGGTTCCTCACCAGGTCGGCGGTGGTGAGCGGCATGCCCTTGGAGTTCAGGCTCTCGAACACGAGCTGGGGACGGTCTTGGTCGTCCATCTGCGCTCCTACCATGAGCAGAAGGCCCAACCCGTGCCACAGGGCTTCGGCATCGTCGCTGTCGAAGCCGTTGGCCATCTTTGTGCGGAAGCGCTCGTAATTCGACGCCACGTTGGGCGATGCGTCATCGTCGGCTGGCAGAGGGGTGCGGTCTATGAGGGCGGCGAGCGTGGGCTGGTCGGTACGCGAGAGCAGGAGCTTGGGCGTGCGGTCAGGGCCGCTTGCATGCAGGTAGCGCTGGTCGATGGCTTGGGCGTCGATGTTGGATGCCGTGTCGCCTTCGGCGAGCCAGTCGCGCAGCGCGCATAGCAGCAGCGTGATCGTGGCCAGGCGCTGCTGCCCGTCGATTACGTCCAGGCGCTGCCCTGCTTCGCCGGTTCTGTCGGTTCCAGGCTCGATGGCGTACAGCACGGTGCCCATGAAGTGGCTCGCGCCCGTTCGCCCTGCGCGCATGATGTCGCTCCACAGGTCGTCGCATTGGCGCTGGCTCCAGGCGTAGACGCGCTGGTATACGGGGATGACCAGCTGAATAGCCGGCTTCCCGAGGAAATCGCGAAGCGCTTCTTGATGAACCCTCATGGCAAGCTTCCTTTCTTGGCCTACAGCGATGCGTCCGCGGCGGCGTTGCCTTGTCGGACCCTCTCGGCGTAGCGCTCGTCGTCGGCAGCCTTGGGCGTGCGATCGCCTACCAGCGTGCCGGGCCCTTGGGTGGCCCAGCGCGTGCCTGACTTGAACTTCTTTATGCCGTGGTACCGGTAATTCTCGGCCCATACGAGGCAGAAGCGGTATAGCTCGCCCAGCAGGTCGTCGATGCTGCCGGTGAACTCGTCTTCCATATAGCGCTTGAACACTGGGTACACTTCGCCCTCGCCGTGGGCTCGCGCCTGGCGGAAGCGCACGGCCAGCCACCCTTGGATGCCGTTTGCCAGGCGCTTCGAGCCGGGGTCGGGCTGGAACATGTCTTCGATGGGCGCCCAGTACTCGTTGTAGAGCCGTGTTTGCTCGTCGTGCCCTTCGGCTAGCAGCAGGTAGTTGCGCACTAGGTCGGCGGTGGTGAGCGGAACGCCTTTCGAGTTCAAGCTGTCGAAGATGTGCTGAGCATGGTCGCCTTCGTCGGCTTGGGCGCTGATGACCGAGAGCTCATGCAGGCCGCGCCAGAATGCGTTGGCGTCGAACCCCTCAGCCTCCATGCGGCTGCGGAAGAACCGCAGGTTATCCATGATGCGCGGCGACGGCTTGCCTGGCAGGGCCTTGCCCGTTGCCGCCGCAGCCAACGTGGCGCGATCGTGCCGCGAGAGCGTCAGCTTTGCCGGCGCCTCTGCGTCGCCCGAGGCTCCGACGCGCAGGTAAGGCCAGGTGGCGGCTTCGGCGCCTTGGCCGTCGAGTTGGAGGTGGTGTTCGTGCGCCCAGTCACGCAGCGCTATGAGGGCCAGGGTTGCCGTGGTCAGGCGCTGCTGGCCGTCGATGACCGCCATCTGAGCGTTGCCTTCGGCGTCGTCTTCCTTGCGTGAGTACAGCACGGTGCCGATGAAATGACGCTGCCCGTCGCGCGCAGCTCGCTGCACATCGTCCCACAGCTCCTCGCATTGGCGCTGGCCCCACGCGTACGACCGCTGGTAAGCAGGTATGACGAAACGCGTATCTGGCTTGCCGAGCAGGTCGAGCAAGCGGTCTTGCTGCGTCTCCATAGCGTCTCTCCTTCGCTTTGGCCTTTTAGGCTTGAGTATAGGCAGAAGGCGAGAGGGCTGTTGGACACTATCGTACAATATGTACGATAAAAGAAGGTGGCGAGAACCTGGGAGAAGCTATGGCTGATGCTCGATCGAGGAAGAGCCAAGAGGCCATCAAGAGCGCTTTGCTGGACTTGCTCGGCAAGAAGCCGCTCGATGCCGTGACCATGACCGAGCTGGCACGCAAGGCGGCGGTGAGCCGCTCGACGCTCTATGCGCACTTCGGGAATGTCCAGGAGGTTTACGAGGAGCTTGTCATCGAGTTCAACCGCACGTTGCAGCCTTTGGAGATGCGGCTGCATTGCGAAGAGTGCGTAGTGTCAGACAGTCGCCCGATGTGCGTTGCGCTGCGAGACAGCGGGCGTTATCGGCCTGTGGTGACCGACGGTCGCTTCATGGCGACGCTGCTTGAGCGATTGCGCCCTAACCGGTTCGAGAATCGGACGTTTCGCGTGTACCAGGAGCTTGGGCTCGATGCCGACCTGGCATGGGCTGCGTGCTGCTTCCAGATGAGCGGCTGCTACGCGGTGGCGCTGTCCCAGCCCGAATCTGCCGATTGGCCGCGCATCCAGCGCATGCTCGATGCGTTCATCCGGGGTGGCATCAACGCTTTGCGGTAGGGACGGGCTTCGAGGGTGGGCAGCGCCGCGAAACGAAAAGGGAAGGCCGAAGCCTTCCCTTTTCGGAGATTATGAGGTGCGCGCGATGCCGGTTGCTTGCTTGTTCCAGCTACCTGCTCAGGGCGCTGGTGGCGCGCAGCTCGGCTCTAATAGGTCACTCGCGACGCGGGGGTTGCGCGGCATCGCCTGTCGACGTGCCTGGTGCGGCGCTTGCGCCTGGCTTCCCGCGCGTGCCTTCCGCACGCTCCATGACCTCGTCCACCTCGATGTTGCCCGCTGCGTCCTTGGCCACGTACACGAAGCCCACGGCGCCTTCGGCAGGCAGGTCGTTGTAGGCAACCATCTCGGCGATCTCGGCCGCGGTCGCGCTCTTGGGCATGGTTTCAAGCAGGTCCGGGGTGGCGGCGCGGCGCGCCATGGCCTCGCGGAAGTCCTTCGTGCCCACGAACACTTCCTGCTTGTAGGGGTTCACGCCCAGCTTCTTCGAGCGATAGATGATGTAGGCCAGCGCGGCGATGTTGGCGAACAGGGCCACCAGCGAAACCACGGTGTTGACGGCCGGGTCGTTGACGGACTGCGCCGCGAAGATGGAGTCGTTGGCGAACATGGGCACCATCTGGCAGAACATGCACCACATGGAAAGCGTGAATGCGCGGTTCTGGATCCACCCGCCCTTGTTCCATAGCAGGCCGGCGATGGTCGGCGCGAGCAGCAGCGCGATGCCGCAGTACCACGAATGGGTGGGAAGGCAGTTGTAGGTGTAGCAGAAGTTCCACAGGTCGTAGGCGATGATGAAGACCCAGGTCATGTCAGGCCACAGCATGTCCTGCCGCTTCTTGGAGACGTAGATGCCGAACCAGCCGGTCATGCAGGCGATGTTGAGCAGGCCAGCCACGCCGTTGAAGACATTGTGCCAACCGCCGTTCAGCACCACGCCTTCGGTGGAAACCCAGCTGGTGCCCCAGGCGCGAAACGCGCTCTCGAAGTCGCTCACCACGGCGATGAGGATGTTTATGGCCACGATGACGAAGGGGAATGCCTTGAACCAATGGCTGCGGCCGATCTTGCCCCAGCTGTACTTGATCATCATGAAGCCTATGCAGCCGGCCGTGGCCGCATAGACCTTGGCGTAATGGAACCAGCTGTTCATGTCGGTGTGCGTGGGATTGGTGAGCGCCCATTCCGCGCCCATGGCCGCGCCGATCTCGACCGCCAGGCAGTAGACGGTCATGGCGCCGCACACGCCAAAGAACATGAACATGCCGCCGAACTTGGTGCGTCGTGCGAACTCGTTCAGCAGGATGAGCAGCACCAGCACCATGGCCAACCCCAGCCATTGGTACAGCGCATTCGGCCCGTATACGTCGAATAACATGGTTTCCTCCTCTTTTCGTCAGGGCCTGTCAAGGTAGAGCGTCTGCGCGATCACATCGGCGATGACCTGGTCGTCAGCGTCGGGGTGTTGGCGCAGGTACCCGATAACACCCAATATGAGCACGTAGAACGTCTCGTACAGGTGGTGTATCTGCACTTCGTGGAGCTCGGCGTAGTCGCGCACCGTGGTCTCCAGGATGTAGTTGGCAGTGTGGTCAGCCACGCGATTGACGAACTCCAGGTACAGCGCGGCGTTCTCGCGCGAGGCCAGCGCCAGGCGGAAGGAGTCGTTCTCGAACACGCCGATGCGCAGCAAGCGCACGATGGTGGCCAGCGCGTGGTCGATGTCGCCTTCGCGGCGGCTGGCGTTCCAGTGGGAGAGCGCCTCCAGGTAGTCGGCGATGTAGTCGTCGAGCACTGCCGAGGTGACCGCTTCCTTGTCGGCGAAGTAGTGGTAGAACAGCGACCGCGTGACGCCAACCCGGGCGGTTATGTCCTGCACGGTGGTGTGGGAAAGGCCCTGCTCCTCGTAGAGGTCGCGGGCGGCGGCGATTATCTCGGCGCGACGCCTGTCGCTTTTGGCGGGCGTAGCGGGGGTGCTGGGCGCGCTGGTGTTGGTGGCGGAGGGAGCGCCTGGGATTGCGGTGATGCTGCCCGGCGACACGTTGGCGATGAAGTTGACATCCTTCGTGGTGGAGCGAGCACCCGAGGCCACGGTGGTGGAGCGCGTGCTGGTGCAACCTGACTTCTCGGCGGGCTGCGAATGCGTATGCGCGGTGTTCCGTTGGTCGCTCATTTTCCCTCTCCTGCGATGGGCGGTGAATCGGTTGATAGGCGGAAGCCTACTGCTGTTCTTGACGGGGCGTCAATGGACAGAACTGACAATCCGTCAATATGGGGGCGTTCCGTTACCGGGCTGTTGATGGGGCCGGCTGGGATGGGTTGGCGCAGCGTGCTTCATAAAGCGTGTCAGCAAAGCGTCTTGCATCTTCCTCGAGGGGTTGCTATATTTCATAGCTGGAAAGTTGCAAGCGTCGTAACAGACACTGCAGTGAATTGAATACCTTTTAAGCTTTTGCAGAACTAGGCAAAACGAAATCAGGAGGGCATCTGCCTATCAAGATTCGTTTTCTTAGTTCGCCTAAGATTCATTGCAGTCTTGCAGCTTTCCAACTGTGGTGGATGCCCTCCTAATTCACCGAATGCAAAATGCGCGTAATGTAGCCGGGCATCTTCCCAGTGGTCATGACCACGGCAGTTGGAAGGACTGGTTGCAATGCAAGCGCTTGCCGTTTCTTTTGCTCGGAGGATCGCTGCTGCCACCTTGGCAGCTTCGTTGACGTTCACCTTAGTTCCCTTCGCCTATGCCGATGGGGAAGGCTCTGGGTTCGAGGGGGTATTCGACTCAAGGGATTCCGAAGCGAAGCAAGTACCTTTAGGTGTGACTTCACCTCAACTCCCATCGGACCCCTCGACCGAAGCTGCCAGCACCTCCGTCACCCTGAGCGGAGCCGCCGAAGGCGGCGAAGCCGAAGGGTCCAGTGAAAGACCACTGACTTTGGCATCGGGGTTGGTCGGCACCCCCTCCAACTTCATCAACTCCGACGTTGCCCTCGACAGCGAACCTGTCATCGGCTCCTTCACGGTCGATGGCCTCACTTACGCCGTTATCGACGGTCCCTACGTCGAGCTCGTCGGCGTTTCGTCGGACCGGCAACAAGTCATGAACTTGCAGGAAGGCGAGGGCTCTGGTGTAGCCCCGATGCTTGCATCGGGGCCCTATGGGACTGGGTCCAAGGCTACGGCTCTCGTTCTCCCTGAGACCGTCTCCTACGTAGGCGTATCTCATATCGTGTCCTCTGTTGGCGCCTACGCTTTCTATCTCTCAGGCATATCTTCTGTCACGTTGCCTGCAAGCATCAGCAATGTGGATGACCGGGCTTTCCGCTCGTCCGATGTCGCCTCGGTGCTAGTTGCTGACGACAACCCGTTCTATTCCTCTTTCGACGGCGCCCTGTATGACGCCGAGCAACTTAGCCTCTTGCTCATTCCCGAGGGCAAGCAGGGCACTGTCCGCATCCCCAAGACCGCAGAGGTGGCAGAGGCCAGCGTGTTCTCGCATTGCCTGCTGGTGGATGCCATCTCTGTGGATGCGGGCAGTGCAGCATTCGCCTCGGAGAATGGTCTTCTATACGACGCCTCGCTCACGACGCTCCTTCGCGTCCCCGCTGGTGCCACCGATATCACCATCCGCGAAGGCTGCGCCACCATCGCCGCCGGCGTCATGGAGGCCTGTGCGAACCTCACGACCATCAACGCGCCAGCAACCGTCACCTCCATCAGCCCTGACGTGTTCACGAGCGTACCGATTGTGAGCCTGCCTGTTGCTTCCCTTGCTGAAGCTGCCCCGCGGCTCACTGCCATGGTCGCCCTGCTCTCAACCGATGATGATCTGCCCCAAGTTTTGCCTTCTGTCATTGTGGTAATGCTGCCCAAAGATGGCTCAGCTACTGTCTGGGAGTTGCGAGGTTTTATCGTCACGCCAGAGGAAGAAGGGGGCTCTTTCGCGAATACTTTTGCGGAAAATCTGCAGAACGGAGTAACTTATGGCGCTGTCTGCTATACGCGCGTTATGTTTCCTTCCGGTCCAGAATCCATTTTTGATAATCGGGTAACGCTAGGGGACTCAAGTACCATGAGCTTGAAACGTGAGACTTGGCTTGAGTATACGACACGTGAACTTGTACGCTTCTATGATGGGAAGTTCTGGTATGACTACTCGGACCATTCGTTGCCAGCATATGCCTCCTTTGGTGCCCCGAAAAACGGTGGCGTGCTTACCATGGACGCCGGTCCGAGTCCCGATGCTTTGCAGGAAGTTACGCCGTCTGCGGAATGGAAGCGTTACGGCACTTACAACTATGTTTCTTTGAACAAAGCACATATGACTTTTTCGCTCAAGTGGGACGTCAATGACGGCAGCGAGCCCCAGGAGGAGCGGGTTCGTGGAGGCAGCCGACCACAGGCGCCGCAGCCTGAACGCCCAGGCTTTGCTTTTGTAGGCTGGTTTACGGCGCGAGAGGGAGGGGAAAAAGTTTGCGACGCAGGAGGTAAGGCGTCTACGGTGCTTTCGGATGCAACATACTATGCCCAGTGGCTTGCTGTTGAGGAGGCTGTCGTTCCTCTCGATGTAGTGGCTCGGATTGATGTTCTTGGTCTGGAAGCACCCAAGGAGGCGCAAGGATACATCGAGTCGCGCTGCGGCGAGCCGTTGAAGGTGGCTGAAATGAAGCTCACCCCGCTTGACGGTGCGAAGGAGCTGTTCGGCGCGGGCAACGTGGCCGACGTGTTCTTGGAGGTGCTGGCGGAGGGCAGCACCTCTCCCAACGCCCGCTTCTCCTTAGGCTCTTCCGCAACCGAATCCGACGCATCCAAGCTCCAAGCCCTCACCATGGCAAGCTACGGCACGAAGGTGCCCATAAGCTACCGGTTCGCCATGCCGCCCGACGTGCAGACCTCGCTTCTCGAATATGCCGACCCGACACCTGTGTGCTCGGTGGCCTACACCGTGGCGCTCGCAAACCCGACAACCTGAGCGCCCCACTCTTTCACTTGAATGCTAAGCCCGCATGCCCATAGCGCTTGAGCAGGCGGGCTTCGCCGCCCCCGCGCACGATTCTTGCGTCAGGAATAGCTGTAAAAATCTGTTACAACTATCATGAAAAGTTGTAATATATTTTTACAACTTAGAACGGGAGCCCAAAAGACAAAAGGAGCTGCCATGTCGAGCGCTGTAGATGCCACCATCAAGATGCTCCTTCGAGACTTCCATGAAACCGTGCTGCCAGCCATAGGCGAGATGCTGGTCCCGCGCGACCTTTCTCTGGGGCGCATTCCGGAACCAGCCATAGGCAATGCGGCGAAGACGATAACGGGCATGCGACGCTGCGGAAAGACCTTCCGCCTTTACCAGGAGGCGCTTTCTCTGCTCGAGCGGGGCGTCGAGCCGAGCCGCATCTGCTATTTCAACTTTGACGATGACAGGGTAAGGCCCTATGAGAAGGGCATCATCGGGCGCGTGCTCGAGCTGTTCTTCGAGCTGCACCCTCACGCGCGCAGCCAGGGCGCCTATGTGCTCTTCGACGAGATACAAGATGTGGACGAATGGGGGGTGACGGCACGCCGCCTCATCGACACCGAGAAGATAACCTTGCTGCTTACCGGGCCTTCTTCGAGGCTTTTGTCCGAAGATGTTGCGACCGAGTTTCGCGGGAGGTCCGTCGCGTATGAGCTGGCGCCTTTCAGCTTGCGGGAGCATGCGAGAAGCCGAGGCATCGACCTTTCGCCCGAGGGCGTGTCCGGCAACAAGGAGCTTGCCTCCCTTGCAAAGCGCATGCTGCTCGATTACCTGAAGGTCGGCGGCTTCCCAGCAGCTGGCAAGCTCGACGACCTTGAGCGAGCTCAGACGCTCCAAGGGTATGCCCAGCTCACGGTCGCGCGCGATATCGTTGACAGGCTCGGATTCTCCAACTCAAGCTATGCGCAGCAGCTCGCGCGGACAGCGGTCACCTCGACAGCGCGGGATGTGTCCATAAACCGGCTCGACCACAAGGGAAGATCCAGCGGCTATACGCCGGGACGTGCTCGCATTGCCGAGCTGTTGGACGCCTTCGACAATGCGCATCTTGCGTATCAGGTGTACGAGTTCTCGTATTCGGCGCAGAAGCTGCGCACAGGCGGGATGAAGCTCTATTCGGTAGACCCAGGGCTTTACTGGGCCATGGCCGCTGCGACCGACGACGGAACCACGTTCGCATTCGAGACAGCGGTTTATGGCGAGCTGCGCCGTCGTCGCATGACCGCGCGACTGGGCGAGATATCAATGCTCAAGCTAGAATCGGGCAAAGAGGTGGACTTCGTGGTGGGCGACGCAACCACAGAGAGCGCCCAGATGCTCGTGCAGGCATGCTTCGCGATGGATGATGCCAAGACGGAAGCGCGCGAAACGGAAGCCCTCCGTGAGGCCATGGCGCGATTCGGCACAGGCGAAGGGGTTATCGTCACGTTCGATGAAGAGCACGACATCGAGGTGCCTGAGGGGGTTATCCGGGTGGTTCCAGCGTGGAAATGGCTGTTGGGCGGCTGAAGGGTGCGCGCCCGCCCTTGACGGATTCGCGCAGGGCATGCAAGAATACGCATCACTGGGCGCTGGAGGCTGAAGGGGAGCGAGAACCTGGAAGCTTGCGCGCCGCACAAGGGCCTTGGCGCCTGATTCGAGCTGAGCGAGAACAGCGAGGAGCAGGGGGATACGGCAAGGCCGGACACATACGGATTTGCTTTCGCTTGTCGGGAAGGAAGCAGCCATCATGCATATCGGGAAATGCCTGCGGCATGCCGCCGCATCGACGTTGTCCATAGCGTTTGCCCTCATGCTGGGCATCGGGCTCGTGCCCGCTGACGCCTTGGCAGAAGGCGTGGGGGGGGTAGCCCTCTAAGCCAAAGCGAACCAGATCCTGGTTCGGAGGTCCCTTCAGCCTCTGAAGAAGCTGCGGAAGGCGCCGCTGCGGATGGCGGTGCAGGCGCTGATGCGGAAGGCGAGCCTTCCGCAGCCCTGAGCGAAGGGGCCGAAGGTCCCGAAGCCGAAGGGTCGAGCTCGAAGCCACGTACCCTCGCCTCTGCCCTTGCGGGCAAGCCCGCCGCGTTCATCAACTCCGATGTCGCCCTCGATGGCGAACCTGTCATAGGCTCCTTCACCGTCGACGGCCTGACCTACGCGGTCACAGGGGAATCTGCCGTCCAGCTCGTCAGCGTCGATCCCTCCGTCATCCTGGGCGGAGCCGCCGAAGGCGGCGAAGCCGAAGGGTCCGATGAAGGCCACGCCAGCGAAGCTGGCGCTGCCAGCCTCGCCCTCCCCGGATCCGTCGCCTACGAGGGCGCCGACTACGCCCTCGCCTCCATAGCCCCCTACGCCTTCTACCTCTCGGGCGTGACGGACGTCACGCTGCCTGCGAGCGTCACCGACGTCGATGAGCGCGCGTTCCGCTCGAGCGACGTCGAGAACGTCTCCGTCGCCGAGGCCAACCCAACCTACTCCTCTTTCGACGGCGCGCTCTACAGCGCCGGCCTCACCAGCCTCCTGCTCATTCCCGGGGGCAGGCAGGGCGCCGTCCGCATCCCTTCGCAAGCATCAGATGTGCCCGCCAGCGCGTTTTCGCATTGCGCGCTGGTGGAGGCCATCTCTGTGGATGCGGGCGGCGCGCACCTCTCCTCCTGGGAAGGACTCCTATACGATGCCGGCGGCACGACGCTCCTGCGCGTGCCCGCAGGCGCCACCGAGATCGCCATACGAGAGGGCTGCACCACCATCGCTGCCGGCGCCATGGAGGCCTGCGCTAGCCTCGAGCGCATCAACGCTCCAGCAACCGTGACCTCCATCAGCCCTGATGTGCTCATGAGCGTGCCGACCGTGAGCCTGCCTGCGGCGTCTGTCATCCCGAGCGAAGGCGGCGACGCTACCGAAGCTGAAGGGTCCGATGAAGGCCAAGCCAGCGAAGCTGGCAGCCAGCTCAGTGCCATGGTCGCGCTTGCTTCGATTGGCGACAATCTTCCTAGCAATAGTCCTTCAGACGTCACTGTCAGGCTTCCTGACGGCGCCGACAGAGTGCTTTGGCAAGAATGCGGTTTCAAAGTGTCGGTTGTGGAAAAAGTTAATGATGACCAGACAGTTCTGGGTACAGAAAATCTGGCTGCATTGCAAAGTGGCGCATCTCAAAAAGCTGACGCACCTATAGCCTTTTTTGGATTGATAGGCGCTGATTACTTTCGCTATAGGCTATGCCTCGTTCCCACCGGTGCTGTAGAACACGATTGGCGAACATGGGACTATGAGCAATACACCAACAACAACACCAATCAGTGGCTGGCTGAAAAAACTAGCGATACAGCATATTCTTGCAAAATATTTGTGAACAACAATACGCAATACTGGGAGTTCATCCCTTGTCGTACCGACCCAAACTACAGACTAAAAGGATGGAGCCGATTTCAAAATGGAGAGGCTTCAGATAAACTGAGCGGTTCGGGAGCGGCAGCAAACGTTTTTTGCATCTGGGAAGGAGTGAAGAGCACCGTTACTCTGGATGCTAGGGGCGGTGCTCCTACAGGAAGTACCTTCGCGGCCGAGTATGGCAAGAACCTACCAAGCTTAGGTAGCCTTAATGTTCTTCCCTGCAAAAATGGCTACAGTCTTGCAGGATTTTATGACGCTTCTGGGGTAACGGGAGGCGTGCAGTACTATACGGGATCTGGGACGTCAGCACATATCTGGGATAAGGCGACAAATACTACCCTATATGCCCGCTGGACCGCCAACCCCTACGCCATCGCCTTCGATTCCCAAGGCGGCCCAGCGGTGTCCTCCATCGGCGCCACCTACGATGCCGACGTGACGCTGCCAGCGCCAGGTGCCCGCAACGGGTACCGGTTCCTAGGATGGAACACGAAAGCCGACGGCAGCGGGACGGCCTATCAAGCAGGTGTGGTCCTCGCCAAGCCCAACCTCGCCACGAGCGGCACGGCCACGCTCTTCGCCCAGTGGGATGCGGTCATATCGGCGGTGGTCCCCCTTGAGGTGCAAGCCCAAGTCGACGTGCTCGGGCTGGAAGCGCCCAAGGAGGCGCAAGGCTGCATCGAGTCGCGCTGCGGCGAGCCTCTTAAGGTGGCAAGGGTGGACCTCACCCCGCTTGACGGCGCAGCCGAGCTGTTCGGCGAGGGCAACGTATCTGACGTGTTCCTCGAGGTGCTGGCAGAAGGCAGCACCTCTCCCAACGCCCGCTTCTCCTTGGGCTCTTCCGCAACCGAATCCGACGCATCCAAGCTCCGAGCCCTCGCCATGGCAGGCTACGGCACGCGCGTGCCCATAGGCTACCGGTTCGCCATACCGCCCGAGGTGCAGACCTCGCTTGTCGAACATACCGACCCGACACCGGTCTGCTCGGTGGCCTACACGGTAGCGCTGCAGAATCCGCCGACCTGAGCGCCGGGTTCGCTGCGTAGTTGATAGCTTGCAGTCTTGGAAATGTCCGCGGATCCCGCGGCCATTTCTGCGTTAGACACAGAAATGGCCATTTTCTTTCTGTTTTAGACACATTTTCGGCACTTTCCTTTCCGATTTAGACACATTCATGCCAAATGCTCTTTGCGGTATTCGCGAGATGCATTGTTTCCGTTTGTCGCTCGACAGCGCTATCGTCGGCGTTGACCTGCGTATTCTTTGAGCTGTAAACATAACTGTAAACAACATAACACCCTAACTTAATAGGATGTTATGTTGTAGTATGTTATGTAGTAAGTTCGAGGCACTTCAGGGAGGGGCAGCAATGCAGCCAGATGAGTTGAGCAATGTTATCGGGCTTATGCGGGCTGCGGGCACCGATATACAGTATTTCGAAGTCAAAGCGGCCAAAGAGGGGCTGCCGAAGTCGCTGGTGGACACCCTTTCTGCTTTCGCGAATGGGAGTGGCGGCACGGTCATACTGGGCCTTTCTGAGGCGGAGGGGTTCGCCCCGGTGCAGGGCTTCGACGCGAAGCGGATGCAGGACGCCTTCGCCAACTTGTGTGCGACGAAGCTTGAGCCGCCGGTAAGGCCTGATATCGAAATCGTCCCCTTCGAGGGAGCGATGCTGCTCGCTGCGTACATCCCCGAGCTCATGCCCGTAGACAAGCCGTGTTATGTCAAGGACCGCGGCCGGTACCAAGGCTCATTCATCAGGACCGGAGACGGCGACCATAAGCTGAGCGCCTACGAGATAGACCGGTTGATGGAAGAGCGTCGGCAGCCTCGTTTCGATGTGGAAGCGGTATCGGAGGCGACAGTGGCCGACCTCGACGAAGACCTTGTGTCGGCACTGCTTCGCCGCGAGCGCGATAAGCATGGTGAGGTGTTCCGCAAGCTCGACGATATGCAGGCACTCGTTAACTTGGGGGCTTTGCGCGAAGACTCTGATGGCATTCTGCGGCCGACGCTCGCAGGCCTCATGACCCTCGGCATCTATCCGCAGAAGCATTTTCCGAGACTGTGCGTGACATTCGCTTCATTCCCCGGCACGACCAAGGCTGAAGCGTTCTCGTCCGGTCGGCGCCTGCTCGATTCCGAAACGTTGGTTGGGAACATACCTACGATGATCAAGTCCACCATAGATGTCGTGAGCCGCAACATGAGGACAGGAGCGCTGATAGAGGGCGCCTTTCGCACCGATGTGCCCGATTACCCGCCGGTGGCAGTACGCGAGGCCATAGCGAACGCGCTGATGCACCGCGATTATTCGCCGCATTCGCAGGGCACGCCCGTGCAGGTGAACATGTATGCGGACAGGTTAGAGATAACGAACCCTGGGGGATTGTACGGCACGGTGACGATAGACCAGCTAGGCCATGGCGGGGCATCCTCGACGCGCAACCAATACTTGGCGGTGCTGCTCGAGAGCACGCCATACCCAGATGGGGGATGGGTCGTCGAGAACCGCGGCACCGGCTATCAGGAAATCGAGGCGCGTCTTTCGGAGGCGCTGATGGCGCCTCCCATTCCGAAAGACACCATATCGTTCTTCGCGCTGACCCTGTCGCGTCGCCATCTGATGCCTGAAGAAATGCGCAAAGAGGCGTTGCCGGATACGCGTGCTGCGATTCTCGATATGCTGGACCGATTCGCGTCGGTGAGCACGCGGGAGATCATGGAGGCATCGGGGCTGTCGCGGGCAGGGGTCATGCGCTATATAAACGAGCTGCTGGACGATGGCGTCATAGAGCCAACAGAGCCGAGACGGAGTCCTCGGCAACGCTATCGTCGGCGCTGAACTGCACATTCTTTAAACTGCAAACATAACTGTAAACAACATAACACCCTAACTTAACAGGGTGTTATGTTTGTAGCATGTTAAGTAGTAAGTTGAGGCAAGGGCGCCTTGTTCTGCGCTCGGGCGCGGGCGTATAATGGCGCGCAGAAGCTCCTGCCGGGGGCGCTAGCACGGTGCCCTTGGCTGCACTTACGAGGCGGAGGCCGCCATGTTCAGAGTTCACGCGAAATACCTGCTGCTCATCGCCGCGGCGGTCTGGTTCCTGGCCGGCATCAACATCTTGCGCTTGGGCGTGCTGGCCTGCATGGAGGGCACCACGCCGCCGCTTCTGCTGGCGCTTGGCATACCGGCGGTGTTCCTGGCCTTCCACGCCATGTTCAGCAAGCTGGTGGGCAAGCACTCTGACCGCATACGCAGCTACGGTGAGAACCACATGCACGTGCTGCGGTTCTTCGACGTGAAGGGCTACATCATCATGGCCATCATGATGGGCGGCGGCATCGGGCTGCGGACCTTCGGCATCGTGCCGGACTGGTTCGTGGCGTTCTTCTACACCGGCTTGGGCACGGCGTTGGCCCTGGCCGGCATCGGCTTCTTGGTGCACTATCTCCACCGCGGCGGCGAGATAACCTGCCCCGTGACGAAGAAGACGCGCTTGGCCTGAGCCCGCGCGCCTTCGCTGCGCTTCCCACTTCTTTCCCACAGGCTGCCAACGGCCGCATTACGGTTCGGCGCGGTGCCCCGCTGCGGCTGTCCTCGGGTGCCATCATCGACAGGTGAGAGACTGCGCCCCTTTGTGGCCGCCGTCTGGCAGCCCCGGCGCGAAAGCCCAACCTGAGGAAGTGAGACCATGTACTATTCCAGCGGAAACTACGAGGCATTCGCCCACCCCCTGAAGCCTGAAGGCGTCGAGGGCAAGTCGGCCTACATCGTGGGCGGCGGCCTGGCCGGGCTCACGGCTGCCTGCTATCTGGTGCGCGACGGGCGCATGCCCGGCGATCGCATCCATATCCTCGAGCGCGACCCGCGTGCCGGCGGCGGTTGCGACGGCTGGCACTACCAGGCGCTCGGCTATACCATGCGCGGCGGGCGTGAGATGGACAACCATTTCGAGGTCATGTGGGACCTCTACCGCGACATCCCCTCCATCGAAGACCCCAGCGTGAGCGTGCTGGATTACTACTATTGGCTCAACAAGCGCGACCCCAACTACTCGCTGTGCCGCGCCACCGTCGACCGCGGCAAAGACGCGCACACCGACAACAAGTTCAACCTGTCCGACAAGGCATGCATGGAGATCATGAACCTGTTCTTCACGCCCGAGGAAGACCTGCAGGACAAGCTCATAACCGACTACTTCTCCGACGAGGTGCTGGACTCCAACTTCTGGCTGTACTGGCGCACCATGTTCGCGTTCGAGAACTGGCATTCGGCGCTTGAGATGAAGCGTTATGTGACGCGCTTCATCCATCACATCGGCGGCTTGCCCGACTTCAGCGCGCTGCGCTTCACGCGCTACAACCAGTACGAGTCGATGATCCTGCCCATGGTGAACTACCTGAAGGACCATGGCGTCGACTTTCGGTTCAACACCCATGTGACCGATGTGCGGTTCTCGTGCGACAGCGCGAAGGACAACCCGCGCAAGGTGGCCACCGAGATTCGCTATACGCTCGAGGAAGGTCCCGCGGCCATCGACGCCGCCACGGGCGTGCAGGGTGACGCGGCTCAGGCGCCTGCGCCCGAGGAGCAGGTCATCAGCCTGACCGAGGACGACCTGGTGTTCATCACGCCGGGCAGCCTGGTGGCGCATTCGTCGTTTGGCAGCCAGGACGAGCCGGCCCAGTACGCACCCGAGCTCACCGCTGGCGACGGCTGGGACCTGTGGAAGCGCATCGCTGAGCAAGACCCGGCGTTCGGCCGCCCCGAGAAGTTCTGCAGCGACCCGGCCAAGACCAACTGGGAAAGCGCCACGGTGACCACGCTGGACGAGCGCATCCTGCCCTACATTGAGGCCATCTGCAAGCGCGACCCGCTTTCTGGCGGCGTGGTGACCGGCGGCATCGTTTCCGTGAAGGACTCCAGCTGGCTGCTCAGCTGGACCATCAACCGCCAGCCGCAATTCCGCGAGCAGCCCGACGGCCAAGTGTGCGTGTGGCTGTACGGCCTGTTCACCGACGTGCCGGGCGACTACGTGAAGAAGCCCATGCGCGACTGCACCGGGCGTGAGATATGCGAGGAATGGCTGTACCACCTGGGCGTGCCAGAGGACCAGATAGAAGACCTGGCCACCAACAGCGCCAACACCGTGCCCTGCATGATGCCCTACATCACCGCGTTCTTCATGCCGCGCGCCGCGGGCGACCGCCCCGACGTCGTGCCCGAAGGCGCCGTGAACTTCGCGTTCATCGGCCAGTTCGCCGAAACGCCGCGCGACACCATCTTCACCACCGAGTACTCCATGCGCACCGGCATGGAGGCGGTGTACACGCTGCTCGACATCGACCGCGGCGTACCCGAGGTGTGGGGCAGCGCGTTCGACCTGCGCGCGCTGCTGAATGCCACCGTGCTGCTGCGCGACGGCAAGCCCGCCACCGACATGAACATGAGCCTGATAGAGAAGCTGCTGGTGAGCAAGGGCCTCAAAGAGATAGAGGGCACCGACATCTACGGCCTGCTGAAGGGCTACGGGGTCATCCCTACCGACGAGAAGAATGCCGACGTGCCCGTGCCTGCCACTGGCGCCATGTGGCCCGGCATCCACTAATGGGGCATCGGAGCGAGGCGGCGGCCTGGTTCTCCCGCCTCGCTCTGCCGCGCGTTCCCGCAGAAAGAGCGTGCTCAGCGCGCAGGATCAAGGCTCGCCAGCAAGGATGCTTGCGGGTTTCCTGCTCACGCCTAGGCGTCGGTGGGATAATGGGCCATATTGCCTTTACGAGAAGGAGCGACTTATGCAGAACCTTGAAGGCCGGGTAGCCATCGTCACGGGGGCGAGCTCGGGGGTGGGCCGCGGGCTGGCCACCGTGCTGGCGCGCCAGGGTGCGAAGGTGTGCGCGTGCGCCCGCCGGCTTGAGAACCTGAACGACCTGCGCGACGAGATGGCCGCCGAAGGCGCGGAAGTGCTGCCCGTCGTGTGCGACGTGACCGACCCTGCCCAGATCAAGGCGGCCGTGAGCGCCTGCGTCGAGCACTTCGGCGGCGTGGACATACTGGTGAACTGCGCCCAGGGCGCCATGCTCTACCGCGAGATAAACGACATCGACGAGGAATACGCGCTCACCGCGTACAAGAGCGGCGCGCTAGCCACCCTGCTGTTCATGCAGGAATGCTATCCGCACCTGAAGGCCAGCGGCCACGGGCGCATCATCAACACGGCCTCGGCGGCGGGCTATGACGGCAATTCCGGGTTCGGTGCCTACGGCATGGCGAAGGAAGCCATCCGCGCCATCACGCGCACGGCCGCTCGCGAGTGGGGCCGCGACGGCATCACCGCCAACGTGTTCCTGCCCATCATCGCCACCGACACCTTCCGCGAGACGCAGCCGGAGGCGCTGAAGAGTCTGGAGGGTCGCGCGCTCGTAGGCTACATAGGCACTACCGAGAAGGATTGCGCGCCGCTCATCGTGTTCTTGGTCAGCGACGATGGCGCTTACCTTACCGGCCAATCCTTCATGGTCGACGGTGGTATCCACCTGCATACGTAGGATGGTTTTCGTTGACTAATTTCTGTTGGAATGGAAAATATAGCTCGAATGACCTATAATTTCCAATATAATGGAAATTATAGAGAAGGGAAGCCGCATGCTCAGCGAGCAGTACGTACCGCGCCCGCTCTATGACAAGAAGCTCGACCGGAGCGTCGGCACGTCGAACATCAAGGTGCTCACGGGAATCCGCCGATGCGGGAAGTCGACCTTGCTGCGCATGCTCGTCGGGCGCATGCTCGCCGACGGCTTCCCTTCCAGCAATATCTTCTACAGAAGGTTCGACCAGTTCGGCATGCCGGTCAACCCTGACGCGGACTGGCTTCTCTCGGAGCTGTCCGAAGCCATGGACGCCTCGAACCCTGGCCTGCCCTTCCGCGTCTTCCTCGACGAGGTGCAGGAGGTCAGCGCGTGGGAGAAGGTGGTGCGGCAGCTGCACACCAAGAAGGGCGCGGACGTTTTCATAACAGGGTCGAACGCCTACGTGCTCTCCTCCGACCTTTCGACGTTCCTAGCAGGCAGGTACGAGCAGATCGAGGTCTACCCGCTGTCGTTTTCCGAATACCAAGAATTCGCGCACGCTGCCGACGACTATCCCAGCGATGACGACGAGCTGTTCCGCGCCTATATGACCTTCGGGGGCATGCCGGGCCTGTTCGAGCTGCCCTTCGCGCAGGACCGGGAGAAGCAGGACGCGCTCACCACGCTGTTCGATGCGATCGTGTTGAACGATGTTGCCAGGCGCGCCCGTGTCAGCGACATCGACCTGCTCGTGAAGCTCATCAGGTACGTGTGCTCGACGTCGGGGTCGCTGTTCTCCACCAAGAAGATATCGGATGCCCTCACCAGCATGGGCAGGAAGGTGAAGCCCGAGACCATCGACAACTACCTTGCCGCCCTCGTGCGCGCGTTCGCGCTTTACGAGTGCGAGCAGGAGGGCTTGGCGGGCAAGCAGGTGCTGAGGCCGCTGAAGAAGCTCTATGCGGCGGACACCGGCTTCAGGAACCTTCCGAGCGGGTTCTCGGGGGCGGACATCGGGTTCCAGCTGGAGAACGTCGTGTTCATGGAGCTGAAGCGCCGGGGATACGACCCCTTCGTCGGCGCGCTGCGGAATGCCGAGGTTGACTTCGTCGCGCGGCGGGGAGGCGAGAGGGAGTACTTCCAGGTGACCGCTTCGCTTCTTGACGATGCAGTCTATCAGCGCGAGCTCGCGCCTCTTGAGGCAGTCGGGGACTCGTTTCCGAAGACGATCCTCACGCTCGACGGATGGCGGACAGGCGTTGCGCCTTCCGGGGTGAGGATCGTAGGAATTCGCGAGTGGCTGCTTGAAGGCTAGCGGCAGCTGGCTCTTTACAAAGGCTTTACACGCCCCTTACCCCGTTCGTACGTGGGCCCGGTAGACTTCTGCCTGCAACGCAAGGCGACAGGAACAAGATGGAGGCACTGCGGGCGTGAACGAGATATTGGCAACAGGGCTGGGCCTTTTGGGAGGCCTCGCCATCTTCCTGTACGGCATGGGGCTGATGAGCGGCAGCCTGCAAGAGGCGGCTGGCGAGCGCATGCGCTCCATCCTGGCGACGGTCACGAAGAACCCCGTGCTGGGCGTGCTGGCTGGCGCCTTCGCCACTGCGGTGCTGCAAAGCTCGAGCGCCACCACGGTGATGGTCATCGGCTTCGTCAGCGCGGGCCTGATGCGCCTTCCGCAAGCCATCCCCATCGTGATGGGCGCGAACATCGGCACCACCATAACGGCGCAGATCATCGCGTTCAAGCTGTCCGACTACATCTTGCTGTTCGTGGCGCTTGGCTTCCTGATCATGACGGTAGCGAAGCGGGAGCGCGTGAAGCTGTCGGGCAAGGCGGTCTTCGGGTTCGGGCTGCTGTTCGTGGGCATCGAGACCATGGGGTCGGTCATGAAGCCGCTGGCGTCCAACCCGGTGTTCACCGACATGATCGCCCAGGTGGCGGGTGTGCCGGTGCTGGGCGTGGTGGTCGGCACCGTGATGACCCTGATCGTGCAGAGCTCCAGCGCCACCATCGCGGTGCTGCAGAACTTCGCGGCGCAGCCCGGCCCGGACGGCGCGAGCATCTTGGGGTTGGAGGGCGCGATACCTATCTTGCTGGGCGACAACCTGGGCACCACGGTGACGGCGCTGCTGGCATCCATCGGCCAGTCGCGCGACGCCAAGCGCGTGGCGCTGGCCCACTGCATCTTCAACCTGTCGGGCTGCCTGCTGTTCGTGGGCCTTGTCGGGCCCTTCGCCAGCCTGGTGGCGGCGCTGCCGCCCGGCGGCACGGGCGTGGAGGTCATCGCGCGGCAGATAGCGAACGCCCACACATGCTTCAACGTGGCGATGACCCTGATCTGGCTGCCCCTGGTGCCGCTGATGGTGAAGCTGGTCATGCTGATCCTGCCTGAGCGACCAAGCCGCCCGCGCGACCTTGCGGGGGTAGGAGGCCCATTGGGCGCCAACGGGCCATTGCCTGCCGCATAGCTGCGGCACGAGGGCGCGAGGCATGAGCGGCCATCCTGGGCTTTTCAACTTGCGGGCAACGCCTCGGGCAGGGCTGCCTGCGCGTCGATCCGCTAGGTTAGAATAGGCGAGGACACAGGCGAGAGGAGAGGTTCCATGCCGCCGAGCGAGCCGATGCCGTTGGTCTTTTACGTAGAGGATGACGAGAACATCCGCGACCTCACATTGTATGCGCTGCGCCAGGCGGGCTTCGAAGGCCGCGGCTTCCCCGATGCGGAGGCGTTCTTCGCGGCATGCCGGGAGGCTGCTCCTGACCTGGTGCTGCTGGACATCATGCTGCCCGGCACCGACGGCTTGGGCATTCTGGCGCAGGTACGGGCAGATGGCAGGCTGCGGGACGTGCCGGTGATCATGCTTACTGCCAAGGGCACCGAACTGGACACCGTGAGCGGCCTCGACGCTGGCGCCGACGACTACCTGGCAAAGCCCTTCTCCATGATGGAGCTCGTCTCGCGCGCGAACGCGCTGCTGCGTCGCGCCCGGCGGGCCGAGGTGCCGAGCCAAGATGGTCGCATCGTGTGCGGCAGCCTGATGCTCGACCCTGCCGCGCATCGGGTGGAGGCTGCGGGAACGGTCGTGGACCTTACGCTGAAGGAGTTCGAGCTGCTGCAAGTGCTCATGGAGAACCCGGGCCATGCCCTGTCTCGAGCCCAGCTCTTCGAGGCCGTGTGGGGCTCGGCGTTCTACGGCGGCACGCGCACCGTGGACGTGCACATGCAGACGCTGCGCCAGAAGCTCGACCGCACCGAGGAAGGCCTGAGCGCCATGCTGGAGACCGTGCGCGGCGTGGGCTATCGGCTGCGTTCCGCGGAGTGACCCATGGCATGCTCGTCGGACCCTCTCGCTCCAAGCCGGCCTTTCGCGCACCCGCGCAGCCTTTCGCGCAGCATATTCGTCGCGGTGCTCTCGTTCACGTTGGTCGCCGTGCTGGCCACGGCCATCGCGCTGGTGACCGTGTCGTACTTTGCGGAAGAGAAGCGCTCCGAGGAAGCGCTGGTGATGCAGGCGCGTGCGTGCGCTCAGGTGCTGGAAGGCCGCTCTGCCGATGAGCGGGTGGAGCTGATTCGCAGCCAGTTTCCCGGGCCCGAGCGGTTCACGCTCGTCGATCCCGCAGGCGTGGTGGTCTGCGATACCGAGGCAGCGGGCACTGCGCTGGGCAACCATGGGTCGCGGCCTGAGATGCAGCAAGCTGTAAGCCAGGGCGAAGGCGTGCTGGTGCGCCATTCCGACACCTTGGGGCAGGACACCCTGTACGTGGCCGAGCGGTTGCAGGACGGCTACTTCATCCGCGTCAGCGAAGAGCGCTTGTCGCTCCTTGCCTTCCTGGGGTCCATGGCGCTGCCCGTGGGCGTTGTGGTGGCGTGCGCCGTGCTGTTGGTCGTGCTGCTGTCGCGGTTCCTTGCGTCGCGCATCATGAGGCCGCTGAACAGGTTGGATGCGAGCGATCCCTTGGCTGGCGACGTCTACGAGGAGATGCAGCCGATTCTGCGGCGCATCGACCAGCAGCAGCGCCAGCTCAAGCGGCAGAACGAAGAGCTGAAGCAGGCCGAGGGGCTGCGCCGGGAATTCTCGGCCAACGTGTCCCACGAGATGAAGACGCCCCTGCAGGTGATATCCGGCTCGGCGGAGATGATCGCCGGTGGCCTCGTGGCGCCGGAGGACGTGCGCGACTTCGGGGGGCGCATCTACTTGGAGTCGCAGCGGCTGCGTGCGCTCATCAACGATGTGCTCACGCTGTCGCGCCTGGACGAATCCTCCTTCGACGCGGCCGAGTGCGCGCCGGTCGACATGCTGGAGCTGGTGCGCCGCACCTGCGAGCGCCTGAGGCCGCTTGCGCGCGAGAGGCAGGTGAGTCTTGCCTTCGACGGGGCGCCGGTGTACGCGGAAGGGAACGAGCCGCTGATAGAGCAGGCGGTGTCGAACCTGGTGGAGAACGCGATCCGCTACACGGGCGAAGGAGGCGCCGTGACGGTGCAGGTGGAAAGCCAGGCGGCCGATGGCGCGGCCGGCGACGGCGTCGTGGCCGAGGGCGGCTCGACGGCGGCCGACGCCGTACTGGGCGACGACGGGATGCCATCGGGCCCGTGGGCCGTGGTGCGCGTGCAGGACACGGGCATCGGCATTCCCGCGGAGGACCTGCCCAAGATATTCGAGCGCTTCTACCGCACCGAGAAGAGCCGGTCCAAGGAGACCGGCGGTACCGGCTTGGGGCTGGCCATCGTGAAGCACGCCGCGTCGTATCATGGCGGCGACGTGGCCGTGGAGAGCGCCTTGGGGGAGGGGAGCACCTTCACGCTGCGCCTCCCGCAAGCCACGGGCTAGCGCGGCTAGCCTTGACGCCAGCGCTCGAGGTGCGGTAGCAGCGTGGCCATGAGGGACACGGCCTCCTCGCGCGAGATGCCCATTGCGTCGGCCTCCATCTGCGCGGTTGCCTCGATGAACTCGTCCATATCGACGCCTTTGGCCGTGAAGTCGCCCTGCTGGTAGCAGTACTTGCAGTAGCTCTCGCTGGGCGAGCCGTCCGATTCGGTGCCGTGCAGCTCGGGCTGCGGGATGGGCATCGAGCAGCACTGGCAATAGTACTCCATGGGCATGTCGAAGAAGCGCTCGAGCGGCACCTGGAAGGTGGTGCAGATGAGCTTAACCATGTCGATGCTGGGCGACGTCTCTCCGGCTTCCCAGCGCGATACCGCCTGACGCGTGACGTAGAGCTGGCGGGCCATCTGCTCCTGCGTGAGGCCCTTCTCGGCGCGGATCTGCGCAATCGTGTCCTGCATTGCCATGGCGGTTCCTTCCTTCGGGCGGGCTGATGGCTCCATTATCGCGCGGACGGCGCGTCGGGCAAAGCAACCGTTTGTTGCGTGAGCGGGGCGAGGTGCCACTCACGTCTTCGCCCCCATGCCTGTCGGCCAGCTATTCCTCGATGATGATGCCGAGGCGCCGGGCTAGGGCAGCGGCCTGGTAGAGGCTCAGCTTCGCGCCGAACACCTCGCCCATGGTGTCTGACACGACGATGCCCTTGAGCTGGCACGACGTAAGGTCGAGGCCGGTCAGCTTCGTGCGGAAGAAGCTCGTGCCGGTGAAGCGGTCGTCGTCGAGCGTGATGGCGCGCAGTTCCATCTCGGACATATCGGCTGACGAGAAGTCGCAGGTGCAGGCGCGGATGACTTTCCAGCGGCAACGGTTGAACGCGCCGTAGGCGAAGGTGCAGCCTTCCACGACAACGTGCTCCCAAAGCGCTTCCGTGAAGGATGCGCCGGCGAACTTGCAGTCCTTGAACGTGCACCGCGTGAAGGCGGCACTGTCGAAGGTGCTGTTGGAGAAGTCGCAGCCCTCGAAGGCGATGTCGACGAAGAGTGCGCCGGTGAAGCTGCAAGCCTGGAACAGGCAGTTGGAGAAGCGGCTGCCGGAAACTTCCAGCTCGGTGAAATCTGCCCCGGTGGCGTTGAGGCCGCGGGCCTCGACGGCTTCGAGCGGGCCGCGGTCGGGGTCTTCGAGGGTGGTCAGCGGCAACGCGTCGAGGGAGGCGGCTATGCGGGGCGCAGCCAGCTTGCGCGGTGCCGACGCACGGTCGTAAGCGGCTTGCGCCGAGCTGGGGATGACGGCCATGCTTCTCCTTCCGCTGGCGGCGTGCATTCTTGGCGTTGCTTCATCATACCGCGTAAGGCAAGCAGGGGACTGTTCGTATGACGCAGCGTATGACGCAGGACGGGGATAACGTCATCAATATCCCCGTCCTGCGTCATGATTTTGAACGTTGCGGAAATGTCCTCTGAACTGATACGATTCGCAATAATTATGTTGTTTTGCGATCAAGGGGCGAAGGGGATTCCGCAAATGATGGCAATGGCGTTCTCAACAAGGGTGAAAGGCGGCATGTCTGCTGTCTGCTCCCGTACGAAAGGCGGCATGCGCACAGTCGTTTCCGTCATCGTTACTGCAGCGCTCGTTGTGCCCGCGGTCTCGCTCTCCCAGCTTGCTCCCGCCTATGCCGACACCGGCGACGCTGCCGACCAGCAAGCCGCTGTCAGCCCTGCTGAACGCACCTCTTCGCAATCCGATCAGATCAACGTAAAGGTGCCCATCACTGGCGTGACGGTAGACGCCGACGGGCAAGTCGTGGACGCACCGCTGTCTTCGGCCGACTACATACATGAAGACGTCAAGCTTCAAACCCAAGAAGAGGTCACCGCAGGCGAAATCGTCAACAATGCGGACGAAGCGGAAGTCCAAGCTCTTGCTGCGCAAGCCACCGCCAATGGGACGCAGCAGTATGCCTACCTTTCCGACCTCAGCATCATCACCACCGACAACTGGTCTTACAACGGTTGGTCGGGGCATAGCATTCAGCACGACAAGAACCAGGAAGGACAACCCCTAAGCCTGATCGTCAATGGCGAGAAGCGAGAATACCCCAAGGGCGTCAGCATCCACGCAAGGGGCCAGGCTACCTATGACGTATCTGCTCTTTCCGCACAGTATTCGCGTTTCACGGCTAAAGTGGGCGTTGACGCAGGGCGCGGAACCGCAGGAAGCATCAAGTACACCATAAGCGCCTCGAGCGACGGCGAGACGTGGGATGTACTGTTCACGTCGGCACCCTTACGGGCAGCACCGAGGCGGCAGACGTCGATGTTCCCATCGCGGGCCGCACCTATCTTCGGATCTACGTCGACCCTCTAGGAGGCAATACCTCCGATCATGGCACCATAGCGAATGCGAAGCTCGTCACCTCGGATTACGTTCCCGTTGACTTCAACTACGAACGCGTCCACAAACTCGATCACTACGATGCGACTCTTTCCGCGCATGACGTCGAATACAACTATGCGAACAACTACCAGCTCGTCCTGGAGAGGGCGCTCGTCAACAAGCTCGGCTACTGGAACATCCAGAACCTTCTGGAGATGAATCCCGAATGCACGGAAATGATCGATTGGATCTTCGACAATCGAAGGATTGCCGAATACACGCTGGAGGTTGGCGATGTCAGCAATGGCTCCAGCTTTCTGAAGACGCTCTATCCAGTCTATGCTGCTCACAAGGATGATTTTGCGCGAGAGGACGGCTACGTCTTCGAGAAGATGATGATCGCTCTGGCCGCAGCACGCTCGACAGATTTGACGTTCCCCGGTTTTTTGTATGCCGGAAAAGCCGCCGATTACGACCCCGTCGTGCGCTATGAGTTATTCAAGAAGCTCTACGACGAAGACAAATTGAAGTTCGAACGCAAGGGTTCTAGCTCCAACAGGAACAACAAAGAACAGTTCAAGGGCTATCACATTACGCTGATGCGCCTCATCATGCATATCGGCGTAACCAATGACGAGTTCTTGTGGCTAAGCGACTGGGTCGGAGATAAAGGGCATACCGACTATTACGGCTCAGGGTTCATGTGGTATAACCTGGGGTACCTAAGCAACAAGTTGCCTCAAGAAAAGTATTTCGACGAAGCAAATCGCGAGGCTTTCACAAAGAAATACAACCTGAACGCCTTTGACGTTCCATATGGGGACAAGCCCAATCTGAGGCATTGGATGATGGTGGATTACGGAGGCGTTTGCGGAAATATCTCCAAAGCGGGCGTGATCGTCAACGAGATCCGTGGCGTTCCCGGAATGATCGCATATCAACCTGGGCATGTTGCCTATATCCGGTACGAGCAGGACGCAGACGGAAACGGCGTATGGAAGCTCGAGAACGCGTATACCAATTGGGGTTCGAGCGCCACTTCGTGGTATATGGGAAACCACTGCAGATCCATTTTCGGGTGGGACTGGAAGAGCTTTTGCAGAAAGGCAATCAATTTCAACGATACAGGAAACAACGTCGCATATACATATCTGGCTCAAGCGAACTTGAACAATTACCCGGCATTCAAGCAATCCTACTACTACAATCTGATCGCGAATTCCTACACAGATAAAGGCCAGAAGCTGAGCACCTACAACAAGGCGCTTGAGGTGAACGACCTCAATCTCGATAGCTGGGAGGCTGTGGTCAACAGCTACAAGGCCGACAGCGCCAACAAGACGAGCGCCGATTGGCGAGATCTTTGCCTTCGGATCATCGATGCGTACACCTATTATCCGATGGCTATGGACGATCTTATCAGGGCGATAAAGCCATATCTCAACGAGGTCGACCAGACGTATATCCTCTCGGAGGAGCACGTCGCCCTTAAAGCTGCTTCCACCGCGACAAAGTCGGATGTGCTGCAATACGATGCCTGCATTCAGGTCGCAAATACTCTTCTAAAGGCGAGCCCGAACGACATGGCGTCGTTCTCGTTCGATGGCGCCAATGCCGGACAGATCAAATTCAATTCGCCTTATGACGAGATAGGCTTTACGTGGAGATACAGCTTAGACGGCGGTGCCAGCAAATCAGAGGAGTTTCGGGAAAAGGACATAACGCTCACAGACGAGCAGATGGCAACCCTTACGGAAGAGAACGGGATTCAGATATACATACAAGGATTGTCTGAATCCAGGCCCGCCTACACGATACCTTTGGTCGGGACAAAGCTGCCTGATGGATTGTATGCCAACGATTTGGAGAACCGGGTCATTGGCGCCAATACCACATTCGAGTGGCGGAACAGCGCAGACCAGAGTTGGACATCGTATGCGAAGGCGTCTCCGAACAACACCGGCGACAAAACCTTGGAAGTTCGAGTGGCCGGAACGGGCAATCATCTTCCGAGCGAATCGAAGGCGTTCCAATTTACTGCCGACAACCAGCCGAAAGACCGCAAATATGTGGCGGTTTCGCATTTGAAGGTCGAGAACGTCTCTTCGGAAGAGGTTTCATCCTTGAACCCGGTTACCGGTGAGCTGTATCGGGGAAGCGCTTCTCATGCGATAGATGCGAACATATACACAAGTTGGTACAACTGTGGATTCACTAAAACCGACAGGTCTCCCTATATCACGTTGAAGCTCGACAAACCTCGCTACATTTCGGCAATAGAGATCGTTCCAAGCGTTATAACATATGTTGTTCCCGAGCAGTCTCCTGACGGCGTCCCTTTTCCTCCCGAATTGGTCGGACAGGAGATGAAGGCCGACGGTCATTTGAAGTCAGCGACGGTGGAAGGAAGTGCCGATGGTGAAAACTGGCATCCTTTGCTAGACGGCGAGGTCTCTTTTGCTGCAGGAGAGGACATCCATAAGATCGAGATACCTGAAGAATACAGGCAGGAGGACGGTGGAGCGATCAGCTATATCCGGATCAATGCCAACCCTTCAAATCCGACATCTTACAACTATTGCTTCGTCAAAATGATCAACGTGTATCAGGACCTTCGCAACGCTAGGCCCACCGCAGGCATTGTCTACAGTCCACGTGAATGCACGAATCAAGACGTGCTCGCTCGTTTGGACAACATCAGCGCCGACAACTACAAGATAACCAGTGAGGGCGGAGAGAACCACGTCTTCACTGAAAACGGCGAGTGGGAGTTCACCTTCATAGATCTCGACAATGGCAAGACCGGTTCTGAAAAGGCCGTCGTCGACTGGATTGACAAGACGCCGCCCACCGCCGAGCTCACCTACAACATGGACGATAAGGCGGGCAGGATGGTCGTGCAGGTGGTCAAACCCAGCGAAGAGATAACTTTCGCGGAGGGCAACGGCACCTATGAGTATGTTGCCAACGGAGACTATGAGATCGTGTTCTACGACAAGGCGGGCAACGAAGGCAGGCTGGTTGCCCATGTCGACACGTTTGGAGGGATGGAAGCCCCTGACGGGCCTGACCCCGATCCCGAGGTGACGGTGTACCCGCTGACGCTGGATATTGGCGGTGGCACATGGGCGCAAGGCTACACCGCACCCACTGAATACGACAACACGCAAGCATTCGCGCTTCCTAGCGATGGCGACCTGTCTCGTCCGGGATACACGTTTGCTGGCTGGTTCGCGAAGGACGAAGACGGGAACCTTGCCGACGAAGCCGTGACCGAGATCGCGGCCGGAAGCACGGGCGCTATGAACCTATGCGCCAAATGGAACCCCATCCAGTATTCGATAACGTACAACCTTGGCGGCGATGGAACTAGCTCGCCTGAGGGAATCGACCTCACCGGATTCTCTTCCTACAGCACCGGAGATGCCTTCGCGCTCCCAGATGCCAGCGTTATGAAGTGGGAAGGCCATACCTTCGCAGGATGGTATGAAAGCGGCGACTTCTCTGGAAGCGAGTTGCGCGAAATCCCGGCCGGACATTATGGCGATGTCGAACTGTATGCCAAATGGACGGGCGAAGCATGTGTGGTCAACTACCACGAGAACGGCGGCAAGTTCGAATCAAACCCGCAGCTGGTGTATGGGTTCGACGATGGATTCTCCGTTGGGCAGACGGTAAAGCTGCCGAGCGATATCCTGCGACCGGGTTATGAGTTCGATGGCTGGTATAAGAATGAGGATCTCAGTGGCTTGGCGGTGTCGGACATCGAGCTGGTCGTGGGCGCGGTCGACCTCTACGCTAAGTGGACGCTCGTGGAATACCCCATCGTCTACGTGATGAATGGCGGAAGCTGGGTTGACGACTTCCATGTTCCCGCCAGCAGCTATACGATCGAATCAGAGGACATGCTGCTTCCTGATGCGAGCGGCATTGCTCGCGAGGGGTACAAGTTCAAGGGCTGGTTCACCGATGAGAGCTTTGCCGGGGAAGCCGAGATAGCAATTGTCGAGGGGTCGACGGGCGACAAGACGTTCTATGCGAAATGGGAGCAAGAGCAGGTCACGCCCCCCGACCCCGACGAGCCCGGCCCAGATAACCCCGACCCCGACGAGCCTGACCTGTCCGACGTGGTCATCCTGTCGCTGGCGCTCGGCGTCGATGCGCAGCAGGTCGTCAGCTGGACGGAAGTGGAAGACGGCCGCTTCTACGGGCGCGTGGAGGTGCTGCGTTCGAAGATGCCCACCAAGCGCGAGGACTTCGACCTGAGGGTTCCCGACGACGTGGAAATCCTGTCGATTGCCAAGCAGGTGCAGGCATATGCCCGCGCGCATCCGCTGGTGGCGTTCTTCGGCGCGCTTTCGTCGGACGACGCATACGGCGTTGCGGCCCCGCGCGACGCTGCCGCGGCCTTCGCCGCTGCGCGCGAAGGGTCGCAGTCCGACTTCTGGGACATCGTGCTTCGGCACAGGGACAACCCCAGCCTGCAGAAGACCTACACGCTGGAAGTGGTCCCGGTGGAGGCGGGCAAGCCCACGCCCATGCCGGATCCGAATCCGACCCCGACGCCTATGCCCGAGCCGACTCCGAACCTGAATCCTGGGCCTTCACCCACTCCGACGACTCCTTATGTCCCAACGGCCGACAACGGCCTTGGAAGCGACGCCGGGCTTGCGAACACCGGCGACAACGCTATGGACGGCGTCCTGGTGCTTGGCCTTCTGAGCGTCTGCCTCGGCGTGCTTTCGCTGGTGTTCGGCCTCATCGCCCGTTCCCGCCGCACATGAAAGAGGCGCCGATGGAGCGGACGATCCGCTTAGCCATCGACGGCATGCTCGCCGCGAATGGCGGCTGCGAAGGCCGAGAGCAGCGCGTAGTACCAGGCGCTCAGCTCGGCGGCTATCATGCGCGCGGGCAATTTCTTGCGCACCAGGCACCTTGTCGTGGCGAAGAACCATTCCATCGGGTCGGCGCTTCCTGTCTTCGAGGCGAGGAAGCTTGCGCAGCCGGTCACGGCAGGAGCCCTTCCAGGATCTCGTTGACGGCGTCGGGCTGGTCGCAGTTGGAGTTGTGGGCGGCGTTCGCTATCCAGTGAACCGGATAGCCATCGCGCCGCTCCCATTCCCGGTTGTACCGCCTGGCCGAGCCGGCCTTGTCCTTCTCGCCGCATATCAGGCGAACGGGGCAGTTGATCTCGTAGGGCCGCTCGGCCTCGACGGCGTCGGCCAGCACGCGGAAGCCGTGGGCCGACAGCTCGCAGTACTCGCGCTTGCGGTAGTCGAGCATCATCGCCTTCATGAGGTCGCGTCCGTACTGCGACGCCGCGTTGCCGTTCGACCCGAGGCGCACCAGCGTGTTCCAGGGAATCGAGAGGAACATGAGCTTCGTGTGGCGAAGGGCCGCGAGCTCCCATGCGCTGTAGTAGCTGCGCTTCAGCGGCGCCGAGTCGATCGAGGCGAACCCGGCGGCGTTGCCAGGGTAGCGGTCGATGTAGGCCTGGGCGGTGTAGCCGCCCATTGACTGGCCGACTAGCACCGGACGCTCGATTCCCTCGTGTTCGAGGATTCCGTGCAGCCAGCGGACGAGGTCGTCCATCGACCATGTGAGCGCGAAGGGCCGCGAGGTGCCGTGCGAGGGCGCGTCCCAGACGAGCACGTTGGCCTTGCCGGCGAAGTGCTCGACCTGCTTGTCGAAGAGGCGATGGTCGGCGGTGAGCCCCGGCAGGAGCACGAGCCAGGGCAGGCTGCTGTCGGGCAGCTGGCTGACCCAGTAGTGGATGTCCCCGCTCTGGGTGGGGAAGACCTTCTCGTCCAGCAGGCTCGATGCCATGGCGGCTCCCTTCGTTGGCGTTCCTTTTTCCATTGTAGCCGCGCTGGCGCCTGCGTGCTTGTTGGGGCGTTTCGCGTGCAATTGGGGCGTCCCAATTGCACGCGAATTGCACAAAACAATTGAGAAGCTATCGATTCCGCTGGGCTGGCGTTCGAGGCATCGGGGACGGCCCTTCGCCTCCTGCTTTCAGGGTTCATCTTCCAGTTCGCGCTTCAGCTCGCGGCGTTTGGTGACGTCATGTATGAACAGAATCCTTCTCATGCGATCCATCATCTATACTGGCAGCATGAGCAACGTCGAGAAAGACCGCCGGATCCTCGAGGCCATCGGCCGCATCTACTGCAAGGGCAACCATGCGGGGCGCGCGAAGGACGCGGCTGGCTTGTGCCCGGAATGCCGAGGCGTCATCGAGCAGACGCTCGCCCGCGCCGAGGCGTGCCCGCACGGACACGAAGGCAACTGCCAGGACTGCGCCACCCCGTGCCAACGGGGCGAGGCGCAGCAGCGAATCAAGGCGATCATGCGCTACGCCGCCCCGCGCATGATGTTCCGCCACCCGCTCATGGCGCTGGACTACCTGCGCAAGAAAGCGAAAGCGTGACATCAGACACCGCTCAGTGGTGCATATTTCGTGAGCAAGGCCACGTCCCCCGCTCGTACCTTATAGCACAGGCAGCTCCTTGAACGATTCGTCGCGTTCGCCTTGCTGGCCTTCGAGCGCGGGGCTTCCGTCGTTGAATTCCCAGATCACGTGCTTGGCGTCGCAGAACGGCTTGTCCGTCGAGCTGCCGCAGCGGCAGAGCGCGTAGCGGTTGCGCCGCTCGTATTCGTGCCCATCGGCGCCGACGAGGGGGATGCCGCCCCGCACGAAGATGGGGCCGCTCGCGTGCTTCTGCGTGTCCTGCAGGATGACGAGGCTCGGCTCGAAGGTTTGCTCGCAGACCTCCCCGGTCGCGCGGTCGTGGTGCTCGAGCCGTCCGGTCGGACAGTGCCAAGACGCGGCCACGGCTTCCTGCGCGAGCTCGCTGCCGCCCTTCTCGGTCAGCTGCCACACGTCGCCTTCCCTTCGGTGGCACAGCCGAGCGAAGGCGCAGCGGTTGTCGTCGAGCAGTCGAAGCGCGTCTCCTTCGTAGACGTCGGCGCGCTCGTCGAACGGCGCGCGGGACGCGGTCTCGGCGCCGTCGAAGCCGGCTGCCTCGTGCGCGCCGTCGCAGAAGGGCTTGTGGGCAGAGGCCCCGCAGCGGCAGAGGTGGTACTCGCCGCCCACCTCGTGGTCCCTGACGCGGTTGTACTGCATATGGCCGCCTTCGGGCGCGGCGACGAGGGCGTCTTCTCCGAGTGGGACGGCGCCTTTCACGATGTAGGGGCCGTCCTTGACGATGGTGATGGAGGCCGCCTCGGCCATGCTTGGTCCTTTCCCTCGCTCCTTCGCGGTATCGTAACTATAACCGTGCGAAGGCGCGAGGGGATGCCAGCCGCCTCGCCTGTTGCCAAGGTGCCAAAGTGCCAGAGGGTTGTGCGTCAGGGCGCGCGCTCCCTTTCGACGCGGCCTGCGCCAGGGGCGTTCGCGCGATTACCCCTTCGCGTGATGCGTCGCGGCGAACTTGCGCACGAGCCGCACGTATGCCAGCGAGACCGCGATGGCGGCTACGATGAGGCCTATCTCGATAGGCAGCGTGTGCGCGAACCCGAAGGCATAGGCCTGCGTCTTGGTCGCGCCGCCGGCCATCTGTGATTCCACGATGCCCGACATCATGCCCACGTACAGCGCCGACGATATGCACCCCGCCGCTTGCACCAGCGTGGAGTGGATGGCTGAGCCGTCCGACGACAGATCCTGTGGCAGCACCTCCAAGTCGACGCTCTTGATGGCCGGGTAGACGGCGCCGATGCCAGCGTAGACCAGCGCCGTGCATGCCGCCACGACGAGCGCGCTTGACAGCGACATGGTGGCCAGCATCACTGCGAACCCGACCAGCACCACGCCAAGCCCCGCCGGCACGAGCGGCCATACGCCGTGCTTGCCGAGCATCTTCCCGCTGGCGAAGCAGGTGAGGGCGTAGCACAGGATGGGCACCGCCAAGATGCAGCCGGCCACGAACGCGCTGAACCCGGCGGCGCCTTCCAGGTACAGCGGCACGAGCAGGCTCAGGTAGACGCTGCCCATGTAGGCCAGCACGATGAGCACCTCGCCGGCGGTGAACGCCGCGGTCTTGAAGGAGCGCATGTCCAGCAGCGGGTGCTCGATGCGCGTCTGGCGCCACACGAACAGCGCGATGACGGCCAGGCCAGCCAGCATGACGCCCGCCGCCGTCATGCCGTGGTGGCTTATCTCGTTCAGGCCGACCATGAAGGCGCCCAACCCGACGAAGCTCAGCACGATGCTCGTTGCGTCGATGGGGCGGTCCTCCCGCGACGTGATGTCATGGATGACGAAGAAACCCGCCACCAGCAGCAGCGCCGAGAGCACCGTGGGCACCAGGAACAGCGCGCGCAGGCCCGCATAGGTTATGAGCAGGCCGGCGATGGGCGGCGCGAAGGCCAGCCCGATGCCAATGACGCCGCTGTTCACCGAGAGCAGCATGCCTGCCTTGCCCTTCGGCGCGATCATGAGCAGCGCCTCGTTGATGACGGGGAAGTACAGCCCCGTGGTGAGCGCCTGCACCACGCGCGCCGCCACCATGACGGGGAAGCACCAGGCGACGAACCCCAGAAACGACCCGACCAGACCGGTGACCAGCCCGAACAGCATCACCTTGCGCAGGCCGAACCGCCGCATGACCGACGCCGCCGTGGTGATGACGGTGCCCGCCACGATGGCGAACACGATGATGACCAGGTTCGCCTCGGCCAGCCGCACGTGGAAATCGGTGGACACCTGGTCGAGCGCTATGTTCATGATGGACTGCATGAACGACGCCAGCAGGTTGCACGCGAACAGGAACACGATCACCTTCCACTCGCCGTGCCGGGAAGATGCTTGCGCCGCTGTGTCCGCCTTGGTTCCCATGATGTCTATCGCCGCGATTCCGAGAGAGGGGCAGGGGGCTTTCCGCCGAAGGAAGCCGCCCTTTACGATAGAGCCGCTAGGACGCGGGGCATCCCGCGCGCCGCTGCCGACACCCGCGCCATGCCGCATCGTTACCTGCTGGACACCTGGGCGGGTGGTGCGGAGTCGCGGAGGCTCTCTATATAATGGTCGTGCAACGCTTTTACCCAGGCCGTGAACGCCCCCCGTTCACGCGCCACCGTACTGATTGGCAGATCGAAGGAGCCCGCATGGCCAGCAGCGCCCTGTTCCTGGAGTACCCGAAGTGCTCGACGTGCCAGAAGGCCAAGAAGTGGCTGGACGAGCACGGCGTAGCCTACTCTGACCGCCACATCGTGGAGGACAACCCCACGGCCGACGAGCTGCGGGCGTGGCACGAGCGCAGCGGGCTGCCGCTCAAGCGCTTCTTCAACACCAGTGGCATGCTCTATCGCGAGATGGAGCTCTCGAAGAAGCTGTCCGCCATGAGCGAGGCGCAGCAGTGCGGCTTGCTAGCCACCAACGGCATGCTGGTGAAGCGCCCGCTGCTCGTGACCGACGCAGCCGTCGTTCCCGGCTTCAAGGAAGCCGCTTGGGCCGAGGCCCTGGGCGTCTAAGGCATCACGACAGCTAGGACGGAGGCAACCATGGGATACCTCATATCGTTCCTCGAAGGCATCATCACCTTCGTGTCGCCTTGCCTGCTGCCCATGATACCCATCTACGTGACCTACTTCGCCGCCGGCGAGGAGCTGGACTCGCGCACCGTGCTCAAGAACGCGCTCGGGTTCGTGATGGGCTTCACCGTGGTGTTCGTGGCTATGGGCGCGCTGGCGGGCACCGTGGGGTCGTTCTTCGTGGAGCACCGCACGGCGCTCAACATCCTCTGCGGCGCCGTGGTGGTGCTGTTCGGGCTGTACTTCCTCGGGTTCATCAAGGTGAGCCTGTTCAAAGGACCGAAGGTGTCGATGCAAGGCAAGCAGCTGGGCTTTCCCTCGGCGGTGCTGTTCGGCATCGTGTTCTCGGTGGGGTGGACCCCGTGCGTCGGCGCGTTCCTGGGCTCGGCGCTCATGCTGGCGTCGCAGCAGGGCTCGGCTGTGCAGGGCGTGGTCATGCTGCTGTGCTACTCGGCGGGCTTGGGCGTGCCCTTCGTCATAAGCGCGCTGCTCATCGACCGGCTAAAAGGGGCGTTCGACGCCATCAAGCGCCATTACGACCTCATCACCACCATATGCGGCTGGCTGCTCGTGGCCATAGGCGTGCTCATGGCCACGGGGCTGCTGGGCCAGCTGCTCTCGCTATTGGGTTGACGGAAAGGCGGCAAGCATGGGAAGCAAGCAGGGCACGGAGCAGAAGCGCTCGAAGGAAGGGCTGGCCATCGGCCTGACCATACTGGTGGTGGTCGTGGTGGGCGCAGCTATCGCCTACAATGCGCTTGCAGGGGCGGAAGGCCCTGGCGCCAACCTGCAAGGCAGCCAGCAATCCTCGGCGGCTCAGCAGGCGAACCCCTTGGCCCCCGACTTCGAGGTGGAAGCCGCTGACGGCACCCTGACCCAGCTCAGCCAGCTCAAGGGCGCGCCCGTGGTGCTGAACTTCTGGGCGAGCACCTGCGGCCCCTGCCAGTCAGAGATGCCCGGCTTCCAGGCAGCGTTTAAGCAGTACGGCGACCAGCTGCAGTTCATGATGGTGGACATACCCGGCTTCAACGGCGAGACGGTCGAGCGCGCCAAGCGGTTCCTGCAGGACAACAGCTACACGTTCCCGGCCTACTTCGACACGCAAGGCCGGGCGGCTGCCGCCTTCGGCCTGTCGTCGCTGCCGCGCACGTACTTCATCGACGCTCAGGGCGCCGTGGTGGCGTCGGCTGCGGGCGCGCTGGACGAGCAGGTGCTGCAAGAGGGCATCGACTTGCTGTTGTAGGCGCGGCTGCCAGGCCCGTTGCCGGCCCAGCTCCGCCAGCCCAGCTCCGCCGGCACGGCTGCATCGGCACGGCGCCCGCGCTGCCGTTCCGACCCCAGCCCTAGCCCTCGTCCCAGCCGCTAATCGTCATCGGTGGCCATGAGCGCCACCATCGCGCACATGAGCACCATGCCTGCCAGGTCGAAGCCGGTGAACGCCGTGCCTAACCACAGCGCGGCGATGGCCGTGGCGCTTACCGGCTCGATGGCGCCCAGCAGGCTGCCCCTCACCGAGCCCACCACCGACACGCCGTGCAGATAGAAGCCGTAGCCACCGATGGTGCCCACGATGACGAGTCCCACCAGGAACACGGCCCACTCGAACCAGCCGAACCCGCCTAGCACCGTTGCCGCGCTGGCGAAGGTGCCGCCTTGGGCCAGGTAGCCGGGCACCGCGAACAGCGTGCTCAAGAACATGCCCGCGCCTACCGCCGGCATGCTGCCGAAGCGGTCGAACAGCCCGGTGCGCTTGGGCGCGATTATGTACAGCGCGGTGGTCGCCCCCGAGCCGATGCCCCACAGCAGCCCATCAAGCGGGATGCTCAAGGTGGAGAAATCGCCCTGGGTGGCTATGAGCAGCGTGGCGACGATGGCTATGATCAGGCCCGCCAGCTCTTTGGCCCGCGGCAGCTTCCGCCCGGTTATGCACACGAACAGCATGATGAACACGCTGCCGAGCATCTGCAGCACGGTGGCGGTGCCGGCGTTGGTTATCTGGACGGTCTGGGCGTAGCACAGCTGGTTGCTGTACAGCGCGAAGGCGAACAGCAGCAAGCTGCCCACGGTGCGCGGGTCGGTGAACATGGCACGCACCACGCCGGGCTTGCGCGCCAGCAGGAACAGGAAGAACAGGCCGCCGCCCAGCAGCACGCGCATGAACGTGACCAGAGCCGGCGGCGCGCCGCCTGCGGTGGTGAGGAACTGCACGCTGGTGCCGGAGATGCCCCACAGGGCCCCTCCCAGCAAGGTGAAGGCGATGCCAAGCCACATTTTGCGACGCTCGTTTTGCATCGCTTAATCATACGCGGAACGGCGCACGGTTTCCCTGGGTATTTTTGAGCATTTCCTTTGGCAGCGCATCGCAGCGATTGGCAGTGCTCGCAGCTTGGCGGCGCTGGCAGCGTCTGGCGGCACGGCAGCGCGCGGTGGCTACCGCCGCGCCGAGCGGCGCTAACGGCACAGCGACGCCACGGTGGCCTCCACGGTGGCAAGGCTGATGGGCTTGGCCACGTGAGCGTCCATGCCAGCGTCGAGCGCCTCGCGCACGTCTTCGTTGAAGGCGTTGGCCGTCATGGCCACGATGGGAATGCTGCGGGCGTCGGGCCGGTCCAGCTTGCGGATGCGCTGCGTGGCCTCGTAGCCGTTCTCGACGGGCATCTGCACGTCCATGAACACCAGGGCGAACTCGCCCGGCTCCGACTGCTCGAAGCGCTCGACGGCTTCGCGGCCGTTCTCGACCACCTCGCAAGTGGCCCCGCGCATGTCCAGCAGCGCGGCGATTATCTCGGCGTTGAGCGCATTGTCCTCGGCCACCAGGAAGTGCTTGCCTTCCAGGGCGTTCGCCGTGGCCCCTTCTGTGGCCAGCGCAGCTCGGCCTCCAGCGGCATCGCCTCCGGTGGCCATCGTGCGCTCCACCACCGGGAAGGCCAGCCCCACGGTGAACGTGCTGCCCTCGCCCGGCTCGCTTTCCACTTCGATGCGGCCGCCCATGAGCTCCACAAGGTTCTTCGTTATGGCCATGCCCAGCCCGGTGCCCTGCACCTTGTTGGTCAGGCTGCTCTCCGCGCGCGAGAACATGTCGAAGATGCTCTTCTGGAAGTCGGCGTCCATGCCTGCTCCGTCGTCGCGCACGGTGATGGTCACCGGGCGCATGCCCTCGTCGTCCACCGGGCCGCCTGTCACGCGCAGCAGCACATGGCCGCCTTCGTGGGTGTACTTCATGGCGTTGGACAGCAGGTTCATGATTATCTGGCGCAGGCGCCCCTCGTCGCCGACGATGCCCTCGTTCGGGCTGCCTAGGCCCTCCATTTCCACCGTGAACACCTGATCCTTGGCATCGGTGAGGGGGCGCGTCATGGCATCTACTGCATCGACGGTGTCGGCCAGATGGAATTCGTTCAGCGTGAGCGTGGTCTTGCCGGCCTCGATCTTCGACATGTCCAGCACGTCGTTGATGAGCCCGAGCAAGTGCTGGCTCGACGTGGTTATCTTGGAGGTGTAGGCGCGCACCGCCTCGGGATTGTCGGCATCGCGCTCGAGCAGCGTCGCGAAGCCCACGATGGCGTTCATGGGCGTGCGTATGTCGTGGCTCATGCTTGAAAGGAAGGTGCTCTTGGCGCGGCTGGCCTCTTCGGCCACGGCCATGAGCTCGCGTTGGCGGCGGTAGCGCGTCACCAGCAGCATGGCTATCACAGCGCCCGACGCCACGATGGCGGCTATGAGCACGAGCATCATCTGGGTTGTCAGCGACACGATGGCCGCACCGTCGGCCTCTACGATGCTCAGCGGCATGACGGTGATGAAGTACCAGCCCGGCTTGGCTGTCAACGGCACGAAGCACAGGTACTGCTTCTGCCCCTCGAACGTCAGCACGGCGGTGCCGCTCTGGCCTGACTGCATGGCCGCCAGGAAGGCGTCGGCGTCGGCCTGGCTGTTTCCCGACTCTATGAGCAGCTGCCCGAAGTTCGAGTAGGCCTGCAGGAACGCGTGGCGGTTGGCCGAAAGCGCGATGTCGCCGTTGTCCTCCAGCACGTAGCTGAAGCCCTCCTCAGAATAGGTGGTGCCGCCGTAGGTGCGCTGCAGCGTCGACACGGGGAACGACACGTACACGGCGCCAACGATCTGCCCATCTTTGCGCAGAGGCGCGTAGAACAGCACCTTCTTGCGCCCCATGTACCCCACGAACACGTCGGACGATCCCGTCTCGCCCCGCATTGCGGGCCCGAACAGCTCTTCCTCCTGGCTGGCCAGGTACTGGTTCGCCTTCTCGTCGGAGCACCAGGTGCTGCCATCGGCGTCGATTATCCAGGCGGTCGAGGCATCATGTGTGCTCAGGAACTCGATGGCCTGGGTGCGCGCTTCCTCCACGCTGTCGCTCTTCTCCAGGAAGTTGGCCAGCATCTGCACGCATTCCAGCTCGGAATCCAGCTTCTCGTCGAGGTGCTGGGCCTTCGTCACCGAAAGCTCCATCACGTTGGTGGTGGTGTTGTTGCGCACGAGGCTCTGGATGGTCTGCAGGTAGTAGCTGCTCGCCACCAGCGCCACCACAGCTACGACCACGATGAACGTCGCCACCACCGCTATCTGCAAGCGGCCGCGGCTCCTCTTCGCCGGGTTCGCTAGGGTGCCCGGGCTTGGCGGGCGGTGCTGACTCGAGGCCATGGGCTTACGCGCCGCTCACGGCGGCGGCCTGGATGGCGTTGTAGTCAGCGACGGCCTGCTCGGCCGAGTAGCCGTCGAACATCTTTATGCACAGCTCGCGGATGGTGTCCCAATAGGTGAAGCACAGGCTCATGTCCTCGATGGGCACCTGAGTGGCCTGCTGGTAGACGGCCACCATGGGCTCGATGCGGCTATCGGTGTCGAAGTCTTGGCCCTTCAAGATGGGCAGCACCCCGGTCTCGCCGGCCCGTTGGCCCTGCATCTCGCTATTCGACAGGTACTCGATGAACCGGCGCGTGGTGTCGATGTTGTCGCTGTGGGCGTTCATGGAAAGGCGCACGCTCACAGCGGGCAGCGTCACCATGCCGTCCTTGACGGGCACGCCGGTGGCTATGACCGTGGCGCTGGGATTCTCGGTGTCGATACGCTCGTAGGTGTCGGCGGTGCAGAACATGAATGCGGCGTCGCCATGGGAGAAATCGGGGATGTCCTTGTCGCCGGCTTTGAAGCCCTCCACGGTTTCAGTGGTGAGCCCGTCGCCGTACCAGCCGCTGTCAATGAAGCGCTCCATCAGGGCGAAGCCCTCTGCCATCACGTCGCCCACCTTCAGCTCGCCGCTGTTCAGCTTGGCCACCATGGCTTGCGGGTCATCGGCGCCGTAGACCGAAGCCAGGCCGTTGGCCATGGCGGGCACCGTGAGCGCGTACCAGCGGTTCAGCGCGATGGGCGTTCCGCCGCCAGCCTTGATGACCTCGCAGCAATGCAGGAACTCGTCCAGGTTGGTGGGCACGTCCAGCTTGTAGCGGTCGAGCACGGCGGTGTTGACGTACATGCAGTAGGCGTTCATCGAGAAGGGCAGGCAGTAGGCGAAGCCGTCGATGGTGGACTGGGCGCGGGCGGCGTCGCTCACGTGGTCGAACACCGAGAAGGTGCTCATGTCGTAGAAGTGGCCCTTGCGGTAGAGGCTCTTCACGGAATCGGCGTTGACGATGAACACGTCGTCGCCTTGGCCGCCGTCCAGGCGCTCTTCCAGGAACCCGTTGAAGCCCTCGGCCGTGGACACGCTCTCAAGCGCCACGTGCACGTCGGGGTTGTCGGCGTTGAACTGGTCGATGAGGCTGGTGTAGTACTTGGCCGAGCTGGCCGACATGTCCACCGGCGCGAAGAAGGTCAGCTCGGTGACGCCTTGGGAGGCGGCGGGGTTGGTGGTGATGTTGGATTCTTGCGAAGGGGCGCACCCTGCCAACAAGGTTGCGGAAAGAGCGATGGTGGCTGCAGCAGCGGTCAAGCGTCTTGCTCTCATAGGGCACCCTTCGTCCACGGAAGGGGCGGGTGCTGCTTCGCGCCTTCCTGCGAGCATATTTCCCCTGATTATAGCGCTTTCGCTTTCTGCACGCAGGCGTCGATGGCGTTCATGAGGGCAGCGCGCATGCCGCCTTCCTCGAGCGCCTTCACGCCTTCGATGGTGGTGCCGCCGGGCGAGCACACCATGTCCTTCAGCGCGCCGGGGTGCTGGCCAGTCTCCAGCATGAGCTTGGCGCTGCCCAGCGTGGCTTGCGCTGCGAACGCATAGGCTTGGGCGCGGGGTATGCCCGCTTCCACGGCGCCGTCAGCCAGTGCCTCGATGAACATGAACACGAACGCCGGCGAGCTGCCGCTTGCGGCGCTGGCGGCGTCCATCAGGCGTTCGGGCACGCGCACGGTGGCGCCGCAGGTGCCCATGATGCGCTCGCACAGGGCCAGGTCGTCCTCGCTGGCCAGCGGGCCCTCGCAGATGGCGGTGCAGCCGGCGCCCACCAGCGCGGGCGTGTTGGGCATGCAACGCACCAGGCGTATGCTCTTGCCGAAGGCGGCGGCTATGTCCTCGATGGTCTTGCCGGCGGCTATGCTGACGACCAGCGTCGCGTCGTCGACCGCATCGCGCACCTCTTCGATGACCTCGCCCAGGAACACGGGCTTCACGGCCAGCACCAGCACGTCGGCCTGCTCGGCCACCTCGCGGTTGCTCGCGGTGGCGGTAATGCCCAGCTCGGCGGCTTTGACGGCGCGGGTGGCCTCGGTCTTGGCCGAGCCGATGATGTCGGCCGGGGCGGTGGCCCCTTCGGCCAGCAAGCCGCCGATGATGGCGCTTGCCATGTTGCCCAGCCCGATGAACCCTATCTTCATGATGCGCGCCTTCCGCCTCTGCGGTGTTGGCCCTGTCGGGCCGCCCGCCTCTTTCGTGCCCACTATTATATAGGTGCCTTGCCGCTGCGAGCGGGCGGGGTGCCTCTAAGGTCGGTTATGGCGCTGGTGTTGGTGTGGCTTGCCGGCGGCGCTGGGGTTTCGCTATGCTTTTGCCATGCGCGCCTTTGAAGCTATAAAGACGTACTTGTTCGACCGGCAGGAGTGGGAAGCCCTCTGCGAGCGCTGCGGGCGTTGCTGCTTCGAGCGCGAGCTGGATGCCGACGGCGACGTGGTCATCGACTACGCGGCGCCGTGCGAGCTCCTTGACCTGGACACGCGCTGCTGCCGAGAGTACGGCCGCCGCTTCTACGTGTGCACCCGCTGCCGGCAGCTCACTCCCTTCCATGCGCTGTTCGGCCGCTACCTTCCGCCCGAGTGCGCCTACGTGCGCCGCTTCCGCGACTGAACCTTGGTGGGGCTTTTCCTGGGCTTCCTGCCCTGGCTTTCGGGGCTCACCTGTGCGAACATATGCCTAGTCGAACCGCTGTGCGCGAGCCGCCGGCGAAACGAAGCGCCTGACCTCTCTTGCCGTTGAGGGGCGAGGCCTTTTAGGAAGGACCCGCCATGGGCAAGAAGAAGAAAAAGAAGAAGGCGCCCGAGCAAGCCGACCAGGCGCAGGCGCCCGAGCAGGGCAAGGCGGCGGCCGACGGCGCGGCGGAGAAGCCGGCCAAGGCCAAGAAGAAGCGCAAGCCCCGCAAGCCCGACTTCTATACTACCTTGTACCCCAGCGTCGAGCTGGGGCCGCTCACGCTTGCCAGCGACGGCGAGCGCCTGGTGGGCCTGTGGCTGCCCGGCCAGAAGTACTACGGCGCCACGCTCGAGGGCAAGGTGGCCGAGGATGATTCGCTGCCGGTGTTCGCGCAGGTGAAGGAATGGCTCGACCGCTACTTCGCGGGCGAGCAGCCGCCCATCTTCGCGCTGCCGCTGGCGCCCATCGGCACCGACTTCCGTCACCGCGTGTGGCGCAAGCTCATCACCATACCCTACGGCCAGACGCGCACCTACGGCCAGCTGGCCCAAGAGCTGGCGGACGAGGACGGCAACGATAAGATGTCTGCCCAGGCCGTGGGCGGCGCAGTGGGGCACAACCCCATCTCCATCATCATCCCGTGCCACCGCGTGGTGGGCGCCGACGGCAGCCTGACGGGCTACGCGGGCGGCGTGGAGAAGAAGGTGTTCCTGCTCGAGCACGAGGGCGTCGACATGAGCGGCCTCACCGTGCCGAAGAAGGGCACCGCGCTGTAGGGCTGCCCGCGGGCCGCCTGCGAAGCGAGGGATCTGCCGTGCCGCGCTACTTCGAATACGGCGACGAGGCCGTGGCGTACCTGAAGGCGAAGGACCCGCAGCTGGCGGCCGCCATCGACGCGGTGGGCCACGTGTACCGCGAGGTGGACGACGACCTGTTCAGCGCTATGGTGCATCACATAGTGGGGCAGCAGGTCTCCACGGCGGCCCAGCGCACCATCTGGGCGCGGATGCAGCAGGTCTACGGGCGCGTGACGCCGGAGGCCATTGGCGCTGCCTCCGAAGCCGAGCTGCAGGCTTTCGGCATGACATTCCGCAAGGCCGGCTACATAAAGGGCTTCGCCGCCGCGGTGGAGAGCGGCGAGCTCGACCTGGCAGCCATCGAGGCCATGAGCGACGCGGAGGCTATCGCCACGCTGCGGGCGCTGCCGGGCATCGGCACGTGGACGGCCGAGATGCTGCTGCTGTTCTGCCTGCAGCGGCCCGACGTGCTGAGCTTCGACGACCTGGCCATCCATCGCGGCATGCGCATGGTGTACCACCACCGCAAGGTCACGCGGGCCATGTTCGAGAAGTATCGCCGCCGCTACAGCCCCTACGGCAGCGTGGCCAGCCTGTATTTGTGGGCGGTGTCGCACATGGACGTGCCGGGCTACAGCCGCGACTACGCGCCCATGACCGAGGCGCAGAAGCGGGCTGCGCGCAAGAAGCGCCGCGCGAAGGATTAGGAGGGAATGCGCATGGAGACGCTGGACGAGAGCATAGGCAAGCTGGGCTTCGGGCTCATGCGGCTGCCCAAGGTAGATGGCGAGATAGACATTGCCCAGGTGAGCGCCATGGTCGACGCCTTCTTGGACGCGGGGTTCAACTACTTCGACACGGCGTGGGGCTATGCTGGCAGCGAGGACGCCATCCGGCAGGCGCTGGTCGAGCGCTACCCGCGCGAGCGGTTCCTGCTGGCCACCAAGACAGCCGCATGGGCGGGCTGCAAGACGGCGGCCGACGCGCGGGCCCAGTTCGACACGTCGCTCGAGCGCACGGGCGCGGGCTACTTCGACTTCTACCTGCTGCACAACCTGGGGCCGGAGCGCACGCACTTCTTCGACGACTTCGCCATGTGGGATTTCGTACAGCAGAAGAAGGCCGAGGGGCTCGTGCGCCACGTGGGCTTTTCCATCCACGACAGCGCCGAGGCGCTGGAGGCGGTGCTGGACGCGCATCCCGAGGTGGAGTTCGTGCAGTTGCAGGTGAACTACTTGGATTGGGAGAGCCCGATGCATCAGAGCCGTCGCTGCCTCGAGGTGGCGCGGGCCCATGGCAAGCCGGTCATCGTGATGGAGCCTTTGCGCGGCGGGCTGCTGGCGAACCCGCCGGAAACGGTGAGGCAGGTGCTCCAGCCAGCTGAGCCCGGTGCGTCCTGCGCGTCGTGGGCGCTGCGCTTCGCGGCTAGCCAGCCGGGGGTGCTCACGGTGCTCTCGGGCATGAGCGACCTAGCGCAGATGCGGGACAACATAGCCACCATGCAGGGGTTCGCCGGCATGACGCCGCAGCAGCTGGCTGTGATCGAGCAGGCGCAGCGCACCTTCGAGGAGTTCGACCTCATACCGTGCACAGCCTGCGAGTACTGCGCGAAGGTGTGCCCGGCCAACATCGGCATATCGGGCGCACTGCTGGCGCTGAACGCCCATACGCTGTTCGGCGACTACCGCACCGAGTGGGTGGTGGGCGGCGAGCGTCGCGGCAAGAGCAAGCCCAGCGCGTGCTTGCAGTGCGGCACGTGCGAGGCGGCGTGCCCGCAGCGCATCCCCATCGTGGAGTGCCTGGAGAAGGCTGCCCGCGACCTCGACCTGTAGGGCGGGGGCCGGCACTGGCGTACCTTCCCTTACGCTTTCTCAACTCCGAAAAACACGTAATGTTACGCATTTTTCGGAGTTGGTTTGGCTAAAGCTGGTTCGCTGGTATTCGGCGATGCTTTCTAGTGTGCCAGTGCCCCCCCCCCACGGCGCTCCGACGCCCGTAGCCCACGCTCACGCCCACGCCCACGTCTGCCCGCACGACTCCGGGCTGCTGGCGTTGCGCTTAGTATGCGAAGTTAGGAGGTTAACTTCTACGACTCGTCTTTGAATTTTCACGCAATCACATTCAAGCATCCTGGCTATGTCTTTGCAGGATGGGAGGAGAAACAATTAGGCGTCTCCGAGGAAGAGCGCCTGACCGCAGGAGACCTGACCCTCACGGCCACATGGTGCAAGGCCACGATAGCCATCGATGGTGATGGGGGCACGGTCTACAAGTATGTCCAGACGTCTGGTGGTAGCTGGACGCTGGATCGCGATAACGGCAAGGCCAAGTGGGAAGACGAGCGATATCCGAGCGGGATGGTCAAGGTCTACGATTACGGGCGTGTTGAGTACTATAGCGATACAAAGGGATGGCATGCCCTCCTTGTCGAGCGAACTGGGTATGCATTTGTGGGGTGGTCGAGGTTGCCTTCGAGAAGAAGCCAGGGGCGACAGACCTCTTCGGCGCCCACGTGCCCGACATCGAGCTGCAGGCGCTCCCGGGCAAGGATGCCTCCTGGGCCACGGACGCGCCTGCCTTCTCGTTCGCCCTCGATGCGGCAGGGGACGCTGCCACCGAAGACGATGCGGCCAAGCTCGCGCCCCTTTCCATGTCAGGCTACGAGGTGCGCATACCCATAAGCTATCGCTTCCTCATCCCTGATGCCCTGCTCGACGAGGTGCTGGGCGCCATAGACCCTGCGACCTTCGAGGACAAGAAGACCCCTGTGTGCTCGGTGGTCTATACCGTGGCCCTGCAGAACCCGTCCGCATAGCCCCGGCGTTTCCCCCGGGGGTCGCGCACGGGCGCGCTTGCTCTATCTGCGGCTATCGCAACCGCAGCAAAAGGGCTATGATGGTGCCACTGTTCAAGGGGGTCAGGAGGGGTCCCCCTTACCCAAAAAGAAAGGGAGTATTGGCATGAAGCTGAAGAAGTTCCTCGGGGTGTTCGCCCTGAGCGCGGTGCTGGTGTGCTCGCTGGGGGGGGTAGTTGGCTGCTCTAATACCGAGCAGCTTATCCGCGACAGCCTGACTGAGGAGATCAACCAGTACAAGAACGTCGATGAGTCGGCTATCGAAGAGATCGACCAGGCCATACCTGCGACGCAGATGGAGATGCTCGGCCTGAACTCCGAGGAGCTGGCCAAGGCTATCCTGAGCGGCTTCGACGGCACGGTCGACAGCGTGACGGTCAATGGCGACAAGGCCGAGGCCATAGTCACCATCACCTCGAAGAGCCTGTCGAACATGGAGTCCGAGCTGACGGACATCATCTCCGATGCGCAGGACGCCCCTGAGCTGAAGGGCAAGGGCCTGGACGATATCTACAAATGGTGCGGCCAGAAGATGATGGAGTACATCAACAACGCGCCGGTGGAGACCCATGAGCCCATCACCGTCGAGTACGTGAAGAACGGGAACACCTGGGCGCCTACTGCGGCTTCGACCAGTGAGATGCAGAGCGTCATCTTCGGTTAATCGTGCCAGCACGGCGGCCGTTGCTGCCGATTCTCGAGAAGCCCTCGCGCCATGTGCCGAGGGCTTCTTTTTGCCATGGCATTAGCGAGGCAGGAGCATGAACGGGGAGTATAATGCTGGGCCATGGAAGATGAGAGCTATCAGATAAGGCGCCGGGTGCGTCGGGGCGCTGTTGCCGGCTTCGCTTGCTATGTGCTGTGGGGCCTGTTCCCGATGTACTGGAAGCTGCTGGGCCATGTGAGCTCGTTCGAGGTCATCGCCCATCGCATCATCTGGTGCTTCGTGTTCACGGCGCTGATATGCGCGATCATGCGCCTGGACTTCATGGCGCTCCTGCGCGACCGCCGCGCGCGGCGCTTCCTGGTGCCGGCGTCCATCCTCATAACGGTCAACTGGAGCGTGTTCATCTTTGCTGTGGACATCGGTCGCATCGTCGAAACCTCTATTGGCTATTACATAACCCCGTTGTTCTCTATCTTGCTGGGCATGGTCATGTTCAGCGAGCGCCTGTCGGCGCCGCAATGGGTGGCGGTGGCGCTGTGCTGCGTGGGCATCGGGTTCTTCACGGTGAACTACGGGCAGTTCCCCTGGATATCCATCGTGCTGGCGGTGACCTTCGGCCTGTACGGCGCGGTGAAGAAGAAGGGCGGCTACCCTGCGGTCGAGGCCATCGCGGTGGAAAGCGCCGTCATGGCGCCGGTGGCCATAGCGTTCAGCATCGGGCTGGCGCTGGTCACGGGCACCCATGGGTTCTTGGGCGACGTGGCTACGGCTGAAGGCTGGACCACGACGGCGTTGCTGATAGGCGGGGGTGCGGTGACGGCGCTGCCGCTCATCCTGTTCGCCACGGCAGCCAACTCGATACCGCTTACCTTGCTTGGTTTCTTGCAGTACGTGAGCCCTACCATTTCGCTGCTGTTGGGCGTGCTGGTGTACAGCGAGCCGTTCACACTGGCCCATGCGGTGTGCTTCGGATGCATCTGGTGTGGCTTGGCGCTGGTGGGCATCGATTCGGTGCGCGCTGCCCGCAAGACGCCGCCCGGCGAGCTTACCCCCTTCGAGGAAGAGGAGAAGGCCGAGGTAGTGCGCTAGCTGGCATGCTCGAGCGCTACAGGCTGCTGTAGCTTGGCGCACGCATTTCCTTTTTGTTCTATTTGTTATACTATAGATATAACAATAAGAGGAAGAAAGGGAAGCACCATGCTCATACGGATAGACGCCAGAGCACCTGAGCCGCTGTACCAGCAGGTGCGTGACCAGATAGTGGCCGGCATCGCCACGGGCGAGCTGGAGCCGGGCCAGGCGCTGCCCTCGGTGCGCGCCCTCGCCAGCGACCTGGGCATAAACCTGCATACGGTGAACAAGGCCTATGCGCTGCTGCGCGACGAGGGCTATGTGCTCATGCGCGGCCGCGCGGGTGCCGTCATCGCCGAGCCGGCGGAGGACGGCCAAGCGCAGCTTTCCGAAGCGGCCCAGCGCGCCATGGAGGACGACCTGTTCAAGCTGGCACTTGCCTATCGTGCCCGCGGGGGCGGCTGCGAGGGCTTCCTCGAATGCGCTTCCGCCCAAGCAGCGCGCGCCTACGGGGCGCTGCCATCTTCCTGCTGACCGCCTGACCGCTCGTGAAAGGACTTGCATCATGATAGAGAGCGCAACCTGGACATCTTCCCTCGTCGTAGGGCTGCTCGTGCTCATCCTGCCGTTGACCGGCACCCTCATGGCCATCACCCCTTACCTCATGCCCAAGCGCGAGTGCTTCGCCGTGACCGTGCCCGACGCTGCGGCCAACGACCCCTTCCTGCGTGGCCTCAAGCGCGGTTACCTTTGGCGCATATTGGCCTTGACCGCGCTGTGCACCGCTATCACCGTGGCGCTGTTCGCGCTGGCGGGCTACGGGCTGGGCATCGTGGCATTCACCGTGGCCACGCTTGCGGTGATGCTGGTCGGCTACGGCCTCATGCTGCGCTATCGCGCCAAGGTGCGGGAATACAAGCGGCAGCAAGGCTGGGAGGCAGAAGGCGCGGCCAGCGCTGGCTTCGTGGGCGAGGAGCCCTTCCCTCGGGCGATCTCGATGAAGTGGGATCTGGTCTACCTGGTGCCCATCGCGTTGACGCTGGCGGTGGGCGTCGTGGGCTATGGCGCGATACCCGACACGGTGCCCATGCACGTCGACCTTCAGGGCAACGTGACCGATTGGGCGCCGAAGTCGCCGGGCCTCGTGGCATTCCCGGTGGTGTTCTTGCTGTTCATCGATGCGTGCATGGTGTTCTCGCATTGGTCTATCGTGCGCTCGAAGAAGGCCACCGACCCGGCCATGCCCGCCGCGAGCGCCTGGGCCTACGGCCGGTTCGCCCGCACGCAATCCATCCTGCTGCTGGTGTGCGGCCTGATGCTGGGCGTGGTGGGGCTGGCTATACAGCTGTCGTTCGTCGGGGCCATCAACATCTGGGAATCGGCCGTGGCGTGCGGCGTTCCCATAGGCATCGTGGTCATCGGGTCGATAGCGGTGAGCGTCGCCTACGGCCAGAACGGCAGCCGGCTCATCAGCCGCATGAGCGAGAGCGGCACCATGGCCACCGACGACGACCGCTTCTGGAAGGCCGGCATCTTCTACTGCAATCCTGCCGATGCCAGCCTGTTTTTGCCCGAGCGCTTCGGCATCGGCTGGACGCTCAACTGGGGGCGCCCGGCGGCTTGGGCCATACTGGTGGGCTTCGTGCTGGTCACGGTGGGGTTCATGGTGGCAGTGATGTTGCTCGTGGGCTAGCGGAAGGGGCTGGCGGCCGGCTTTGGCCGGGTCGGTGGCGCTTGGCTGGGCGGGCGCAAGTATAATCGTCATGAGACCTTCCGCCGGAGTCAGGACAGAACCATGGCGAGAGCCCCCGAGGCCCCTTATGTGAATCGCGCCCTTGCCGGTACCTTGGCCCATATGGAAGCCCCGGTCGTGCTGCTGGAGGGAATGGCCGGGTCGGGCAAGACGGCGCTTGCCCGCAACGAGCCTGCGCTTAGCCGCTTCGGCTACGTGACCCTAGGCGACGAGCGCACCCTCGCCCAGGCGCAGCGAAGCCCCATCGAATGGGCGGCAAGCTTGGAAGCCCCTGTCATCATAGACGACGCGCACCGGCTCGACGGGCTCGTGGAAGCGGTGGCCAAGGTCGCGGTGAAGGCCCCGCCTCAGGCCGACGGCGGTGGCCCGGCTTTCATCCTGATGGGGTCGCAGGCGTTCGCCAGCGCTGTCGAGATGCCGCGCTTCACGCTGTTCCCGTTGACGCAGGCCGAGCGGCGCGCCCGGAGGGGCTGCATCATCGATGACCTGTTCGACGGCACCCTGTGCCCGAACTTCCTCAGCCGCTGCACGCGCAGCGACTTGCGCACCATGCTACGCGCCGGAAGCCTTCCAGCCCGCATGCTGCGCGGCGGGGGCGGCGACGGTGGCCGCGGCAGCAGCGGCAGCAGCGGCAGCGCGAAGCCTGGCCTGCGCAGCCTGCTGCCCGAGCCAGCGTTGCAGGCGATAGGGGAAGGCGACCCCGACCGACCCGTAGGCCCTGACCAGCTGGTTGCCCGCGCGGTGCTGGACAAGGTGCTGGACGAGCCGGGCCTGTACCTCAACGTCGAAGCTGCCGCTCGCGCTTGCTACGTCGATGTCGCCGCTTTCGCGGGGCATCTGGGATGCTTCGCCGACTCGCTGGCCGTCCACTGCCTGCCGAAGCTGGGCAAGATGCCAAGGGAAGACGACCCCTTCGCTAGCGTGCGCGTCTACCCGGCCGACACTGCGTTGTGCGTGGAGGCGCTGCGGGGCAAAGGTCGCGACATCGCGCTCGACCACGGAGCCTTCGGCAAGGCTATGCGCGCCTTCTGCATCAACCAGCTGGTGCCGGCAGCGCAGTGGGCGGCCGAGCCCACCTGGTGCTGCCATTGGCGCCGCTTCGACCGCAAGGTGAGGTCGGTTGACCTGGTGCTCGCGCGCAAGGGGCGGCTGGTGGGCATCCAAATGCGCAATTCGGCCGTAGTGCGCGGGGGCGATGTGGGCGTGCTGCGGCTGCTGGAGAAGGACAAGCGCTTCGAGCGCGGCTACATCCTCTACCAAGGGGCCTCGACCGTGCGCCTTTCCGAGCGCGTCTGGGCGCTGCCGGTTTCGGCACTGTGGGAGGAATGGGCGTTCTGCCCGGTCGTCTAGGGCTTGCAGCAGCCGCACGGCCGATAGCCCAAGGCAATGAGCTCGTCGCGGCCGAGGCGGCATGCCCCCTTGTTGCGGGTGCCGATATCGGTTATCGAACGGCAGGTCATAAGGTGGTAGCGGCGGCTGCTGAAGTTGAGCGTGTAGGCTGGGGCCGGTGGGCTGTTCGCGTCGTCGCGGCCTTCGCCCAGGCGGGACCCGTTCGCGAGGATGTAGCCCTGGGGCGGCCGCGCGGGTTCCTTCGACCGGCTTGCTCGGCAGCTTTTGCCGGTGGCGTAGTCGATGCTCACGCCGGGCTGCACGTTGTGGCAGTACACGTTGAAGCTCACGCCAGCGCCTTCATCTTCGATCGACCGCGCTTCCATCTGCACCCCGCGCGCCACCAGCTCGTCGCCGTGGAACAGCGGCGTCACGCGGTAGAGCACGTGGTTTCCCGACTGGCGGATGTAATCGACCACGCGGTTCTCAAGGGGCTGCATGGTCTCTTGATTGAGGTACTGCGTGCCGGTGATGAGGTTCTGGGGGTTGTCTGCCTCGTCGCTCAAGCACCAAGCGATGAGGTGCGTGCGGTTGTACAGGCTCTCGCCGGCCACGAGGCTCTGGTCGTAGCTGGTCATGTGCCACCCCGACGGGTGCACGTGCCCTATCTCATGGCGCTTGCCGCCTTCAGGGGGCAGCGTCTCGGGGCCGAGGCACGCGGTAGCTGCGCCGCAACGGCTCAGGGAATCCAAGGGGCTGTAGTCTTTGTAAGCCTTTATCACCAGCTTGCCAGGTCTGTGCGATGCGCGCCACGCCGTCGAGATGGTGTGGGGAGGCCAACAGCGCCTGCAGGCAGCGGCGTGGGCGCGGAATGCGCGTTTCCATGCCATGGGCAGCAAGCCATGGTGCTTCTGTTCAGCTTTATACTGAGCGAAACAGCGCGCCAGCGCTTGGGCGTCCTCCTGCGCGAGGCAGTTAGGGCCCGCTGCGCCTCGCTTGAGGCGAACTGCTTCCTCCCGATTACCGTCTTTGCGGCTTTTCCGCCTTTATTATAGTGCGAAACCCTGGATAAGTTGAGCCTGCTATCGGCGGGTCCTTCCGCGTACAATGCATGGAGCCCCGTCTTGCGCCCGAATGAAGGAGAGCCATGACCCAAGCTGCCGACCCGGTATTCCAGCAGGAGCAAGAGCACCTGAGCGCCACCTACGCCACGCTGCAGGATCTTGCCCAGGCCACTGCGCGCCAGCTGGAGAAGATAGCCCGAGAAGCCGCGGCCGACAAGCAGTCCATGGGCGACGAGCTCACCGTCAACTTCGCCACGGCCGACGACATACTGGAGACCTATGCCGACTTCGCGGCCATGAACCGCATCGTCGAGGCGTACAACATCAGCCAGGACATCAACGCGCAGAAGCTCTCGGACATCCAGCTGCTGCTGCGGCAGCCGTACTTCGCCAAGATATCGCTGCGGTTCAAACCGGGCGAGGAGCCGCGCGACCTCTACATAGGCGATGCCGGCGTTTCCGACGAGGACTGCCGCCGCATCGTGGTGGACTGGCGCTCGCCGGTGGCCGAGGCGTACTACAACCAGGACCTGGGCCCTACCTCTTACGAGGCCAACGGGCGCATCATCCATGCCGACCTGCTGCTGCGCCGCCAGTTCAGCATCGAGGAAGACCGGTTGCTGGCGTACTTCGACACCACGGTGGCCATCCAGGACGCGCTGCTGCTGGCGTCTCTCGCCCAGCGGCGCTCGGCGCAGATGCAGGCCATCACCGCCACCATCCAGAAGGAGCAGAACCGCGTGGTGCGCCACGACGACGTGCCGGTGCTGCTGGTGAACGGCGTGGCGGGCAGCGGGAAGACCTCGGTGATGCTGCAGCGCATCGCGTACCTGTTCTACCGCCACCGCGAGACGCTCGACCCGCGCGACATGACCATCGTCACGCCCAACCCGGTGTTCCGGCGCTACATCGACCAGGTGCTGCCCAGCATGGGCGAGCGCAACCCGCAGATGCTCACTTGGGCCGAGCTGGCCGAGCGGCTGCTGCCGCCTGCGCTGGCTGGCGCGGCCGACCGCACGAGCGCTGACGCGCTGGATGCCATCGACGCGGCCGTGGCCTCGTTCGAGCTGCAGCCGGCCGACTTCCGCGACATCGCTTGCGAAGGGGTCACGCTGGTGCGCGCGCCCAGCATACGCAAGATGGCCGAGCGCTTCGCCAACGTGCCGGCCGGTCCGCATCGCATGGTGCTCATCCGCGAAGAGCTGCACAAGCGGCTGCGGACGCGCTTGGGGCAGATGGCGGCCCAGGAAAGCTTGCACGACGAGCTGGCCGAGCTGTCCCTGGACGAGCAGCTGCGCCTGTTCCACGGGCCGTTCGACCCGCAGGACGAGCGGGAGGCGCGCAGCTTGGCGCAGGCCTATGTGAACGACCGCTACGCCGCTGCCTTCGAAGCGGTCGAGCGCGATGACTGGCTGAGCATCGACCGCATCGGCCAGCGTTTGCTGGGGCGCCGGTCGCTCGAGCCGCTGGAGTGGTTGTACCTCAAGATCGCCGTCACGGGGCTGGCCGATGCGCAGGCGCAGTACGTGATGGTGGACGAGGTGCAGGACTACACCGCGGCGCAGCTGGCGGTGCTGGCGCGCTACTACGCCGCGCTCGCTTCTTGCTGCTGGGCGACCCGAACCAGGCCATCGCGCCGCATCTGGCGTCGTTCGAGCAGGCGCGGGCCGTGTTCGAGCGCTTCCATGGCGCGGTGGAGGAGTGCTTCCTCAACATAAGCTACCGCTCGGCCCCGGCCATCGCCGAGCTGTTCGGGCGCCTGGCTCGCCAAGACGGCGTGCGCGCGCAGCTGGAATCGGTGCAACGCAGCGACGAGCCGCCCGTCATCATCGAGTGCGCGGGCAAGGAAGGCCACGCCAGCGAGCTGCGGCGCGTCGTGGAAGAAGCGCAGGAGGCCATCCAGGCCGAAGGCGGCTTGTGCGCCGTGGTGACGCCGCGCCAGCGCGATGCGCGGCGGCTGGCCCGGCAGCTGGAGGAGGCGGGACTCGTGGCGCCGACGGTGGTGGACGGCGAAGGCGCGCTGCCCGAGCAGGGCGTGGTCATAACGTCGCTCAAGCTGGCGAAGGGCCTTGAGTTCGACTGGGTCATCGTGGCGGACGCTTCTGCGCGCATCTTCGGCGACGACGACCTAGCGCGCCGGCGGCTGTACACCACGCTCTCGCGCGCGACGCGGCGGCTCACGGTGCTGAGCTGCGGCCCGCTGAGCCCTTGGCTGAAGGGCTAGCCCAGCGCCACGTCGAGCACCATCATGAGCAGGAATCCCACCATGACCGCCAGGGTGCCGGCGTTGGAATGCTCGCCCAGGTGAGCCTCGGGGATGAGCTCTTCCACCACCACGTACATCATGGCGCCGGCCGAGAAGGCCAGCAGCCACGGCATCCATGGCGTAAGGGCGGTGGCGCCCAGCACCACCAGCACGCCGAACACAGGCTCGGCCAGGCCGGATAGCGCCCCCATGGCGAACGCCTTAGGCGCGCTCATGCCCTCTTGCAGCATGGGCAGCGAAACTGCGGCTCCTTCCGGCACGTTCTGTATGCCTATGCCCAGCGCCAGCGCCACGGCCATGCCGAGCATGCCCGGGTCGCCCCCGTTCAGCCCCGCCATGGCGAACAGCAGGCCCACCGACATGCCCTCGGGTATGTTGTGCAGCGTCACCGCGGTGAACAGCAGCGTGGGGCGCTCCCAGCGGCTCGGCAGCCCTTCCGGGTGCTTCTCGCCCGGGTGCAGGTGGGGGATGATCTGGTGCAATCCCATGAGGAACGCCACGCCTATGACGAAGCCGCCCGCGGCGGGCAGCCAGCCTATCTGGCCAGCGTCTTCGGCGCGCTCGATGGCCGGTATGAGCAGCGACCATACCGAGGCGGCTATCATGACGCCGGCGGCGAACCCCAGGAACACCCGCTGGGCCAGCGCGCTGCTGCGCCCGCGGAACAGGAACACCGCGGCGGCGCCCAGCGTGGTCATGAGGAAGGTGAACCCCGTGCCGAGGGCGGCCCAGGCAAGCGCTTGCTCCATTGCGGCCTCCTTCGCGGTCGAGGTGGTTGCGGACGGGTCGGTGCCACGCGCCGGCAGCTTGCCGCATGCGCCGGCACGCTGGCATCATAGCAAAAGAAGGCAGCCCAGCGGCCGCCTTCCCTAATCGTCACGGGGTTGTGAATATGGGCTGCTTCGGATGCGCGCCGGGGTGTGCGCTCGGATGAGTGCCGGACACCTGCCCGGCGCCTGCCCGGCGCCTGCCAGCGCTACCCGAACAGCTTGTAGGCCATCACGCCCAGCGCCGCGCCCACCACCGCGCCGAACGCGAGCTTGATGATGGCCGTCGCCACCGGGTGGTTGCGCGCGAAGCGGTGCCCTTGGCGCTCGGGCCCCAGGGGCTCACCGTTCACGAACGCCATTATCTCGTGGTACGTGACCAGGTCGTGCCGCCGCTTGATGCGCTCGACCTGCACCGCTGCCGCCGTGCCCAGCGCGAACAGCGGCGCGAACGCGGCGAAGCCGGCCAGGTCGCCCTTGGTCAGGTTGCCGAAAGGCAAAGGCTCTTGCCATGTTGCCACCAGCGCTATGAAGAACGCCACTGCAAGGGCCAGCATCACCACCATGATGGCGGTGAGCTGCCGTATCTTCTTCGCGTCCTCTTCCATGGCGCGCCGCATGACTGCCACGTCGCCTTGGATGAGCTCGTCGGTGGACACGCCGAAAAGCTGGCTGAGCAGCAAGAGGCTCTGCACGTCAGGGTAGGTCTTGTCGGTCTCCCAGTTCGAGACGGTCTGGCGCGAGACGAATATGGCCGCGGCCAGCTCGTCTTGGGAGAGGCCGCGCTCGGTGCGACGTTGCCGTATCTGACGTGCGAGCTCCACTGGCTGCCCTTATTCTGTGCTGCCTGCCCGGCTTAGAGCCTCGTTCAGCGCTGCGCCGGGTGCCTCAAGGCGCTCGGCGATGAGCTTCAGCCGCGTTTCCAGCTTGCCAACATACAGCATCATGCCAACAGCCAAGACGACCACGGCCACTGCCAGCAGCAGGATGAGTATCAGCATCGCATGCTCGGATACCATAATGCTTCCTTCCTCTCGGGTGGGTGAAACGGGGAAATCCTAGCACTGGAGCGTCGCCAAGCTGGTGCGCCTTAAGGAAAAAGCCCTGTCAAAAGTCTTTGGCAGGGCTTTTTGAGCTGGGAATATGCATGACCGTCTTCGCCATGCCCGCTCGTGCGCCTATATGGCTACGAGCTCGTATTCCTTCGTGCCGTAGCCCAGACGCGCGGCATCGTCGATGGTCTTGGTGCCGTTCTTCGAGTTGATGCGCTCGAGCAGGTGGTCACGCCCTGGGTCGTCGGACGCCTTCACGGCGTCGATGCACGCCTGGTCGATGGCCACCGGGTCCAGCGACGCGAAGATGCCGATGTCGCCCATGCACGGGTCCTCGGCCTTGGCGCAGCAATCGCAGTCCACCGACAGGTTGCAGGCTATGTTGATGTAGGCCAGGTTGCTGCCAAAATGGTTCACCACTGTCTCGGCCGATTCGGCCATGGCCTCCAGGAAGTCGTCCTGCTCGGCATGCTTGTCCCAGAAGTCGGCCTGATCCAGCGACGCCGCGCCCGTGTGGATGTTCACCTTGCCTTGATTGGACGCGCAGCCGATGGAAAGCTGCTTCAGCGCCCCGCCGTAGCCGCCCATCGGGTGCCCCTTGAAGTGCGAGAGCACCAGCATGCTGGCGTAGTTCGCCAGGTTCTTGCCCACGCGGTTCTCGGTGAGCACGCGGCCGTTCTCGATGGGGAACACCAGGTCGGGGCCTTCTGCGTCCATGATGTCCACGTCGAAGAACTCGGTCCAGCCATGGGCTGCCATGAGCTTCTCGTGCTTCTCGGTGGTGTCGCGCGCGCCTTCGTAGGCGGTGTTGCACTCCACGATGGTGCCGCCCACGGCTTCGACCATGGGGCGCATGAACTCGGGGTGCAGGTAGTTCTGGTTGCCTTCCTCGCCGGAATGCACCTTTACCGCCACCTTGCCGGGCAGCTGGATGCCCAGCGCCTCGTACATGCGCACGACGGCTTCGGGGGTGAGCTCGGGGGTGAAGTAGACCTTGGCCTTTTCCATGAGGCTCCTTTCGTTTTCTGCTGGGCCTACTTTAACCGCTGGGGCAGGTGCCCTGTCAAGGTGGTTACGGGGTTTCTTGCCGCCAAGCAGAACCCGCCCAGCCAAGCACGCTGGACGGCCCTAGAGCTGCGTGTCGAGGCAAACGCAATCCACGTTCGCCTTGAGCGCGGCCTTGCTTCTCTATATATGTAGACCTTGCGAATGTGAAGACCCTGCGAAGCAAACGCGATGAAGCTGTGAACTGGGCGTGGAGACGGCGCGAACCAGAAGCGGTGAAGCCGTGGAGAGTAGCCGGTCTGGCGTTGGAAAAGCGTTGCGCAACGGTAGCCTAACCGAACCGCTGGGCTCCCGCCTGGCGGGGCACCGCATCACGCGGGGGCTGCCCAAGGAACAGCTCCCAGGCTCGCGCCGCCTTCGCGAGCCGCGGTTGCCAAGCGCCGCGGGCCCTCAAGAAGGGGAGGGCACGCACTTGGCGCTCCGCCGTCCGCAAGGCGACCATACGCGGACCTGTTAGAAGGACTATCCTTGGCTTCCAACGCATCTCATTCCCGCACTGCCGTATCCTGCGCAGCGCTCGACTGCGCCCGCAAGCCTGCCGTCAAGGTGGCGGCTCTGAGCCTGGCCATTGCCTTGAGCCTGCCGGTCACGATTGGCCTCATGCCGGCAGAGCGCTTGTACGCCGACGAGCCGAAGGTGGCAACGTCCCCCGCGCAACCGGTGGGCCCGTTCTCGGTCGAGCAGGCCGAGCAGGTCCAGCAAGCCGAGCAGGCGGCGGCCCAGCAGCACGCAGAAACCCCCACCCTGGGCGGCTTCACTACCGCGGTGAGCGACGCGTTCCTGCACGGCGAGCAGACCGAGACCTATGCCGAGCTTGCCCCCTACGCCGAGGAGACGGCGGCCGACCAGCGCGCCCGCACCCGCGTGGCGCAGGTGGACGCCCTCATGGCCGAGGCGCTGTCCCACGAGGGCGCGCCCTACGTCTATGGCGGCACCACGCCGGGCGGCTTCGACTGCTCGGGCTTCGTGCAGTACTGCTACCGCACGGCGGTGGGCATCGAGCTGCCGCGCACCTCGGGCGCTCAGGCGGGCGTCGGCACGCCGGTGGGCCTGGACGAGCTCCAGCCCGGCGACCTGGTGTTCTGGGGTTCGGGTGCCAGCGCGTACCATGTGGGCATCGCCGTTGATGGCGGCAGCTACATCCACGCTGCGGGCAGCGGCCAGGGCGTTGTGGTGGACACCATGGCCTACTACACGCCCAGCTTCGCCATGCGCGTGCTGTAAAGCTGGGCAACCGGCGTGCTGCGTCGGATGGGAATCCGTCCGCCTACCTTATTGCATTACGTAATGCAATAAGGTAGAATAGGGGCCGAGAACAGCGCGGCGAAGGAGGCCCCCTATGGCAGCAACGGCTACGCTCAACGTGCGGCTCCCAGCTGATCTGAAGAAACACGGCGGCCAGGTGCTGGACCGCCACGGCATATCGGTGTCGGACGCTGTCCGGTCGCTTTACGAATTCCTTGAGCAGAAACAGCAAGTGCCGTCGTTCATGGCTGCGGCCGAAGGGGAATCCGTTTATGAGCGGCGGCGGAAGCTTGCGCGGTCGATGACGGGCATCGTGTTGGTGCCCGAAGGGTTCGATGCGCGGAAAGCTCGCGAGGAGCGTTTGGACGAGCGGTACGAGGAGCTGCTATGAGGGTGTGCTTCGATGCGAACGTCGTCATCGACATCCTGGGCGCATCCGAGTGGCTGGCCGGCTCTTTGGCGGCATACGACGTTGCCAACATGCGCCGCTTCGACTCGTTCATCCCTGCTTCAGCGGTGACCGATATAGCGTACATCCTCCATCGGCGGGGAATGCCCCAGCAGAAGGTGCGCGAGGCATTGCCGGCCCTCTTCGAGATGTTCGACGTGATGGATGTGACGGGGGCCGATTGCCGCAACGCTGCAGCATCGCCTATGGATGATTTTGAGGATGCAGTCATTGCCGCATCGGCAGAGCGCAATGGCATCGACCTCATCGTATCCCGCGACGAGACCGGCTTCGTCGGCAGCCCGGTCGCTCGCATGGCGCCCTGCGACTTCGTCCGGCAATTCAAAGGCGATGATTTGGATTACGCCGAAGTGGATCTTTAGGGACGGGTCACGGTGTGGCGCGCTGTGCGCGCCACCGGGACAGCAAGGCAGCAGAAAGCCAGGTAGGCATTGCCGCCTGGCTTTTTTCGTGGTCGGCGGAGGGCTTCTGTCGTGCACGAGCAGCGGGGCGTAGCCCTGTTCATTGGCCGCGCAGCGCGGCTGCGCCAGCCGCGGCAGCCCCAGGGAGGGCTTTCAAATCGATTTTATGGACGCGTCTTGCGCAGAGCGGGGGTGCTTGTTAGACTGCGAGTTGGCGAACTGCGGTTCCCTGCTTCGGGGGAATTGCGTTGAATCGAATATGACGTTATCAGAGTGAGTTCTGGAACAAGGTACGAAGAGGGCATCTGCCTTTCGAGATTTCTTGTTTCGGATTCATTCGAAATTCAACGCAATCTTGCAGTTCGCCGACTGTGGCGGATGCCCTCCTCGTGTGAGAACGCCCTAGGTAACGAGAACGCCCAGGGGAGCAAGCGAGGCTGCGCATCGCAGTGGGCCTCCTCCGCAGTATGACGGGAAACTACATACTCGGGAGGAGCCGGTCGCATGGGAACGTCCGTCTCATTCGTGCTTGCACGCAAGATCGCTGCCTGCTTGGTCGCGGCATCGCTTTCGCTTACCTTGGTACCTGCTTTTGCGCTTGCAGAAGATGGGCACTCTGGGGCCGAGGGGTCCGAGGGGGCTTATCGCTCAGAGGTGCCAACTTCGCCTCAACCCCTATCGGACCTCTCGACCGAAGCTTCTAGCTCTGACGTCACCCTGAGCGGAGCCGTCGGAGACGGCGGAGTCGAAGGGTCCAATGAAAAGCCGCTGATCTTGGCGTCCGGGCTAGCTGGAAAGCCAGCTAATTTCATCAACTCCGATGTCATTCTCGACAGTACGCCCATCGTCGGTTCGTTCACGACAGATGGCCTGACCTATGCCGTCATAGATGGGCCTTACGTCGAGCTGGTCGGCATTGCTTCGAGCAATGCGGCTGTATTGGACGACGGCACCCTTGCGATTCCGGAAACGGTCTCTTACGAGGGCGTATCGCACATCGTTTCCTCTATCGCCCCTTACGCCTTTTACCTTTCTGGCGTGGCCTCGGCTACCTTACCTGCTAGCGTGAGCGATGTTGATGAGCGCGCGTTTCGCTCGTCTGACGTCGAATCCGTTACGGTCGCCGAAGGCAACCCGTTCTTTTCCTCTTTCGACGGCGTCTTGTATGACGTCGACAAACTTAGCCTCTTGCTCATTCCCGAGGGCAAGCAGGGCGCTGTCGTCCTCCCTAAGGAAGCGGAGACGGTCCCTCCCAGCAGCTTCTCGCATTGCTCGCTGGTGGACACCGTCTCCGTGGAGGATGGCAGCGCAGCATTCGCCTCGGAGAATGGTCTTCTATACTCATCCGACCTCACGACCTTGCTTCGCGTTCCAGCTGGTGCGACGGAAATCACTATCCGAGAGGGCTGCACGACCATAGCCGCTGGCGCCCTCGAAGCCTGCGCGAAGCTCACCACCATCAACGCGCCTGCGACCGTGACCTCCATCAGCCCCGACATCTTCCACGCGATACCGACCGTGAGCCTGCCCGCCGCATCCGTCATCTTGGGCGAAAGTGGCGACACTGCCGGAGCCGAAGGGCCCAACGAAGGCCAAGCCAGCGAAGCTGGCACTCAACTCACCGCCATGGTCGCGCTATCGTCCGCTGATAGCGACCTGCCTGAGGTCGACTCCGCGGATATCGAGATAAGCTTCCCAGAAGACACAGATATCGTCGCCTGGAAGCACGTCTTCTCGCGATTCAGCAGTGCAGGAGACACTCTTGACCAAGCCACTGACGCGATGCTGTCGTCGGCATCGTCTTATGCGGCGATACCGTTCGGCATGTTCTGCACGACAGGTGGCTACATAAAGACGTGCAGCTATAAGAGCAACGCCAACGTCAGCACGACTCGTGCTACGGCCAGCACTGGCGGCTCCCGCGTAGATTGCAAGATTTCGGGCACCAGCTGCAGCATGATCGGCAATAACTCGAGCGGAACAGGGTTCACGGTCGTGGTTGCCCCGTATGCTGGCTATGCCTTTGCAGGGTGGAACTACGACGGAAGCGATGCCGTTGCGTTCACTTCAAGGACATGGTCCATCACTTCTAGCGCTGGGACAGATGTCTACGCGGTCTTTAGAGGGAAGCCTTATACGGTAACGCTGCAAGACGGAGACGCTTCTAGCCAGATCGGTGTCGTGTACGGTTTTGATATGCCTGCGATAGAGGCACCAAAGAAGCCCGGATATTCCTTTGCTGGCTATTTCTCGCAACCAGATGGCCAGGGAACGCAGTATTACCTAGGCGAGGATGATGGGGCGGGCAGCGCCCATACGTGGGATGTGGCAGGCAATGCGACGATATACGCGTATTGGACCGTAGGGGATCATGACCTCGGATTCGACACGTCTTCCGAGCCAGGTGATGAAGATTATCAGGGCGAGGAAAAGCCTGACCAGACGATTGTGGGTGAACAGATAGAGGCTGGCGAGAAGGTCGAAATCGAAGACCCCAAGCGCCCAGGATACGTCTTCCAAGGTTGGACCATCCCTAACGCAGAAGGCACGGAAGCCATCGACCAAGACCTCGTCTATCAAGATGAGACGGACGGCAAATGGTACGTGGATGCATCCAAGCTTCCAGACTACGCAGGAGATGACGGGCGGGTCGAGCTCACAGCCCGCTGGACAAGCGTCATCAGCGTTGACGTGCCGAGCTCCGTCACGTTCTACGCCGACGTGGTGACGCAAGGAAACGAGAGCCGAGAGGGCTTGGCCTCGAGCGCCTTCGGCCAGAGCAAGGTGCAAAGCCAATCAGAGGTTGACCTTCGCATAGTGGGCCTTGAGTCAAAGCAAGTCAAAGGCAACGGCTCGACATCCCTCGGCGCCTCCGACATCCTGAAGAAGAAGGATGGCAGTGCTCTGCCCACTACCTCAGATAAGCTGTTCAGCTTGTACCCGGCGACTGGCGAGCTCGCAGAAGACGACCTCAAGGACCCGGACGCTACCTCGGCTTCAAAACCAGAGGGTGCAGTCGATTTTTCCCTTGACGACATCCTGCTTGAGAAGTCCTTTGCCGCGGACAAGTTCACCATCCCTGCAGAAGACACCCTCTCCCTCGGCTACCGCCTGAACCTCCAAGAGACTGGCACCGAGCTTGACTACGACAAGCTCTCAACCCTCAGCGAAGGCACCTCCGCCTCCATCGCGAACATCAGCTACTGCTTCGCGGCGGACCTGCCCGCAGGACCTTTCCCTACTGGCTCGAAAACCGATCCTCTCTGGGTTGAGAACACCGATCCTGATCTGGGGCTTGTGGGCGTCTATGGCCTGAACGACATCAAAGCTGCCGCCGCTGACCTTGCAGCCCATGCTGGCGATCTTGAGCAGTCTAAGTACTACAGCTTTTATAAGGGCATGCTCGACCGCCAGGTTGCTGCGGGGCCTTACTTCCAGCTGAAAGTGGCTGGGGCAAAAACCGGCTATCTTGACCTGCAGCTCATCGGCATCGCGCAAGACTTCCGAGAGGATGGCTCGGGAAAGGCAGGCTTCACTTTCCAGACAAAGGATATCTATGCCTATGATGGTGCTACGAGCATTGCCGCTGGCAGTGGTGCGTTTGATACCGTTATGGATGCCGCTCCGTATCCTGGTACGAGAGGATGGGAGAAGATGCCTTTGCGTACCACGCTAGAGGCCGTCTTCAAAAGCTCGCTCGACCAAGCATTGCAGGATAGCCTTGTTCCCGTTAAGAAGGCCCAGCAGCTCGCTGGCGGTACGGATACCTCGAAGCTACAGCTGTCCACTGAGATTGTCTTTCTGCCGAGCGTGTACGAGGTGTACGGCGCTGCCCTTTCCGCGTTCAATGAGTCTGAACAGTATCCAGCGGATGGCTATGAACCCTTCCAATACCTCGCTTACAGAGGCAACGATGGCTCGGCCACTAATCCAAAAGCCACTAAGGCTTACAATGGAACCGATAGTGGCTGGTGGCTGCGCTCTTGTTATCGGTCAAGCAGCTCATACGTATGCCTTGCTAATCCTGATGGAGCTTGTCATCGCATCTCATCGTTCTATAACTCCGGCGTGGCCCCTGCGTTCTGCCTTTAGTGGTGCGCGGCATCAGGGCTGGGGTCAGCCCGAATCGTGCTAGAATAGGGCCCAGCGGTTGCCCGTGGTGGTAGCGGGCAGCGCCTATTGGTTCGGAACGGTCGTCAGCAACGCTTTCGACCGTTCTTTCCCTTGGGGCGGAACCTGCTCCGTGCTATGGGCACAAGCGCCGCTGTCGCCGCTGCCAAGCCGGCTAACGCCGTGAAGAGCTCCGGCGGTTTTAAAGACCCTCGCCCGGTAATGCGAGGGCGCATTAAGGGAACGCTTGCTGGCGATGCCCCGGCATTCTTGCGCCTGTTTTGCCAGATCTGTATCGATTTTTTCGGATATTGCATCGTTGTGATGGTTTGAAGGCTTCCGCTCTCTATGGGGGGGCACGAAACCCTCGGCTGTGGCCTGATGGCTGGCGTTTCTCGTGAAAGGTGATAAAATATGGCTAACTTAGCTAGATTTATGAGAATCGGGGAAGTCATGACCCAGGTGAATGTGCTTGAAGCTAAGAACAAGCTGTCCGCTTTGCTCAAGATGCTGGAAACGGGCCAGGAAGAGAGCATTGTCATCGCTCGTCATGGGCACCCGGTAGCGAAGATGGTGCCCATACGCCAGGAGCAGCCCTCGGCGCGGTTGGGTGTGGCAGCGGGCTGCAAGCTTGTGGCTCCTGGTTGGGATATCCACGAGGACGATGACCTTGTGGCCCAAGCTTTCGGGGTGTAGCCGATGAAGCTGTTGCTCGATACCCATATTCTCCTATGGGCATTACAAGATTCTCCCGAACTACCTGCGCAGGCTCGGCTTCTTATCGCAGATGAAGCAAACGCGGTGTTCTACAGCGTGGCATCGCTTTGGGAGGTTCAGATAAAGCATGCCGCCCACCCTGATCTCATGCAGGTTGACGCAGGGCGTTTGTCGGAGCTTTGCAAGCAAGGCGGCTATGAGCCGCTTTCCATCTCGGAAAAAGCGGTGCTGTTGCTTGATGCTCTGTGTCGCGAAAGTGGCAGTCCGGCGCACAAAGACCCGTTCGGCCGCATCATGATATGCCAGGCGAAGGCTGCAGGCATGGTCTTTCTGACCCACGATGCACTGCTTCGCGCTTATGGCGAATCGTGCATCCTCTATATCTAGGCTGTTCGACTGACCGACTGCATCATGAGCGCTACGCCGCGAGGCGCTTCTCGGCCACGTCGAAGGCTTCGTAGATGACCACGCCCATGACCGCCATGGCCACGATGCCCGCGAACATCTGCTTGTACTCCAGCACCGACCAGGCGTGCATGATGAAATAGCCCAAGCCGGTCGACCCGGCCATGGATTCGGCGATGAACAGGATGGCCACCGCGGTGCCGGTGGTCACGCGCAGCGCCGTGAACAGCGACGGCACGGCCAGCGGCACCGTCACGTGGCAGAACCCCTGCCAACGGGTAGCGCCCAGGCTCCAGAACGCCTCGAGCAGCGGCTGGGGCACCGCCTTCGCAGCATCGCGCATGGTGACCATCATCTGGAAGAACACGGCGATGGCTATGAGCACCACCTTCGCCTCGCCGCCCAGGCCCAGCAGCACGAACAGCACTGGCAGGAACACCACCTTGGGCAACGGGTAGAGAATGTACAGCACGGGCCCGAACAGCGCATCGGCTCGCTTCGAGCGCCCTAGCAGCAGGCCCAACGGCGCGCCCAGCACCGTGCCTATGGCCATGGCCAGCATGATGCGCTCGAAGCTCACCCAGAAGTGCGGCCAGATGGCGCCGGCCTCGTCGGCCAGCACCGGCAGCGTGGCCAGGGGCGTGGGCAGCGCTGGCGACTGCAGCACGGCGGCCAGCAGCCACCACAGCACCAGCACCAGCGCCGTGCCCCATATATATGCGATCGCCTTGCGCACCTTCGCCCCCGACCTTGCCCCGGCTCTAAGCCTTGCTTCCAACCGCTGCCGCCAGCGCGTCTGCTACGATTCGCTGCCCGGCGTGATGGTGCCCGCCGCCATGTCGTAGGAGGTGCCGGCGATGCCGTAGCCCTTCTTGGCCATCCAGGCTATCTGCGGGTCTACCAGCTCGGCCGCGGGGCGCTTCAGCGCACCCTGCTCGTAGGCCGAAGGATAGGTGCTCACCGGGTAGCTGTCGGCGATGGACTCGTTGAGGTTCGCCTTCTCGGCCAGGAGCTCCAGATAGGCGTCGCGATCGGCGTTGATGGCATCGGCCGCAGCGTTCCACGCCAGGGCCACGGCCACCACCGCATCGTGATGCTCGGCCTCGAACGCCTCGCGCGCCACCATGACCGATTGCGATACGTTGGCGCCGGCGGTGTCGTCGGCCAGCAGCTTCATGCCGTTGGCCTCGCCCAGCGCAAGCAGGCTGCCCGGCAGCGCCGCAGCGGCCAGCTGGCCCGATGCCATCAGGCTATAGCGCTCGGGAAGGCTTGCCACCTCCTGGGTGGGAATGGCGCCTTCTGCAAGGCCAGCCTCGTCGCACAGCGCGTCGAACACGTACTCGGGAACGGTGTTGGCGGCCACGCCCACGCCGAAGCCCTCCGGCGCGTCGGCGGCAGCCGCCGCAGCGGCCAGCTCCTCAAGGGTGCTGTACGGGGCATCGGCTGGCGCCATCACGCCGAAGCGCCCCTCGGTCGCGGTCTCGCCCAAGGTGATCCACTCCAGCACCACCGGGGTGCCCGACTCGGTCAGCTTCACCGCGCGCATGACGTCGGTCATGGCCATGTCAACCTGACCTGCGGTGATGGCAGCCGAAAGCGCCGGTGCGGAATCGAACGTGGTTATCTCCACCTCGACGCCCTGATCGACGAACAGGCCATCGGCCTCGGCCACCCACAAAGGCAGGCTGTCCTCGGTGGGCATGGTGCCGATGCGCACCTTCCCTGCGTCGGCCGGTGCGTTGTTGCTGGCAGCGTCGTTCCCGCCGCTGCAGCCGGCCAGCGCCGTCACCCCGAACACCGCCAGTGCGGCAACCAGCACCCCTGCCAGCACGCGCTGAGCCACCGTAGAAACGCTTTGAGACATAGGTTGTCCTTCCCCTATCAAAAGGCGGCTGCGCACCCAGGCATGCCGCCAGCATCGAAACGGTGAACAGTCTAGCGCACGGCAAGGGCAGCTCAAGCCATGGCTGGCCGACAAAACGGTGGCGGTCGCTCCTTTCCTTCCGCCGGGCCTTCGGCAACGCAACAGAAGGAAAACGCTTGCCTGGCCTGCGCCCTTGCGCTGCAAGAGGGGCGTAGGGTAGAGGGCGCAGGGGTGCCGCTAGGCACCTGCCTGCTCGAGCAAAGGGGCAATGTCATGAAAGCGCAGAACAGCCACCAGGCCGCCAGCCTTCGGCCAGAGAAGCCCGCCATCGCGAAGCCGGCGACGGCTTCCGCGGCTGCAGTCAAGGGCGGCGACCCGTTCACGCGAACCCTCACCGTGTTCGACATGGTGGTCTACGGGCTCATTAGCATGGTGCCCATCGCGCCCATGGCCATCTACGGCGGCGTGTTCCAAGCGTCCAACGGCATGCCCACCTTGGCCTACATCATCGGCTTCGCGGCGGTGCTGTTCTCGGTGTTCTCGTTCGGCATCATGATCCGCCTCTTCCCGTCGTCGGGGTCCATCTTCACCTATGCGTCCCACATCATGGGCAAGGCGATGGGCTTCTTGACGGGGTGGCTCATGCTGCTGCAGTACCTGGTCACGCCCACCCTTATGTACATCATCGCCGGAACGGCGCTCCATGGGTTCATCCCCCAAGTGCCCGTGTGGGGGTTCTGCCTCATGTTCCTGGCATTCGTAGCGGCGGTTTCGCTGCGCGGCATGAAGACCACCATGGTGGTCAACCGCATAGCGCTCGTGGCAGAGCTGGTCGTGCTGGGCATCTTCGTGGTGCTGGGCGTCTACTACGTGGTCACGCACCCGGCCACGAGCGCCTTCACCGCTACCGCGCTGGTCGACCCGGCCCACTTCGACCTGGGAGGCACCATGTCTGCGGTGTCTCTGGCGGTCTTGTCCTATGTCGGCTTCGGCTGCATAGCCACCCTCACCCAAGAAGCCGTCGACGAGAAGCAGGGCCCGCCGAAGGCCATGCTCATCATGGCCCTTATCCTGGTGGTGCTGTTCGCCGGGCAGTGCTACCTGGCTACGTGCATCGACCCCACCGGCGCCAGCTTCGTCAACGACCCCGACAACGGCTTCTATGTGGTGGCCCAGATGGTCGCCGGCCCCTGGCTGGCCATCCTGTGCGCCATCGCCGTGGCGCTCTCGCAGGGCGTGTTCACCGCGCTGGTGTCCCAGACCTCCACGGCGCTCATCATCTACACCATGGCCAAGGGCGGTTCGCTGCCGAAGCGCCTCGGCACGCTGAAGGAAGGCACCAACCTGCCCCTGGCGGCCACGGTGTTCGTGCTGGCCCTTTCGCTGGTGCTGGTGCTCATCATGGCGCCGCTGGGCGTGAGCGAGGTGGCCAAGGTCAGCAACTTCGGCGCGCTGGCCACCTATGCCATCCTCAACGTATGCGTCATATGGTATTGCTGGTTCACGCGCAAAGAGCGCAAAGGCCCCAAGGCGGTGCTCATGCATCTGGTGTTCCCGCTGGCGGGTGCGCTCATATGCCTGGGCATACTGGTGTCGCTCAGCACCGTGGCCCTGGTGGTGGGCGCCGCTTGGATCGTGGTGGGCATCGGCTACTACTGCGTGGTCAGGTTCGGCCTGCATCGCGACATCACCATGGCGTGATGCGGAAGGTTCCGCGGCTCCTCCGCCGCATGGCAGCGCGAGTGCTTGGCAGTCCCCCGCTGCGTGTCGGCAGCACGGCCGTCAGGCAGCCCTGCCCGACCTCCCCGCTCGCTTTCCGCCTGCCCTGCATGCTCCGCGCTGCCCCGCGCCTGGCCTGCGTCAAGCCCAAAAGCTCTCGTGCTATGATGGGTGCTGCTAGGCCTATTGGACGTTAGGCGCCCTCCAGCCCACGCGGCTGCCGAGCGTTGCTCGCCCATGATCGGGAAGGGACCAACCATGGCAAAGCCTCAGCACCCCAGCGCTGAACCGATCAGCGGCCAAAGCGCCAGCGAGGTGTTCCGCGATTTCCTTGAGCACACGCCCGGGGGCCTGTTCCGCTACCATGCCGATGCCGAAGGCGCCATCGACTTCGCCAGCCAAGAGCTCATAACCATGATGGGGTGCGCCGACCGCGCTGAGTTCGACGCCCTTACCGGCGGCTGCTTCGCGGGGCTCGTGCACCCCGACGACCGCCAGCACGTCTTGGATTCCATCGACGAACAGATATCCCACGGCGACACCGATTCGGTGGTGTACCGCCTGAACCGCGCCGACGGGCGTGAGCTGTGGGTGGACGACCGCGGCCGCCATGTGGTGGATGCCCAGGGCCAGCCGTGGTTCTACGTCACCGTGGTGGACGTGACCGAGAAGGTGGCCGACGAGCGCGAGCTCAAGCGCGCCCGCGAGCGCATGGAAATACTCACCGCGCTCAGCAACGACGTGGTGTTCGACATCGAGTGCGCCACCGGCAATGCCCAGGTGTTCGGCGACTTCGCCGACCGCTTCGGCCGCGCTCCGCGCCAGGACGACTTCGTGGTGCGCCGCCGCTGCCACGCCGACTGTCACCTGAAGATACAGGTGCACGACCTCGACCAGCTCATGGAAGCCATCGGCGATGACAGCCTGGTGGATTTCGAGACTTCCACCGAAGGCCCCGATGGCGAGCCGGTGTGGTTCCGCTACCAGTCGGTGGTGCTCTACGACGATGACGGCAACGCCGTGCGCCATGTAGGGCGTCTGCTGGACACCCACGAGATGATGATGCGCGAGTCGCAGTTCCGCCGCAAGGCCGAACGCGACAGCCTGACCGGGCTGTTCAACCGCTCGGCGGCGCTCAACCGCATGGACACGGCGCTGAAGTCGGGCACGCCCCAGTTCACCTTCTTCCTCATAGACGTGGACGATTTCAAGGGCATCAACGACACCTACGGCCACCCCGAAGGCGACCGCGTGCTGGTGGAGCTGGCCGAGTTCCTGACCGCTGCCATGCGCCGCGAAGATGTGGTGGCGCGCCTGGGCGGCGATGAGTTCGCGGTGTTCGCCAACGGCTTGGCCCCCGGCCCGGCCCTCGACCGCATCATGGACCACCTGGTGCGCGGCCCCTTCGCTGCCCAGCGGGCCACTGACGGCTCGGCCCCGGCCGGTCCTGCGCCCAGCATCACGGTGGGGGCGGCGTGCTGCCCCGGCGGCGACGAGGTGACCTTCGAGCAGGTGTACGCGCTGGCCGACGAGGCGCTGTACGAGGCTAAGCAGGCGGGCAAGGCGCAGTCGCGGCTGCGCGTGGTGGGGTAAGGCCGCACCATAGTCGCGCCATAGCCGCATCGTAGCTGCGCCGGGCGCCAGTGCCGGCCGGCGGCGCTGGACCCCGCACCACTCCTGCACCGCCCAGCCGCGCGGGCGCCCGCAACGGCACCGCCCCAGATGAACCCTTGATTTTTTTGCAAGAGAGCGCTCCTTGAGTCTAGGAATGAGCACCGGTGCGGGGTATCATGGCGGGTTAGGAGAACCATCCTTCGTTGAAGGACGTTGAAGGAGCTGGAACTGGAAACCACGACCTCTGGCATACAGCCGGCCATGCCGGCGCCGACCGATGGCAAGCGGACCATCCTCATAGTCGATGACTCGGCCATGAACCGCGCGCTGCTGGCCGACATGATAGGCAGCGACTATGACATAGTCGAGGCCGAGAACGGCCTTCAGGGCGTGGCAGCCATGCAAAAGCTCGGCACCACCATATCGCTCGTGCTGCTCGACATCGTCATGCCCGAGATGGACGGCTTCGAGGTGCTGGCGGTGATGAACCAGAACCGCTGGATACGCGACATCCCGGTCATCATGGTGTCGTCGGAAACGGCGCCTTCTTGCATCGAGCGCGCCTACGAGTTCGGCGTGACCGACTTCATCAGCCGCCCGTTCGACGCTAACATCGTGCGCCGTCGCGTCAACAACACCATCATGCTCTACGCCAAGCAGAAGGCCCTGGTGGGCATGGTGGCTGACCAGATCTACGAGCGCGAGAAGGCCAACAACCTCATGGTGTCCATCCTGAGCCACATCGTGGAGTTCCGCAACGGCGAGAGCGGGCTGCACGTGCTGCACGTGGCCACCATGACCGAGCTGTTGCTCAACCAGGTGGTGAAGAAGACCGACCGCTACGGGCTCACCCCGGCTGACATATCGCGCATCGCCATGGCCTCGAGCCTGCACGACATAGGCAAGATATCCATCCCCGACGCGGTGCTGAACAAGCCCGGCCGTCTGACCGACGACGAGTTCGACCTCATGAAGACCCACACCGTCATAGGCGCGGGCATGCTGGCCGACGTGCCGGTGCACCAAGACGACCCGCTCGTGCGCACCGCCTACGAGATATGCCGCTGGCACCACGAGCGCTACGACGGCCGCGGCTACCCTGACGGCCTGGAAGGCGACGACATTCCCATATCGGCCCAGGCCGTTTCGCTGGCCGACGTCTACGACGCCCTTACCAGCAAGCGCGTATACAAAGACGCCTACCCGCACGAGCAGGCCCTGGCCATGATCATGAACGGGGAATGCGGCACCTTCAACCCGTTCTTGCTCGAATGCCTGACCGACATCGCCGACGACATCCAGGCGCAGCTGCAGCTGGAGTCGTTCTCGCAAGGCAGCGAGCGCGAGATAATGAAGATAGTCGACGACGCCGTGAGCCCCGGCTCCACCGAGGCGTCAAGCCGCACCCTTGAGCTGTTGGACTACGAGCGCATGAAGTACCGCTTCTTCGCCTCGATGTCCAACGAGCTGCAGTACGAGTACACCGAGGACCCGCCCATGGCGGTGCTGTCCGACTGGGGCGTGCGCAAGCTCGGCCTGCCCGAGATAATACAGACGCCCTACCAAGACCCTGCCCTGCTGCGCATGTTCGGCGCCGACAACATGCAGAAGCTGCACGACGCCCTGCGGGCCACCACGCCCGAGGACCCGGTGGTGCAGATGGAGTTCGAGGCCCTGGTAGAAGACGAGCCGCGCTGGTTCCAGGTGACGGCCCACGCCAATTGGAGCCCCGACGACCACGTGTACCTGGGCTCCATCGGCAAGATGGTGGACATCCACGAGCACCACGAGCGCCTGATGGACCTCGAGCGCAAGGCCACCCACGACTCGCTCACCGGGTTGCTCAACCATGCCTACGCGCGCAAGGTCATCCAAGAGCGCATGGAGCTCAACCCCGACCACACCTTTGTGTTCATCGTGCTGGACATGGACCGCTTCAAAGACGTGAACGACACCTACGGGCACCTGTTCGGCGATCGCGTGCTGCATCATCTGGCCCAGCGCCTCGAAGGCAGCGTGCGCGGCAACGACATGGTGGCCCGTGTGGGCGGCGACGAGTTCTTCGTGTGCATGGAATGCAGCGTGCCGCCCGAGCCCCTGGTCAAGCGCGTGTTCGACTCGGTCACGGGCACTTACGACGGGTTGGATGTGTCGGTGAGCATGGGCGTGGCGTGCGCCACGGGCGAAGGCCATAGCTACGATGAGCTGTTCCGCAGCGCCGACCATGCGCTCTACGAGATGAAAGGCGCAGGCCGCGGGGGGTTCGCGTTCAGCGACGGCCTGCTTTCTGCCGATGAGGCGCGATCGGTCCTTTCGGCCATCGACGCCGAAGCAGCGGCCGAACCGGCCCCTGCCGATAGATAAGGAGAGGCACCATGTCCCTGGAAACCTGCTATGCCGCCCTCGGCGGCGACCTGGAGGGGGTGCGCGGCCGCATGCTCAACGACGAGCGCGTGGTCAAGTTCATCGGCATCTTCGCCGAAGACCCATGCTACGGCAACCTGCGCGCGGCGTTGGACGACGGCAACTTGCCCGAGGCATTCCGCGCGGCCCACACCTTGAAGGGGATCAGCCGCGACTTGGGCTTCACCCCGTTGTGCGAGGTGTCCAGCACTTTGGCTGACGTGCTGCGCCCCGACGATGCCGGCGTGCCGGCCGGGCCGCTCGAGAAGGTGCCCGAGCTGATGGACCGCATGGAAGACGCCTATACGGCCACCATGGACGCCATAGCCATCATCTAGATGCCCGACCTTGCTCTGACGCCCTGACCCAGAAAGGCCTTCACTGCCATGACCGCAGCCGCTCGCATGAGAGCCGTTACGCGCAATCGCATAACCGCCGCCATCATCGCCATCGTGATCGTCGTCATCGCGTTCGGCGCGTTCCTCACCGCCACGCAGGAGCGCATCGTCGACCAGAACACGCGTTATCTGGAAGGCACCACTCTCCAGACGTCGCGGCGCGTGGGCGACCTGCTCACAAACGCGCAGATGATGATCAAGGTGGTAGCATCGTCCCACGAGGCCACCATGGACTCCGACAAGCTGGACGTCAACGAGTTGCCTGCCATGCTGCGCAGCACGCCGTTCGACCATATCGTGTACTCCACGAAGGACGGCACCGTGTACGACGACCGCGGCCTGGTGGAGGGCCTTGACGGCAGCGCGATGTTCGCCAACGGCTTGGAGGGCGAGTCGGGCACTTGCACCATCGACGAGCCCGAGATAGACAAAGAGGGCCTGGTGGCCTTCTACACGCCCATGTACTACCAGGGTCGCGTGGTGGGCGTGCTGGCCGGCGCTTACGCCGAGGTGCACATATCCGAGATGATAACCACCTACTTCTTCGGCGAGCAGACCTCCACGTACCTGTGTGACACCGAAGGCAACATCGTGGCCGCTTCGGCCACCACGCCTACCAGCTACGACAACGTGCTCGACCTGTACGGCACCGTCGGGCTCGAGGGCATCACGCTCGACGAGCTGCGCAATGCGCTCGCCAACAGCGAGGACATGGGCTTCACTTACGCCACTGCCACGGGTTCGGGCACGGCCTACCTTATGGACATCCCTGACAACAACTGGATGGTGCTGCGATCGTTCCCCTCGAGCATCACCAACGCCATGGTGACCAACGCCACCGGCGCGGCAGTGCTGCTCATGCTGTCCATCGCCGGCGCCTTGGCGCTGTTCGTAGCGGTGCTGCTGGTGCAAGCGCGGCGCCAGAGCGTGCAGCTGCTCATGGAGAAGCAGCAGGCCACGCGCATCGTCGATGCATCCACCAACCTGTTCCAGCGCTTGGCCATGCTCGACCTGGAAGATGGCACCTACGAGTACCTGAAGGCATCGGGGCTGTTGGGCAAGTTGCCCCACGAAGGCGACCTGGCCACGTTCGAGGAGTTCTGGATCGCCCGCGCCATCGAGGACGAGGACCGCGAGGCCCTGCGCATGGCCATCGACCCCGACCTCATACGCAAAGAGCTCGTCGACGGCGTGCCGTACCTGCAGAGCGAGTACCGCATCAGCACCTCTGAGGATGACCCCACGCCCATCTGGGTGCAGGTGTCGATCATCTGCCTCGACCGCGACAAGAGGGGCGTGCCCACCAGCGCGCTGCTGGCCGTGCAGGACGTCACGGACATCAAACAGCAGGAAACGGCTTCGCGCGAGGCGCTGGAAGAGGCATACAAGGCTGCTGACCAAGCGTCGAAGGCCAAGAGCGACTTCCTCAACTCCATGAGCCACGACATCCGCACGCCCATGAACTCCATCATGGGGCTCACGGCCATCGCATCGATGCACCTGGGCGACTCCGAGCGCGTGAAGGACTGCCTGCAGAAGATAACGGTCGCGAGCCGCCACTTGCTGGGGCTCATCAACGAAGTGCTCGACATGGCAAAGATCGAGAGCGGCAAGATAGCCCTGGCCGACGAGGACTTCGACCTGCCCGAGACCATCGAGAGCCTGCTGACCATCGTGCATCCGCAGATGACCGCGAAGAACCAAGAGCTCAAGGTGGACATAGCCTCCATGCAGCACGAGCACGTGGTGGGCGATCCCATGCGCCTGCAGCAGGTGTTCGTCAACATCATGGGCAACGCCATCAAGTTCACTCCCGAAGGCGGCTCCATCAGCCTGCATATATGCGAGAAGCCCTCGCGCATCAACGGCTGCGGCTGCTACGAGTTCACGTTCACCGACACCGGCTGCGGCATGGACGAGGAGTTCGTCAAGCGCGTGTTCGACCCGTTCAGCCGCGCGAACGACTCCCGCGTCACCAAGGTGGAGGGCACGGGGCTGGGCATGTCCATCGTCAAGAGCATCGTGTCGCTCATGAACGGCACCATTGACGTGGAAAGCGCCGTGGGCGTGGGCTCCACGTTCCGCGTGACCGTGTACCTGAAGCTGCGCGACGCCAAGATGGAAGACCTTTCCGAGCTGCACGGGCTGCCGGTGCTGGTGGCCGACGACGACCAAGATGCCTGCGCAGCCGCCGTGGGCATGCTGGCTGAGGTGGGCATGGAGGCCGACTATGTCATGAGCGGCGAGGAAGCTGTCAACGCGGTGCGCAAGGCCCACGAAGAGGCGCGCGACTACGTGGCGGTCATCCTTGACTGGAAGATGCCGGGCAAGAGCGGCATCGAAGCCGCGCGCGAGATACGCGACATCGTGGCCGACGACGTGCCCATCATCATACTCTCGGCTTACGACTGGTCGTCCATCGAGCAGGAGGCTCGTGCCACGGGCGTGGACGCGTTCATATCCAAGCCGCTGTTCCGCTCGCGCCTGGTCCATGTGATGCAGGAGCTGCTGACCGACTACGAGGAAGACGTGTTCAACGAGCAGAAGGCCCTGGAGCAGTGCGACTGCAGCGGGCGCCGCATCCTTCTGACCGAGGACAACAACCTGGCCGCCGCCATCGCCGAGGACATCATCGGCATGACTGGCGCCGAGGTGGAACGCGCCGAGAACGGCCGCGAGTCGTTCGAGATGCTGAAGGGCCACGAGCCGGGCTACTACGACCTGGTGTTCATGGACATACAGATGCCCGTCATGAATGGCTACGAGGCCACCCAAGCCATCCGCGGCGCAGCGGCCGAGCGGCCCGACTTGGCCGAGCTGCCCATCATCGCGCTGTCGGCCGATGCCTTCAACGAGGACATCCAGCGGGCGCGGGCCGCGGGCATGAACGCCCACATGTCCAAGCCCATGGAGATAGAGGCGCTCATCAAGACGCTCAAAGAGTGGCTTTCGTAGCGAAGGAGACCGTTGGCTTCAGGCTGTGCCCCATACCAGCGCAAGCGCATCGCCGCCCAAGGGGCGGCGATGCTCGCAGTATGCTTGGTGGTAACGGGGTGCGGCGGTGGTGCGGCTGGCAGCGCTGATGCTGGCGAGACCAGCGGGCCGGCCTACATCGAGCCCACTACGGTGGCCACGGCTGCCTTCGACGCTGCCGCGGCCACCGGTGCCAACGGCGGCCTCATAGACACCTCGCACACCGCCCAGGGCTACGTGGGGGCCTCGGCCCAGAACAGCAGCCGCTTGAAGTTCCAGGTCATCAAGGATGGCATGAGCTACAACTACGACCTGCCCGGCGACGGCACGCCCATCATCTGCCCGCTCAGCCTGGGCGACGGCGCCTATGAGCTCCGCATCATGCAGAACACGAGCGGCAACAACTACGTGCAGCTGACGGGCACCTCGGCCAACGTGGCGCTGGCCAGCCCCTTCGAGCCGTTCCTGCACCCCAGCTTGTTCTGCAGCTACACCGCTTCGAGCGCGTGCGTGTCCCAGGCGCGGCAGCTTGCTGCCGGGGCCGAGAACCAGGGCGACGTGGTGCGCGCCGTCTACGACTGGCTCACGCGCAACATAGCCTACGACACTGGCAAGGCGGCCCAGCTGGCCGACACTACCGGCTACGTGCCTGACCCCGACGCCACCTTGAGCGCCGGCAGCGGCATCTGCTTCGATTACGCATCGCTGGCCGCGGCCATGTTCCGCAGCCTCGGAATACCCTGTCAAATCGTGACCGGGTACGTTTCACCTGATAACATCTATCACGCGTGGAACATGATCTACATCGACGGCACCTGGGTGAGCGCCCAGATAACCGTGAATGCCAACCAGTGGACCCGCATCGACACCACGTTCGCCGCGGGCGGTGCTGGCGCTGACTACATAGGGGACGGCAGCACGTACACCGACCGGTACGTGTACTAGGAGATAAGAGGGAAGAACATGGCCAAGACTCTGCTCGAGAGCAGCGCGCTTTCCGCCTTCTGCGAAAGCGTGGCCCTCATGCTCTCGGCCGGCATCCAGGCCGATGAGGCCGTGCACATGCTGGGCGAGAACATGGGCGACACGCCGTTCAAGCGCGCCTGCGACAGCGTCTACAAGGGGCTGGCCGCAGGCGAGGCCATGGCCACCTCCATGGAGGTGTCAGGCGCGTTCCCGCGCTACGCGGTGGACATGGTGGCCGTGGGCGAGAAGGCGGGGCGCCTTGAGGAAGTGCTGCGTGCCTTGGGCGTCTACTACGACGAGGAAGACCGCCTGTTCTCCAAGATCCGCTCGTCCATCGGGCACCCGGCGGGGCTCCTGTGCGTCATGAGCCTCATCCTGGCGTTCACGGTGGTGGCCATCCTGCCGGTGTTCACCAATGTGTACCGCAGCCTTTCGGGCGACCTGACCGCTGGCTCGTTCGGCGCGGTGAACATATCGCTGGCCATAGGCTGGGTGGCCCTGGTGGCCACGCTTCTGTGCACGGCGCTGGCCCTGGTCGCGTTCTCGGCCAGCCGCTCCGAGCGCGGGCGCGAGCGCATCATGGGCTGGTTCCAGCGCATACCGGCCACGCGCCAAGCCATGTACCAGTTGGCGCTCTCGCGCGTCACGTCGGCCGTGGCCATCTACACCGCCTCGGGCGTGAACACCGATGACGCCATGAAAGAGGCGCTTTCCACGGTGCAGCACGGCCCGCTGCGTGACAAGGTGCAGAACGCCTACCAGGCCATGATCGACCCCACCAGCGCCCGCAGCCTGGCCCAGGCCATTGGCGACTTCGGCGTGTTCGAGCCGGTGTACGCCCGCATGCTGGTGGTGGGAACGCGCTCGGGCAGCCTTGATGCGGTGCTCGAGCGGCTGTCAGCGACGTTCTTCGACGACGCCGTGACCCAGATAGACCGCGCCGTGGACGGCATCGAACCGGCCCTGGCGGCGTTCCTCACCGTGGCGGTGGGCGCCACGCTCATATCGGTCATGCTGCCGCTCATCGGCATCATGGGGTCCATAGGCTAGGGTCAAAGGGAAGGTCGAAGGGAAGCCAATGTACCGCGAGCTCACGACAGACACGATACGCCGCCGGCGCCTGCGCCGGGTGGCAGCTGTCGTGGTGCTGTGCGCCTTGGCCGCCCTCTTGTGGGTGGGCTGGGGCGCGGCCCAGCAATCCATGCGCGAGCAGGGCGCGTCTTCGGTGCGCACGGCCATACTCGATTCGGCCATGCAGTGCTGCGCCATCGAAGGGTCCTACCCGCTTTCGCTGTCGTACCTTGAAGACCACTACGGCTTGCGCATCAACCGCGATGATTATGCGGTCACCTACGAGGCATTCGCCGGCAATGTGCCGCCGAGCGTGGTGGTGGTGCCCCGATGAGTTCCAAGCGCACAGCCTTCATGGAAGCGGTCGAGGCCGGCGTGCTGTCGGCCCAGGCCCGCGCTGGCCGCCAGCCTGACTACAACCGGGTGTTCATGGGGCTGCTGTTCTCGCTGTTCGTCGTGGCGCTGCTCATATCCATCGTGGTGGGCGTGCACGTGTACAACGTGCTGGCAGCCGACCGCGCGAAGGCCGAGGACGACCGCCTGGCCCTGAGCCTGCTGGTGAACGACGTGCGCGCTGCCGACGCCGTGGACTCGGTGGCGGTGGGCCGCGGGCCCGAGGGCCGTTCGCTCGTGCTGGTGGAGCGCCTGGAAAGCGGTACCTACGAGACGCGCATCTACCAGTACCAGCAGCGCATCGTGCAGGAGTATTCCCTGGCTGGGGCGCCTTACATGCCCAGCACGGCCACCACCGTGGTGCCGTCGCGCCGGTTCGAGTTCGAGTTCTCAAGGGGCCTGATAACCATCAGAACCGACCAGGGCATAAGCTCGGTGGCGCTGCGCTCGGGCCTTGAGGGAGGGGTGAGCTGATGGCTGCCTTCCCTGACAGGCCGAACCATGGCACTGGCGTTGCCGTGCAGGGCCAGCGCGGCCCTGCTGCGGTGCTGGGGCGCTTCCGCTCGGCGGCTGACGCGCGCGGCAAGCGCGGGCTGGCCTTCGTGGTGGAGGCGCTGTTGCTGCTGGCGTTCCTGGCGGCATCGGTGGCGGTGTTCATGCAGCTGTTCGGGGGCGCGTCGGTGCGCGGGGCCGAAGCGGCCCGGCTCGAACGCGCCGTGGTGCTGGCCGCTAACACGGCCGAGTACTTCGCCGCCGACCCGTCGAGCGTGCCGCGTGAGTTCCAAGACCGCGGCTTCGTCGTGCGCACGCAGATAACCAGCGAGCCGCAGCCCGCGGGCACCTTGTACTTCCTTTCGCTCACCGTGTTCACCGGCACCGGCGAGTCGGTATACACCCTGGAAACCTCGCGCTACATGAGCGGCGTGTTCGCCGGCAGTGGGCAGGAGGTGGCCTGATGGCGCGCAACCAAGGATCGGTGCGCATGGGGCCGGTGAGCCTGTTCACCCTGGTCATCATCTTGTGCCTTGCGGTGCTGGCCGTGCTGGCCGTCACCACGGCCCAGGCGTCCTATGTGCTGGCTGAGCGCCAGGCATCCGCCATGACCGCTGCCTACGACGACGAGCGTGCAGGTCAGAAGCTGCTGGCCACGCTGGACGGCGCCTTGGCGCCGGTGCGCGAGCGCGGGGCTTCTGCCGGTGCGGTTCGCGCGGCAGCTGAAGCGGCGCTGCCCCAGATGGTCCAGGCCGCCGAGCAGGCTGCGCCGGGCGTGACGGTGGAGGCCAACATGGCAACGGCCGCAGAAGCGGTGTCGGCCGCTGGCGTGAAGGGGGCCGTGGAGGCGGGCAGCTTCACCTGCGGGCTGCAGGTCAGCTTCATGACCGAGTCGGGCCGCGGCATCGACGCGGTCATAGGCTTGCGCGCCAACGGCACCTATCAAGTGCTTTCCTGGAAGATGATCGCAATACTGAACGATGAGGGGCCGGGCGACGTCCTATGGTCGGGCGAGCCGGCATCTCGGTAAGGAGTGTTAATGGGTATGGATGAGCTATTGCAGCAGATGATAGACGCCAAGGCGTCGGACATTTTCATCATTGCAGGGTTGCCGCTTACCTACGAGGCCGACGGCCGCCAGAACCGCGTGGGCGACGAGCCGCTGCGCCCGATCGACACCGACGGGCTCGTGCGCGCCATCTACGCGCTGGCCAACCGCAGCATGGAGCCGTTCGAGGCGTCGCACAACCGCGACGACGACTTCTCCTTCGCGGTGCCGGGCGTGGGGCGCTTCCGCGTGAACGTGTTCCGCCAGCGCGGCTCGCTGGCGGCGGTCATCCGCGTGATTCCCTTCACGCTGCCCCAGCCCGATGACTTCAACATACCGCCTGAGGTCATGCGCTGCGCCGATTTCCAGAAGGGCCTCGTGCTGGTGACGGGCCCGGCCGGCGCCGGCAAGTCCACCACGCTGGCCTGCATCATCGACAAGCTGAACCACGAGCGCTCGGGCCACATCATCACCATGGAAGACCCCATCGAATACGTGCACAGGCACGACCGGTGCATCGTCACCCAGCGCGAGATACCCACCGACGTGGCCACCTACGCCGAGGCGCTGCGCTCGGCCATGCGCGAGGCGCCCGACATCATGCTGCTGGGCGAGATGCGCGACCAGGAGACCATCGGCACGGCTGTGACTGCCGCTGAGATGGCGCAGCTGCTGTTCTCGACGCTGCATACCACCGGCGCGGCCAATACTATCGACCGCATCATCGACGCGTTCCCCGCCAACCAGCAGCGCCAGATACGCATCCAGCTTTCCATGGTGCTGCAGGCGGTGGTCAGCCAGCAGCTGGTTCCCACGGTGGACGGCGGCCTGGTGCCGGCTTTTGAGATAATGGTGGCGAACACGGCCATACGCAACCTCATCCGCGAGGAGAAGACGCACCAGATGGACAGCGTCATAGCCGCGGGCGGTGCGGAAGGCATGCGCACCATGGACCAGAGCCTGTTCGACCTGGTGGTGGCTGGGCGCGTGGCGTCCGAGGTGGCGCTGCAATGCAGCATCCATCAGGAGGCGCTGGCCAAGCGGCTGGAGGCTGCGGGGCTGTAGGACGCAAGCAGCAGAGGTGTGACGGGACGAGACAGCGAGAGCAACTGAGGAAAGACTTGAGGGAACGGAATGCGTAAGAGCAATTGGATAATCTTGGCCGTGCTGGTCATAGCGTCGATATTCTTCCTATGGCTGTGGTACTACTTGAAGTTCGATCTGGTGGACCATCCGCGTGACCTGATACTCACCATCCTGTGGTGGGTGGTGGTGCTGGCGGCGTGCGTGGGCATCCATTACGTTGAGAAGATGCGCCAGCGCAACATACGCACGGCGTTCTTGGCGCCGGGGCTCATCTACAACAGCGAGGCGGGCATCGTGCGGCTCGAGCCGACGGGCTCGTACGTGGAGGAGCTGCAGCGGATGCTGTCCGAGCTGCAGTACACGTTCGAGCGGCCCGATGAGCCCAACCAGAAGCGCGTGATCTTCACCTATATAGTGCGGTCGGACAAGTTCTCTGACGATGGCGACACGTGGGAAGGCGAAGTGGTGCGCGTTGCCAACCCGCAGGACCCGCAGCCGTTCAACGGCCGCGAGCAGCTTGCTGTGCTGCTGAAGGGGCTCAAGTAACGCTTCTGAAGGGCCGCTTTTGCCCTAGCGTTACCCTGTCATTTGCCTATCATATGGCCGTCATTTTGCTTTGAGCCGCCTTGCAGGTGGTGAATGGCGGTCGTGGGACGTGCATGATCAAGGGGGCCTTGATGGCTCTCTTTTCATAGGTCCTACCAGCGGTTTTCGAGGTCATTTGGCGCCTCGCACCCAGGGGTTGACCCTTCCTTGGGTAAAAGCCCGCATCTTGCCCTGTCAAAACCGGCTTTTTGCCGGGTTTACGAGCCGAAACGGTTTTGTTGCCAGTTGGTAGGATTTCCGCCATGAGAGTTCCTTGCCTATACGCGCGGGCGCAAGCACAGGCGCTGGCGGCGCGGCAAGGGCGCAAGCACATGAGCGGAGGAGAAAACCATGAGCACGTTGGAGCGCTTGAGCGACGCGCGCGGCACCCTTGAGGGGAAGATCGTCGCCGTCGTGCTGGCGGTGCTGCTGGTGATGCCGATAGTGGGCGTCACAGCATTCGCCGAATCGGAGGATGGCCACAGCACGGCCGCCACCGAGGAAGCCGTCGACACTCCAGTGGTTGACGAGCTGCCTGACACGGGCAACCAACCCATAACCGACACGGCCGAGCCGGAGCAGCCTGCTGCATCCGCGCCGGTGACCGAGCCTGAGGCCGACGAGCCCGAGGCTGACGTGACCGACGAGCCTGAGGTCGTCAGCGAGGTTGAGCTGGGGCTGGATGTGGCCGCAGGCGCTTCTGTTAAATACAAGGGGGAATGCTACGACGAGAATTTCTCCTCCGTCATGGTAGCCAGCGATGCGGACGCTAAGTTCAGCGTCGAGCTGGATGAAGGCTATGCCCTGGCTAACGAGAAGGCAGCGGTTCTCAAGGCTGCTACCGGTGCTGAGGCCGAGCTCAAGGCTGTCGATGGCATTTACACCATCGAGGCCGACCAGCTGGTCGAGGGGCTGACCCTTGTCGTGTCTACCCAGGTTGTTGCCGCCTCTGAAACCGATGGCAATGCTCCTGTGGAGGAAGATACCTGGGAGTACCCGGCTTCCGCCCAGAGCATCAGCGCTAAGGCGTGGTGCACGACGCTGTCGCTTGGTGACGCGGCTTTCTCGACCGAGTCTCTGTCTGAGCTTGGCAGCGAGACTGGCATGAGCATTGCTGAGCTTGCGACTCCTTCAATAGAGAAGAACGGCAACTTCTATTTCTTCCATCATGCACAGCTGCCGCTCAAGGGCGACCAGCAGACCGATAAGGACGACGACAAGGACAAGTACGACCCAGCTGCTGCAGTGAATGCTCTGCGCTACAACCAGAGTGTCGGTTCTTGGCAGTACAACGCAGGTGCTGGCTGGGTGTCGTTCGACACTAGCAGCTATCAGCTGGTGCTCTATTACAATCAGCGCCTCAACATCGGTGGCGATGATTCCGATGTGTCTATCAATGCGAAAGACTGGCCCTACACCGAGGACGAGTGGATGAGCGGCAAGGGGTCTAACACGGCTGCCGTGGTCATCTATCAGCTGTATAACGCTTCCGGCGAGCTGCTGGGCAAGCAGTTCCGCACGTACTATTACAGTGCGAATTTCGATAAGACGGGCATCAACTTGGAGGTTCCCGAGTTCTGGCAACTGGACAGCCTTTGCGTCAAGCCTCTGCATAATGCTCCTATGCCTGAGCGCGATAAGGCTTACGAGGCGGTCCAGTCGGCGTCTACTTATGACGCCCTCACCCAGTACCCTGGCGGCTATTCCACCTCGAACCCAATGAACTTCACCATCCCCTTCGAGAGCAACGGCAATTGCCGTATATGGATGGTCGGCGTGAAGGCGAGCGCCCTTCCGTCGGAGAGCAACCTCACGGTGCAGTACCTTGATGAGAAGACCGAGGAGCCGATTGCAGGTGAAGTGTCTGTCGATGCGAAGAAGCCTGATGGCACGCCCGCCCCTGCCTGGGATGACTATGTGGCGCTTCGCCAAGATAACGGAAACGTCAAGGCGTACCCCAAGAGCGGCGGCAACAGCGACTCCATGGTGATTTCTACCACCATGGGTGACACGACAGTGAACTTGACCGTCGCGAAGACGGGCTACGCTCCGGCTCAAGTGCGTGCTGACCTCGACGGCAACATACTTAAGCTGTACTTCGAGCGCAACTACGGCGTCACTTACAAGTGGACCGGGCTGGTTGAGGAGGATGTCGACGAGTTCGTCGACGGGAGCGGCCATAAGGTTTCTGACCTTCCTTCGTGCACTGAGCGCTACGTTGAGAGCGCGGAGTACAACGTGGATCCCAGCCATGATGAAGGCATGCTTATCTACGCTGTCGCAGATGGCAAGGTGACCGCGGTCTACCAGTTCTCTGGCTGGAAGCTCAACGGTGAAGGCGAGGCGATCACAGGCAAAAAGACCATGGGCGCCGCCGACGTTGTCCTGGAGGGCAAATGGGATTGTCTGACGGAGCGCTACACGGGTTCTGTCAAAGTTGACGGCCAGGTCTATGATGGCACCGCCGGCTATACCGATACGTTGAAGCCGGTGTTCACCGATCCGACCGATTCGACCGCGAACCCCGAGCCGACGAAGTACATATATAAGGATGCGGAAGGCAAAGAGCTGAAAGGCGCTCCGACCGATGCGGGCACCTACACGGTGACTGCTGTGTGGGAGGCTACCGACAAGCGCCCCCAGGTCGAGTCCAACCCGTGCTCCTTCACTATTGCCAAGCGCCCGGTGACCCTGATTTCCGAGAGTGCGAGCAAGCCCTACGACGGTACCGAGTTGAGGATGCCGAACGTCACGGTGAAAGATGATAGTGGGGTGTTCAACAATGAGGCTACGGCTGTAGCTGAAGGTGTGGTTCTCAATGCAGGTGACGAGGTAGAGAACACCATCAGCGTGACCGGGAAGACCGAAAAGTACAACGAGGACAATTACCTCATTACTTACATATCGGGCACCCTGAAGGTGACCGATGCTGTCAAGATCGCTACTGAGGATGTGATCAAGGAATACGACGGTCAGGGTGCTTCCATCCAGGCTTCCACCGATGAGGGCTGGACGCTGTGGTACTCCACCGACGAGGGCGAAAACAAGACGTGGTCGGCCGAGAATCCCGTCTCTGGCGAGGATGTGGGCACCTACATAGTTTTCGTCAAAGCCACGCGCGATGGCTATGCTGAGGTGAAACCGGTGAGCGCTAAGGTGACCATCACTCCGGCTCCGGTCACCATCACGGTGGATGACGCCTCCAAGATCGCCGGCACCGATGACCCGGCCTTCACGGGCTCCATCGAGGGTGAGGTCGAGGGCCATCCGCTGCAGGGCGTCACGTACTACCGCAGCAACGATGCTGAGAGCGTGGGCGTTTACGCCAACGTGCTGGACGCTTCCTTCGACGCTTCCCTCGGTGACAACCCGAACTACGCGGTCACCGTCGAGCCTGGAACCTTCACCATCACGGCCATGGCGCTTCCGGACAATCCGCCGACGCCTGGCCCCATCGACACCATCATCGACTTCCTGTCGACGCCCATCATCGGCGGCACGCCGGGCACTGATGGCCCGACGGTCAACATCGCTGACGACGGCACGCCGCTTGCCAACACGCCGTTTGCCAGCATCGATGACGATGCCAACCCGCTGAGTGCCTTCGATCATCCGCTGTGCTGGGTGCACTACTACATCCTGCTCGGCATGATAATCACGGCCATCTACGGCGGCGGCGTCATCGCGCGGCGCCTGAACTACAACCGCAAGATCAAGGGCTACGAGGACGATGTGACGGGCAAGAGCCGCACGACCGAAGAGGTCAAACGCCCCGCTGCTGCCCCCTCGAAGGCCTAGCGGCTAGCAAGGGAAGCATCTGAGAGCTTCCGCGAGCATAACTACCAAGAAGGAGCCCCGCACCGGGGCTCCTTCTTTCGTATGGGGCTTGCGGTGCGAGGGCTGTGGCAGCGGGGCGACTGGCCCTGCAAGGGAAAGCCGCGGGGTGCGAGGCAACGGGTCGATGGGCTACGGCTGCTGGTTGCTTGATGCGGCAGGGATGCGATAAGGGGTCGGCACCTTCCGCACGGGGCGAAGGGGCTAGATGAGCACCTTCCAGTAGCCGGCTTTGTCGGAGCCGATGCGGGTTATGAGCCCTTCTTCGCGCAAGTGGCGGAACGAGCGGCGCACGGTGCTCTCGCTGACGCCCAGCAAAGTGGCTATCTTGGGAGCGGTGGCGCGGCCGTTGGCATTGAGTATCTTGAGCACGTACTCGTCGGTGCTGGTCAGGTAGATGTCGCGCACGGCGGCGATGGAGCGGTCCTTGAACGCAGGTTGCTGCGGGCGGCCCTTGGGTTTCGCGGGGCGCGCGGGCGGGGCTGGTGCAGCTTGCGCGGGGGTTGCGCCTGGCGAAGTGCCTGGAGCGGTGCCAGCCGGCTGGGCAGTTGCCGGAGCATTGGCGCTGGATAGGCTCGCGTCAACGGCAAGCTGCGGGTTGGCAGAGGACCCAGCGGGGTCTTCCGTAAGGCCTTCCGCAAGGGTCGAGCCCGGCGCAGCAGCCGGATCTCGAGGGGGGGGGTAGCGGTCCTCCCTTGCCTTCTTCCGCGCTATCGCCGGCCAGGAAGGCGTCGAGCGCGGCGCCGTGCAACAGCTCGTTGCCGCCTTCGCCGTAAAGGTAGTAGTCGCCCTCGAAGGAAAGGGGCTCGGGGGCAGCGGGCACGTCCACTTGCAGGCAGAGCTGCGCGCCGTCCATGATGGGCTCGGTGGCGCAGCTGAAGCCGAACGATTGCAGGGTGAGCGCGGGAATGTCCTCGAACGCGCGATGCATCTTGCGCACGCCCTTGGCGCGGCTGCGTTCTTCGGGGGTGATGACCAGACGACCGCCGCCAGCGTTGGCGATGCCGCATAGCAGCGCGAGGTCTTTGGTGCGCCAGAGGTTGCGGTGCACTTCCAGTGCTGGTTCAGCCATGGTCCCCGCCCCCTCTCTCGCGTACTGCTATCCTACCATAATCCCAGCTAGAAGCGCAGTAGGAGTGTGGCTTACAGGTAGATGAGCCCCATGCCTATGAGGATGCCCACTATGACGAAGAACGCCGGCAGCTTCGAGCGGTACATGAGCACCGCCTGGGGGATTATCTCGCCGAACACCACGTAGAGCATGGCGCCCGACGCGAAGCCCAGCGAGCAGCTGAGGCCCACCGCGCCTATGTCGCCCAGCCACAGGCCCAGCCATGCGCCCAGCACGATGGGCGCGCCCGACGCCGCCGTGAGCAGCACCGCCTTGAGGCGCCCCATGCCGCCGGCTATGAGCGGCACGGCAACGGCCATGCCCTCGGGTATGTTGTGCAGCCCTATGAGCACCGCCAGTATGAACGCTGCGCTTTCGGCGCCGGCGTCTTGGATGGCGTAGCTGGCCCCGATGGACATGCCCTCGGGTATGTTGTGCAGCGCGATGGCGCACCCGATGACCACGCCGGCTATCCACAGGTCGCGCTTGGGGTCGCGGGCGGCGGCGTGCTGGTTGTAGTGGTCGATGTGCGAGAGCTCGTCGATGTCGTCGTGGGCTTCGGGGTGGTTGGCGGCGGCCGTGTGCGGCACCTCCGAGCGCGTGGTGCGGTCGATGACGTAGTTGAGCAGCGCCACCACGCCCAGGCCCAGCAGCACCGTGGCGCCTACCACCAGCACCGCGCCGGAGCCTGCGAAGCTCTTGGCGGCCTCGATGCCTTCGGTGAGCAGGTCGAAGCACACGATGGCTATCATGACGCCGCTGGTGGCGGCCAGCAGCAGGCTGATGACGCGGTTGGAGCTCTTGCGGAAGAGCGAGCCCAGCACGCCGCCCATGCCCGTGCCGCCGATGCCAGCGATGGCGGTCACGATGGATATGAGGATGAAGGATTCCATTGCCCCTCGAATATAGCACGTTTGGTGGCGGAAGTTAGCCCCGGCTTCCTTCTTTCATCGCATCGGGCGCCAGAACCGCCTTCGCTTCAACCATGCGCATGATATAATGGAACAAATGTTCTTATTGTGGAAGGGGGGGGAAGCGATGGCGGCTGCCCAGAAGACGTACCTGTGCATCGACCTCAAGTCGTTCTATGCCAGTGTCGAATGCCGGGCGCGCGGGCTCGACCCCTTCACCACCAACCTGGTGGTGGCTGACAAGGCGCGCGGCCGCACCACCATCTGCCTGGCCATCACCCCCGCCATGAAGGCGTTGGGCATACCGAATCGCTGCCGCCTCTTCGACATACCCGAAGGCGTCAGCTACATCGCGGCGCGCCCGCGCATGCGCCGGTACATGGAGGTGTCGGCGCAGATATACGGCGTCTACCTGCGCTATGTGAGCCCGCAGGACGTCCACGTGTACTCCATCGACGAGTGCTTCATCGACGCGACGCCCTACCTCGAGCTCTACCGCACCGACGCGCGATCCTTCGCCAAGCAGCTCATGGGCGCCGTCATGGACGAGACGGGCATCTGCGCCACGGCAGGCGTGGGTCCCAATCTGTTCTTGGCCAAGGTGGCGCTGGATATAACGGCCAAGCACGCGCCGGACAACATCGGCTTCTTGGATGACGATTCGTTCAAGCGGCAGCTCTGGTTCCATCAGCCCATCACCGACATATGGAGCATCGGCCCAGGCATCGCGCGACGGCTGGCGAAGTACGGCGTGCGCGACCTGGCGGGCGTGGCGGCCCTGCGGCCCGAGACGCTGCATCGCGAGTTCGGCGTGGCGGCTGAGTACCTCATCGACCACGCGTGGGGCCAGGAGCCCTGCACCATCGCCGACGTGCGGGCCTACGAGCCCGACAACCATTCGCTCGTGAACGGCCAGGTGCTGCCCGGCGAGTACACGTTCGGCGAGGCGCGCATGGTGCTGGGCGAGATGGTGGAGGCCAGCGTGCTCGAGCTGGTGGAGCAGGGGCTCGTGTGCGAGCGCATATCGCTTTCGGTGGGGTATGCGAAGGGCGCGGTGGCAGAAGGGGGCAGCGCGGGTGGTCCAGCGGGTGGCGCGGGTGTCGGCGACCCGGACAGCCTGCGCGTTGCTGCCCCAGGCGGGGAAGCGCCTGGCAAGGCAGCGTTTGACGAGGTGTTCGAGGGCGGCCACGGCAAGCGCCGCGTGGGCAACAAGTTCGGACCGGGCCACACCGGCGGCACGCGCAAGCTCGAACGGCGCACGAGCTCGCTGCGCTACCTGCGCGGGCGCTTCGAGGAGCTGTTCGACGAGACGACCCGTCGCGGCGCGCGCATCAAGCGATTGAGCGTGGGGTTCGGCGACCTGTTGCCCGAAGAATACGCCACTGTGACGCTGCTCGACGACGTGCAGGCCGACGCCAAGGAGCACCGCCTGCAAGAGGCCATGGTGGCCGTGCGCGGCAAGTTCGGCAAGAACGCGCTGCTCAAGGCTGCCAGCCTGCAGGATAAGGCCACGGCGCGCGAGCGCAACTGCCAGGTAGGGGGCCATCATGAGTGAGGGAAGGGCCCAGGTCGGGCCGCTCTACGACGAGCTGCTGGCCGCAGCGCCAGATGCCTTCGAGCGCGAACGGCGGCGCATCGTTCTGGACGACATCGCCGCGCGCATTCGCGAGGATGGCCCGCGCACCGCGCGCCCAAGCCCCGACCGCGGGCACCAGTTCAAGCCCTTCGCCGCGTTGAAGGGCTATCACGAGCTGGCGTATCAGCAAGAGGCCAAGGTGGCTCAGGCGGTGGAGCCTCGGCCCCGAGCGCTTCGAGCGGGCGGTGCGAGCGATGCGGAATGCGGGCTCGCTTGAGCCCGGTGCGCTAGGACAAGCCTATCCAGGTTTGCACGATGGGCAGGTACCCGCTTATCAGCACGATGACGATGAGCGCCGGAAGCACATACTTCAGGTAGCCGTAAGCCCAGCGCGGGTACTTCACACCCTTGCCGGTGTCGGCCTCGGCCAGGAAGCTCTTCCAGCCCCAGCCGCGCTTCGACGTGCAGAACAGCAGGAACACCAGCGCGCCCAGCGGCAGCACGTTGTTGGACACCAAGAAGTCCTCGATGGCCTGGATGTTGCCGATACCAGGCACTTCCGCGCCGGCCCAAAGGTTGAAGCCCAGCACGCAAGGCAGCGAGAGCAACGCCAGCGCCACGCCGTTGACGGCGCAGGACTTCTTGCGCGACCAGCCCCACTGGTCCATGCTGAAGCTCATGATGTTCTCGAACACGGCGATGACCGTGGAAAGCGCCGCGAAGCTCATGAACACGAAGAACAGCGCGCCCCACAGCTGGCCGAGCGGCATCTGGTTGAACACGCTGGGCAGCGTGATGAACACGAGCCCTGGGCCGCTGCCCGGCTCGACGCTGAAGGCGAAGCAGGCTGGGAAGATGATCAAGCCAGCCATGAGGGCCACCAGCGTGTCAAGACCTGCGATGCGCAGGCCTTCGCCGGTCAGGCCGAAGTCCTTGTTGATGTAGCTGCCGAAGATGGACATCGACCCGATGCCCACCGAAACGGTGAAGAACGCCTGGCCCATGGCTGCCAGCACGGCGTCGAAGAACGTGCTCCAGCCGCCAGCGAACAGCTTGCCGAAGTCGGGCATGAGGTAGAAGCTCAGGCCCTCGGCCGCGCCCGGCAGCGTCACGGCGCGCACGCACAGCACTGCCAGCACGGCGAACAGCGCCACCATCATCACCTTGGTCACGCGCTCCACGCCGTTCTTCAGGCCAGCGCGGGTCACCACCACGCCGATGGCCACGACTATGAGCATGAACAGCGTCATCTGCAGCGGGTCGGCCAGCAGCCCGTCGAACACGCCGCCCACTTCCGCAGCGTTCAGGCCCTCGAACTTGCCCATGATGCTGTACACCATGAACGCCAGCATCCAGCCGGCCACGGTGGTGTAGAACATCATGAGCAGGTAATTGCCTGCCAGTGCCATCCATTTGAAGCGGTGCCACTTGCTGCCCGCAGGCTCCAGCTCGTCGAAGCTGCGCGCCACGCCCTTCTGGCTCGCGCGGCCAACCGCGAACTCCATCACCAAGATGGGCAGCGCGAAGATGGCCAGGAACGCCAGGTACATGATCACGAAAGCAGCGCCGCCGTACATGCCGGTTATGTAGGGGAAGCGCCAGACGTTGCCCAAGCCGATAGCGCACCCGGCGCTGATGAGGATGAAACCGAGCCGTGAACCGAATTTCTCGCGTGCCATGGGTCCCCTTTTTGCCGTGGCGCCTTGGGCCGGGCGGCCTGGCAGGCGCGAATTTCCACTGAAGGCAGTGTAGCGGAAAGCGGCGCGAGCAGCTCGTGGATGTGGGTTTTCCTGGGCTAAAGGCACCTGGCGATGCTGCTACAATGCCTACATATAGAGGTAATGCCAACGCGGAAGGCCTTGCGGCGCATCGGAGCGCCCGGGCCGCCGCATTCGCGAAAGGTGCGCCCATGGGCAATCGCGCATTGAACAAGCCGGCCGACCAGACCACGGTCTTGGTCACGGGTGGCGCCGGATTCATCGGCAGCCATACGGTGGTGGAGCTGCTCGACCGCGGCTACGACGTGGTGGTGGTCGACGACCTGAGCAATTCCAGCCAGGAAGCGCTCGAGCGCGTGCGCGCCCTCACCGGCACCCAGGCCGACGGCCAGCGCGGCCGCCTGACCTTCTACAAGGAGAGCATCCTGGATGCCCAGGCGCTGGAGCAGGTGTTCGAGCGTCATCCGGTGGATGTCATCATCCACTTCGCCGGGTTCAAGGCCGTGGGCGAAAGCGTGCAGAAGCCGCTCGAGTACTACTGGAACAACGTGGCCGGCACGCTGGCGCTGTGCGACGTGGCGCGCCGCCATGGCTGCAAGAACCTGGTGTTCTCGTCCAGCGCCACGGTCTATGGCGAGCCGGAGTTCGTCCCCATCACCGAAAGCTGCCCCAAGCACACGCCCACGAACCCCTACGGGCAGACCAAGAGCATGCTCGAGCAGATACTCACCGACCTGTACGTGGGCGACGACGAATGGAACGTCGTGCTGCTGCGCTACTTCAACCCCATCGGCGCTCATGTGAGCGGCACCATCGGCGAAGACCCGGAGGGCATCCCCAACAACCTGCTGCCCTACGTGGCCCAAGTGGCGGTGGGCAAGCTCGAGCGCGTGGGCGTGTTCGGCGACGACTACCCCACGCCCGACGGCACCGGCGTGCGCGACTACATCCACGTGGTCGACCTGGCGCGCGGCCATGTGGCAGCGCTGGACTGGATGGCCGGGCGCGTGGGCACCGGCGAGGCGCTGGGGCTCGGGTCGCTGGCGGGGCAGCCGGCGGTCGACGGCACGCGCCGTGGCGTGGGCATCTTCAACCTGGGCACGGGCAAGGGCTCCAGCGTGCTGGATGTCATCCATGCCTTCGAGCGCGCGTGCGGGCACGAGATTCCCTACCAGGTCATGCCGCGCCGTGCGGGCGACGTGGCCGAGAACTACGCGGCATGCGAGAAGGCCCGCGACGAGCTGGGCTGGGTGGCGGAATACGACCTCGACCGCATGTGCGAGGATTCCTGGCGCTGGCAGTCGCAGAACCCGAACGGGTACCGCGGCTAATTCGAACGCTCCTACAGAAAGGCTCAAGATATGGCAGAGATTCACTTCGGCACCGATGGCTGGCGCGCCATCATCGGCGAGGACTTCACCGAGCGCAACGTCGTGCGCGCGGTGGATGCGGCGGCGGCCGTGTTCAAGGAAGACGCGGTGGCGGCGGGGTGCGCGGCTGACGCGCCGGGCACGCTCATCATCGGCCATGATTGCCGCCAAGATGCTCACGCCTATGCCGCGCTGGCGGCCGAGGTGGCGGCGGCGCACGGCTTCGACGTCAAGCTGACCCGCGACTACTGCCCGACCCCGGCGCTGTGCTGGTCGGTGGCCCATGACCCCCAGGCAGTGGGCGGCATCATGCTGACGAGCTCCCATAACCCGGCCGAGTACCTGGGCATCAAGCTGCGCATGGCCGACGGCGGCGCGAGCCCGGCCGAGTTCACCGACCGGGTGGAGGCGGCGCTGGCGGCCGAGCCTTCCGCTGCGCGCGGCACCTACGAGGAAGCCGACCTCATGGCGCCCTACCTGGCTGCTCTGCGCGAGCTGGTGGACGTGGACGCCATCCGTGCGGCGGGCTTGCGCGTGGTGGTCGACCCGCTTTACGGTGCGGGCCGCGGTTACCTGGCCGACCTGCTGCGCGACATGGGCGTGGAAGTGGACGAGATAAACAACGCCTGCGATCCCGCGTTCGACGGGCTGCACCCCGAGCCCATCCCGCCATGGGTCGACCGTGGCCTGGCCCGCGTGAAGGAGCTCGGCTACGACGCGCTGTTCATCAACGATGGCGATGCCGATCGCATCGGCGCAGGTGACGCGCAGGGCAACTTCGTCAACCCGCACCGCATCATCACGCTGCTGACCGACCATATGGTGTCCGACCGCGGCGAGAACGGGCGCGTGGTGTCCACCATCACAGCCTCAGCGCTGCTCGACCGCATGTGCCGCAAGCTTGGCCTCGAGCTGGTGTCCACGCCGGTGGGCTTCAAGTGGATCTACGGCGAGATGGAGCGCGGCGGCGTCATGCTGGGCGGCGAGGAATCGGGCGGCATCGGGCTGCCGGGCCATGTGATGGAGCGCGACGGCCTGCTCATGGCGCTGCTGCTTACCGAGATGATGGCCCAACGTGGCAAAGACCTGGGCACCCTGGTGAGCGAGATGCTGGACAGCCTGGGTTCGCTGGAGTTCGCGCGCCGCGGCCTTTCCGTCACCGACGAGCAGATGGCCGCGTTCCGCAACACCACGATGCCCAGCTTCATGGCCGACGAGGTGTGTGGCAAGCGCGTGCTGGACGTCGACCGCCGCGACGGCGTGAAGTTCCTGCTCGAAGGCGATGCGTGGGTGATGATGCGCCCGTCTGGCACCGAGCCGCTCGTGCGCGTGTACGCGGAGGCTGCCACCACCGACGAGGTGGAGGCCCTGCTCGACTGGGCCGAGGCCGTGGTGGCAGGTGCCTAAGGCCAGCCATTCGTGCCAGGTACTGTGCATCGTTTCACATAGACGGCATGTGCTTGGTGGGCAGAGCGTCGGGAGCGCGAGGTCTTCTTGGCTGTTAGAGAAGGCTTTGCCTATGCCTCTGTTGGCAATCTATTCTTGAGGCTGGAGTGATAAGGGTACAAGGGAAATGTATTGCACGATTGCGAAGAAATACCCCCCAAAGTTTGCATGCTAAGCAGAGGCCTGGGGGGTTTACCAACAGTATATTAGCATGAACAGTAGATACCCTGAGGCAGAGGGGACATCAATGAGCACGGAATCTCCTTTCGAGAAAAGCCACAAGGTAAGCGATATGATGACCGACCCTTATCTTCCTATAACGCTTGATTTGGGAAACGCGGGTGCTGTTCGCTATCTGGCTCGAAAGATTCGCAATGGCATCAAGGGCGGTTGTCATGTTTTTCAGCTGCGCCTTGATCCGAAGGACGCTCCATGCTATCCGAACGTATGCGTGCCGTTGGCGGGGATGCTGGATTATTATCGCGAAGCGCACGAATGTTGTTTTTTGGATTCAAATAGCTGGAAAAGATCCACCTATCTGAAGCATGCTGGCGTTCTCGAGCCCTATACATATGATTCGAATGCGCTCCCTGGGAGTTTTCTAGATCGTGTTTGGAAGTTCACGCCAGCGACTCATTATGAAGTTGTGAGCGGAATCATGGAGTCGATTCGTCGCGCTGACCCTATGGCAGAAGGTGTTTTGAGCGCTCTGGAATTGACGCTGAATGAGGTTACCGATAACGCGCTACGCCACTTTTCTCGTGAGCCTGAAGACGAGAATGCTGTGGGCTACGTCATGGTTCAGTATCACAAAGGGAACCGCCATGCTGCTGTTGCAGTATTCGATGCGGGTCAGGGAGTGCCGGCATCTTTGATGCACGGCGGCCACAGGTTCGCGTCAGTTGCCGAGTCTTTAACGCTCGCTCTGCAAAAGGGAGTGACGGATGGAAACGGAGCCGGTAATGGCCTGTGGCTTATGGACGAAGTGGTTGCCGCCACGGCTGGGTCGTTCTCGCTGACATCCGATGGCGTGAGATACAGCACAAAGCATTATCAAGCAAATGATGAGCCGAAGACGACGTCGTCAACGGTCTCGAAGACAAAAGAGGGCACGACGCTAGTCGATTTTCAGCTACAGGCTGATAAGCCAATAGACCTTGCTGTAACTCTAGGTGGCCATGACCATGTGGATCTTTGGGTCGAGAACCATCTTGAGGAAAGTACGGATGATGTGCGCATGATAGTAAGGGAAGATTCTCGTGGTACCGCTAGTCGGTACGAAGGACGGGCTTTCGCGAACAAGGTGTGCAATTTGCTCTCAGGTGTGCCTGGCAGATGCATTCTTGATTTTACCGGCATCGACATCGTGAGTGCGTCATTCATCGACGAGCTTGTGAGTGCGTTGCTCGAGCAATATGGATTCGTCGACTTTTTGAGCAGGATACGATTCGCCAATCTTTCTGCAGCTAGTATCGCGGTCATGGATGCGTGCTTCCGTAATCGGTATTTTAGGCCGACGATATAGTTTCGGGGCGCGTTTTGGCAGGGGAGGCTCGGCTTCTTTGCGCCATGGGCCCTCATCGTCCAGTCTCGAGCACTGCGAACGAGGCTAGCTACTGACTCCGAGGGCGTTGTGGCGTTTTGCTCGCGGGACGAACCCGCGAGCAGCGAGCCGAAAAGCACTAGTCAAAAAGCACCCTTGCCAAATCTGCTCGGCGCTTGCTATAGTCACAGTTGCCAAAAACAGCGGTTCCCGTAAGGGAATTGCGAACAACCGAATACTGAGTTGCCTTTTACTCGAATCGCAATCTCGCTCTTCTGTAATACAGGATGAAGAGGGCATCTGCCTATCAAGACTGTATTTCTGAGGAGCACTCAGAGTTGTTCGCAATCTTGCTGTTTTTGGCGAAACTGTGGTGGATGCCCTCCTCGTTTCGCCAGTGCGCTTGAGAGCTATCCCGAGGTATCGAGCAGGCCGCTTCTGCCGCAGTGTGTCATAGCCACACCGCCGGAAGGAGCTGGTTGCAATGCGAGCACCTGCTGTTTCTCTCGTCCGTAAGCTGACGCTTGCTGCTGTCGTGGGCCTTTTGGCCTGCAGCCTTATGCCCTTGAGCTCCGCCTTCGCAGAAGGGGAGGGCGAAGCAGGGCCGGCAGCTGATAGTCCCCAAGAAGTCAGCGCTGAACAGGTCGATGAAGGCTCGGGTGTAGCCCCGATGCTCGCATCGGGGCTGGTCGGCAGCCCGAGCAGCTTCGTGAGCGCTGACGTCGCCCTCGATGGCGAGCCGGTCATCGGTTCGTTCACCGTCGACGGATTGACCTTCGCGGTCACGGAAGGCTCCGATGTGGAGCTCGTTGGGGTCTCACCTGGCTGGCAGCAAGTCACGAACTCGCGAGAAGGCGATGGCTCGACCTTTGCCGTCCCTGAAACCGTGACCTACGAGAACATCGACTACACCCTCACTTCCATAGCTTCCTACGCCTTCTACCTCTCGGGCGTGTCCGATGTCACGTTGCCTGCGAGCGTGTCTGATGTTGATGACCGCGCGTTTCGCTCGAGCGACGTGGCAAGCGTCACCGTCGCTGAGGGCAACCCGACCTACTCCTCCTTCGACGGCGCCTTGTATGACGCCGAACACTTAAGCCTCTTGCTCATTCCCGAGGGCAAGCAGGGCGCTGTCCTCCTCCCCAAGACAGCGGAATCTGCCGCTCCGAGCGTGTTCTCGCATTGCCCGCTCGTGACGCAGGTCTCCGTGGAGGAGGGCAGTGCAGCATTCGCCTCGGAGAATGGTCTTCTATACGATGCCAGCCTGACGACGCTCCTTCGCGTCCCCGCTGGCGCCACTGACATCACCATCCGCGATGGCTGCACGACCATAGCTGCCGGTGCGATGGAGGCCTGCGCGAGCCTGGCCACCATCGCGGCACCCGCATCCGTCATCTCCATCAGCCCGTACCTCTTCGAGCAAGAGCCCGAGACCATCATGGCCCCGGTCGCCGTCTATGCGATTACCGCAGATGATTCCATTGTAGAAGCCAAGCACGACCAGCTTTCTTCTACGATTTCTCTGAATCTCTCGTCACAGACCCTGCCAAGGGTTGAGCCATCGGCGATTGCTGTTTCAGTGGCCGACAGTGATGCTGGGTCCCTTTGGGAAAGCAGAGGGGTTGCGGTTCGTGATATCAGCGAGGCACAAGAAGCGCCTTCGCTGAGTGCGGAAAGTTTGGGGCAAGCAGCTAGTTATGATGCGGCTTCCAATTTCACCTTGTACATCCACGCACCAACTGATATTTGGCGTCAATCGGTATCGGTAACCGGTGGTGACGGTGGTCCAGCACAGAAGCTACCTACACCTTATAAACCCTCACTGATTCCTAATACGAGTAACCCTGGAATAGAAAATAGAGGAGTCTATTGGAACGAAGCTTGCACCACCCTGTATGTCTATGGGGAGGGGGCCGAGGGAAACGATCCGGGAAAAGCACTATTCTATAAGATAGGAACAAGCCCCGATTTGATGGGCGTGACCTCCCCTCCTCTTTTTACCGGTATAACTTCGCAGGGGGAGCGGGACTGTTATGTTGCAAAACAAGGTGGCGATGGCTGGAATTCTGGCCAATTGAGCAAGTATAAGAGAGTAGACGTTTATCTAAACTGGCCCAACAAAAAGTTTACCTATGAGTTAAACGGAGGAAGCTTCGATAATAGTTCCGCGAACCACCCGGAGACGGTGAATTATTCGACGTTCTGCTCTAACTCTGACATGGTGTTATCGACGCCGAAAAACCCGGGGCATACCTTTGAAGGATGGGAAGTTTCAAGCAATGACGATACTGTCTATCTGGATACTGTCGACCTGAGCACTGCTGATTCAACAGGATCGGTGGTCAATGACGGCAGGCGACATAAATCGCTCACGCTGAACAAGACTTGCGCTTTGGTGAATCTGACCTTCGATGCGGGCTGGAGGGCCAAGTCCTGCACGGTGACCTTCAACCTCAACGGTGGCAGCGGCATCAAGCCCGCCAATAAGGTGGCCACCTATGGCGAGGTCATGCCAAATCTTGGCGTTAGCTCCAACCCCGAAAAGACAAACTACACCTTCGGCGGCTGGTACGACACGCCTAATAGTTCTGGCGGCACCAAGTACTACAACGCTGACGGCACCTCTGTCCATGAGTGGGACAAGGACACGACGAGCACCACCACCCTCTATGCGCGGTGGAGATGCATGGTGACCTTTGACAGGGGTCCTGCCAACAACGGAACAGCGAGCAGGCTGGTGGACCAAGGGAGCACCGTGGGCAACATCACCTGCCCTACCCTGTCTGACTGGTCTTTCGAGGGCTATACCGATGATTTCGGCCAGTCCAGCTGGCTGTATGTCAATCGGAGCGGCGAGCAGGCCACGCGTACGGTCGATACGGATACGACCCTCTACGCCAACTGGGTGAGGGAGGTGACGCTGGACGTGAACGCCGAGGATGCCGCCGCGGGCAATCTGAGCAAGCTCAATGCTTGCATCGGGCGTCCCTTGGGGCAGGTTTGCATCCAGGTGTCGAGCAGTAATCAGGACTATCCCATACGCAGCCTTTTCACTCAAGGGCCCTCCAACGTCGAGAACTGGAAGCCCACGCGCACGGGCTACACCTTCCAAGGCTATTACGATACCGATGCAGATACTGGCGGCACGTGCTATATCAGCGCAGATGGTACGAGCAAGTTGGTCACCAGCAGCATCCCGACTACCCTCTATGCCCGCTGGGTTCCCAAGTCCTGCACGGTGACCTTCGACCTAAACGGCAGCACTGATACCTTGAACAAGCCCACCGACGGCACGGCCATCTACGGCAAAGCCATGCCAACGCTGTCCACCACGGCCAATCCGACTCGCTCCGGCTTTCTCTTTAAAGGTTGGTACGATGAGCCAACCGGTGGCACTAAGTACTATGACACCAATCGCACCTCGGCTCGCAATTGGGACAAGGACACGACGAGCACCCAGACTCTCTACGCCCAATGGTTCATGGGCTCGGCAACGTTCCATGCCAACGCAGACGGTGAGACCGGCGGCGGCCTCTACTTCCACACCTACTATGATGGCCAGAGCCATCCGATCGAGAGCTTGCAAGGCGGTTCTTCCCATCAGGTCACATGGGCAGGCAGTACTTGCGTTTTCGATTCAGGCTCTGGGCAGGTAGGTGGCTCCTTCGCCGTTCACTATTACCCGGCGACCAATAGTCCGCTGTATTGGTTCGCGGCGAGGAGGACAGGCTACGTGCAGACGGCTTGGGAGGGCACGAGCCCGGACGGCAAGCAAACGATACTGATCGACACGAAGAACAGGGGGCCTATCAAAGACGGCTGGACCTATACGGCGAAATGGGTGGCGAAGTCCTATGATGTGTCCTTTAATGCATGCGGGGGCACTATCCAGGGCGCGGCCTCATGGTCTCCGAGCCCGAAGATCGCCTATGAATCTGATGCTTGGAAGTCGGTCAGCGTGCCGCAAAGGACAGGTCATGCCTTTCTGGGATGGTTCACTGCGCCAGAGGGTGGCACGCAGGTCTACGATGCTAACGGGAATGCTATGGCGAATACGGCCTACTGGGATAGCGCCAGCCGCTGGTGCTACGACACGGATGAGAAAGTGACTCTCTACGCCCAATGGTTCATGGGCTCGGCAACGTTCCATGCCAACGCAGACGGTGAGACCGGTGGCGGCCTCTACTTCTATACATATTACGATAAAGGGCTTCATCCTATCGAAGGCTTGCAGGACGTCTCTTCCCATGCGGTCACATGGCCGGACAGCAATCGCACTACCATATTCGGCTCAAAGCCCGAGGGCGCTGGCGGCCCCTTCGCAGTTCATTATTTCCCGAATGCCGATAGCCCGCTTTGCTTGTTCGTGGCGAAGAGGACAGGCTACGTGCAGACGGCTTGGGAAGGCGTGAGCCCAGACGGCGAGCAGGTTACGATCGACAAGGAGAGAGGGCTCATCCGGGATGGCTGGACCTATACGGCGAAGTGGACGCCGGTGCTTTCCGCTGACGTGCCCATAGCTGTGACGGCTGAGGTGGACCTGCTCGGCATCGAGGACCAGGTGCCGGCATCGGGCTACATCGAGTCGAGGTGCGGTGCCCCGCTTGCGGTTAAGCAGGTGAGCTTCACGGCCCTTGCGGGGGCAGCCGAGCTGTTCGGCGAGGCCAACACGGCAAGCGTGTCGCTGCAGGCCCTCGCCCTCGAAGGCGATGCCAGCTGGGATGCGAGCGCGCCCACCTTCTCGTTCCCGCTGAGCGCCAGCGCCGCCGAGGCCGACCCTTCCAAGCTTGCGGCTTTCCGCATGGGCGCCTACGAGGAGCGCATACCCATAAGCTATCGCTTCGCCATGCCTGAAGACGTGCTGGCTGCCATCGATCCGGCTCGCTTCGAGGGCACCACCACGCCAGTGTGCTCAGTGGCGTACACCGTGGCGCTGGCGCAACCAACATCCGATTTTCAGGAGAGCTAAGGCAGCGAAGAACGTACGAAGCGCCCGAGGTAGGTGATGACTCACCGTTCGGGCGCTCTCATACTATGGATAGTAAAAGGCACGCTACTTGATGTCGAGCATATCAGCATGACGCGTTATGAAGATGAGGCGTTCGATTCCTTTAACGCGCCCATTGCAACACGCATGTAGTTCGCGTTCGATAGCGGCATCGGGCACCTGCCTCATCCTTCTGGAATCGAAGACGATATAGGGGCTCTGATGCGCGGCCTTTCGCACATTTCGTTCGACAGCTTTTATATTGGCTCCATTTGGCGCTTTAAGCTCCCATAAGAAACCGTCAATGAGCACGTCTGGGGACGATGTGAAGTCGCGTTCATCTTTGCGTGCGAATCTTACGCTCTTGCCTGCCGCAACGAGGGCCTGAGCCGTTTTTGTCCCATGCGGCCAAACGTTGGCCCCGCTCTCTATTTCAATATGTGGAGCGAGTTTGGGAGTCTTTGCGGCTCTTTCTGGATTTCGTGGTTGGTTAGAGTATCGAGCTCGTCTTGTCATTGTAAATAGTAACGTGACAGATTACAATAGAAGCAAGAAACTGAAGGGCGCGCCATGATAAAGACATTTCGAGACAAGCATACCGAGGAGCTGTTCTGCGATGGCTGCTCTCGGAAAGTGCCGCCTGAGCTGGTCGCAAGAGCCCTAAGGAAGCTGGATATGGTGGACAATGCCTATCTGCTGAGTGACCTTCGCGTGCCTCCCAGCAATCGTTTGCATGGGCTTTCTGGCAATCGGGCGGGTCAGCATTCGATTTCGATCAACGGCCAATGGCGCATCTGCTTCCGGTTCGAGGAGCACGATGCCTTCGATGTTGAGATATGCGACTACCACTAAGCGAGGTCATGATGGGAAGCAAGAGCACAGAAGTGAAGGATATGCTGCTAGTCGCGCGCAAGCCCACCCATCCGGGTGAGATGCTGGCCGAGGAGTTCCTGCCGGACTTCGGCTTGTCGGTGGCTCAGCTGGCGGCACGTTTGGGTGTGTCGCGCCAAAGCGTCAACGAGCTTGTGCGGGCGCGGCGGGCAGTCAGCCCCGAAATGGCGCTTAGGTTGGCGCGCGTGTTCGGCACGACGCCGCACTACTGGTTGAATATGCAGCGCAACATAGACCTATGGGATTCCCTCGACTTGCATGCCGAGGAGATAGGGGCGCTCGAACCCATCCCGATGGCTGCGGTAGGGTAGGCGCGTCGCGCACGGCCCTTGTGCGGCTTGTGGGGCGAGGTTGCAGTGGTTCGGCTATCGGCCGCTTGAAACCCCTACGCAGTGCGCAGCTTCTTCAGCAGCGCCCAAGCCTTCTGCTTCTGGTCGGCATCGGCCAGCATGGCCTCGAAGCTGCGGAAGGCGGCCACGGTGCGGCCCTTCACGCGCGTTGCGGCATCCAGCGGCAGCTCGCAGCGGTAGGCTTGCCCGAACAGCCCAGCGGCGCCTTCGTCGAGCACTGCGACTGCCAGGGGGTCCAGCCCCTCGGTGATGGCGCCAACCTCCTCGGGCCCTAGCTGCACCTCGTTGGCGGCTGGCACGAGCCACGCGCATGCGCCCGCGTTGAAGCCGAGCTGTCGCGCCGAGCCCCCGACGGCGGCACGCGCCGCTTCCGACGGGGCCGCAGTCGCCACCGCCAGCAGCGTCGCCTCCGGCGTCCCCTGCACGAAATCGCCGTAAGCGGCCAGCACGCTTTCCGCGTTCACCTCGTACATGTTACTGTTCGCGGATTCGTTCACACCGTTCCTTGCATTCAGCGTCGTTCCCGTTTAAAAAAGAGGATAGCAAATTATCCAGCATGCCCGCGAGTTTTCAGGGAGGCCCGAAATGTGCACCAACGGAGTAAACACCGGCCAGCTCGAGCTTATGATAGAGCAGGTCGACGACCATATTAAGCTCGAGCGCCGCTGGGCCCACAACCTGGCCCACACCGCCGAGGACGCCGGCTTCGCCACGGTGGGCGCCAAGCTCCACGCGGCCCAGACGCTGCTCGACGACGTGCGTGCCCTGCTCGACGAGGCGAAGGACGCCATCGAGGATGACGCCGCCGACGCGCCGGGCGTCACCGTGAACCTGGTCTAGCCGCAGCGGCGCATCATGGCGAACGACCTCATGCGGTTCTCGGTGGCCATGCCCGAGGACTTGCTCATGCGCTTCGACCGGCTGGTGGCGCGGCGCGGCCTAGCCAAGAACCGCAGCGAAGTGGTGCGCGACCTGGTGCGCGACGCCCTCATCGAAGACGAATGCTCCATGCCCGGCACCGTGGTCATGGGCACGCTCACCATCGTCTACGACCACCACGCCAGCGACCTGCAGGAGAAGCTGCACACCATTCAGCACGACTACTTCCAGAACATCGTGTCCAGCATGCACGTGCACGTCGACTCGCATATGTGCCTCGAGGTCATCGTGCTGCAGGGCGAAACGGGCCTCGTGCAGGACGTCTCGAACCTCATCTTGGGCACCAAGGGCGTGCAGAACGGCCACCTGGTGCTCACCACCACCGGCACCACTATATAAAGGTACGCACGAAGGCTTCGCGGCGGCAAGGACGACCCGCGGGCAGCCGAAGTTGGAGGGATCAATGCCACAGAACGACACCGTCATGCTCGGCCACGGCAGCGGCGGCTCCATGATGAAGCGCATCATCGACGAGGTGTTCCTGGCCGCCTATGGTTCTGACGAGCTGCTGCGCGGCGACGACGCTGCGGTGCTGCCCGCCCCGACGGCAGGGGAGCGCCTGGCGTTCTCCACCGACAGCTTCGTGGTCACGCCGCACTTCTTCCCCGGCGGTGACATCGGCCGGCTGGCCATATGCGGCACGGTGAACGATGTGGCCACTTCGGGCGCGCGGCCGCTCTACCTCAGCTGCGGCTTCGTGCTGGAGGAGGGCTTCCCCCTGGACGACCTGCGCCGCATCTGCGCTTCGATGGCCGAATGCGCGGCGGAGGCAGGGGTGAAGCTGGTCACGGGCGATACGAAGGTGGTCAATCGCGGCCATGGCGACGGCATCTACATCAACACGAGCGGCATCGGCGTGGTGCCGGCTGGCGTCGAGCTGGGGGGCGCCCAGTGCCGCCCTGGCGATGCCGTGCTGGTCACCGGCACGCTGGGCGACCACGGCATAACCATCATGAGCTGCCGCGAGGGGCTGGGCTTCTCGGCCGCCATCGAAAGCGATGCCGCGCCGTTGAACCATCTCATAGCCGATGTGCTGGCGGCCGCGCCCGGCACCCGGTGCTTCCGCGACCCCACCCGCGGCGGCCTGGCCTCCACGCTGAACGAGCTGGCCGACCAGGCTCAGGCTGACATTATGGTGGACGAGGAAGCCGTGCCCGTGAAGGATGCCGTGCGCGGCGCGTGCGACATGCTGGGCTACGATGTTTTGCAGGTGGCCAACGAGGGCAAGATGGTGTGCGTGGTGGCGGCCGACCAAGCCGAGGCGGCGCTCGCGGCCATGCGCGCGAACCTGTACGGGCGCGATGCGGCCATCATCGGCCAAGTGGCCGAGGCCGACTTGGCGCGCGGCCCCAAGGTGCTGCTGCGCACGGCGTTCGGCTCCACACGCATCCTGGACATGCTCGTAGGCGAGCAGCTTCCGCGCATCTGCTAAGCGTCTGAACAGGTGTTTTGTGGCATGTGCCCGTGGGGCGCGGCATGTTGCCGTACCGTCATCTAAAAAAAGCCTATTCCCGCTTGCAACAGGGGGAAATCATGGTATCTTCTCGCTGAAACGTATTGAGGGGGCGGCCTACTAAGCTCCTTCGACGAGAGGAAGCTTTCCGGAGAGGAGTAACTCATGCCACATCCCGTTATCGAAGCTGACGAGTGCATCGGCTGCGGCATTTGCGTTGACGCGTGCCCCCAGGAGGTGCTCGAGGTGGTCAACGGCGTTGCCGAGGCCGTCAACGAGGAAGCCTGCATCGCCTGCGGCGATTGCGTTGAGGAGTGCCCCATGGGCGCCATTCCGGAGGTCGTCGAGGACTAAGCGCCTCGGCCGCTCAAGCGGGCCGCGCGGCTTTGCCGCTGGCCTGCACCATAGATGAACAAGGAGCGCTGCCGCAAGGCGGCGCTTTTCTTGTGCCCGGATCCCTTTTTGCGACGCTTCCGCCTATATGACGCCCCGCGATTATATTAGAGAGAAATTGGGGCGAGAAGCCTGGCTTGCCCTCCCTTGCGGCGCCTGCGCGCGCCACGTATCGCGGCGTCAACGGATTGCTTGGCCTGCCGTAACAGCGCCCCGCTGCTGATCTTCTGTGGAGGAAATGTGGGTATAGTGGCGGCTAGTGAACTGATTTCACTAATAGCTTCTAAGGAAACTTGACAATAGAACACTTAGATAATATAGTGACAATCGCAAAACTAACATGCCACTCAAACTATGAGCAAAACCCATTGAAAGCGAGGGAACGTAACATGGCTAAGATTCTAGGTATCGACTTGGGCACGACCAATTCCGCTATGGCGGTCATGGAGGGCTCCGAGCCTGAGATTCTGGTGAACGCCGAGGGCGACCGCACCACTCCGTCCGTCGAGGGCTTCCGCAAAGACGGCGAGCGTGTGGTGGGCAAGGCTGCGAAGAACCAGGCAGTCACCAACCCCGAGAACACCGTGTCTTCCGTCAAGCGCTTCATCGGCCGCTCGTTCGACGAGACCCCCGATGAGCAGAAGACGGTCAGCTACAAGGTAGAGAAAGGCAAGGACGGCCGCGCGGTCATCGACATCGACGGCAAGGACTACACCCCCGAGGAGATCTCGGCCATGGTCCTGCAGAAGCTGAAGACCGACGCCGAGAAGCAGGTGGGCAGCCCCATCACCCAGGCGGTCATCACCGTGCCGGCGTACTTCAACGACGCGCAGCGCCAGGCCACCAAGGACGCGGGCAAGATCGCGGGCCTCGAAGTGCTCCGCATCATCAACGAGCCCACGGCTGCGGCGCTGGCCTACGGCCTGGACAAGGTGGACCACGACGAGAAGATCCTGGTGTTCGACCTGGGCGGCGGCACCTTCGACGTGTCGGTGCTGGAGCTCGGCGACGGCGTGTTCGAGGTGGCTTCCACCGCTGGCGACAACCACCTTGGCGGCGACGACTGGGACCAGCGCATCATCGACTGGCTGGCCGACAAGTTCAAGGCCGACAACGGCATCGATCTGCGCAATGACAAGATGGCCCTGCAGCGCCTGAAGGAAGCGGCCGAGAAGGCCAAGATGGAGCTTTCCTCCACCACGCAGACCAACATCAACCTGCCCTTCATCACCGCTGACGACTCCGGCCCGAAGCACCTGGACTACACGCTGACCCGTGGCGAGTTCGAGCGCATCACCAAGGATCTGCTCGACCGCACGAAGAAGCCGGTGGAGCAGGCGCTGAAGGATGCGGGCCTCAAGACCGGCGACGTGGACGAGGTCATCTTGGTGGGCGGCTCCACCCGCATGCCTGCGGTGCAGGAGCTGGTGAAGCAGCTGACCGGCAAGGATCCGAACATGTCGGTGAACCCCGACGAGGTCGTGGCCATGGGCGCGGCTGTTCAGGGTGGCGTGCTTTCCGGCGACGTGCAGGGCATCCTGCTGCTGGACGTGACCCCGCTGAGCCTGGGCGTCGAGACCATGGGCGGCGTGATGACCAAGATGATCGAGCGCAACACCACCATCCCGACCCGCAAGACCGAGATCTACTCGACCGCAGCCGACAACCAGACCTCCGTCGAGGTGCACGTGCTGCAGGGCGAGCGCGAGATGGCCGCAGGCAACAAGACGCTGGGCAAGTTCCAGCTGACGGGCATCCCGGCTGCGCGCCGCGGCGTGCCGCAGATCGAGGTGACGTTCGACATCGACGCCAACGGCATCGTGAACGTTTCCGCGAAGGACCTGGGCACCGGCAAGCAGCAGCAGATCACCATCAGCGGCTCCACGGCTCTGTCTGACGACGAAGTCGACCGCATGGTGCAGGATGCCGAGCAGCATGCCGAGGAAGACAAGCAGCGCAAGGAAGAGGTCGAGGTGCGCAACAACGCTGACGCCCTGGTGAACGCCACCCAGCAGACGCTCGACGAGCTGGGCGACAAGGTGCCGGCCGACGCTAGGACCGACGCCGAGGCGGCTATCGCCGAGGCCAAGAGCGCCCTTGACGGCACCGACCTCGACGCCATCAAGGCAGCCACCGAGCGCATCCAGCAGGTGGGCTACAAGCTGGCCGAGGTCGTGTACTCCACCGAGGGTGCGGCGGCAGGCGCGCAGGCGGCTGCGGCTGAGACCGCTCCGGCCGACGACACCATCGAGGCCGACTACGAGGTGGTCGACGACGATGAAGAGAAGGAAGGGAAGTAAACCTCATGGCTCAGTCTGAGAAAGACAAGGTCACAGGCGCTTCCGCTACGAACGATAACCCGGGTGTGGGCGCGTCGACTGCTTCCGCGGCCCACGCCACCCCTGAAGGCAGCGAGGCGGCCGGTTCGCCGGCCGCTGCTGCCGATGTCCAAGACGCCAAGGCCGACAAACTCGAAGCCGACGCGGCTGAGTACGAGCTCGACGCCGAGCTGGCCGACGAGGCTGGCTTCGGGGCCGAGAGCGCCTTCGACGAACGGGAGGCGGTTGCAGCGGCGCAAGCCGAAGTGGCCGAATGGAAAGACAAGTACATGCGCCTGCATGCGGAATGGGACACCTACCGCCGGCGCACGAACGAGCAGCGCGCGGCCGAGAAGGTGCGTGCCACCGAGAAGCTGGTGACCAACCTGCTGCCCGTGCTCGACGACTTCGAGCGCACCATCGACTACGCCCAGAAAAACGGCGAGGAAGGCCTGCTCGGCGGCGTGGAGGCGGTGCACACCAAGCTCGTCGACGCCCTGCGCAAAGACGGCGTTGAGGTCATCAACCCCGAAGGCCAGGCGTTCGACGCCCTGGAGGCCCAGGCGGTCTCCACCGTGGACGACGCTACGGTGCCCGACGAGACTGTGGCCCAGGTGTATCAGCTGGGCTACCGCATGGGCGAGAAGGTGCTGCGGCCGGCCATGGTGACCGTCACCACCGGCGGCCCGAAGCGCCCACCGGAACCAGAAGATTCCGGGGATGAGTAAGATGAGTTCAGGGGCGGCTTCCTTCAAGGCCGCCCTTGTGTTTGATAGGCGAGGAGGTGTGATGCATGGCAACAGCCACAGCACCGGATTACTATAAGACGCTGGGCGTGTCGCGCACCGCCTCGGCGGATGAGATAAAGAAGGCGTTTCGCAAGCTGGCGCGCACCCATCACCCCGACGCCGGGGGAGACGAGGCCAAGTTCAAAGAGATCAACGAGGCCTACGAGGTGCTGAGCGACCAGAAGAAACGCGACCTGTACGACCAGTACGGAACCGCCAACGAGCACGAGATACCCCAAGGGTGGGGCGGCGGCCAGGGCTTCAGCTACGAGGACATCTTCGGCGGCGGAGCCGGCGGCCCGCACGTGACCTACACCACCACTGGGGGCAGTGGCTTCGGCGGTGGCGGATGGGCCGACATCCTGGAGAGCATCCGCCAAGGCGAAGGCGCGTTCGGCACCGATTGGGACCTGGGCGGCTTCGGCGGCCAACCCCGCGCCCAGCGCGGGCAAGACCTGACCGTGACGCTCAATGTGACGTTCGACGAGGCGTTCAACGGCACCGAGAAGCGCGTGACCGTGCGCATTCCCGGCAAGGACGAGGCCGACACGCTGGACGTGAAGGTGCCTGCGGGCGCCCGTGACGGCGGCCGGCTGCGCTTCAAGGGCAAGGGCGGTTTGGGCGAGAACGGCGGCGAGCCGGGCGACCTGCTCATAACCACCAAGATCGAGGACCACCCCTACTACAGCCGCGACAAGGCTGACGTGGTGGTGGGGCTTCCCGTCTCGGTGGCCGAGGCTGCTCTGGGCGCTTCTGTTGTGGTGCCCGCGCCCGATGGCAAGAAGGTGCGCGTGAAGGTGCCCGCTGGCACCCAGGACGGCACCGTGCTCACCATCAAGGGCAAAGGCGCGCCCGACCTGAAGAACAAGGGCCAGCACGGCAACCTGAAGATCCGGGTGGACGTGAAGGTGCCCACCACGATGAACGACGAGCAGAAGCAGGCAATGGAGGACTTCCTGGCTGCGAGCCCTAAGGACATGAGACCATGGCAGTGAACGACCGCAACCGGCCGTTGTACATGATAGGCGTCGCCGCCGAGCTGGCGGGCGTGCACCCGCAGACCCTTCGCGCTTACGAGCAGAAGGGCCTGCTGACGCCCCAGCGCACCAGCGGCAACACCCGCATGTACTCCCAAGCCGACATCGAGCGGCTCGAGCTCATCGGCGAGCTGACGAGCGAAGGCATCAACCTGGCGGGGGTCATCCGCATCCTCGACCTGGAAGGCCGCATCGAGGAACGCGATCAGCAGATAGACGACCTGCACCGTCGCGTGCGCCGGTTGGCCGACCGCGTCCACGAGCTGGAGACGCGGGCTTCCGTGAATGCGCTCGTGCGCCGCTCCGACATTCCCCGACTTATGTAGATAGAGAAGGACGAACATGAGACTAGACAAACTGGCTCTGACGGCGCAAGAGGCGTTCCAGAACGCCATGAGCGTTGCAGGTGACGCCGAGGCGCCCGTCATCGAGCCCATACACCTGCTGAAGGCGCTGCTTGACGCCGACGAGAACAACCTGGCCGCCATCATCAAGCGCATCGGGGCCGACCCGGTGTGGCTGGCCCAGAACGTGGCCGACGAGATAGCCAAGGGCCCCAAGGCCAGCGGCGCCGCCATGGCCATGCCGGGCAGCGACCTGATAAAGACCATCGACAGCGCGGTGAAGATAGCCGAGAAGCTGGGTGACAGCTACGCCACGAGCGAGCACTTGCTCATAGCCCTTTCCGAGGACAAGGGTGCTGCGGGCAAGCTGCTCACGGCCGCCGGCATCACGCGCAAGAACATCGAGAGCGCCTACGAGGCCCTGCGCGGCGACACCCGCGTTACCTCGCAGACCGACAAGACCCAGTTCGAGGCGCTCGAGCAGTACGGCCAGAACCTTACCCAACAGGCCCGCGAGGGCAAGCTCGACCCGGTCATCGGCCGGTCGGAGGAGATCCGCCGCACCGTGCAGGTGCTCAGCCGCCGCTCGAAGAACAACCCGGTGCTCATTGGCGAGCCCGGCACGGGCAAGACCGCCATCGTGGAGGGCCTGGCCCAGCGCATCGTGGCGGGCGACGTGCCCTCCAGCCTGCGCGACCGCGAGATAATATCGCTCGACTTGGGTGCCATGATGGCCGGCGCGAAGTACCGCGGCGAGTTCGAGGACCGCTTGAAGGCGGTGCTGCGCGAGGTGAAGGAAGCCGGCGGCAACATCATCCTGTTCATCGACGAGCTGCACACCATCGTGGGTGCCGGCGCGGGCGGCGATAGCTCGCTCGACGCAGGCAACATGCTCAAGCCCGCGCTTGCGCGCGGCGAACTGCACGCCATCGGCGCCACCACGCTGGACGAGTACCGCAAGTACGTCGAGAAGGACGCTGCCCTCGAGCGCCGCTTCCAGCCGGTCATGGTGAGCGAGCCCACGGTGGAGGACACCATCGCCATCCTGCGCGGCTTGAAGGAGAAGTACGAGATCCACCACGGCGTGCGCATCACCGACGGCGCGCTCGTTTCGGCGGCCGAGCTTTCCGACCGCTACATATCGGACCGCTTTCTGCCCGACAAGGCCATCGACCTCATGGACGAGGCCGCCAGCCGCCTGCGCATCGAGATCGACTCCATGCCCGAGGAAGTGGACGCCGCCGAGCGCAAGCTCATCCAGATGCAGATCGAGGAGCAGGCCCTCATGAAGGAGTCCGACGACGCTTCGGCCGAGCGCCTGCAGAAGCTGCGCCAGGACATCGCCGCGGCCCGCGAGGCGCTGGATTCCCAGAAGGCCGAGTGGCAGAACGAGAAGGACTCCATCGTGAGCGTGCAGAACCTCAAGGCTGAGCTCGAGAGCGCCCAGCTCGAGGAGGAGCGCGCCACCCGCGCCGGCGACCTGTCGCTGGCTTCCGAGATTCGCTATGCGCGCATCCCGCAGCTCCAGCAGCAGCTCCACGCTGCCGAGGAGGCGGTCAAGGCGAAGCAGTGCGAAGGCGGCGCCATCTTGAAGGAGGAGGTCACCGAGGAAGAGATAGCCACGGTGGTTTCCACCTGGACCGGCATCCCCGTCACCAAGATGATGCAAGGCGAGATGGAGAAGCTGGTCGACCTGGAGGAGGAGCTGCACAAGCGTGTCATCGGCCAGGACGAGGCCGTGTCGGTGGTGGCCGGCGCCATCCGCCGCAACCGCGCGGGCCTTTCCGACCCCGATAAGCCCATCGGCTCGTTCCTGTTCCTGGGCCCTACCGGCGTGGGCAAGACCGAGCTGGCCAAGGCGCTGGCGGAGTACCTGTTCGACTCTGAGAAGGCCATGGTGCGCATCGACATGTCGGAGTACATGGAGAAGTTCAGCGTGCAGCGGCTCATCGGCGCGCCTCCAGGATATGTGGGCTACGACGAGGGCGGCCAGCTGACCGAGGCCGTGCGCCGGCACCCTTATTCCGTCATCCTGCTGGACGAGGTGGAGAAGGCGCACCCCGATGTGTTCAACGTGCTGCTGCAGGTGCTCGACGACGGGCGCTTGACCGACGGCCAGGGGCGCGTGGTCAACTTCAAGAACTCCATCATCATCATGACATCCAACATCGGCAGCCAGATCATCCGCGACCGCGCGGCTGAGAAGGAGACCATGGGCGACATGATGGAGGACATGGCCAAGCAGTCGCCGGAGGAGGCAGCCAAGCGCATGGCCGAGTTCGCCAACCGCATCCAGGATGCGCTGCGCAATACGTTCCGGCCGGAGTTCCTGAACCGCATCGACGACGTGGTGACGTTCAACGAGCTGTCCATCGAGGCCATCGAGCCTATCGTCGACCTGCAGCTGGAAGAGGTGCGCGACCGCCTGGCCAAGCGCCGCATCACGCTGGACGTGACGTCGGCGGCCATGGAGCACCTGGCTATCGACGGCTTCGACCCGGTCTACGGCGCCCGCCCGCTGAAGCGCCTCATCCAGCGCGAGGTGGTGGACCGCATTGCCGAGAAGGTGATAACCGGCGAGCTGCACGACCGCAGCCACGTGCTGGTGGACATCGGGCCCGACGGCGACTACCTGTGCACCGTGGAAGGCCCGCTCGAGCTGGGCGACCTGAACCTGACTGAGCTCACCGGCGGCAGCGATGCGGCTTCGCTGCAAGACCTGGAGGCCGAAAGCGACGGCGACCTGGGCCGCAGCGATTCGCCTGCCGAGGTCGAGGCGTTCCGCGAGAGCATGCACGACAAGTAGGAGCCCTGCCTGCGCTGGCGCACGAAGCGGGCCGGGCCTTTGGCGGCGCCCCGGCCGGGAACATAGGGCAAGGTTGACGACCGAAGCCCCTGCGTTGGATGCCCAGCGCAGGGGCTTTCTTTATATAATGGCTGTGGAAACCGAGAGAGAGGAAGCACATCATGAAGGTACTGCTCATCAATGGAAGCCCCCGGCAGAACGGCAACACGCATGCTGCGCTGGCCGAAGCGGCCAAGGTGCTCGAGGCCGAGGGCATCGAGGCGCAGCTCGAATGGATAGGCAAGGCGCCCATCCGCGGGTGCATCGGCTGTGGCAAATGCAAGGAGAAGGGCGAGAGCCGCTGCATATTCAACGATGACCGCTGCAACGCGCTCATCGAGAAGGCGGCCGAGGCCGACGGCTACCTCATCGGCTCGCCCGTGTATTACGCCGGTGCCAACGGCACGCTCATAAGCCTGCTCGACCGCATGTTCTACGCGGGCGGCAGCCTCATGCGCTTCAAGCCGGGCGCGGGCATCGCGGTCGCGCGCCGCGCGGGCACCACGCTCACCATCGACCAGATAAACAAGTACTTCCAGATCAACTGCATGCCGGTGGCGCCGTCCACCTATTGGCCCATGGTTCATGGGCGTGCAGAAGGCGAGGCCGTGGCCGATGCCGAGGGCATGCGCGCGGTGCGCAACCTGGCTCGCAACTTGGCGTGGATGATGAGGAGCTTCAAGGCTGCACAGGCCGAGGGCATCGAGCATCCCGACCCCGAGGCTGGCCCGACGACCAACTTCATCCGAGAGGATTTGTTGGGTGAGTAAGAAGCCCGCCAAGACCAACGCCCTGCGCGAGCTGGACGCTGCGGGCATCGCCCATGAGTGCCATTTCCTCGAAACCGAGGAAGCGCTGTCGGGCGTCGAGGCAGCGGCTGCGCTGGGCTTGGAGCCCGAGGCCGTGTTCAAGACGCTGGTCACCCAGGGCAAATCGGGCGCGCACTACGTGTTCATGGTGCCCGTGGCCGAAGCGCTCGACCTGAAGAAGGCGGCCGAGGCGGTGGGCGAGAAGGCCATCGCCATGATCCCAAGCCGCGAGCTGCTGCCGCTGACCGGCTACGTCCATGGGGGCTGCTCGCCCATCGGCATGAAGAAGCAGTTTCCGACGGTCATCGATGAGACGGCGCAGTTGTTCGATATGGTGACGTTCTCGGGCGGCCGCATCGGCTGCCATGTGACCATGGCCCCTGACGACCTGTCGCGCATCGTGCCGTTGGATTTCGCGGACATCACGGTGTAGATGATTGAGGTCGCTGAACTGCGGTTTCGCGACCTGATGACGGTGCTCGCGGGGCGTGGGGAGGGCGGTAGATGCAAGAAGGGCGGACCATCGGTCCGCCCTTCGTAAGTTTGGTGGAGCATAGGGGGATCGAACCCCTGACCTCATGGCTGCCAGCCATGCGCTCTCCCAGCTGAGCTAATGCCCCGTAAAAAGTGCGTAGACCACTATAGCACAATCGTAGCTTTTGCAACCCAAAAAGTTTCACGAGCCCGTGCACGCTGCGCCGGGCCGCTACGGCAGGCATCCGTGGAGACGCAGGCAGTGCACGGAAGCGACAAGATTGGAAGGGGTTTCGGGCTATAGAGAGGCTTGCTAGGGCCCCCTAGAATGCTATCTCGCCATAGGTCAGGTCGAACTCATCTTCGAGCCATTGGAAAAGCTCATCGCAATCCATGACAGGAAGATTGCTCTGCTCGAAGCCCTTCTTGTCACGGGTGATGATGGCATCGGCGCCAAGGCGCAGAGCGGAATCGTATACGAGAGCATCCTCGGGATCATCCCAGGTGGCACTCAGCATGGCGTCGACCTCGTTCGGCCCTGTGGGCCATACGTTCACAAAAGCCCGCAGAGCCCTAAGGCGAGAAAGAACGCGCGCGATCCTCGAGGGTTTGCCGCCTTCGGAAAGGATGTACACAAGGTCTGTGGCCTGCGACCCTGTCATCCATAGCTCGAGCTCGGCAAGTCGCCCGCATATCATGAGCAGGCGGGCTCCTTCATAGAATGGCTCGCGCTCGTCGAGGTAATCGATGATGGTGTTGGTATCGAGGAAAAGCTTCGGCTTCTGCATCATAGGAGCCCCCGTGCGCGAAGCCGGTCGAGCTTGATCTCAGCTTTCGTCATGTCATGGAAACGCGACTTCCGCGGTTCTGATATGGAGTCCACGAAATCGGCAGCCAGCTTCCAGCGCATGGCGTCGGGTGCCTGGTGGGCTTCCTCCTCATCGAGAAAAGAAGCATCCTGGTCCTTTATCAGCCGGTCATAGACGCGGTTGATCGCTTGCGAGGCATTCATGCCGGCATGCTTTAGCACGGCATTCCCTGCTGCCTTCTTCTGCGGGGTCATGCGCCCCGTCACCATTGCGGTTTCCATGGCGGCACCTCCTTTGCATCAGTGTACAACAAATTGTGTACAACATCTAGGAAAGCGTAACTGCTGAGCCGTTGCCCCCCCCCAGGAAGAGACTGCGCCGCTCGCCCGCACAGGGTCTTTGCTGCTGCGAGCTCTGGCATTTCGCGTGGGGAAGGGCCCGGTGCAGTTGACAATGCGGGCGCTGACCCGGTAACCTGCCGATATGACAAGCAAGCCTCCGCATGGAAGGAAGCGCCCATGAGCGTTTCGACTGTGAAGAATGCGGCGGCGAGGCTCCTGGCGGTCGTGATGGCCGCCGTCTTGGCCCTGGGCATGGCGCCTGGCCTGGACTTTGCGGGGGGGGTAGTCATCTGACTGCCTCGGCCTCCGAGCAGGAGGCCGCCGCCCCTCTGCCCGCCGGCACCCTGGCGGGCTCGAGCCAAGATTCCCAAGATGAAGGCGATGGCGCCAGCGACGGCGTTGTCGTTGCGTCTGGCGATGAGGGTCAAGCCCCCGAGGCTGACCTGCAGTCCGCGGACACGGCAGCTGCCGACAGCGCAGGCAGCGCCACCGGCACCACCATCAAGATAGCGGTGTACCGGTCGAGCTATCCGCTCGTCTGGGACCTGAACGACGAGGGCTCATCGGACGTCACGAAGGCCCAGTGGGACAAGCCGGCCTCCTGGCCTAAGGAGGGCTCTCCGGGTTCTGCGGTCGGGGCCTACGCGGGCTACACGGAGGCCGACGAGCCCACGCGCACGGGCTTCGCGTTCTTGGGCTGGTCTGCGGTCGCTGACGACCCGACGGTGGCAGGCAAGCTCGACACGTTGGAGATACCCAAGGGCACCGAGCCTGTGGAGGGAGCTGATGGCGTGAAGTCCATAACCCTGCACGCCCTTTGGGCGCCCATCGAGTACTCGGTGGTGTTCGACCTCACCAAGAACCCAGAGGACGCATCGGCCGTGCCCTCGTTCAGGTGGGAGGGCCTCAAGGGCACGTTCTCTGACCTCGGAGGTGGCCGCTACCGTCTCTCCGGGGTCACCTTGGAGGACTACGACCCGGAGCGCGGCCTCATCGAGATAGCCACGCCCTCGAGGGGCACCGGCGGCTACCGGTTCCTCTCCTGGGCAGAGCCTGAGAGCCAGCAGTCGCCCACGGTGGCCATGCGGCCTGCCGGCACCTCCACGTGGTACGTGAACCCGGTCGCCCTCACCCACTACGACTACGAGCCGGTCTTGACGGCGCGCTGGTCGCTCAGCTTCGACGTGGACGTGCCAAGCCAGATAACCTTCGACGAGTACGACTCGCTCGAGATAGAGGGCAACCTCACCGACACCACCGACGAGGACGTGGTGGACGAGGAGTCGCCTGACAAGCACGACGCGGGCAAGATGGCCCACTTCTGCAGCCAATCCACCGCCGTGGACTACAAGATAGTGGCCTTGAAGTCCGAGATGCAGGCAGCGGCATCGGACATCCTGACCACGTCCGACTCCGCCAAGGCGACCCAAGAGCAGGTCCTCTCCGACGAGAAGCTGCTCAGCCTGTTCGCCGCCAATAACGCCTCGGAGTCCGCAGGCGTCCACTTCCGCTTGACCGATACCATCGACATGGACGACTCGTCCCGCTACGGCGCCTTCGTCATCCCCAAGCAGACGAAGGACTACTCGGATGCCGACTACTCCCGCGATGACGAGGAGCGCCTCTACGTGTCCTATAGGCTCAACCTCAGCAACCGCGTCGACGGCGCCTCCGAGCCCAACCATGGGCTTGTGACTCCCAGCAACGTCAACGAGGGCGACCGCACCCCCATCGCCAAGGTGTCCTACGAGTTCGCGGTGGCGGACCACGACACCGAGAAGGCTCCCATAGGTGACGGCCTCTACATCGATGACGGTGGCACCTTCTACGGCCTGGACTATATCAAGCGCGCCGCAGAGGACCTTTCTGCCAACGGCACTGCCTCGCGCTACTACAGCCAGTTCAAAGGCTGGCTCGATGCTCAGGTGATGACCAACGGCAACCCCGGCCCTGGGCCCTACTTCCAGCTGAAGGTCGAAGGTGCGGCCGCCGATGACGGCTGCCTTCCCGTGCAGCTCATCGGCATCTGCCAGGACACCAAATCCGACGGCACCGGCAAGGCAGGCCTCACGTTCCAGATGCGCGATATCAACACCTACGGATTCGAGGCGAAGATGAATGCTACTGCCTCCAATGCTGGAGGGTGGGACGCATGCGCGCTGAGGAGCCTTCTGCGCTCGACGTTCCTGGGTAGCCTAGATGATTCGGTTCAGCTTGCCATAGTGCCCGTTGTGAAGTATCAACAGCTGCTCAGAAGCGAAACAGATGCTTCGACCAAGACGACCTTGCAGAGAACAGCTAGCGAGACCATATGGCTGCCAAGCATGTATGAGGTGTTCGGCAAGCCAGCCAATACTGCTGATTTCTCGGGCTTCACGCCCTCGGAGTCCCTTACGACCGTAGCGGACTATGCGCCTTTCCAATACCAGGCTTATCAGGGCAACAACGGTTCGGTTGCTAATGCGCGAGCCATCAAGGACCTCAATGGCGGCGCTGCTCGTTGGTGGCTACGCTCTGCGTACTGGGGCGCTGTCAACTATTTCTGTGATGTGAGTCCGCAGGGAAGTCGAGATGCCAACAGCGCCAACGTGCTCTATGGCGTGATCCCTGCCTTCTGCTTGTAGACGGGGAGAGAGCAGGCGGCGAGGCTGGCCCATGCGGCTTGTTCGAGGAAGCGCCCGCTCATCAGCGGGCGCTTCGGCATAGGGAGGCCTAGGCGAGTGGCCCTTCGGAGGCTGCAGGGTCGGAGGAGGGTCCAAGCGAGGGGCGCCCGGCTCTTCCCGCCTTGCCAACAGTGCCCCGCTCAGGGCCGTAAAAACCAAACAATTTCCACAGTTTGTAAAACTTTTTCTTGACGGTCACTTTTTGTATATGTATCGTATCCCCTTGCGTCTTTTTTCAGATTTACGGGTTTTTCGAAGGAGGAACATTCTCGTGGCCAAAGAGAAAAAAGCGGCTCCTACCAGCATTTATAGGGATCGTCGCAGCTTCGCGAAGATTCCGGACGTCATGGACGTCCCCAACCTTATCGCCATCCAGACCGAGAACTTCAATTGGTTCATGAGCGAGGGCCTGAAGCAGGCATTCGCCGACATCAGCCCCATCGAGAACAGCGCCAAGACCATGTACGTCGAGTTCGGCGAGCATGAGTTCGGCGAGCCGAAGTTCAGCGTGGACGAGTGCAAAGAGAAGGACGTCTCCTACCAGGCGCCCCTCATGGTGCAGATCCGCTTCGTGAACCGCGAGACCGGCGAGATCCAGGAGCCCGAGGAGAAGATCTTCATGGGCGACTTCCCGCTGATGACCCCGCGCGGCACGTTCATCATCAACGGCACCGAGCGCGTCGTGGTCAGCCAGCTGGTGCGCAGCCCTGGCGTGTACTTCGCCAGCGAGCGCGACAAGACCTCCGACAAGACCATCTACAACGCCAAGATAATCCCCAGCCGCGGTGCCTGGCTCGAGTTCGAGACCGACAAGCGCGACATCCTCTCGGTGCGCATCGACCGCAAGCGCAAGCAGCCGGCCACGCTGCTCGTGCGCGCGCTCGGGCTGGCCGAGACCCGCGAGGAGATAATCGAGTTGCTGGGCGATTCCGAGATGGTGCAGCGCACCCTCGACCGCGACCCGGCCACCACCAAGGAAGAGAGCCTCATCGAGCTGTACAAGCGCTTCCGTCCGGGCGAGCCGCCCACCATCGACTCGGCTCGCACCCTGCTCGACGGCCTGTTCTTCAACCCGCAGCGCTACGACCTTGCCAAGGTGGGTCGCTACAAGATAGACAAGAAGCTGGGCTTCACCGAGGAAGAGAACGATTCGTCTACCCTCACCACCGAGGACATCGTCGCCACCATGCGCTACATCATCGGGCTGCATGACGGCGAGGCCGGCTTCCAGACCGACGACATCGACCACTTCGGCAACCGCCGCATCCGCACGGTGGGCGAGCTCATCCAGAACCAGTTCCGCATCGGCCTTTCGCGCATGGAGCGCGTGGTGCGCGAGCGCATGTCCATGCAGGACCCCGACGAGATCCGCCCGCAGACGCTCGTGAACATCCGCCCCATCGTGGCGGCCATCAAGGAGTTCTTCGGCAGCTCGCAGCTGTCGCAGTTCATGGACCAGACGAACCCGGCGTCGGGCATCACCCACAAGCGCCGCCTGTCGGCCCTGGGCCCCGGCGGCCTGTCGCGCGAGCGCGCTGGCTTCGAGGTGCGCGACGTGCATACGAGCCATTACGGCCGCATGTGCCCCATCGAGACGCCTGAAGGCCCGAACATCGGCCTCATCGGCTCGCTGGCCACTTACGCTCGCGTGAACCCCTACGGCTTCATCGAGACGCCGTACCGTCGCGTCGAGGACGGCAAGGTGACCGACATAGTGGACTACCTGACGGCCGACGAGGAGGAGAACTTCGTCATCGCCCAGGCGAACGACCTGTTCAACCCCGATACCCGCGAGTTCGGCACGTTCGACAAGAACGGCAGCTTCGTGAAGGCCGCCCGCGTGCTGTGCCGCACGAAGAACGCCGCCGGCGAGTTCGGCGAGCCCGACGAGGTGGCGCCCGAGCTGGTGAACTACATGGACGTGTCCCCGCGTCAGATGACCAGCGTGGCTACCTCGCTCATCCCGTTCCTCGAGCACGATGACGCCAACCGCGCCCTCATGGGCTCCAACATGCAGCGCCAGGCCGTGCCGCTGCTGCGCCCCACGGCGCCGCTGGTGGGCACGGGCATCGAGCACCGCATCGCCGTCGATTCCGGCGAGATGCTGGTGGCCCAGCGCCCCGGCGTGGTCGATTACGTGGACGGCCAGACCATCATCATCCTGAATAACGAGGGCGAGTACGACGAGTACCTGGTGCCCAAGTTCCAGCGCTCCAACCAGTCGGGCTGCATCAACCACCGCCCCATCGTGTCCAAGGGCGACGAGGTGGCGGCTGGCGACGTGCTGGCCGACGGCCCGAGCTGCGACGGCGGCGAGCTGGCGCTCGGCCAGAACCTCATGATCGCCTACATGCCGTGGGAAGGCTACAACTACGAGGACGCCATCATCGTGTCCGAGCGCGTGGTGGCCGAGGACCTGCTGACCTCCATCCAGATATCTGAGTACGAGGTGGACGCCCGCGACACCAAGCTCGGCCCCGAGGAGATCACCCGCGAGATCCCCAACATCTCCGAGGACCTCATCGCCGACCTGGACGCCGACGGCATCATTCGCATCGGCGCCGAGGTGTTCCCCGGCGACGTGCTGGTGGGCAAGGTGACCCCCAAGGGCGAGACCGAGCCCACGGCCGAGGAGCGCCTGCTGCGCGCCATCTTCGGCGAGAAGGCCCGCGAGGTGCGCGACACCAGCCTGAAGGTGCCGCACGGCTCCGGCGGCCGCGTCATCGGCATCAGCCGCTTCAGCCGCGGCAACAAAGACGAGCTGCCTCCCGGGGTGAACGAGCTCGTGCGCATCTACGTCGCTCAGAAGCGCAAGGTGCAGCAGGGCGACAAGCTGTCCGGCCGCCACGGCAACAAGGGCGTCATCAGCCGTGTGCTGCCTGTGGAGGACATGCCCTACCTGGCCGACGGCACGCCCATCGACGTCATCCTGAACCCGCTGGGCGTTCCTTCCCGTATGAACGTGGGCCAGCTGCTGGAGAACCATCTGGGCTGGGCCGCGAAGTGGGGCTGGTCTGACGACGAGGGCTCCGACGAGGTCGTGGAAGGCCCCATGTTCGTGGCCTCGCCCGTGTTCGACGGCGCCACCGAGGACGAGATCTCGGACGCCATCGAGAAGGCGAACCGCAACCTCATCAACATCAACCACGCCAAGTACGGCGACAAGGCCCGCGACGAGTTCGTGCCGCAGCTTTCGCGCACAGGCAAGACGTGGCTCTACGACGGCCGCACCGGCGAGAAGTTCCGCGAGCCCATCACCGTGGGCCAGACCTACATCCTGAAGCTGGGCCACATGGTCGACGACAAGATCCATGCGCGCTCCACCGGCCCCTACAGCCTCATCACCCAGCAGCCGCTGGGCGGCAAGGCGCAGTTCGGTGGCCAGCGCTTCGGCGAGATGGAGGTGTGGGCCCTGTACGCCTATGGCGCCTCCAACGTGCTGCAGGAGATACTCACCGTGAAGTCCGACGACACCGCGGGCCGCGTGAAGGCCTACGAGTCCATCGTCAAGGGCGAGAACATCCCCGCCGCCGAGGTGCCTGAGAGCTTCAAGGTGCTGGTGAAGGAGATGAAGTCGCTCTGCCTGAACGTCGAGCTCGAGGGCCATGGCAAGGCCATGGGCGCTGGCGAGGACAGCGAGATGAACCTCGACGAGGCGCTGTACAACGCGCTGGCCGAGGACGCGCAGAAGACCGAGCAGGACGAGACAGCCGCCGTGCTGGACAGCCTTGCTGCCGAGCTGGGCGACCTCATGGGCGACCTGAACGCCGCTGATAGCAACGAAGCCACCGATGTCGATGTGAACGAGCTCATCGGCGAGGGAGAGGAGGCATAAATGACGACCGAATTCGACGTGAGCAACTTCGACGCCCTGCGCATCTCCCTTGCGAGTGCCGAGGACGTGCGCGGCTGGTCCCGCGGCGAGGTGAAGAAGCCCGAGACCATCAACTACCGTACCCTCAAGCCCGAGAAGGACGGCCTGTACTGCGAGAAGATCTTCGGCCCCTCCAAGGACTGGGAGTGCGCCTGCGGCAAGTACAAGCGCGTGCGCTTCAAGGGCATCGTCTGCGAGCGCTGCGGCGTCGAGGTGACCCGCTCCAAGGTGCGCCGCGAGCGCATGGGCCACATCGAGCTGGCTGCGCCCGTGAGCCACATCTGGTACTTCAAGGGCAGCCCGAGCCGCTTGGGCTACCTGCTCGACATACCGCCCAAGGAGCTCGAGAAGGTGCTGTACTTCGCCAGCTCCATCGTCACCAGCGTGGACAAGGAAGCTCGCGAGGAAGACGCTGACGAGCTGCGCGACGAGCTGGCTGCCGACCTCGAGGAGCTGGACGCCGAGCGCGACCGCATCATCGAGGCCACCCGCAAGCTGTCCACCGACTACGTGCCCGAGGACGACGACTTCGTGGACGAGGTCGACGAGGACGAGCGCATGACCCCCGAAGAGGTCGAGGACGAGGTCGCCGACATCTACGAGGAGTTCAACGAGCGCAAGGCCCTGCGCCAAGACGCCTTCGAGGCGTTCATGAAGATCGAGCCCAAGCAGCTGGTGAACGACGAGGCCCTGTACCGCGAGATGCGCGCGAACTACCGCGAGTACTTCCGCGGCGGCATGGGCGCCGAGAGCGTGCGCGACCTGCTGGAGGCTCTCGACCTCGAGAAGACGGCCGAGGAGCTGCGCGAGGTCATCTCTACGGGCAAGGGCCAGAAGCGCGCCAAGGCCATCAAGCGCCTGAAGGTGGTCGACGCGTTCCTGAAGTCCAGCAACAAGCCTGGCGACATGATCCTGGACGTCATTCCGGTCATCCCGCCCGACCTGCGTCCCATGGTGCAGCTCGACGGCGGCCGCTTCGCTACGTCTGACCTGAACGACCTGTACCGTCGCGTTATCAACCGCAACAACCGCCTGAAGCGCCTGCTCGACCTGGGCGCTCCCGAGATCATCGTGAACAACGAGAAGCGCATGCTGCAGGAGGCCGTCGACAGCCTGTTCGACAACGGCCGCCGCGGCCGCCCTGTGACGGGCCCGGGCAACCGCGCCTTGAAGTCGCTCTCCGACATGCTGAAGGGCAAGCAGGGCCGCTTCCGCCAGAACCTGCTGGGCAAGCGCGTCGACTACTCCGGCCGTTCGGTCATCGTCGTGGGCCCGCAGCTGAAGCTGTATCAGTGCGGCCTGCCGAGCCAGATGGCCCTGGAGCTGTTCAAGCCCTTCGTCATGAAGCGCCTGGTGGAGCTTGAGTACGCTGCCAACATCAAGGCGGCCAAGCGCGCCGTCGACCGTGGCGCCAGCTACGTGTGGGACGTGCTCGAAGAGGTGATCGCCGAGCATCCTGTGCTGCTGAACCGCGCACCAACCCTGCACCGCCTAGGCATCCAGGCCTTCGAGCCGGTGCTGGTCGAGGGCAAGGCCATCAAGCTGCACCCGCTGGTATGCACCGCCTTCAACGCCGACTTCGACGGCGACCAGATGGCCGTGCACGTGCCGTTGGGCGCCGAGGCGCAGGCCGAGGCCCGCGTGCTCATGCTGTCGTCGAACAACATCAAGTCGCCGGCCCATGGCCGCCCGCTCACCGTGCCCACGCAGGACATGATCATCGGCCTGTACTACCTCACGGCTGCGCGCGATGGATTCCCGGGCGAGGGCCGCGCGTTCATCGACATCGACGACGCCATGAACGCCTACAACGCTCGTGCCGACCTTGACCTGCAGGCCAAGATTCAGGTGCGTCTGCGCGTGGATTGCCAGGTGGCCACGGCCTTCAACACCTTCGAGGACCACAAGGCCGGCGACCGCATCGAGACCACGGTGGGCCGCATCATCTTCAACAGCACGCTGCCCATGGACTACCCTTATCTGAACTACGAGATGAACAAGAAAGAGATCAGCCGCCTGGTGGAGGACGTGACCAGTCGCTACGACATGTCCGAGGTGCCGCCCATCCTGGACGGCCTGAAGGACGCAGGCTTCCACTACGCCACCCTGGCTGGCGTCACCGTGTCGGTCTACGATGCCACCGTGCCGCCGAACAAGGGCGAGATCTTGGCGAAGGCCGACGAGCGCGTGGCCGAGATCGATTCCAGCTACGAGATGGGCCTCATGAGCTCCGAAGAGCGCCACAAGCAGGTCGTCGACATCTGGAACGAAGCGAACGACCAGGTGGGCGACGCCATGGCCGAGAACTTCGACAAGTTCAACCCCATCTACATGATGGCGTTCTCGGGCGCTCGCGGTAACATCAAGCAGATCCGCCAGCTGGCTGGCATGCGTGGCCTCATGTCCGACCCGAAGGGCGAGATCATCGACCGCCCCATCAAGGCGAACTTCCGCGAGGGCCTGAGCGTTCTCGAGTACTTCATCTCCACCCATGGCGCCCGCAAGGGCCTGGCCGACACCGCGCTGCGTACCGCCGACTCGGGCTACCTGACGCGCCGCCTGGTGGACGTGGCCCAGGACGTCATCATCCGTGAGATAGACTGCGGCAGCACCGAAGGCGTGCCGTACCCGCTGCTCAACGAGAAGGGCGAGGTCGACGAGAACCTCATCGGCCGCTGCGTGCTCGAGCCCGTGGTGGATTCCAAGGGCAAGGTGCTGGTCGAGGAAGGCACGTTCCTTTCCTCGCTGGGCCAGCTGCGCGAGCTGCAGGACGCCGGCGTCGAGACCATCATGGTGCGCACCATCATGACGTGCCATGCCGAGCATGGCGTGTGCCAGAAGTGCTACGGTTGGGACCTTGCCACCGCGCGCCCGGTGAACATCGGCACGGCGGTGGGCATCATCGCCGCGCAGTCCATTGGCGAGCCGGGCACCCAGCTGACCATGCGCACGTTCCACACCGGCGGCGTCGCGGGCGAGGACATCACCCACGGCCTGCCCCGCGTCCAGGAGCTCTTCGAGGCCCGCAAGCCCAAAGGCCAGGCGGTGCTCGCCGAGATATCGGGCACGCTGCAGATATCGGGTGACAAGAACTCCAAGGTGCTCACCGTGCACGACCAGGAGGGCAACATCCGCGAGTACGTGGTGAGCGCTCGTGCCCAGATGCTGCCGGGCGTCACCGACGGTTGCGAGGTGAAGGTGGGCCAGCAGCTCACCAAGGGCTCGGTGAACCCGCACGACCTGCTGCGCCTGACCGACCCCAGCACCACGCTGCGCTACATCGTGAGCCAGGTGCAGGGCGTGTACGTCAGCCAGGGCGTGGACATCAACGACAAGCACATCGAGGTCATCGCGCGCCAGATGCTGCGCAAGGTGGCCGTGCTCGACGCGGGCGATTCCGACCTGCTGCCGGGCCGCCAGGTGAACCGCTTCGAGTTCGAGGGCATCGCCAACGAGCTCATCGCCGAGGGCAAGGAGCCCCCGGTGGGCCAGCCGCTGCTGCTGGGCATCACCAAGGCGTCGCTGGCGACCGATTCGTGGCTTTCGGCGGCGTCGTTCCAGGAGACGACCAAGATCCTTACCGACGCGGCCATCGAGGGCAAGACCGATTCGCTGGCGGGCCTGAAGGAGAACGTCATCATCGGCAAGCCCATACCTGCGGGCACGGGCCTGTCGCGCTACCGCAACGTGAAGCTGACCTACAAGGGCCAGGTGGTGGACGAGGCTCAGGGCGACAAGCTGCCCGATTACGCCCCCGACGCCCTGCGCGAGATCGAGGAGATGCTGCCGCAGCCCCAGGATTGGTCGCTCGATGGCGAGGGCTACTTCAACATGGGCTCGAGCTATACCGGCTACTACGATGCGCTCATGGGCCATCGCGGGCCGCAACTCACCGACGAGGAAGCGCGTCTGTACATCTACGATGACCTGGGCGTTTCCCAGCGTTGGGCCAACAAGTTCAGCGAGGCGGGCATCGAGACGGTGGCCGACCTGGTGGGCCATACCGAAGACGACCTGCTGCGCATCGAGGGCATTGGCGCCAAGGCTCTCGAGGAGCTGAAGGCGGGCCTCGAGGAGCGTGACCTCATGCGCGTCATCGAGGACGACCTGTCGGCCTCGAGCGACGACATGAGCCAGCTGCTCGACATGGTGTTCAGCCCCGACGATACCATCCTCATCGGTGGCGACGAGCCGCCGACGTTCAACACCGAGAACGAGGAGATGCTGGGCGAGGCCCTGCCCCCGCGCTCTTACCAGCGCAACTTCGAAGAGCTCGACGCGCTGCTGGGCTCGGTGGGGTCGCTTGGCTTCGGCGTGACGAGCGCCGAGGAGGAAGCGGAGTCCAACGCTGCCATGCAGAGTGGCGAGGGCGACACCCTGGCTGTCGAAGCAGATGCCGATGACGGCGAGGAGTAAGACCTATACTCCAGCGAACGAGGAAGCCCCGGTCTCTCAGATCGGGGCTTCTTTAGAAGCGCTGGCAACGGCCATAGCGGCGCGCCGCGGCACGGGCAGCTACACCGATTCGCTGCTGAGCGGCCCGGTGGATGCGCCGCTCAAGAAGCTCATGGAAGAAGCGGGAGAGGTGGCCCTGGCGGCGAAGGACGTCGAGGGCTGGGCCACGTCGGCCATCGCGTCGGCCCTGGCGCTCGACGCGCAGCAGGCCGAGCCGGCTGACGGGACCACCTTGTCGGTAGCCTTGCCCGAGGAATACTATCAGGCCGTCAACCACCTGCGCTACGAAGCGGCGGACGTGGCGTATCACCTCATGGTGGTGCTTGAGCGCTTCGGCATCGGGCCTGACGAGTTCGCAGCCGAGCTCAACAGCCGCATGACCGAGGCCGAGCGGCCTGTGGGGGCTGCCATGCTGCGGCCCGACGACATCGAGAGGGGCAAGTAAGCCCTTCCCGTTTCCGCGCATCTGCAAGAAAGGAATTGCTCATGGCTAGATTGTTCGGCACCGACGGAGTGCGCGGCATCGCCAATGTCGAGCTGACCAACCGCATAGCGTACGGCCTGGGCCAGGCTGCGGTGCGGTTCCTCGGCAAGACCATCGTGGTGGGGCGCGACACGCGGCTTTCCGGCGACATGCTGCAGGCGGCCCTGGTGGCCGGCATCACGAGCGCTGGCGGTACGGCGTTTTTGGCGGGCATCGTGCCCACGCCGGCGGTGGCTCTGCTCACGCGCAAGCTGAACGCTGCGGGCGGCGTGGTCATATCGGCCTCGCACAATCCCCCGGAGTACAACGGCATAAAGCTGTTCGACGGCCAGGGCTTCAAGCTGCCCGACGCCGCCGAGGATGCCATCGAGGAGTTCGTGATGGGCGGCGGCTTGGAAGGCGCGGTGCAGCGCGCCCAGCAGCAGGGCGAACCGGTCCAGATGCCCAGCGGTGGCGACGTGGGCATAGCCGTCGAGCTGCAGCAGGCATGCTCGATGTACATCGAGCATGTGGTGGAGGCGGTGCGCAGCCAGGGCATCACGTTCGAGGGCCTGACGGTGGCGCTCGATACCGGCCATGGCGCTTCCTCCCACACGAGCGAGGAAGCCCTCACGCGGTTGGGCGCCACGGTGGTCACCATCAACGACGACTACGACGGCACCGACATCAACGTGGAGTGCGGCTCGACGCACCTGGAGCCCCTGCGCAAGCTGGTCGTGCAGAGCCAGGCCGATGTGGGCATCGCCCACGATGGCGACGCTGACCGCGTCATGCTCATGACTGCCCAGGGCGAAGCCCTCGATGGTGACGTGATAGAGGCGGTGTGCGCGCTGGACATGAAGCAGCGCGGAGTGCTGCCGGGCGATACCGTGGTGAGCACCGTCATGTGCAACCTGGGGTTCGTGCACGCCATGCGCGATGCGGGCATCGACGTGGTGCAGACCAAGGTGGGCGACCGCTACGTGCTGGAAGCCATGCGCGAGCATGGCTATGCCATCGGTGGCGAGCAGTCGGGCCACATGATATTGCTCGACCACAACTCCACGGGCGACGGCCTCATGACGGCCGTGCAGTTCTTAGCGGCGGTGAAGCGCAGCGGCAAGACCATCGCCGAGGCGGCAGCGGTCATGCGCCGCTTCCCGCAGGAGCTTATCAACGTGCGCGTGGCCGACAAGCATACCGCCGTTGAGAACTCGCAGGTCAAAGAAGCGGTGGCGGCAGCCGAGCAGGCCCTTGGCGACGACGGCCGCGTGCTGCTGCGCCCTTCCGGCACCGAGCCGGTCATCCGCGTCATGGTGGAGGCGGGCAGCGAAGCCGTGGCTCAGCAGCAGGCGCGCGCCATCGCCGACGTGGTGGAGCATGCCTGCGCCTAGCGTCAACATCGCCGATGCCGCCCTCATCTTCGAGGGTGGCGGCATGCGCGCGAGCTATACGGCTGGCGCGGTGGTCACGCTCATAGAGGCTGATCTGGGGTTCGCCGACGTGTTCGGCATCTCGGCGGGCTCCAGCCATACGGCCAATTACGTCGCGCGCGATGCCCAGCGCGCCCGCGCAGCCTTCACCGATTTCGTTACGTACCCGGGCTTCGGCGGCCTGGGTTCGTTCTTGCGCGGCAATGGCTACTTCAATGGGCCTTACCTGTACGAGGGTATTGCCGAGCAGATGGCTGCCACCGGCGACCCGCTGGCTTTCAAGTGGGATGTCTTCTGCGCGAACCCGGCCCAGGTGCATATCGAGGCCTTCGACTGGGACACGGGCGACACGGTGGCGTGGACCAAGGCCGACATGCCCACCATGCGCGACCTGCTGTTGCGGGTGCGCGCTTCGTCGACCATGCCCCTGTTCATGCCGCCCACCACCATCGACGGGCGCACTTACATGGATGGCGGCATGGGCACGAGCTGGGGCATCCCGCTCCACCGCGCCCAGGCTTGCGGTTACGAGCGCTTCTTCATCGTGCGCACCCAGTCGCGCGGCTACCGCAAGAAGCCCATGGGGAAGGCCGCCCAGGCTGCGTTCCGTCTGCTGTTCTGCAAGCATCCTCTGGTGGCGCAGGCCACCATCGAGCGCTGGCAGCACTACAACGCCCTGCTCGATGAGGTGGAGCAGCTTGAGCGCCAGGGCGCGGCTTACGTGTTCTACCCCGAGAGCATGGCCGTCACGAACCGCACCACCGATCACGCGGCGCTCGTGGCCAGCTATGAGGCCGGGTACGCCCAGGCCCAGCGCGAGCTCGAAGCCTGGCACCGCTTCCTCAGCCGCTGAGCCTGTCTGTGCTTCGTGCGACGTAGTCCGCTCCGCGTTTATTCATAGCAAGAGGGCGCTTTAACTCCTAACCCCATCCACCGCATTCCTTGGTGCAATGCTTAGTAGGCATTCGTCAGGCAGGATCGACTACAACCTTCCGGTTGTCCGGCTATCGCCTGGTTCGATTGCTGCAGCACGCACGGCAACCTGCGGATTGTTCCGCTGGTATTCGCCCGGTGCTTTCCGCGATGGTTCGCCGACAAGGTACCGGCAGCATTCCTGATGGATGGCCGCTGCGGCCCCGGTATTAGTCCGGCTGTTTTGCTGGAGCTGTGTCGATTTTTGCGGATACGGCTTCGCTAGGATGGGATCAGATATAAGGCATTCACCGCATCCGAGAGAGGAGCTAGCGTCCATGGACGAACGGACCCGCTATCCCATCACCTGCGCCCCTGTCTTCGACATGGTCATGCGCGATGCCAGCCTGTGCCGCAGCTTCGTGGAGCGCGTGCTCGGCATCGAGATAGGGTCCATCTCTTACCATGCCATAGAGCATGTCACGTCTCCTGCCCTCGACGCGCGCGGCGTGCGCCTTGATGCCTTCTTGAAGGGCACGGGCGCGGTGTACAACATAGAGATGCAGGCCTACCGCCAAGCGGCCCTCGGCAAGCGCCTGCGCTACCATCAGGCGGCGCTTGACACGGAAGCCTCCGAGAAGGGCTCTGAGTTCAAGGGGCTGCCGGAGAGCTACATCGTGTTCGTGTGCGACTACGACCCGTTCAAGCTCGGGCTTCCGGTCTACGACATCGAGCGCACGTGCGCGCAGGCACCAGGGCTTGTGGTAGGGGATGCCTCGCACTGGCGCGTGCTCAATGCGCGGGCTTGGGCAGCAGAGCCTGACCCTGGGCTCGGCAAGCTGCTAGAATATATAGCGACAGGCAACCCCGATGATGCGCTGACCGAACGGCTCGATGCCATGGTCGACGACATCAACGCAGACCCTGAACGGAGGGCGCGCATGAACGGCTTCATGACCCTTGAGCACAGCATGGCAGCCCTTGCTGCGGAGCGCTATGAGGAAGGCGAGGCAGCTGGTATGGAGAAGGCTCAAGCCCGCTATGGGGCGCTCGTCGACCGCCTGCTCGATGACAATCGCCTCGACGACCTCAAGCAATCAGCTGCCGACCCGCAGCGGCTCGAAGCGCTTTTCAAAGAGTACGACCTGTAGGCTCATTGCGCGAGCATCCATCGCCATCAGCCCTTAAGCCATCGCTCGGCTGCCTCACGGCAGGATCAGCTATTGCACAATCGCAGATTTGTGCTACCATGCTCAAGACGCGAACTTAAGGAAGGCAGCGATGCAGCTCGAAAAGGCACACATTTTCGATACGGCTCCCGTAGCCGGTGCTGCTGCATATCTGCGCGCTCGCGCTAACCGACGACGACTCAGCTAGAGTCGCCGTTTCTTTTTGGGGGCGCTACCCAGACGCCCTCGCAAAAACCCGAACGGCATAGGCTCGACTAACCCGCGCAGCTTCGGTGCGTTCCGGCCCGGTTGCGCTCTGGGCTCTCGCGCGCTGGCTATCAAGGAAAGGAAACGATCATCATGGCGCAGAAGGAAAAGGCGATACTGGCATACTCCGGCGGTCTTGACACCTCGGTGTGCATCAAGTGGCTGCAGGAGAAGTACGACCTCGACGTCATCGCGGTGGTGGGCGACGTGGGGCAGGAGCATTCCGGCCTCGAGGCCGTGAAGGCCAAGGCCCTGGCAACCGGCGCGGTCGAGTGCCTAGTGGTCGACATGCGCGAGACCTTCGCCGCGGAATATCTGAGCTGCGCCATGGCCGCCAACGCCATGTACGAGAACAAGTACCCCCTCGTGAGCGCCCTCTCGCGGCCGCTCATCGTGAAGCACCTCGTGGACGCCGCCCATACCTACGGCGCCAAGTACATCGCCCACGGCTGCACGGGCAAGGGCAACGACCAGGTGCGCTTCGAGGCATCCATCCTCATGCTGGACCCCTCCCTCGAGATCATCGCGCCGGTGCGCGATTGGGACCTGGGCTGCCGGGCCGACGAGATGGCCTGGGCCGAGGCTCACGGCATCAGCGTGCCCACCACCCAGGCTTCGCCGTATTCCATCGACGACAACCTGTGGGGCCGGGCCATCGAGTGCGGCGTGCTGGAGGACCCCTGGGCCGAGCCGCCGGCTGACATCTACACCATGACCACCGACCCCATGCAGGCGCCCGACGAGCCCACCTACGTCGAGGTGTCCTTCGAGGCGGGCATCCCCTGCGCGCTGGACGGCAAGGCCATGAGCTTCCTCGACATCGTCTACGCCATGAACGACATCGCCGGCTCCAACGGCTTCGGCCGCATCGACATGGTGGAGAACCGGCTCGTGGGCGTGAAGAGCCGCGAGTGCTACGAGGCCCCCGGCGCCCTGGCCCTCATCCAGGCCCACAAAGCGCTCGAAGACCTCACCCTCGAGCGGGGCGTCCTGCACTACAAGCTGGGCATCGAGCAGACCTGGGCCGAGCAGGTGTACAACGGCCTGTGGTTCTCGCCGCTGAAGGAGGCCCTGGACGCCTTCCTGGCCAACACCCAGCAGTGCGTCACCGGCACCGTCAAGCTGAAGCTCTACAAGGGCAATTGCACGGTGGTCGGCCGCAAGAGCGACTATTCCCTGTACAATTACGAGCTAGCCACGTACGATGCCACCGACCAGTTCGACCATCAGGCCGCCAAGGGCTTCATCGATCTGCACGTGCTCACCTGCAAGGAGTGGGCGAAGAACCGGCTGGACATGGGCGTCGACCTGCACCAGTTCAAGGCGGTGGCCTCCACGGCTGACGAGTTCACAGCTACCAACTCGGCCGTGGTCGAGGAAGCCGAGGCCGTCATGAAGGCTGCGGACAAGGTGAAGGCCTAAGCGCAGCGCGCAGGCACGCAGGAAGCACGCGGGGCAGGGGGCAGAACCCCTTGTCCCAGGGCATGGCAGGGGAGCACCCTGCCATGCGTGCGAATAGGGAAAGGAAGGCCTCAATGGCACTCTGGTCGGGAAGGTTCGAGGAAGGCGCCGACGCCTTCACGCAGCGCTTCGGCGCTTCGCTGCCCGTCGACCGCAAGCTGTACGCCCAGGACATCGCGGGTTCGAAGGCCCACGCCGCCATGCTGGCCGCCCAGGGCGTCATCAGCGACGAGGATGCCCAAGCCATCACCAAGGGCCTCGATGGCATCCAGGCCGACATCGAGGCCGGGGCCTTCTCCTTCGATGTCAACGACGAGGACATCCACATGGCCATCGAGGGCGAGCTCACCCGGCGCATCGGCACGGCCGGCGCGCGGTTGCATACGGGCCGCAGCCGCAACGACCAGGTGGCCACCGACACGCGGCTCTACGCCAAGGCGCGCTGCGCCCAGCTCATGGAGGCCAACCTCGAGCTGCGCCATGTGCTCGTGCAGCAGGCGCAAGCCCACTTCGACGTGGTGCTGCCCGGTTACACCCACATGCAGCATGCCCAGCCCGTGCTGCTCTCCCATCATCTGCTGGCCTACGTGTGGATGCTCGGGCGCGACTTCGAGCGCCTGGCGGCGGCGCGCGACGCAGCTGACGTGAGCCCGCTCGGGGCGGCGGCGCTGGCGGGCACCACCTATCCGCTCGACCGCCACGCCACGGCGTCGGCACTCGGCTTCAGCGGCCCGGTGCCCAACTCCCTCGATGCGGTGAGCGACCGCGACTTCCTGCTGGACCTGCTGTATGCGGCCAGCGTGTCGTGCATCCACCTGAGCCGCTTGTGCGAGGAGGTCATCCTGTGGTCCACGGCGGAGTTCGGCTTCATCACGCTGTCCGATGCCTACTCTACGGGTTCGTCCATCATGCCCCAGAAGAAGAATCCCGATTTCGCCGAGCTCATCCGCGGCAAGTCCGGCCGAGTGGTGGGCGACCTCATGGCCCTGCTCATGACGCTGAAGGCGCTGCCGCTGGCCTACAACAAGGACCTCCAGGAAGACAAGGAAGGCGCCATCGACGCTGCCGACACGCTGCATGACTGCTATCGCTGCGCTGCGGGCATGGTGTCCACCATGACCGTGCACCCCGAGGCCATGATGGCCCAAGCCAAGAAGGGGTACCTGGCCGCTACCGACGTGGCCGACTACCTGGCCAAGAAGGGGATGCCCTTCCGCCAGGCCCATGAGGTGGTGGGCCATCTGGTGCTGCTGTGCGACAAGCGCGGCTGCGATCTGGACGACCTTTCCCTGGCCGACTTCCAGGCCGAGAGCAGCCTGTTCGAGGCTGACATAACCGAGCAGCTGGACCTGCGCCGCATCGCCGACGCCCGCACGACGTTCGGCGGCACGGGCTCGTCGGCCGTGCGCGAGCAGATGGCCGCCGTCGAAGCGGCCCTGGCGGCTGACGCGGCGCGCTTGTAGCGGCTGCGCAGCCCCGCGTTCGTGCGCACCTTGTGGAGAATTCCTTAGAACATTCTGCCTTTCGAGCCGCCACCCCGCTCACCAGGATTCCCCTGAACGGCCTGATGGTACAATAGCCTGCGGTCCTATCGAATGAAACCTGGAGGTGCGTGTGAGTTCGCGGGCTCTCAAAGGTCGTCACGGCATACGCAAGAGCGACAAGAAAACCATCCTGCTGGTCATCATCGCCATCATAGCTGCGCTGGTGGTCACCGCGTGCGTCGCGGTGTCTGCCCTGGCGCGCACGGCGCTGGAAGACCTGCCCGATTACTCCAATGCTGACGCCTACAACAGCGCGCGCCCCACGGTGGTGTACGCTTCCGACCGCGAGACGGTGCTGGCCGAGTTCCAGCTCGAGAACCGTCACCCGGTCACCCTGGCCGACATCAACCAGTTCGTGCTCGACGGCACCGTTGCCACCGAGGACGAGCGCTTCTACTCCCACAACGGGGTCGACCTCATGGGCGTCGGCCGCGCAGTGGTCAACAACCTGCTGGGCGGCGCGCTGGAGGGTGCGTCCACCATCACCCAGCAGTTCGTGCGCAACACCATCCTGTCCGAGGAGATGAGCGACATCACGGTGAAGCGCAAGCTGCGCGAGATGTACATCTCGCTGAAGCTCGAGGAGCAGTACGAGAAGGACGAGATACTGCTCATGTACCTGAACACCATCAACTACGGCTCGGGCGCCTACGGCATCGAGGCGGCGGCCGAGCGCTACTTCTCGAAGCACGCGAAGGACCTCACCCTGGCCGAAGCGGCCACGCTGGTGGGCGTCCCGCAGTCGCCGACCTACAACAACCCCATCGACAACCCTGAGAACTGCGTGGCCCGCCGCAACCTGGTGCTCGACCGCATGGTCTCCAACGGCTATGTGAGCGCCGAGGACGCCGCGGCTGCCAAGGAGGAGCCGTTGACGCTCAACGAGACGGTGCCCTCCACCACGGGCATCGAGGCGTATCCTTACTTCACCAGCTACGTGCGCAACCAGCTTTCTGACGCCGAGGGCAAGTACGCCTACTCCACCGCCGAGATATTCAAGGGCGGCCTGACCGTCTACACCACGCTCGACGTGGAGGCGCAGAAGGCGGCCGAGGCAGCAGCTGAGGAGAAGCTAGCCGAGGTCGGCAGCGAGTACGAGGTGGGCCTCGTGGCCATCGACCCCGACAACGGCTACATCAAGGCCATGATCGGCGGCAAGGACTACGATGCCACCCAGGTGAACATGGCCACGGGCGAGGGTGGCAGCGGCCGCCAGTCCGGCTCGTCGTTCAAGACGTTCACCTTGCTGGCCGCCATCGAGGCCGGCATCGACCCGCAGACCATGATCGACTCCACCACCACGGCCAAGTTCCCCGGCTGGACGGTGTCGAACATCAACCACGCCAACTACGGCACACGCTCCATCGCGAGCGCCTTCGAGGTGTCATCCAACACCGCCTTCGCGAGGCTGTGCCTGTACCTCACCCCGGCGAAGGTGGTCGAGATGGCGCACCGCGTGGGCATCACCTCCGAGCTGCCCGAGACTGGCGCCCTCACCCTGGGCGCGGGATCGGTGAACCCGCTTGAGATGGCCGACGCCTACGCGACCATCGCCAACGGGGGCACCCACTACGAGGCCGAGTGCATCGAGCAGATCCTCGACAAGGACGGCAACGTCATCATCGACAACTCCGACCCGGTGGGCGAGCGCGTGATATCCGAGGAAGTGGCCTGCGCCGCCATCAAGGTCATGGAAGGCGTGGTCACCCGCGGCACCGGCACCCCGGCGCGCCTGGCCAACGGCCAGCCCGCGGCCGGCAAGACCGGCACCTCCGAGAACTACATGGACAGCTGGTTCTGCGGCATCACGCCCCAGATGTCCGTGGCCATCTGGCTGGGCGACCGTGCCGACTACGTGGACGCTAAGCCCATCTTCCCCACATGCACCAGCGTGTTCTCCAGCTTCATGAACCGCATCCTCGAGGGCCAGCCCATCGAGCAGTTCCCCACAGCTGGCTCGCCCAAGTACATCGCCAACTTCTCCAATTCCGAGTACCACATCGGCGGCGACTACGGCAAGGGCGACGACGAGGAAGAGGAAGAGGAGAAGCCCGAAGAGGGCGATGAAGCCATCAAGCCCGAGGAGCCAGGCGGCACCGACCCTGACCCCGGCACCGACCCCGGCCCTGGCACTGACCCCGGCACCGACCCTGATCCCGGCCCTGGCACCGACCCTGGCACTGACCCTGATCCGCCGTTGGCGCCGTAGAGCTGCTCGAGCCCTTTCCTATGACGAGCTTGCGAGACAAGGAACGAACATGAACCGAAGCAAGATGACCCGAATCCTGGCAGCCCTGTGCGCCGCCGTGCTCATGGTGGGCATGCTAGCCGGGTGCGCCGGCATCGAGCAGAACAGCGAAGAAGCCAAGGCCCAGGCCGAGAACCGGCAGTTCATGTCCGACGTGAACGCCATCATGGAAGAGCTCTCCCAGCGCCTCGACAGCTTCAACGACGCCGTGTCGCGCGGCGACGTGATAACCATGCGCACCCAGGCCGACGATGCCTTCAAGGTGCTCGACAATCTGGAATCGCTTGAGGCGCCCGAGGTGCTGCAGGACGTGAAGCAGGGCTATGTCGATGGCAGCAAGCAGCTCAAGGACGCGCTCAATGCCTACATCGCGCTGTACACCGACCTCGCTGCCAACCCGTCGGCGGTGAGCACCGATGCCTACAAGGAACGCCTTGCCTCCATCCAAGACACCTACGACCAGGCCGTCGAGAAGCTCAAGAGCACCGACGAGGCTGCCACCCAGCTCTAACCCATGAAGCGTCCGGAACTGCTGGCGCCAGCGGGGGGCACCGCTGCGCTCCACGCCGCCGTCATGAACGGCGCCGATGCCGTGTACCTGGGGCTGCCTGCGTTCAACGCGCGCCGCAGCGCCGACAACTTCACTCTGGAAAGCTTCGAGGAAGCCTGCGCCTACGCCCATGGTCGCGGCGTGCGCGTCTATGTGACCATGAACACCGTGGTGCTGCCTGGCGAGATGGTCGACGCCCTCGAGCTGGCGCGGCGGGCGTGGCTGGCAGGAGCCGACGCCTTCATCGTGCAGGACCTGGGCCTGGCCGAAGCTCTGCGCCGCGCGCTGCCTGAAGCGCGCCTTCACTGCTCTACCCAGATGAACATCCACAACGCTGCCGGCCTGCGGGCTGCCGCGCGGCTCGGCGCCGAGCGCGTGACGCTGGCGCGCGAGCTGTCGATCGACGAGGTGGCGGCGCTGGCTGCCGAGGCCCAGGCACTCGACATGGAAGTGGAGTCCTTCGTCCATGGGGCGCTGTGCGTGTGCTACTCGGGCCAGTGCTTCATGTCGTCGATGATAGGGGGCCGCTCGGCCAACCGCGGGGCCTGCGCCCAGGCATGCCGGCTGCCTTACGAGCTGGCTTGCGAAGGCGAGGCGCTGCCTGCCGAAGGCGAGCATCTGCTCTCGCCGGCCGATTTGTGCGCAGTCGATCGCCTGGCCGACCTGGTGCGGGCAAGCGTGGCGTCGTTCAAGGTGGAAGGGCGCATGAAGTCGCCCGAGTACGTGGGAGCCGTGGTGGGAGTGTACCGCCGCGCGCTCGACCAGGTGCTGGCCGAAGGCACGGCCCAAGCCACCGCCGATGAGCGCACGACGCTGGCCTCGGTGTTCTCCCGCGGGTTCACTACCGCGTACCTTGAGGGCGAGCGCGGCAACGCCATGATGAGCTACCAACGCCCCAACAACCGCGGCATGTTCGCCGGGCGCGTGCGCGAAGTGCGCGATGGCCTGGCCATGGTATCCCTTGAGCAGCCGCTCGAGCCGGGCGACCTCATAGAGTTCTGGACCCGCAAGGGCCATGCGCGCATGGAGGTGGCTGCTCCGGTGGCCGCTCGCGACCCCGAGGCGTTCCTCGTGCTGCCCGACGACCTGCGCGGCGTGCGCAGCCAAGACCGCATCTTCAAGGTGCGCAGCGCGGCGGTGGCCTTCAAGGACGAGCCCAACGAGCCACGCATCCCAGTGGTGGGGCGGGCTACGGTGCGCCAGGGCCAGCCGCTTGAGGTGGCCTTCGCCGTGGCGGCTCCTGACGAGCTGCCGCCCGACGATGCCGTGGGCCGCGCCATAGCTGCCCGGTTGGCGGCTGCGGGCAACGGCTCGCTTAAGGCCAGTGCCCAAGGCTCGGTAGTCGAGGCGGCCCGCACGCGCGCGGTCACGGCAGGCGACATAGCCGAGCACGTGGGGCGCATGGGCGCTACGGCCTTCCGTCTCGTGAGCTTCCAGGCTCAGGTGGGCGAAGGGGCCGGCGTTGGCTTCTCGCAGGTCCATCGGGTGCGCACCGAAGCGCTCGACCAGCTCATGGCTGCCATCCAGGCGCCTGCGGCTGGCCGCCAAGCGGCGAAGCCCCCCAAGCAGAAGGCCGCGGGCCAGCGCCATCATGCCGCTTCCGCCGCCCCGGCGGGCGAGCCGCTGCTTGCGGTGCTCGCGACCAACCCGGCTTGCGCGCGGGCAGCCAAGCGCGCTGGCGCTGCTGCTGTGTATGTGCCGGCCCTCAACTACCTGCGTGGCGAGGCGCAATACGCAGGCTTGTTGAGCGACCAGCCCGAGCAGGCCGGCTATCCCAAGGGGTGCGCCCTCGCCATGCCCGAGGTCGACCACGACCCGGTGGGCTGCGCCCGCGAGGCCCGCGTAGGGGCCGACGCTTGGGAGCACGCTGCGGCCCATGAGCCGTTGCTGGCCGAGGGTATCGGCGCCATGCAGCGCGCGGCTGAGGCGGGGCTGGCCTTCGAGGTGGGCTCGCACATTCCCGCTACGAACGCCGAAGCACTTCAAGCTCTGGCTGGCTGGGGCGCCCAGCGCGCCTGGCTCTCGCCCGAGCTCAACCTGCATCAGATCGAGGAGCTGGGCGCCGCGTCAACGTTGCCCCTCGGGATCGTCATCATGGGACGCCAGGTGCTCATGACCATGGAGCACTGCGCGCTCATGAGCCAAGGCCCCTGCGACCAGCGTTGCGATCGCTGCCTGCGCCGCCGCAAGCACCACGCGCTGCGCGACCGCAAGGGCTTCGAGTTCCCCGTGGTCACCGACGCCCTCGGCCGCAGCCGCATCTACAACAGCGTCGCCCTCGACGTAGCCCACGCTGCAAGCGACCTGTGGCGCGCGGGGGTGGGGGCCTTCATGGTGGACTCCACGCTCATGGCGCCCGAGGAGACGGCCCAGGCGGTCGGCCGCGCGCGCCAAGCTCTTGACGCGGCTTGCTCTGGGGCCGACCCGGTGCCCAAGCGCAAGGGCGCTACCACGGGCCACCTCTTCCGCGGCATCGAATAGCCGACTTAGGCGCTGGTGCGCCGCCTCGGCGGCGCGTTACCGTAGAGGCCCTGCCTTCGGGCAACCGCCACGCTGCGCCGCGCGCCTGCAGCGCGTCGCCCGCACCCCTTCCGCACCGTTGGCTGCCAGCATGGGGCCAGGGCCGATATGCTAGAATGCTGACCCGTTACCCGCAATCAAAGGAGAGTGGTGGCGCCCATGCTATCGCCGGAAGAACAGCTGCACATCATCCAGTCGGGCGCTGCCCAGATAGTGCCCGAGGAGGCCCTGCTCGCCAAGCTGAAGCGCGGCGTGCCCCTCAACGCCAAGCTCGGCGTCGACCCCACCGCCCCCGACATCCACCTGGGCCACGCGGTGCCGCTGCGCAAGCTGCGCCAGTTCCAAGACCTGGGGCACGAGGTCACGCTCATCATCGGCGACGGCACGGCGCTCATCGGCGACCCGTCGGGCCGTAACTCCACGCGCCCGCAGCTCTCGCGCGAGCAGATAGCCGAGAACGCGCAGACCTACGTCGACCAGGCATTCAAGGTGCTCGACCCCGAGAAGACCACCCTGCGCTACAACTCCGAATGGATTCTCGACCTCGACATGGAGGGCCTGCTGAAGCTGCTCGCCAACTTCACCGTGGCTCGCATCCTCGAGCGTGACGACTTCCACAACCGCTACACGTCGGGTCAGTCCATCAGCCTGCACGAGTTCCTGTACCCGGTCATGCAGGCCTACGACTCGGTGGTCATCAAGGCCGACGTCGAGCTGGGCGGCACCGACCAGCTGTTCAACCTGCTGGCCGGCCGCGAGCTCATGGAGAAGATGGGCATGGAGCCCCAGGTGTGCCTCACCCTGCCGCTGCTCGAAGGCACCGACGGCGTGAAGAAGATGTCCAAGTCCTACGGCAACTACATCGGGTTGACCGACGAGCCGCAGGACATCTTCGGCAAGGTCATGTCCATCCCCGACGAGATAATGGTCAAGTACTTCCGCCTGGCGTCCACCGTGGCCGTCGACGAGATCGACCGCATTGAGGCCGGGTTGGCGGCGGGCGAGCTGCACCCCAACAAGGTGAAGCGTGCGCTGGCGGCCAACATCGTCGAGGCGTACTACGACCAGGCAGCCGCTGTGGCTGCCGAGGAGCACTTCGACACGGTGTTCAAGAACCACGAGATGCCCGACGACATCCCCGATTTCGCGGCCGACTTGACCCCCAACGACGAGGGCTTGGTGTACGTGGCCAAGCTCATCGCCGATGCCGGCTTGGCCCAGAGCGTCGGCGAGGCGCGCCGCCTCATCGACGGCGGTGGCGTGAAGGTCAACGGCGAGCCGCTGGCCCCCAAGGCCTACAACGTCGAGCCTTCGCTGCTCGAAGGTGCTGTGGTGCAGGTGGGCAAGCGAAAGTTCGTGCGCCTGGTGGCGGCTTCCTGATCTTTTCGCGATTCGCTGCAAGGATTCGCCGCGCTCGATCGTGTTAAGGGTGTCACGTTCGAGAGTCGGGGCCACGCCATGGGTCTGCCATGGCGCAAAGAGGGAGAAGGGAATCTGCCATGCTCAAGACAAGGAAGACTTTGGCTATCGCCATCGCCGCCGCTCTGGCGGTCGTCGCGGTGCCTGCTGCCGCCCTGGCGGCTGCACCAGGCGATGCCGAGTCCAAAGTTCCAGCCATCCGTCAGCTGCTCGCCAGCGAGGAGGTGCAGGCTTCGCCTTGCATCGCCGCTGTGCCGACCGTCGACTTCGACGCGGTGGCCGAGGCGGCTGCTGCACCCGTCGCCGATGCTGCGCCCGCAGTGGCTACCTGCCCTGCTTACGTCGACGCTAATGGCGACGGCATATGCGACAACTATGGCCAGGGCTATGGCTGCGGTGCCGGTTACGGCCAGGGCGGCTACGGCAATGGCAATGGCGCCGCCGGCGGCAACGGCTATGGTGGAGGCAGCGGCGCTGGCGCCGGTTATGGCGGCGGCCATCATGGTGGCGGTCACCATGGCCGTCACTGCGGGTAACGCGCCTGTTGCCACCTGTATCCTTTACTTTATATATAAGATACGTCCGAAAGGGCGATGATGCCGTCGTGGGGCGCTGCTCTGCGGCAGCTTTCTTCTTCTGTACGGCGCTACGTGACCGACGGCTTCGGGCCAAGGCGCGCAACGAACGACGTGCATTGCCCGGGACTTCCCCTTGGTTTATGCCCCTTCCGGCTGCTAGCAAAAAGGCCGATCCAATATTTTTGAAAAAAGTTTCAAAAAGTCGTTGACACCTCGGTAACATCCGAGTATTGTATCTCCTTGCGCGTCACACACGGTGAAGCGCACCCCTCAGTCCCTCACCGGGCGTGGGAGGCACCTTGAGAACCGGATACTG
>CAJUQH010000002.1 GCA_910588095.1 uncultured Eggerthellaceae bacterium
CGACTCGCTGTTGCCCCTTCAGGGTGTTCTCGTCCCTGAAGCTGTTCTCGAAAAAACGAGGAGGGCATCCACCACAGTTCGCCAGAACGCAAGATTACACAAAATTCCGAATTCACATCGAAACAAGAAATCCTGAAAGGCAGATGCCCTCTTCATACCTTGTTACGATGCAAAACGCTCGGTGCGACTTATTCGGTTTTGCGTAATCTCCCTCGGAAGGGAATCACGTTCTGGCAGCTGTGAGTTTAGCAAGCCAGGACGCACCATGCAAGCAAGGGATTTGGAGGAATGGTAGATTCGCAGATAGAGCGCCCGAATGCGGGGCGAAGCACGGCCATGCCCGAACCGGCGGCGCTAGCGCAGCAGGGCCAGCTCGGCCTCGTCGAGCTCGCGCCACTGCCCCCGCGGCAAGCTGCCCAACTCAAGGCCGCCCACCGAGGCGCGGTGCAGCGCCAACACAGGATGGCCCACCGCCTCGAGCATGCGGCGTACCTGGCGCTTGCGGCCCTCGAACAAGCCCACCTGCAGCACGGCGGCGTCGCGGCGCTGCTGGTCGCGCGACTGCCCTTTGAGGTGGCGGCCCGACCAGCCGCTGGCCCCTTCCTCCTCGCCGATAGCCGCCAAAGCAGCGTCCCGCGCTGCGCCTTCGAGCACGTCCACCTCGGCCGGGGCCGTCAGCCCATCGTCGAGCTGAATGCCCCGGCGCAGCGCCGCAGTGCTGTCGGCCGAAAGCGCGCCCTCCACCAGAGCCAGGTAGCGCTTGCGCACATGGGTGCGCGGGTGCAGCAGCGCGTGGCCCAGGTCGCCATCGGTGGAGAACAGCAGCAGCCCCGTGGTGTCGGCATCCAGCCGCCCGATGGGGTACAGCCCCGGCACGTCGGGCACCAGCTCGGCCACGCAGGGGCGCCCTTGCGGGTCGTCCATGGTGGTCACGTAGCCAGCGGGCTTGTGCAGCATCAGCGTGACGGACTGCTCAGGCAGCGCGACCGGATCGCCATCCACCGCCACCGCATCGGCCGCCGGGTCCACCTTGGTGCCCAGCACGGTGACCACGTGCCCGTTCACCGCCACGCGGCCAGCGGCTATGAGCTCCTCGGAATGGCGGCGCGATGCCACGCCAGCCCGGGCGAGGAACTTCTGGAGTCTCATCTCATTCATGCACGCATTCTTCCCACAGGCTGCCACCAAGGCAGCAGGAGCGCTCAGGGTGCGTCAGCAAAAGCGGAACACCCTACTCGTCCTCGGTCTCGAACGTCAAGCTGTCGAAGTCTATCTTGTCCACTACGCCCAGCGTCGATGCGATGGCCCGCGCGAACATGGAATCGCTCGGCCGCGGCGCGGGCAAGCCCTCGTAGGCCGCCTCTTCCCTGCTGCCAGCCACCACGGTGCCGTCGGTGCGGTGCCCGAGCGCCGCCGCCAGCGCGTCGCTTGCCTGGGCCTTCACGCCTGCCTCGGCCTCGGCCCCTGCCAAGGCGGCCTGCTCGGCATCCAGCGAGTCGGTGAACTCGTCGATACCGTAGGCCAGCTCCTCGGCCAGCAGCCGAGCCTGCTCATCGGTCACCGCCACATCGGCCTGGGCGGCGCTCAGGCGCTCGGTTATGAGGCGACGCGTCTCCTCGTCGGGGGCGAAGTCGGCCACGTTCGGCAGCTGCTTCACCGACTTCAAGCCGAACTTCTCCAAGAAGCCGCGGGTGGTGCCGTACAGCGTGGGGTTGCCCGGCGCGTCAGAGGTGCCCACCTCGCGCACGAGGCCCTTCTCTATGAGCGAGCTCAGCGAGCTGTCGGAGTTCACGCCGCGCACCGACGCCACGCCGGCGCGGGTGGTGGGCTGCGTGTAGGCCACGATGGCCAGCGTCTCCATGGCCGCCGCCGAGAGCTTGCGCGTGTCCCAGCTCAGCACGTACTTCTCTATGAGCTCGTGGAACTCCGGCGCCGTGAACAGCCGCCAGCCACCCGCCACCTCGGCCAGGCGCACACCGGCGCCCTGCCCTTCGAGCCGCTCGCGCAGCGCCACGAGCGCGCGCTCCACCTCGGCCGACTCGCATTCCACCATCTCGGCCAGGGCCAACGTGCCCACCGGCTCGTCGGTCACGAACAGCAGCGCCTCCAGCGCGCCTTCCAGCTGGCTCTCCTCCAGACCCTCGAACATGGGCCTCACTCTCCTTCGATGACGGAATCAATGGCATCCTCGCCCACGAGCATCAGCTCGCCGGAGCCTTCGATGAAGTCTATGCTTATGTCGCCGAACGACTCGGGCTGGCGCACATCTATCATGCGGCGCTTGTACAGCTCGAGTATGGCCAGGAACGACACGATGACCAGCGACGGCTCGCGAGTGCTGCCCAGCAGCTGCGAGAATGTCAGGTGCTTCTCGGCGCTGATGCGCTTGTGGATGGAGCGCACGTACACCTCCACCGGGATGGGCTTGGCGGCGATGTGCTCCGATTCCAGCAGAAACACCTCGCGCCGTGCCAGCGCCGCGGCCGCCACGCCCGCCAGGTCGTCCAGCGTCGTGCCGCGCAGGAAATCGGGCATGAGCCCCAGGAACTGCGCATCGGGGCCGAAGGGCCGCCCGTGCATGCGCCCCTGCATGAGGTAGCGCGCGTACAGCTCCTCCGAGGCGTTCTTGTACTGCTTGTAGGCTATCAAGCGCTCCACCAGCATGTCGCGCGCCTGGCTGGCATCCAGCTCAGCTATCTCCTCATCGAGGTCGTCGCGCTTGCGCGGGATGAGGCTCGCCGCCTTTATCTCCAGCAGCGTGGTGGCCACCAGCAGGAAGTCCGACGCCACGTCCAGGTCGAGGTTGCCCATGCGCGACACCTCGGCCAGGTACTGGTCGGCTATCTCGGTGATGGATATGGCGCCGATGTCCACCTTCTGACGGCTGACCAGGTACAGCAGCAGGTCGAAGGGGCCTTCGAAGCTTTGTATGCGCACGTTGTAGGACACAGGCAGGTTCGCTTTCGCTCTGACGTCAACCGTCTTCTAGGATATGCGGAACGGGAACATGAGGTTGCCCAGGTTGCCCGCCGTGAGGTCGAGGTACCACGAGAACGGGTTGAACCCGAACACGTAGGGGAAGAACACCATGGCGATCATGAACACCGGGAACGCGTACTGCTGGATGGCGTAGTAGCGCGGCAGGTGCTTCTTCGGCAGCAGCAGCGCGAAGATGGACGAGCCGTCCAGCGGCGGTATGGGCAGCAGGTTGAAGAACATGAGGTACAGGTTCACCAGGGCGAACATGGGCAGGAACATGGTGTAGAAGATGGCGAACAGCTCGCTTTCGCGCACGAGAGGCACGGCGATGCCGTAGAGCGCCCACGCCACGATGGCCGCCAGCGCGGCCAGGGCCAGGTTGGCCAGCGGGCCGGCGATGCCGGTTATGAAGTCGCCCTTGCGGGCGTCCTTGAAGTAGCGCGGGTTGTAGGGCACCGGCTTGGCGTAGCCGAAGATGGGCCAGTGCATGACCATGAGCATGAGCGGCAGGATGACCGTGCCGAAGGGGTCTATGTGCTTGATCGGGTTGAGCGACAGGCGCCCCTGGCGCTTGGCCGTGGGGTCGCCCAGCTTGTAGGCCGCGAAGCCGTGGGCCACCTCATGCAGCGTGAGGGCCACGGCGAAGCTCAGCACCGAGCAGATGATATAGGCGAGGTAGTCGATGTCCATAAGGTGATAGTTTACACGAGGGCGCGCGGGTCCATGCCGCTCACTCGACGTTCTGCTTGGCCAGCTCGGCCTCGAGCTCCTCATTGAGGGCCAGCCAGCGCTCCTCGGCCTCGGCGATGCGCGCCTTGAGCGTCGCGTGCTCGGCTATGGCGTCGCTGGAGGCGTCCTCCTGCGTGTAGAAGCCGGGGTCGGCCATGAGCTCCAGCAGCTCGGCCATGCGCGCGTTGTCATGTTCGAGCTGGGCATCGAGCGCGGCTATCTGGCGACGGTGGTCCTTCAGGGCCGCATAGGCGCGGTTGCGCGCCTCGGCCTCGGCCCGCTTCTGCTCCTTGGTCTTGGGCGCGCTGGCCTTGGGCGCCGTCAGCGAGGTGGCGGGCTGCCCGGCCGTGCGGCTGCTGCGGCGGTTGACGGTCACCTTCGTAGCCGGGCGCTCGTCAGCCATGCCCACCACGTCGTCCACGAGCGAATGGCCGTCAGGAGCCGGGGCGTCCAGCTGGCCCGACTTGTACAGGTAGTAGTCGTAGTCTCCGTCATAGCTGGTTATCCTGCCCGGCTTCACCTCCACGATGCGGTTTGCCACGCTGCTTATGAGGTGGCGGTCGTGGGTGATGAGCAGCACCGTGCCCTCGAAGGCCTTGAGCGCCTGCTCCAAGATGTCGGCGCTGGCGATGTCCAGGTGGTTCGTCGGCTCGTCCAAGCACAGCAGCGGCTTGGGCGCCACGAGCATCTTGGCCAGGGCCAGGCGGCTCTTCTCGCCGCCCGACAGCACGCTCACGCGCTTCTCCACGTCATCGCCGGCGAACAGGAACGCCCCCAGCAGCGTGCGCACCTGCGAGATGGACCAGCCCGGCGCCGCGTGGTCCAGCTCCTCGAACACCGTGTTGCCGGCGTTCAGCTCCTCCAGCTGGTGCTGGGCGTAGTAGGTCAGCTCGACGTTGGTTCCATACTCGATGGTGCCGCCGTCGGGCTGCTCCACCCCGGCCACCATCTTGAGCAACGTCGACTTGCCCGCGCCGTTGGGGCCCACCAGCGCCACCTTGTCGCCGCGGTACAGCGTGAAGTCGGCGCCGTCGTAGACCGTCTTCTCGCCGTAGCGCTTCACCAGGTCGCTCGCGCGCATCACCAGGTCGCCGGTGCGGGGCGGCTGCTGGAAGTTGAAGCGCACGCGCTTGTGCTCATCGGGGATGACGATGGCGTTGGCCTTCAGCTTCTCGATGCGGGCGGCCCGCTCCTGGGCCTGCTTGGCCTTGGTGGCCTTGTAGCGGAAGCGGTCGACGAAGGCTTGCAGATGGGCTATCTCCTCGTCCTGCTTGGCCTTCTCGGCCCGCAAGCGCTCGATGCGCTCCTCGCGCGCCTTCAGGTGGTCGGAGTAGTTGCCCTTGTACAGCACCACCTGGCCGTTGTCTATCTCGGCCACGCGGTCTACCATGGCATCCATGAACGCGCGGTCGTGGCTGACCACCACCACGCTGCCCTCGTAGCCGCGCAGGAAGCCCTCCAGCCACTGCACCGACTCCAGGTCGAGGTGGTTGGTCGGCTCGTCGAGCAGCAGCACCTCCGGCGCGCGGATGAGCAGCTTGGCCAGCGCGATGCGCATCTGCCAACCGCCGGAGAACTCGGTGGTCAGGCGCGTCATGTCGCGCTCGCTGAAGCCCAGGCCGAACAGCACGCTGCGCACGTTGGACTCCAGGGCGTAGCCGCCCATCATCTCGTAGGCGTCGCGGGCCCGGCCAGCGGCCGCCAGTGCTTCGGGAACCGGATCGTCGCCCAGAGCCGCCTCGAGGCGCTTCATGCGCTGCTCGGCCTCGAGGATCTCCACCTGGCTGGACAGCACCTCCTCGAACACCGGCGCCTCGCCCATCTCGATGGCCTCCTGCTCCAGATAGCCCACGCGGGCATCCTTGGCGAACAGCACGCGGCCCGAATCGGGGTCTTCCTCGCCGGATATGATGTTGAGCAGCGTGGTCTTGCCTGCGCCGTTGGGGCCCACCAGCGCCAGGCGGTCGTACTCGTTGAGCTGGAACGTCGCGTCGTCGAACAGCACGCGGCCGCCGAACGACTTCGAGATATGTTCCAGTTGCATTATCACGGGCAGGGCCTTCTCGTCAGGGAGCGCAGAGGGGGGCTAGCAGGGGCGGCCGCTAGTACACCATCCCCATGGCCTCGCGCACCTCGGCCAGCGTGGCCTCCGCCACCTCGTTGGCCTTCGCGTTGCCCGCAGCCAGCACCTCGCGCACGTAATCGGGCTTGGCGGCCAGCTCCTCGCGGCGCGAGCGGATGGGCGCCAGGTACTCGTTGACCGATTCGGTCACGTAGCGCTTCAGCGCGCCAGACCCCTCGTTGCCTATCTCGGCGGCGATGTCCTCGGGTTCGCGGCCCGTCACCAGCCCGGCGGTGGTCAGCAGCGCCGACACGCCCGGCCGGTTGTCGGGGTCGAAGGTGATCATGCGCTCGGAGTCGGTCTGCGACTTCTTGATGAGCTTCGCCGTCTCCTCGGCCGTGGCCGACAGGCTTATGGCGTTGCCGTAGCTCTTGGACATCTTGCGGCCGTCCAGGCCGGGGATGAGCACGCTCTCGGTCAGCAGGCCCACCGGCTCGGGGAACACGGGCGCGTAGCGGTCGTTGAAGCGGCGCGCTATCTGGCGCGTCTGCTCTATGTGGGGCAGCTGGTCCTTCCCCACCGGCACGATGTTGCCCTTGCAGAACAGGATGTCGCACGCCTGATGCACCGGGTAGGTGAGCAGCAGCCCCGTGAGCGCGTGGCCCGACGCCTCCTGCTCGTCCTTCACCGTGGGGTTGCGCAGCAGCTCGGCCTCGCTCACCAGCGAAAGGAACGGCAGCATGAGCTGGTTCAGGGCGGGCACGGCCGAATGCGTGAAGATGACCGTGCGCTCGGGGTCGATGCCGCAGGCCAGGTAGTCGATGACCATGTTGTGCACGTTGTCGGCGATGTGCTCGGTGGTGTCGCGGTCGGTTATCACCTGGTAGTCGGCGACGACGATGTAGGGCACCACGCCCGCATCCTGCAGCTTCACGCGCTCGACGATGGTGCCGAAGTAATGGCCCAGGTGCAGGCGGCCGGTGGGGCGGTCGCCCGTGAGCATCGTGTAGGAGCCCGGGCGCTCGGCCAGGCCGGCCTTCACCTCGTCGCTCATCTTCTTCTGCGCGAGGAACGTGTCGCTGTCGTGACCGCTGGCCATCGAGGTGCCCCTTTCTCCGGTGTTGCCGCGCCGGTGCGCGGCCATTGAAAAAGGGGCCAGAGGCTTTCGCTCTCTGACCCCCTGAGTGTCATGGTGGTCGCTACAGGATTTGAACCTGTGACCCCCGCCGTGTGAAGGCGATGCTCTCCCGCTGAGCCAAGCGACCATTTCAGCTTTGCTATTGTAACCGCAAAGCCTTGCGGAATGCAAGACGCTATTCCGCAAGCAACCTGAAACGAGGTGGTGGGCCCAGCAGGACTCGAACCTGCAACCAAGGGATTATGAGTCCCCTGCTCCGCCATTGAGCTATGGGCCCGACTGATAAAAAGGGGCAGTGAGCCTGCCCCTTCCTCATTCCTGGTGCGCCATGAAGGACTCGAACCTTCGACCTTGGGATTAAGAGTCCCCTGCTCTACCAACTAAGCTAATGGCGCGAAACGCTTTGCTATTGTAGACGAACCGCCCAAAGGGCGCAAGCCGCAATTTCAAGCGTCTGGGCGCTCGTGGGGTGGCTAATCGGACTCGAACCGACGACCTCCAGAGCCACAATCTGGCGTTCTAGCCAACTGAACTATAGCCACCGTAAAGCGCAAGGCAGAATTATACGTGTGCTGCGCCGCTCGCGCAAGGGGGCAAAACCGTGGCGGCGCCGCGGCACGTCGAACGGCCAGGTGGGCGCCGGGGCTTGGGCCCTCACGCCAGTTTCTGAAGATGCTATGGCAAAGCCATCCTACGGAAACGCCGCCCGCGCGCCCCTTGCTAATATCTTCTCAAGGAGAAGCCCGCTTATATATACGGAAGGCGTCCGAGTCCGTGGAAACCATCACGCTTGCTTTGCTGCTGCTGGCCGCCGTGCTGCTGTCGTCCATCATCGACCAGCTGGTGCCGCGCATATCGCTGCCGCTCGTCCAGATCGTCATCGGCATCATCATAGCCGTGGGGGCTGGCAGCGCCGTGCACATCGAGCTCGACCCCGAGATATTCCTCGTGCTGTTCATCGCGCCGCTGCTGTTCGATGAGGCCAAGAACGCCGACAAGGCCAAGCTCTGGCGCGACCGCAAGCCCATCCTGTCGCTGGCAATCGGGCTGGTGGTGGCCACGACGCTCATCATCGGGTTCTCGGTGCATGCGGTCATCCCCTCCATCCCGCTGGCGGCCGCCTTCGCCCTGGGCGCGGCGCTGGGCCCCACCGACGCCGTGGCCGTGTCTTCGCTGTCGAAGCAGATCGACATCCCCGAGCGGCAGAAGAGCCTGCTCAAGGGCGAGTTGCTGCTCAACGACGCGTCGGGCATTGTGTCGTTCCAGTTCGCGCTTGCCGCCTGCATCACCGGAACCTTCAGCCTCATGGGCGCATCGGTGAACTTCCTCGTTGAGTTCGTGGGCGGGCTGCTGTTCGGCGCGGCGTTCGGCCTGGCAGCCAACTGGATCGTGCGCAAGGCGCGCGACATCGGGGTGGAGAACACGACGTTCCACGTGCTGTTCGAGGTGTTCACGCCGCTCATCGTGTACCTGGCGGCCCAGGCCTTCCACGTGAGCGGCATCATCGCCGTGGTGGTGGCTGGGCTCATGAACGTCATATCGCCGCGGGCCATCGGGCCTTCCATCGCGCGCATGAACATCGTGTCGTCGAGCGTGTGGCGCGTGGTGTCCTTCGCGCTGAACGGCATCGTGTTCGTGCTGCTGGGCACGCAGCTTCCCACAGCCATGCGCCACACCTGGGACGACATATCCATCAACAACGTGACGCTGATAGGCTGCATGGTCGCGCTCACCGCCCTTCTGCTGCTCATCCGCTTCGTGTGGGTGATGTGCATGGAGCGCGTGCACGTGCGCAGCCGCACCGAAGACCCGCATCTGCGGCGCAGCGACGTGCGCGAGGCGCTCATAACCACCCTGTGCGGCGCCAAGGGCACCATCACGCTGTCCATCCTGTTCACCATTCCGGTGTACATGTCCTACACGCCGCTCGTGCGCTTCCCCCAGCGCGAGCTCATCATCTTCCTGGCGTGCGGCGTCATCGTGTGCACGCTGCTGATAGCCACGTTCGTGGTGCCGCTCATCGCGCCGAAGGCGAGCAAGGAGCGCGCTGAGGTGGAGCAGCAGGCGCGCGACGTCGACACCATGATCCAGATAATGCGCGACGTCATCGAGAACCTGACGGCGCACATGACCCGCGAGAACCGCCGCGCCACCCAGATAGTCATCAAGTCCTACAACGACCGCATCGCCCGCATCAAGGAGACGAACGGCATCGAGGAAGAGGACGACGACAACGTCGAGCTGCGGGTGCAGGTGCTCGAGCTCGAGCAGGAGCGCGTGCTGGAGCTGGTGGAGGAGGACAAGGTGTCGGGGCTGGTGGGCTACCAGTACCTGGCGCGCCTCGAGCGCATCGAGCGGCTGCTCAAGCACGGCAAGGGGCGCTTCTCCCCCGCCCGACTCATGATGCGGCTGCGCGTGCTGTTCCGCCGCGGGCTGTTCAGCGTGACGCAGAAGCTGCCTGACAGCGGCGTGACCGCCCAGGCCGAGGAGATGCGCATGCTCCAGATAGAGGCCGAGACCTACGCCATCGGCTACCTGGAGGCCATGACCGCCAACCCCGATGCCGACACCCCCACCGAGGACGCTGCGGCCCTGCTGCTGGAATACCAGCGCAGCGTTGCCATGCTGCGCTCGTCCATGCCCAGCGTGACCAGCACCATCCGCGCGGCCGACCGCACCGAGGACATAAAGCGCTTCGCCTATGCCTGCGAGCTCGAGCAGATACAGGAAGCCTACGAGGAGGAGCGGCTGAGCCGCCCGGCTGCCCGCTACATGCGCGAGAACGTGTTCCTCATGCAGCTGGACCTGAACGACGCCATCTAGCCTTGCCTGCGCCGCCTTCGCGACAGCGCGCGCCAGGCTATCATCTCGCTGTTGCAAAAAAAGAAGGCCCCAGATGGGGCCTTCCTGCATAGCAGAGGAGAATCAGGGCACTTGTCATCTAGCGAGGTCAGCTAGCGCGCTGCCTACATCTTGACCGGCGCCGAAACGCCCAGCAGGCTCAGCGAAAGCGCCAGCACGATGCGGGAGGCATCGGCCAGGGCCAGGCGCGCGTCCTGGAGCTTCGCGTCGTCCACCAGCACGTGGCAGTTGGTGTAGAACTGGTGGAACAGCGACGCCAGGTCCTGCGCGTAGTGGGTCAGGCGGAACGGCGCGCGGTCACGGGCAGCCAGGGCCACCATGGCCGGGAAGTCGGCCATCTTGCGCATGAGCGCCAGCTCCGACTCGTCGGTGAGGGGGCTCAGGTCGCAGCCTACGGGCACCACGCGGCGCGCCAGCTCATCCATGGTCATATCGCCCGCTTCCACGGCCGCCGCAGCGTCCGGGTCGGCCGCCTCGGCAGCGCGCAGCAGGATGGAGCAGATGCGCGCGTGGGCGTACTGCACGTAGTACACCGGGTTGGACGAGTCCTTCTTCTTCGCCACCTCGATGTCGAAGTCGATGGGCTGGTCGGACGAGCGCGACAGCATGAGGTAGCGCGTGGCGTCGACGCCCACTTCCTCCACCAGCTCGCGCAGGGTCACCATCTCGCCGGTGCGCTTGGACATGCGCACGGCCTCGCCGTCGCGATAGAGGTTCACCAGCTGGCCGAGGGCCACTTCCAGCGCGCCAGGCCAGCCCCACGCCTCGAGCATGCACTCGCAGCGCTTGATGTAGCCGTGATGGTCGGCGCCCCACAGGTCGATGAGGTGGTCGAAGCCGCGCATCATCTTGTCGTAGTGGTAGGCCACGTCGGACATGAAGTAGGTCATCTCGCCGTTGGCCTTGATGAGCACGCGGTCCTTCTCGTCGCCCAGGGCCGACGACTTGAACCAGGTGGCGCCGTCCTTCTCGTAGATGTAGCCCTTGTCGTCCATGGCCTTGAGCGAACGTGACACGGGGCTCGTGCCGTCGTCGCCCTCGACGTAGAGCGAGCGCTCGGAGAACCACCGGTCGAAGGTGGTGCCCATGGTTCCCAGGATGTCGCGCTGGTCGTCGAGCATCATCTGGTAGGCGATCTCGCGGAAGGCAACCTTGCGCTCGTCGTCGGTCATCGACTCGTACTTGTCGCCCTCGGCGTCGATGATGGACTGGGCTATGTCGCCCACGTAGGAGCCGCCGTAGCACTGCTCGGGCATCTCGACGTCATGGCCGAGGCACTGCATGTAGCGCACGCCCACGGAGTTGCCGAACACGTCCATCTGGGTGCCATGGTCGTTGATGTAGAACTCCTCGTACACGTCGTAGCCCGCGTGGCGCATGACGCGCGCCATGGAGTCGCCGAGCGCCGCCCAGCGGCCATGGCCCACGTGCAGCGGGCCGGTGGGGTTGGCCGACACGTACTCGAGGTTCACCTTGCGCATGCCCTCGGGGATGGTGCCGCGGCCGAAGCCCTCGGCCTCCTCGCGCACCTCGCGCACCACTTCCTGGAGCACGGAATCGGAAAGCCGGATGTTGATGAAGCCCGGGCCGGCGATGTCGGTCGAGGCGATCATCGTGTTGGCGGGGATGTGGTCGACGATGGCCTGGGCCACGTCGCGCGGGCTCTTGTGGGCCAGCTTGGCCGTGCGCATGGCCACGGTCGAGGCCCAGTCGCCGTTGGCCTCGTCGCGCGGGCGCTCGAGCGCGGCGGCAGGCGCCTCGTCGAGCTCCAGGGAGCCGTCGGCCATGGCGGCCTTGATGGCCTCGTCTATGATGCCTTCGAGTTTCTCACGTATATCCATAGCGAATCGGTGCACCTTCCCTATCGAGTCGTGTCATCGGTCATGCCCGCAAGGGGCGTACTGCCTTCAGGGTAGCGGCTGCGCCCGGCCATGCGCGGCGGGAAGCCTGCCGGTCGAGGCCAGGCTGCCCAGCGGAGATGGTGCGCCCAGTAGGAATCGAACCTACAACCTACGGATTAGAAGTCCGTTGCTCTATCCGTTGAGCCATGGGCGCACGAGCCGCTGCGCTGCGCAGGGGCGCTGCGCTGCATCCCGCTATTATACGCGGATTCGCCCGCTTTCCCAGACCCGCAGCCGTAAATCTGCGGCATATCCGCCGAAGCGCGTCCGGTCGGCCGCCCGACGCCTCACCGGCTGGCACCCGGCACCTTTCCCGACGCTCTGCCGGCGGCCATCCGGTGCGGCGCAGGGTCCTTGCCCGGCTGGTTGCCCGACGCAGGACCGGCGTGGCACCGGCTGTGCGCCGACGATCCTGCAAGGCACGCGGGATGCATCTGCTGGACTGCTCGCCTAGAATCGAGGCCATGAGGACCGCCGCACGGAAAACCGCCCCGAACCTGATGCGCCGCCTGGGCGAGGCGGCGGCCGAGACGCTGTGGACCACCCGCTGCGCCGTATGCGACGCCCCGGGCGAGCTGCTGTGCGCGCCGTGCGCCGAGCGGCTGGCCTACGTGGATGCGCTGCGCGCCTGCCCCCGCTGCGGCGCGCCCTACGGCGCGGTGCAGTGCACCGAATGCAGCCGCACGATGCTGGCCTCGGCCAGGCGCGCCAGCCTGCCCTGCGACGCCATGGCCAGCGCCGTGGCCTTCGACGAGGCAGCGCAGCGGCTCGTGGGCACCTTCAAGGACCGCAGCGAGGCGCGGCTGGCTGCGGTGCTCGGCAGCCTCATAGCCCGCGTCGTGCCGCCCGCCTGGATGGCCGAGCGCCCTGTGGTCACGTTCGTGCCCGCCACCCGCGCCGCCCGCGCCCGGCGGGGCTTCGACCACGGGCAGCTGCTGGCCCAGGCCACGGCAGACCGGCTGGGCCTGCCGCTCGCTGCGCTGCTCGACCAGCCCTCCAGCGCCGACCAGCGCAGGCTTGGCCGACGGGCCCGCCTCGGCAACATGGGAAAGCGCCTGCGCTGCCTGCCCGGCGCCCCAGCGCCCCCAGCGGTCATCGTGGTGGACGACGTGTGCACCACGGGCGCGACGCTCTACAGCGCGGCCGACGCGCTGCGCGAGGGCGGCACGCGCACCGTCTACGGCGCTGCCTTCGCCCGGGTATGGGATTGATCGTGCGGAGATGCGCCTAGTCGCGGCGCTGCGGTATGGCCGAGCTGGTGGAGTATTCCGCCACATCCACGGTGATGGAATGCTTGATGGGCTTCCAGCTGGCCTTGCCCACCAGCGCCACCAGCGCGATGGGGATGTAGGTGAGCATGAACACCGGGAACGTGAACATCGACCGGATCTTCACCGCCGTGGAGGCGCGGATGGAATCCCACTCCACGAACGTGGTCAGCACGCCCAGGACGAACATGAACAGCACGTAGTTTGCCAGGCAGAAGAAGATGGACGACACCGAGCTGGCCACGGCCACGCCGGTGCTCATGAGGCCCATGGAGGCCAGGGCGATGATGATGGCGTTGAACGTGATGGATATCACCGACAGCAGCATGCCCGGCGCGATGGTCATGAGCATGTCATAGCACGCGAAGCGGTAGCCGCGGGGGTTCGCGAAGATGCCCTTCACCAGGCCGCCGGCGTAATGGGCGAACACCTGGTAGAACCCCTTGGCCCAGCGATAGCGCTGGTTCCACGAATCGCGGAAGGTGATGGGCTGCTCGTCGTAGAGCACGGCCGTCGGGCAATAGGCGATGCGCGTGCCATGGATGATGGAGTCGGTGGAGAACTCGATGTCCTCGGTGAGCAGGTGCCACTTCCAGCCGCCCGCGCGCTCCAGCACGTCCGCAGCGATGAAGAAACCGGTGCCCGACACGGCGCACGAGGTGTTGAGCGAGAGGCGCGCCTGGTTGAGGAACTTGGCCTCGCGCAGGAACCATACGCCGTAGCCGGCCGATATCCAGTTGGAGGCGAAGTTCTTGGAGTTGCGGTAGCTGGTGGACGCCTTCGCGCCGCCGTCGAAGGTCTTGTTCATCTCGCGGAAGTAGTTGACGTCCAGCACGTTGTCGGCATCGAACACGAAGTATGCCTCGTAGTCGTTGTCGGCGTACTTGTCCCAGATGGCCTTCAGGCCGTAATCGAGGGCATAGCCCTTGCCCACCTGCTTGTCGTTGCTGCGCGGGAACACGATGGCCCCGGCATCGCGGGCGACGTCGGCTGTGTCGTCGGTGCAGTTGTCGGCGATGACGAACACGTCGATGAGCTCGGTGGGATAGTTCTGCACCTGGATGGAGTGGATGAGGTCGGCGATGACCGCCGACTCGTTGCGCGCCGCCACCAGCACGGCGTAGCGGTGGTTGCGCTTCGCCTCGGCCTTGGGGGCACGGTGCGTGAGCACCCAGAACACGTAGAACAGCTGGTAGGTATAGCAGCAAGTGAACGCGACGAACACGCACACGTTGAATATGTCGACGAATGACAGGCTGGCCATCACGTCGCTCATCGTATCGAACATGGCTCGGGCGCGCTCCTTAGACGCTTGGGTACAAACCTTTGAGATTATAGGCCGCCTGGGAGCGCCCGCAGCCGAACAGCGCGCAAAAAGATGCCCTAGGCACAAGGTTCCCCAGGTAAGCGGCGCGTTGGCGCCTTCCTTGCGGCGCTTCCTCCACAGAATCCACACGCCGGAGGCCGCCCTGGCGTCCCTTCCCGCCATGGGCCGCCCGGCGCCTGTGCTACCCTATCCACCGGCAACAGCCGCCTCGGGGCCGGCGCCTTCCGCCTTCTGCTCGGAGGGCCGGCACCGCCCGCCCCTGACCATACCCTGGATCAACGACGAAGGAGCCGCGCGCATGACCGCAGAGCACTACGACATCAAAGACCTGAGCCTGGCCGACGAGGGCCTGGCGCGCATCCGCTGGGCCGACGCCGACATGCCGGTGCTCGCATCCATCCGCGAGCGCTTCGAGCGCGAGAAGCCGCTCGACGGCGTGCGCATCGGCGCGTGCCTGCACGTGACCACCGAGACCGCCAACCTGGTGCGCACCCTGGCCGCCGGTGGCGCGCAGGTGCGCCTGTGCGCGTCGAATCCGCTGTCCACCCAGGACGACACCGCCGCCTCGCTCGTGCGCGACTTCGGCATAGAGGTGTTCGCCATCAAGGGCGAGGACACCCCCACCTACTACGAGCACGTGGACGCGGTGATCGACTTCGCGCCCCAGATAACCATGGACGACGGCGCCGACGTGGTGGGCCGCATCCATGAGAGCCGCCGTGAGGCGCTGGATGCCATCATCGGCGGCACCGAGGAGACCACCACCGGCGTCGTGCGCCTGGCGGCCATGGCGGCCGAGGGCGCGCTGGCCTACCCCATCGTGGCCGTGAACGACGCCAAGACCAAGCACTTCTTCGACAACCGCTACGGCACGGGCCAGTCCACGCTGGATGGCATCGTGCGCCTGACGAACCGCCTGCTGGCGGGCCGCACCATGGTGGTGAGCGGCTACGGCTGGTGCGGCAAGGGCCTGGCCATGCGCGCCAAGGGCATGGGCGCCCGGGTCATCGTGTGCGAGGTCGACCCGACCGCCGCGCTCGAGGCCCACATGGACGGCTTCGAGGTCATGCCGCGCGAGGAGGCGGCGAAGCGCTGCGACATATGGGTGACGGTGACCGGCAACCTGAACGTCATCGACGAGCCCTGCTACGCCACCATGAAGGACGGCGCCATCATCTGCAACTCGGGGCACTTCAACTCCGAGATCAACATCCCCTGGCTCGAGGACAACGCCGTGCGCAAGACGGCCCTCAAGCCGCTGGTGGACGAGTACGAGCTGCCCGACGGCCGCACCATCGTGCTGCTGGCCGAGGGGCGCCTGGTGAACCTCTCCGGCGCCGAGGGGCACCCCGCCAACGTCATGGACATGAGCTTCGCGAACCAGGCGCTGTGCGCCGAGCACATGGTGGCCCATGCCGCCGAGATGCCGCCCGCGGTCTACGACGTGCCGGCCGAGATCGACAACGCCGTGGCTGCCGTCAAGCTGGAGACGCTGGGCGTGGCCATCGACGAGCTGACGCCCGAGCAGGTGGCCTACATGAACTCCTGGGAGATGGGCACCGTCTAGGCACAGCCGCGAACAGGGCCTTGAGGCCCACCGAAAGCCAGGAAGGGCGCCTCGAGAGGCGCCCTTCCTGTTGCTTGGGCTGCGAAAGGCTGGGGAGGGCATGGGAAGCGCCAGGCAAGAAGGCTGCGTCCGGAAGCGACGCCCGGACTCCCGCGCGAACGGCTCAGCGGCGCAGCGCGCCCTCCACGGCCGCAGCGATGCCCTGGGCGTCGAGCCCCAGCTCGTGCAGAACCTCGGCCACCGAGCCCTGCATGACGAACCGGTCGCCCACGCCCAAGGTGACCGCAGGCACCTGCGACCCCTGACGCGCCAGCACCTCGAGCACGCCCTCGCCCGCCCCGCCGGCGATGACGCCTTCCTCCGCCGTGACCACGAGCCCGGTGGCCGCCGCGTCGGCGATGGCCTGCTCGTCAAGGGGCTTCACCCAGCGCATGTCCACCACACGCGCCTCGATGCCGCGGGCTGCCAGCAGCTCGGCTGCCTCCTTCGCCTGGCCCACCATGCGCCCGAAGGCCAGCACCGACACGTCACCGCCCTCGCGCACCACGCGGGCGCGGCCCGGCTCCAGCACCTCGGGCTGCTCGGGCAGCACCGCGCCCTCGCCCGCCCCGCGCGGGTAGCGCAGCGCGAAGGGCCCGCCCAGGGCCAGGGCCGTGTGCAGCGCGCTCACCAGCTCAGCCTCGTCAGAGGGCGCCAGCACCCGCAGGCCAGGCACCATGCGCGTGTAGGCGATGTCGAACACGCCGTTGTGCGTGGGGCCGTCGTCGCCGACGATGCCCGCACGGTCCAGCGCCAGCACCACGTCGAGCTCGGGCAGCGCGCAGTCGATCACCATCTGGTCGATGGCCCGCTGCATGAACGTGGAGTACACGGCCACCACGGGCTTCCGCCCGCCCAGGGCCAGGCCGCTCGCCATGCCCACCGCCTGGGCCTCGGCGATGCCCACATCCACGAAGCGGCTCGGGAACCTGCGCGCGAAGTCCTTGAGGCCCGTGCCCGACTCCATGGCAGCGGTGATGGCCACGATGCGGTCGTCGGCCCGCGCCTCGTGGCACAGCGCCTCGCCGAACACCTCGGTGTAGGTGCGCCGCCGCGATTCCTGCGGCTTCGCCTCGCCGGTGGCCACCACGTAGGGCCCCACGCCATGAAAGCGCTCGGGATCGGCCATGGCGGGCTCGTAGCCAGCGCCCTTCTTCGTCACCACGTGCATGAGCGCCGGGGCGTCCATGGACAGCAGCAGCTCGAGCGTCTCCTTCAGCGCGCCGATGTCGTGACCGTCGATGGGCGCCGTGCACACGATGCCCAGCTGCTCGAACAGCATCGCCTGGGGTATGGCGAACTGCTTCATGGATTCCTTGATGGTCTTGCCCAGGTGCGCCATGGCGTTGGAGAAGGCGCCGCCCGCCTCCATGCGCTCCTGCAGCGCCTCGCGCGCGTCGCGGTACTGCGACGTGGCGCGCAGGTTGCCGAAGTGGCGCATGAGCGAGCCCACGTTGCGCGAGATGGACATCTCGTTGTCGTTGAGGATTATGACGAGCGGCAGCTGCTCGGCACCCAGGTAGTTCAGCGCCTCGAAGGCCATGCCGCCCGCGATGGAGGCGTCGCCGATGACGGCCACGATGCGCTCGTCGCTGCCCTTGAGCAGCCGCGCCTTGGCCAGGCCCGTGGCCACCGAGAGCGAGTCGGAAGCATGGCCCGAGGGATGCACGTCGAAGGGGCTCTCGCTCGGCCGCGGGAAGCCCGACAGGCCGCCATAGGTGCGCAGCGTGCCGAACAGGTCGCGCCGCCCGGTGACCAGCTTGTGGGCGTAGGCCTGATGGCCCACGTCGAACACGAGCTTGTCCTTGGGGGCGTCCAGCACGCTGTGGGCGGCCAGGATTATCTCCACCGCGCCCAGCGAGGAGGCCACGTGCCCTCCGGTCACCGAGGTGGTCTCGACTATCTGGGTGCGAATCTCCTGGGCGAGGATGCCCAGCTCCTCGTCAGAGAGCACCTTCAGGTCGGCCGGCGACCCGATGGCGTCGAGTATGCGCGGGGCGTCCATGGCGCGTCCTGCCCTCAGGCGCCGGGGCGCGGCTCGGGCTGGCCAGCGGCCCCGTCTTCCGCGGAAGCCGCGGGGGCATCGGGTGCGACGGCGGCCGCAGCAACGCCACGAGCGGCAGCCTCCCCTGCCTCGGCGCCTTCCGCGCCCTCGGCCCCGTCGGCCTCCGGCTCGTCGGGCGGATACAGCTCCTGCAGGCCCTCCTCGCTCAGCGCGCACGCCTGGCGCGCCAGCTGGGCCGCCTCCTCGTACAGGCCCAGGGCCTCGTCGAGCGATATGTCCTCGCGGGCCACTTCGTCGGCGATGGCCTGGAGGCGCTCCTCCACTGCCTCGAACGTCTCGTAGCGCTCGTCCATGCTAAGCCTCGCTTCCCTCGGCCGCCATGGGTGCGGCGCCGTCGGCATCGCTGGCAGGGCGGTCACCCGTACCCCCCCCGGCGTCACCCGCTGCCGGCTCCTCGGCCGGGCTGCCCACGGCGTCAGCAGCGCCCTCGGCCTCCAGCGAACGGGCTATCTGGCCCAGCACGCCGTTGACGAAGCGGGGCGAGTCGTCCTCGCCGCCGAAGCCCTTGGCCAGCTCCACGGCCTCGTTGATGGTCACCGAGACGGGCACCTGGTCGCAGTACAGCATCTCGAAGGCCGCCAGGCGCAGTATCATGCGGTCGACGATGGGCATGCGCTCCACCGACCAGTTCTCAGACACCGATGCCAGGCGGCTGTCGATGTCGGCGCGATGGCTCTCGACGCCCTTCGCCAGCATGACGGCGTAGTCGCTCAAGGAGCCGTCCTCGACCAGGCACAGCCCCTGCTCCAGCACCACGCTGGGTGCGAGGTTCTGTATCTCGCTCGTGTAAAGCACCTGGACGGCGCAGCGCCGCGCGAAGGTGCGCTCATGGCGTTTGGCAGACATGGTTACCTGGCTTCCCTTTTCGTCTCGGTTGCGGGCAGGCTCGGAAGCGCCCCGCCTCGGGGCGCCAGCAACTGGGCCTTCGCGCTCACGCAGCGAAGGCGATGCTGTCAATGAAGATGTCGACGCGGTCGGTGCCGACGCCAGCCTGCACCATCAGGGCATCGGCCACGACGGCGCGCACCTCGGCGGCCACGTCGGGCAGCGAATAGCCGTAGACCGCCTTGATGTGCAGCTCCACCTGAGCCTTGCCCTCGCCGGTCATCTCGACGGCGATGGCCCGGGCCGTCGGCTTGGGGCTGAGCAGCCCGCGGATGCCGCCTTGGGCGGGCACCTCCACGGCTGCCACGCCCTTCACCTCGGTGGCTGCCAGCGCGATGATGGTGTCTATAACGCCTGGGGCCAGCGACATGTTGGCCGCGTTGCTTCCTTCGCTCATAGCACGTCTCCCATCTGCGTCTCGATGAAATCGGTCGTGGCGTCGCCCGCCAGGAACACCTCGTTGTCCAGCACGCGCTTGTGGAACGGGATGGTGGTGGCTATGCCCTCGATGACGAACTCGTCCAGGGCGCGCTTGGCGCGGGCCACCGCCTCGGCGCGGTCCTGCCCATGCACGATGAGCTTGGCCACGAGCGAGTCGTAGTACGGCGATATGCGCGAGCCGCTCTGGATGTAGCTCTCGACCCGCACGCCCGGCCCTGCCGGGGGCTCGAAGCGCGTGATGGTGCCCGGGCACGGACGGAAGCCATGATCGGGGTCCTCGGCGTTGATGCGCAGCTCGATGGCATGGCCCGCCGGGGTGAACGGCGCACGGTCGGCGCAGCTGATGGGCTCGCCGGCGGCGATGCGCAGCTGCTCCTTGATGATGTCGGTGCCGGTTATCTCCTCGGACACCGGATGCTCCACCTGAACGCGGGTGTTCATCTCCATGAAGTAGAAATGGCCGCGCTCGTCGAGCAGGAACTCGATGGTGCCGGCGTTGCGGTAGTCCACCGCGCGCACCGCCTTGATGGCGGCCACGCCCATGGCGCGGCGCAGGTCCTCGGTGAGGGCCGGCGAGGGCGCCTCCTCCAGCAGCTTCTGGTGGCGCCGCTGGATGGAGCAGTCGCGCTCGCACAGGGCCAGGTGGTTGCCGAAGTCGTCGGCGAGTATCTGCACCTCCACGTGGCGGGGGCGCAGCACCAGCTTCTCCAGGTACACGCCGTCGTTGCCGAAGGCGGCACCGGCCTCGGTGCGGGCAGCCTTGTACTGGGCTTCCAGGTCGGCCGGGTCGTGCACCTCGCGCATGCCCTTGCCGCCGCCGCCAGCCGTGGCCTTGATGAGCACCGGATAGCCCACCGCGTCAGCGAAGGCGCGAGCCTCCTCCACCGTATCCAAGCAGCCGTCGCTGCCGGGCACCGTGGGCACGCCGCAGCCCTTCATGGTCTCGCGGGCCGAGCTCTTGTCGCCCATGCGCTCGATGCAGTCCGCCGCCGGGCCGATGAATACCAGCCCCTCGTCGGCGCAGGCACGGGCGAAGTCGGCGTTCTCGGCCAGGAAGCCGTAGCCCGGATGGATGGCCTGAGCGCCGGTAGCCTTGGCGGCCTCGATGATGTTGGCCATGATGAGGTAGCTCTTGGCGGCCGGGGCCGGCCCGATGCACACGGCCTCGTCGGCATAGCGCACAGGGTAGGTGTCGGCGTCCTCGGTGGAGTACACCGCCACGGTCTTGACCCCCAGCTCCTTGGCCGCGCGCATGACGCGCAGGGCCACCTCGCCACGGTTGGCTACGAGTATCTTGTCGAACATCATTCAGTCTCCGGAACGGTCGGCACCGTCTCATGGGGCTCGATGTAGAACAGCACCGTGCCGTACTCCACCGGGCTGGCGTCCTCGAGGCACACCTCGCGCACCGTGCCCATCTCGTCGGCCGTTATCTCGTTCATGAGCTTCATGGCCTCCACGATGCACAGCGTCTCGTTGGCGGCCACCTCGTCGCCCACCTTCACGAACGGCGGCTCGCCCGGGGCCGGGGCCTCGTAGTAGGTGCCCACCATGGGCGCGATGACCGGGCGCCACGTGGCCGGGCGGCTGCTCTCGGCCGGGGCAGCCTCGACGGCAGCAGGCGCTGCGGCCGGTGCGGCCTGGGCCACCGGGGCGGCCATCGCGGGCACCATGGGCACCGCGGCGCTTTCCTGGCCTGGCATGCGCACGGCGATGCGCATGCCCTCTTCCTCTACCACGATCTCGCCAACGCCGCTCTCCTCGGCCACTTTGACCAGCTCGCGAATCTGGTTGATGTCCACGTAATCGTCCTCCTTGGTGCCGCTGGATTCCTGCTCCAGCATGAAATCTACCTTCTCGGATGTACGGTGCTTCGTCAGGTACGTGCGCGCTTCGTTGGGGAACAGCGCGTACATGAGCACGTCTTCCTCGCTGTGGGCCAGGTCGCCTATCTCGGCTGCCACCTCGTCGTAGGTGGTGGTCACCAGCGATCCCGGTGCCACATCGGGGTCGAGCATCTCGGAATCGCCCGCCACCTTGGCCACGATGTCCTTGTCCATGCGGCCCGGTGCCTTGCCGTAGAAGCCGCAGATGTAGTCCTTCATCTCCTTGGAGATGACGCTCCAGCGCTTGCCCGTCAGCACGTTGAACACCGCCTGGGTGCCAACGATCTGCGAGAGCGGCGTGACCAGCGGCGGATAGCCCACCTCGGCGCGCACTTTGGGGATCTCGGCCATGACCTCGGGCAGGCGGTCGGCCGCCTTCTGCACCTCCAGCTGGCTCATGAGGTTGCTCATCATGCCGCCGGGCACCTGGTGCGTGTACACCTGCATGTGGGTGAGCGAGCTCACGCCGCGCTTGTAGTGGCCGCGCTTGCGGATCTCCTCCCAGTACTCCGATATCTCGAACAGCAGGTCGAGGTCGAAGCCGGTGTCGTAGAGGCTTTCCTGGAACGCGGCGGCGATCATCTCCACCGCGGGGTGCGAGTTGCCGAAGGCCAGCGGCGCATGGGCCGTGTCGGCGATGGCCGCGCCCGATTCCGCCGCCTTGATGATGTTTGCCGGTGCCATGCCGCCCACGTAATGGCAGTGGATGTGCACCGGCAGGCCGATCTCGGCATTGAACGCCTTGACCATGCGCTCGGTGCGGTACGGCGTCAGCATGCCCGCCATGTCCTTGATGGCAATGGAGTCGGCGCCCAGGTCCTTGAGCTCCTGGCCGTACTCAAGGTAGCTGTCGAGCGTGTGCACCGGCGAGAGCGTGTAGGAGATGGCGCCCTCGAAGTGCGCTCCGCAGGCCTTGATGGCCTCGGCGTTGTCGACGACGTTGCGGATGTCGTTCAAGGCGTCGAACACGCGGAACACCTCGATGCCGTTGCGGTGCGCCGCAGTGATGAAGTGATCGACGATGTCCTTGGAGTAGTGCTTGTACCCCACCAGGTTCTGGCCGCGCGAGAGCATCGACAGCGGCGTGTTGGGGGTGTTCGCCTTGATGGAGCGCAGGCGTTCCCAGGGGTTCTCGTCCAAGAAGCGCAGGCACGAGTCGAACGTCGCGCCGCCCCAGGCCTCGATGGCCCAGTAGCCTACCTTGTCCATCTTCGGCAGGATGGGCAGCATCTCGCCTATCTGCATCCGCGTGGCCCACAGGCTCTGCTGGCCGTCGCGGATAGTGGTGTCCATTATCTGGAGCCGTGGCATAGGTGTGCGCACCTCCTTCTCTAGAGCAAGTCAAAGTCCAAGTACAAGATTATATAAGAAGAAGGGGCGCGCGGGGCGCAGGCCACAGGAACTGCGCCGCGGGCGGCAGAAGGCGCGGAAGGGAACGCATTGCGAACGGCAGGCGCCTTCGGTCATCCGACCATCAGCAATGCGGGCACTGCCACCGCCGCCGACCCGAAGAGGATGGCACCCAGCACCAGGCACACGATGGGCACGGCGATGCGCCAGCCAAGCGCTTTCCCGCGCGCCCTTCGGTCCGGCCCGGTGCAAGCGAGCACGATGGAAGCCGCTACTCCCGCCGCAAGGAACAACCACCCGGCAGCGAAGGCTACGAGGATCGCTATGACAACGGCCAGCCCAAATGCCACGATAGCCCCAGCCATCAGCACGAGCATCATATGGAACATCGGCCCTCCCTAAGGTCGCTTCCGATGCTGCCCAGTATGGCATAAGCGCTGCCCGATAGGGGTTGCCAGCGCTTATGCCTGGCGCTGCCGCTTTGGCATCGCAGCACCTAGAGATGCCGTTCGCTAGAAGCAGAAGCAGGGAACGATGCCACGTGCCGTTGCGGAAGAGCAGTTGAGGTTCGGGTTCTGGGCTTCCCCAACATTTGATGTCGATTTGAAGACGTTTGTTGAAGGGTGAGCGCTCCGCTGCCACCAGTACTGGTACTGCGAATAGGTGCCATCAGCCAGCTTGTAGCGTTGCTCGCCTTTCTTCAGGGCCGCATGAGCCGTGCTGCTGGTTATCGTGAAATTGGCATAGTACGGGTAAGGAGCCCCCATGGGGCCTCCCCCGGGTCCAGAGAGCGGCCTCTCTTTGAGGTAGGTGTCGGTCGTGCCAACGAACTGGCCCGTTTCTGACAGATAAGTTGAGAGCTCCGCATAGCTGGCAATGAACAGGCGATCTGTCATGTAGCCTACGTTAGAGAACCCGTCTGTAGGGGGCACGCTGCATTGGTTGGCCCTCTTGAGCGTACCGACGATGCAGGACTTCACCTCACTCGGCACCATCGCGTAGATGGAGCCATCGAGCGAGCGGTCGCCATGGTCGGTGCCGTGGTAGTTGTTGGGGTTCATCTTCCGGCGCAGCTCGCTGTAGAACCAGCCGCCGCTGCTCACATTGGTGTCGTTGAAGCGGTACAGCTTAGCGGCGTTTGGCGCATTCATGTTGAGGATATCGACGAACTGGAAGGTGAGCGCGTTCTTCACGGTCCCTCCATAGTTCGCGTCGTCGTAGTTGACCCCGATGATGCGAACCTCATAGACCGTCGAATCGTCCTCGGTCTGGGCATCGGCTTCCCTCACGCCCTTGTCATACCAACGGATGAAGAAGCGGTGGTCCTCGTTCATCCAGCGCGTGTACTTGGCGGTCAGTTCTGCATCTCCCGCAGCGATGGCCTGGGCGTCGCGTTTCACCTCGCGCAGACGCATCTTGCGGCCATCGTCGTCGAAGGTCCAAAATGATTCCGCCACCGGGTCGGCCACAGCAGCCTCCCCCACGGCGAAGACATAGGTCAGCTGTGCAACGGGCATGCGCTCATAGTCGTTGGTCTCGAGCACGAGGCCATGGTTCGCCGCGCCGGTGACCGGGTCGGTCGAAAGATTGAGGCCGTAGGAGACATCGATGCGATCGGTGTCAGAGCCGCTAGCTCCCATAGCGAATGCATCGAGATCCGGCTCGACGACCGTATCCGCCAAACGGAAATGCACTCCATTCTCTTTGCGCCCATCAGCGTCAGAGGGCACTGTGGATGATGGGTAGATGGACAGCAGGCGCTCGCCTTCGCGCTCTATCCCGTCCCGCCCCGCGCCGCCGAGCACATCAGCTTCTTCGGCCTTGCTCGAATCATAGGTGGTCAGCACCTTGTTGGCATTCGCGTTACGGGAGCTCACGAGCTCGACCATGCGTATCGATTCGTTCCAAGAGGTGTTCTGGAAATATGCCTGGCCGCCCTTGGCGTACCCTTCTTGCTCCCCTGCATCCTTCTTGTCCTGCTGGGTCTGGGTGGTATCGTCAGCCGCCGTTTGATCCTTGTCGCCAAGCCAAGGGTTCCCGGGGGCACCGGTCTTGTCATAGTCGCCGAAGGTGATGGAGATAGGGGCTGTGACGCCGAAGGCCGACGCCCATCGCGCGGTGAGCACGGGGGCACCGTCTATCTGGGTAAGGCGCACAGGGTTTATAGCAAGCGCTTCGTCTTTGCCTTTGACGACGACGCTTTGGCCATCAGGTTCGGCCCAGCCAAGGAAGCGATAGCCCGAGCGCGCAGGCTTCGGCAAGGTGACCGTACGGGTGACCGGGTCGTACTCGGATTCATCCATGGTGAAGCCATCGACCCGGTAACGACCTTCAGAGAGCATGGTGACGACGCGGTTGGCACTGTCATTGGTATCCCAGTTGAGGTCGAACGATGTTTCCGAAAGCGGCCCTTCCCCTGCATTCGGGTTCTTCTCAAGATCGAAGACCACCGCATACTCTTTCGGGGTCCAGAGCGCATACAGCGTATAGGTCTTGTCTTCAGGGGCACCATTCGGCATCATGATCGCCGGACCACGCGAAGTATCCAAATAGCCGCCTGCCGGAGCAGAGCTGTCGGTCGACCAGCCAGCAAAATCGAAGCCAGCACGGGTAGGCTCTTCATAGCGAGCTGGCATCTCCCATTCGAGAGCCTGACCAGGTACTCCTTGGCTAGGCAGAGATTCCCCGCTTGAGGCCCACACCGCCTTGGTGATGCTCGCATCGACGTCGTTCAAGTCCCACTTGGCTATGGGGAAGCTCGAGCGGTACACCGCGATGGACACCGTGGTGCCACCGGCGCTCGAGCCTTCTGCGGCCTTGATGGAGGCGGATTGAGCAGAAGCCTCAGGCTCAGATGCAACGCCATCAGGCGACGAGGTATCGCCGTTGCTATCTTGGGGTTGGGCATTGCTGCCCGCAACGGAACCGGCAGGCAGGTTGACGGCGGGCTCGGCCTCCTGCTCGGAGGCGAGGGCTAGATAACGACCCCCCCCGAAATTTCCGGCCCGAAGCTGAACCATGGGGTCAGCCCGACAGCCAGAACGGCGGCCATGCTGGCCGCCAGGAGCTTCGCCGCCGCATTCTTCATGTTGGAGGCAACGCTCATGGCCGCTTCCCTTCTCATGCGGAGGTCTCTTTCGCTATAGGGAAGGTTACCGGGTGGGAACGTTCCCTGTCAATAAAGAACGAGTTTTGTGTCGTGAATCAGGCAAGGCAATTGTGCTATATTTCAAAGCACAGCAGCGCCCGTTGGTAGATAACCGTGTTAAGTCAGTTACCTGGACGGGTGATGCCTATCTGGAAGGCTGAGTTGCTGCAACAACTCAGCCTTCATCACGTACTGGCATCATCTTGCTTCTCTGCTTTCGTCTCCGGCGAATCCTATCGACGCAATCAAGAACGAACTTCAAGATCGTGCAAACCGTACCAGCTATGCTGGCTACAGTCGCAATGGTCGTCAACATCTCCATTGATACCCCCATATCTCTCGTAGCATACAGAGGCACCACCCGACACTCCAACAGACACTGCCGCACGAACCATGCTATCGAACCGATATCTCAGGAATGTAATGGGAGCTCTGGCAAATCACGCCATGGAACACCGTGGCTTTGCCGGTCTGCAATCGCCATAACCGTCGGACGCAGCACCAGGAAGGCGCCTACCTAGACGCGGCAACGATGCGATGAAGACACCTAAAGGGGTTCTTTCAAATGACCGGCGATGTGCCGGCAGAATGTCCTTCAAGATGCCGGCTTTTACAGAAAGCCGCAGACAGGTGCTTAGCGCACTGAGACCAGCATGTGCTGGGCCGCCACCTCGATGCGCGCGGGATGGCCGCAGGCATCCAGCACCTCGCGCAGCGTGCGCTCGGCGATGGAGGGGCGGTTGTTGTTCTCGGAAAGATGCATGGCCACGACGCATTCCAGGCGCGGCCCGAGCAACGTCGCCAGCGCCTCGGCAGCCTGCTCGTTGGACAGATGCCCGCGATCCGAGGCCACCCGCGCCTTGAGCATGGCCGGGTAGTCGCCGTTCTTCAGCATGAGCGGGTCGTGGTTGCTCTCGAGCGCCAGCAGGCGCACGTCGCGCAGCGCCGATGCGGCCTCGGGCGTCAGGCACCCCGTGTCGGTGAGATAGCCCAGGGCATCGCCCGCGCTGTGCTCGATGCGGAACCCGCACGAGGCCGCCGCGTCATGCGACGTGGCGAACGGCGTCACGGCCAGCGCACCGAAGCAAGCACGCTCGCCCAAGGCCAGCGGGCGCACCTCGGCTTCCTCTGCTGCCTCGGCGAAGGCGCGCGTCGCCGCAGCCTGCACCGCCGGCAGCGCGTGGACCGCAGGCGCCTGCCAGGCCACCCCGAGCTTCCGCGCCCGACGCCGCAGGCAACGCAGCGCCACGCCCAGCCCCTTCACGTGGTCGGAATGGTCGTGGGTCACCAGCACCGCGCGCAGCCGCAGCGGGTCGAAGCCCGCCTGCTCGCAGCGCTCGATGAGCGCCTTGGCCGTCACGCCGCAGTCGACGAGCAGGCCCTCTCCGGTGGCGGCATCCTCCACCACCGCGGCGTTGCCCTTCGACCCCGACGCCAGCACGTGCAGCGCTATCATGGCGCCCGCCTCCCCTACCGGTTCCCGCAACTGCTACAGCCGCTCCACCAGGTCGCTCACCAGCGTGCAGAAGTCAGCCTCGCGCTCGGCGGCCACAGCCAGCACCTCCTCGTCGGTGGGGCTCGCGCCCTCGACGCCGCAGGCCATGTTGCTCACCAGCGATATGCCGCACACGGCCATGCCCACATGGCGTGCCGCGATGACCTCCTCGCACACCGACATGGCCACCGTGTCGGCCCCCCAGCCGCGGAAGGCGCGGATCTCGGCCGGCGTCTCGAAGCTGGGGCCCAGCAGCCCCAGGTACACGCCGTTCTGCACCCGGATGCCGCGCTCTGCGGCCACTTGGTTGGCCAGCTCGCGCAGACGCGGGTCGTAGGCGTCCAGCATGCTGAAGAAGCGGAAGGCGATGCCGTCGGGATCGAGCCCGGCCACCGGGTTGCGCCCCGTGAAGTTGATGTGATCGGTCATGATGCAGAAGTCGCCCACCTGGTATGCCTCGTTGATGGCGCCGGCGGCGTTGGTCACCACCAGCGTACCGATGCCCAGCTCATGCATGAGCCACACCGGGTAGGCCACCTCCTGGCTCGTATTGCCCTCGTAGCCGTGAAGGCGCCCCTGCATGACCAGCACCCGCTTGCCGGCCAGCGTGCCCGCCACGAAGCGGCCCACATGGCTCGTAGCCGTGGAGGTGCGCATGTGCGGCACGTCGCCGAAGGGCACGTGCACCGGGTCGGCCACCTGCTCGGCCAGCGGCCCCAGGCCCGAGCCTAAGATGATGCCGACCTCGGGCTGGAAGCCGCCCAGGCGCTCGCGCAGGACGGCGGCCGATTCGGCAAGGTTCTCTTTGAGGATGTTGCGGGCCATGGGGGCTCCTTTCGAAAGGGGTTGCGGGTCAGGGGCAGCGCAGGCACCGGGCGGAAGCCTGCGGGGCCGTCAGGGCTTGCGGGCGGTGAGCACGCGAGGGCGCCCGGCCAGGTCGGCCACGGTGCGCACATCGGAGAAGCCGGCTTGGCGGGCCAGCGCTGCCGCCACGTCGAGGCACGTCTCGTGCAGCTCGCAGGCGAAGGCGCCGCCGGGCTTGAGGGCGCGGGCGGCCCAGTCCAGCAGCGGACGGAACAGGTCCAGGCCATCGGCGCCGCCGTCGAGGGCCAGGGCGGGCTCGAATGCCGCCACCTCATGGGGGATGCCGGCCAGCACCGCAGTGGGCACGTAAGGCGGGTTTGACACCACGGCGTCGAAGCGTCCCAGGTAGCGTTCGGGCACGGGGTCGCCCAGGCTGCCCTCCAGCACGCGAACCCGCTCGCCTAGACCCAGGGCCTCCACGTTGGCGCGGGCCAAGGCCACGGCCTCGGGCGCCATGTCGACGGCTATCACGCGGGTGTCGGGGCGCTCGGATGCCATGGAGCAGGCGATGCAGCCGCTGCCGGTGCACAGGTCGGCCACGAGCAAGGGGGCGCCATCGGCCGCCGCGGCTTCTTCCCCGCCCCCGGCGGACATGGACGCGTCACCCTGCGTTGCGTCGTCCTGCATCGCGTCGTCCACGACCCGTTGCCCAGCGGCAGCTTCCACAGCCTGCTCCATGCGGGCCTTCAGCTCGGCCACGGCCGCCGCCTCCTGCTCGGCCGCCTGGGCGTTCCAGGCCGCTTGGCGCGGGGCCGCAGGCGGCAGCAAGGCCAGCGCCTCGCTCACCAGCACCTCGGTCTCGGGCCGCGGGATGAGCACGCCAGGGGCCACCTTCACGGTGAGGTAGCGGAACGGCGCCTCGCCCGCGATGTACTGCAAGGGCTCGCCCTGGCCGCGGCGCGCCACGGCGTCGCGCAGCAGCGAGAGCTCGTCGGGGGCCAGCGGGCGATTCAGGTCGAGGTAGAGCCCAATGCGCTCGATGCCCGTGGCATAGGTGAGCAGCTGGCTGGCCGAAAGGCGCGGATTCTCGTCGCCTTTGCGCGCCAGGTAGCCCTGGGTCCATTCCAGGGCGCTGCCTATGGTCCATGTGCGCTCGTCGCTCAAGCGGCTCCCAAGGTTCCTAGACGGCCTGCTCGAGCTTCTGCGCGCGGTCGGCCGCCTGAAGGGCCGTTATGAGGTCACCCAGGCCCGCGCCGCCAGCGCCCAGCAGCACGCCGTTGTAGGTGCCGTTGTAGCCTATGCGGTGGTCGGTCACGCGGTCCTGCGGGCCGTTGTAGGTGCGGATCTTCTCGGCGCGGTCGCCCGAGCCTATCTGGGCAAGGCGCTCGGCGCCCTCGGCCGCCTGCTGCTCGGCCAGCATCTTCTCGTACAGGCGGGCGCGCAGCACGCTCATGGCCGCTATCTTGTTCTGCAGCTGCGACTTCTGGTCCTGCGACTGCACCACCAGCCCCGTGGGCAGGTGCGTGATGCGCACGGCGGAGTCGGTGGTGTTCACGCACTGGCCGCCCGGGCCGCCGGCGCGGTACACGTCGATGCGCAGGTCGTTCTCGTTGATCTCGACTTCGACCTCGTCGGCCTCGGGCAGCACCGCCACCGTGGCCGTGGACGTGTGGATGCGCCCCTGGCTCTCGGTCTTGGGCACGCGCTGGACGCGGTGGACGCCGCTCTCGAACTTCATGACGGAGTACACCTTGTCGCCCTTGACCTTGAACTGCACCTCCTTGTAGCCGCCCGCCTCGGACTCGCTGGCGTCGAGGGTCTCGGTCTTCCAGCCGCGGTCGGACGCGAAGCGCATGTACATGCGGAACAGGTCGCCCGCGAAGATGGCCGCCTCGTCGCCGCCGGCGGCCGCGCGTATCTCGACGATGATGTCCTTCTCATCGGCCGGGTCGGAGGGTATGAGCATGAGCTTGATGTCATCCTCGAGCTGGGGCAGCCGTGCCTCGATGCCGGCTATCTCCTCGCTCGCGAACTCCTTCATGTCGGGGTCGGCCAGCATCTCCTTGGCCGCGTCGAGGTCTTCCATGGCCGACACGTACTCGGCCGCCTTCTTGGCCAGCGGGCCTTGGTCGGCGTATTCCTTGGCCAGGCGGTTGTACTCTTTCTGGTCGGCCAGCACCGCCGGGTCGCCCATCTTCTGCTGGAGCTCTTCGTAGGCCTCGATGATCTTGTGGAGCTTCTCGACCATAGACGTTTCTTGCATAGGTGCGTTTCCTCTTTTGGGTTGCGGTTGAAGGAGGCCTGGGACGGCAGCTGCCCTGCCCGCGGAAGGGCAGCGGCACGACTGCGGCCAGGCGCGCTTGCATCAGCCGATTGTATCACGGAATGCCATGCTTGCAGCGCACGCGGGCTATCATGGCCACCAGCGCGCTGCCCGCCAACGCCACGGTGGCGAAGGTGGCTGCGGCTTGCAGCGCGTTGGGCACGAGCCCTGCCCCGTAGATGGCCAGAGCCGAGGCCAGCGTGGGCGTGCGCCCAGCGAACAGGAACAGCGACGAGGTGTCCAGCAGCGGGCCAGCCACCAGCAGCACGAAGGCGCCCGCAGCGGCTCCCACGGCCAGGCGCTGGCGGCGCGACCAGGGGGCCACGGGCACGATGCCGCGCTGGGCGAGCAGGCCGAACACGAGCCCCACCAGGCCGTACGCCAGCATCTGCCACGGAGTCCATGGGCCTTGGCCGAACATGAGGTTGCTCGCCAGCATGGCCACGCTGCCCACCACGAAGCCGGTGCGCGGCCCGCAGGCGATGCCCGCGATGGCCACGAGCCCCGCCACGGGCTTGAAGTGCGGCACGAAGGCGAAGGCGGCGCGGGCGGCCACGGCCAGGGCGCACAGGGCAGCCACGAGCGCCACCTCGCGCGCGCCGGGGCGGCTGCGCTCGAACCCGGCCAGCAGCGGCACGAGCCCATACAGCACCAGCAGCGTGGCGGGCACGTAGTAGCTCAGGCGCAGGGCGGCGCAGGCAGCCACGGTGGCAACGGCCAGCAGCGCCAGCGCTGCGCCGGAAGCTGCGGCGCTCAGGCGCGGCACAGGCCCACCACCTCGCCCACGGTAATGGCATCGGCCAGCATGGGGCGGCTGACCAGCGCGGCCGCCGTGGTGTAGAAGCCCAAGCCGGAGAAGAAGGCGCGTGTGGGCGCTTGGGCAGCCACGGCGCCATCGAACAGCAGCGCCACGGTGCGGGCGTGCTCGGCGCAGAAGTCGAGGTCATGGGTGGACACCAGCACCGTGGTGCCCTCGGCCGCCAGCTCATGCAGCAGCTCGGCCAGGGCCTGCTTGCCAGGCGGGTCGAGGTTGCGCGTGGCCTCGTCCAGCAGCAGCAGCCGCGGCTTGCCCAGCAGCACGAGGGCCAGGGCCGCCCGTTGCAGCTCGCCAGCCGAGAGGTCGCGGGGGTGGGCGGCCAGCAACGGCGCCACGCCCAGCTTGGCCGTCAGGTGCTCCATGCGCGCCGCAGCCCATGGGCCATGCTGCCGCACCGCCGCCTCCAGGCAGGCACCCACCGCATCAGCAGCGAACAGGTCGAGCGGCTCCTGGGGCAGAAGGGTGGCCGAGGGGCGGCGGCGCCCCGCCGGCTTGCCCCCGTGCAGCACGCGGCCGCGGTAGGGCCGCAGCGTGCCCGCCAGCACCTTCATGAGGGTGGACTTGCCCGCGCCGTTGCTGCCCACCAGGCCATGGATGCCCCCGCGCGGCACCGCCAGCCGCACGCCGCGCAGCACGTCGGCCCCGTCGCGGCTGTAGCGAAAGAAGCCGTCGCGCACCTCGCAGGCGAAGGGGCCGCCGGCCAGGCCGTCGGACGGCGCGCCAGGCGCTTCCACGCCGCTCGCAGGTGCGGCGCCTATCGCCGGGCGAGCCCCGACACCGTCAGGGCCCCCAGCGGCCGCCTCATCGCCTGCGCCTTCCACCGCGCGCCGCGCTGGCGGGTGCTGGCTGCAGCGCCCGCGCAGCCACAGCTGGCCCGCGCGCACGTCCAACGGCAGCGACCCCTTGCAGCCCAGGGCCGCGGCGATGCGGGCCGAGGGGGGCAGCGCCGGGGCGAAGGCGCTTCCCGCTCCCAGCATGGCGCGAGTCGCCTGCTCCGGCGTACCGTCGAAGATTATGCGCCCTTCCTCCATCACCAGCACCCGGCGCGCATAGCCGAACGCCTCCTGCAGGCGATGGTCCACCATGACCACGGCTGCGCCGCGCTCGCGGTTCAAGCGCACCACCGCGTCGATGAACGCCCGCGCCGCCAGCGGGTCCAAGTGCGCGCAGGGCTCGTCGAGAACGAGCACCTTCGGGCGCATGACCATGACCGCCGCCAGGTTCACCAGCTGCTTCTGGCCGCCGGAAAGCTCCTGCACCGGCCGGCGGTACAGCGGCCCGAGCCCCAGGTACGACGCCATCTCGGCCACGCGCGAGCGCATGGCAGCCGGGCCCACGCCCAAGCTCTCCAGCCCGAAGGCCAGCTCGCGGTCGACGGTGGAGCACACCAGCTGCGCGTCGATGTCCTGCCCCACGTACCCGATGGCCGCCGCTTGCTCGCGCAGCGGCACGCAGGCCAGGGGCCGCCCCTCGAACGTCACCTCGCCCGAGCGCTGGCCCGCTGGCTCCATCGCCGTCTTCAGGTGGCGCAGCAGCGTGGTCTTGCCGCAGCCGCTCACCCCGCACACCATGGTGAAGTCGCCCGGCTCCACCGCAAAGGACACGTCGTCCAGCGCCGGAGCACCGGCCTTCGGGTACGCGAACGTCAGATGCTCTGCCGCAAGAAGAGCCATCGCACCTCCCCTGCCGCGTTGACTAGGGCTGGCAGGAAGGCGAACCCCCCGTAGGCGCCCGCCGTGGCAAGGGCCAAGCCCTCCGGCGCGCTCGCAGCCGAGCCGCCCACGGCGCTCCCGGCAGCAAAGGCGGCCAGCAATGCGCCAGCGACCGCCAGGAACGCCCCGTCGGCCATGGTGAAGCGCTCGGCAGCCAAGCTCGTGCGCGGCCCCGTGCCGAAGCCGCGGGCCTCCATCGAGGCGGCGGTCACCATCGCGCCCTCCAGCCCATCGGATGCCACCGTGACCAGCACGGCCGCCCCTTCGCGCACGCGCGCCGCCACCGCAGGCGGCCTTCCCTCGCGCGGAAGGTCCAAGGCCACGCCAGCTGCCGCCCGCGCGCCGCCCACCCGAGCCGCCGTCCGACCGAACCGCGGCACCATCTGGGCGGTCAGCGACGCCACCAGCCCGATGCACGGCGCTGCCTTGCCCCCAAGGCGCAGCAGCGCGTCGGCATCCAGCGCGAAGCCGACGCACGCGAACCACAGCAGCATCGTGGCCGCCATGAGCCCGGTCGAGGCGCCCAGCGCCAGGGCCTCCAAGGTGTAGGGCCGCCCGAGCGGCTGCGCCAGCACCGTGGCGCCTTGGGTGTTGAACAAGGGGTTCGCCGCCGCCACGAGCGCCGCCAGCAGCGCAGCAGCCGCCACTGGGCCCGCCCCCCGGCGACCGGCCGTGGAAAGGCAAGCCGCCGCAGCCCCGGCGAAGGCCAGGAGCTGCAGCGGCAGCGAAGGCACCACACAGGCGCAGGCAACGGCGCACGCGAGGTAGGCGGCAAGGGCCGCCGGATGCAGCGAGCAGAAAGACCGCACGGCCGTCCTAGGCCGCGAAGGACACGTAGTTCCAGACGACCTCGTCGCCGTCGGCCAGCTCGTACTCGCCCGCGCTCACCGTGGGCTCCTCGCCGTTGACGGTGTAGGTCCAGCCATGGGTGGCGTCAGCCGCCACATCGCCGACGGCAGTCACGTAGGGGCCGTACTGGGATTCCTCCGACGTCACCGGCAGCGGACCAGCCTCCAGGGCGTCGAGCGCCGTCGCGCCGGCAGCCAAGCCGGCCACTTCCACGGCCTCGGCCAGCACCTCGTCGCCAGCGTTCACCGTGAGCGTCGCCGCCAGGGTGCCTTCGGCATCGGCTGCCGCCGAGGCCGACGAGCTGCCTTGGGCCCCCTGGCCCGCACAGCCCGTGGCACCCAGCGCGGCAACGCCCAGGCACGCGGCCAGGGCGCACGCCAGCAGGGCGCGCAGCGTCTTCGAATGGTTGAGGGTAGCAGTGCTTCGGAACATGATGTTCTCCTTCCTTCCAGGGCTTCTGCACTGAAGCGGCAAGCAGGTGTTCCGACTTCGCCGGGAAGGGACGCGCCTTCGAAGCGGGCGCGCGGCGCCAGCAGGCGGCCAGCATCCCGGGCCTTACGGTTCCTGGTAGAGCGCAGGGTTCGCACCTGCATTCCCCTGGCTTGCCTCAAGCCAACGCGAGCAGTTTAGCACGGCACCGGGCCGCGTCGCCCGTCAGGAAAGGAACTCGGCTATCTCGTCGGCGCACACCGCGCCGTCCGACACCGCCGTGACCGCTTGGCGCAGCACCTTGGTGCGCACGTCGCCCGCGGCGAACACGCCTTGCACCTGGGTGGCGCCTCGCTCGTCGGCGATGATGTAGCCCGTCTCGTCCAATGGCAGCGCGCCTTCGAGGAACTCGGTGTTGGGGCGCATGCCTATGGCGATGAACACCGCCGCGCAGGCGATGTCGCGCTCGGAGCCGTCCTTGGTGCTGCGCACGCGCACCCCGCCCACCTTGCCGTCCTCGGCCAGGTAGTTGACCACCTCGGAATCCCACACGAACTCGAGGTTGCCCAGCTCGCGCAGGCGCTGGTGGTAGATGGCGGTGGCGCGCAGGGTGTCGCGCCGGTGCACCAGGTGCACCTTGTTGCATATGCGCGAGAGATAGATGGCATCGGCCGCTGCGGTGTCGCCGCCACCGACCACGACCACGTCGCGCCCGCGGAAGAAGTTGCCGTCGCAGGTGGCGCAATAGGACACGCCATGGCCTTCGAGCTGCTGCTCCATGGGCAGCTCGAGCTTTGCGGGACGCGAGCCGGTGGCGATGATGACCGCCTTGGCCTCGTAGGCCCCGAAGGCGGTGGTTATCTTCTTGGGGGTGGCGGCCAGGTCGACGGCCATCACCTCCTCGCCCACGGTGCGGGCGCCGAACCTGGTGGCCTGCTCGTGCATCAGCATGGTGAGCTCGAAGCCGCTCGTCGACTGCGTGAAGCCCGGGTAGTTCTCCAGGTGCTCGGTGGTGGCCAGCTGGCCGCCCGGGGTCAGGCGCTCGAACATGGCGCAGCTCAGCCCGCTGCGCGCGGCGTACAGCCCCGCCGTGAGCCCCGCCGGTCCCGCCCCGATGATGGCCACGTCCAGGACGTCGTTGTCGCCGCGGCCGTCTTGCAGCTCGGTCATGCCGCACCTCCTCGCTTGGGCGCAGGCGCCTTCACCAGGCGCCCACGCCCCTTGCTTCCCCTTGTCACGATGCCTTTCCGGCTAGCCCAGCATGGCCAGCAGGTTCTGCTTGGGCTGCGCGCCCAGCGTCTGCTTCTTTACCTGGCCGTTCTCGAAGGCGATGAGCGTCGGCACCGAGCTCACGCCGTAGCGGCCCGCCAGGTCGGGGCTCTGGTCGATGTCGACCTTGTACACGTAGGCGCGGCCAGCCACCTCGGCAGCCACCTCTTCGAGCACCGGCGCCAGCATGCGGCAGGGGCCGCACCATGTGGCGAAGAAGTCGACGAGCACCGGCTTGTCGGCATCGAGGACCTTGGACTGGAAATCGGCAGAAGATATCACTTCACTCATGGAAAAGCCTCCTTTGGAAGGTCTAGAACATACGCTGCTATTGTAGCCGCGCCGCGCCGCCGCAGCCCCGAGAGGTCCCGCAGGCGTTTCCATTCTGGCATCTGCCGCACAGGCTCAGGCAGGGAAGAACGGGCAATCGCGACCCAGGCATTCGGCATTGCCGTCCATGAACGTGCAGGTGATGCGCTCGGGCAGGCTCATCTGCACGCCGTAGGCATCAGCCACGTGCCCCACCGCCTCTTCGATGGCAGCGAAGCTGGAGCGCTTGCAGCAGCGCGGCCCGCCCATGTCGGCCAAGCGCCCCATGATGCGCGAGGCGAGCCGAGCCGTGGCCGCCCAGGGCTCAGGGGTCAGCGGGGTGGCACCCGCGATGATGGAGCAGAACTGCCCCGCGCTCATGGCCGCACCGCAGCACCCCCAGAAGCCGCACGTGCCACCGGGCACCTGCATGCTCCGGGTGCGCAGCTCGTCCAAGGCGGCATTCAAGTCGATCGTGCCGCCCGCGTTGCGATAGCACGTCAACAGCACCGCTCCTACTAGGGAATGGTGCTCGGGGCCGTTGGGATAGACCTCCTTGGCCGCCATGATGGCGCTCGCCAGCGCTATGGGGTCGACGGCGTCGCTCGCGCGGCATGCCTCCATGATGAAGCCCACTCCTTGGGCCCGATGGCAGGCATCGCACACGTAATGGCCGGCTACGCAGAGCGAATGGCCCGTCTCTTGCTTTCCGCACACCGCGCAGGCCACCGGCTGCGCCTGCTCGAAGTACGCCAGCGGCTCGCCGCACACCAGGCAGTTCGCATTCCTTGCAGCCATGGCCTTCCTTCCCCTCGCCCCGTCAGCCTTCAGCCCGCTCCCGCACCAGGCTGCCGCCGCAACTCGACCCGAAGCCGGCCGCACAGCTGTAGCACACCGGATGCGTGCGTATGGCACGCTCGGGCAGCGGGCCATCCAGCAGGTCGGCCACGGTGGCATCGCGCGCGGGCCCATCGGGCGCGCCCGCGTCTACCGGCAGCTGGATGGGCAGGCCCAGCACATGGTTCACCTCGCAGTCGTACAGCCGCCCGTCCACGTCGACGTTCACCTGGCTGCGGCACATCATGCGCTGCACGGCCAGGGCGTTGAAGCTGTCGGCCAGCAGGCGCAGGTAGCTATCGAACAGGTTGGCATCCAGCAGGTCGTAGGCGAACCGGCCCAGCGGCCAGTTGTTGAAGGCGTACAGGTTGTCGAAGGCGATGCTCTCGCGTCGCTCCAGCTCGCTGCGGTACAGGTCCTCGAGCATGTCCTGGGGCGGCGGCAGGAAAGGGCCCGACACGTTGTACACCAGGTCGAGCTCGAGGCTGCCGCCGGTGCCGTAGCCCTGGGCGTTCAGGAGCTTGATGGCGGCCATGGCCCGCTCGAACACGCGCTTGCCGCGCTGGGCGTCGGTGGTGCCGGGATCGTAGTAGGGCAGCGACGCGCTCAGCGCCGCCCCTGCCGCTGCCAGCTCGCCGATGAGGTGCCCATGCTCGGGCTCGGCCAGCAGCGTCAGGTTCGTGCGCACGATGACCTTGGCACCCTTCTCTCGCGCGATGCGCCCTGCCTCGGCCAAGAACCAGCTGAAGTCGGGATGCAGCTCGGGCGAGCCGCCGGTGATGTCCAGCGTGGCGAATGGCCCGCCCTCGAAGGCGGCCAGCACCTGCTCCATGACCTCGCGGCCCATGCGCTCGCCGTTGCGGGGCGAGCATTCCAGGTAGCAGTGGCGGCAAGCCAGGTTGCATGCGTAGGTGATGTTGGCCTGCAGCGTCTCGCCACCTTCCGCGGCCGTGAGCACCGAAGGCGCATCGACGCGGTCGTAGAAGCTCGGCTGCCCGATGCGCGCGAGCGCGCTTTCGAGGTAGGCCAGGTCCACGGCGCGCTTCCCCTGGCGCGCGGCCAGGGCGTCCTGGGCGCGGGCGCTGTCGAAACGACCCCGGTGCTCCTTGCGCGGCGTCATCTCGAAGTGCCGCCCGTAGCGCGACTGGGCCAGCATCTCGGCCATGTTGCCGCTCACGGCCCCTTCGCGTCCCTTGATGAGCCGCACCTCGTCGGTCAGGTCGAAGTAGCGCGGCATCTCGGGAATGGTGCCCAGGTAACGAGCCCGCTGGCCGTAGTCCTCGTCGGCGTCCTCGAGCCCTTCTGCCTTGATGGCGCGGATGGTGCGCGACGTGAAGCCGGCGAACCCGACCTTCGTCTCCATGTTCAGGTCGGCTATGTGGATATCGTCCACGGCCACCGTCAGGAACGACGTGAATCCCACGCGAGCCATCATGCGGCGGAAGTCGTCGAAGTACAGCGCACCGCCCAGGCACTCGCCGCGCAGCACCGGGTCGTCCTTCACCTCGTCAGGCAGGCGCCGGTCGCAGAACACGTCGGCGAAGAACAGCTCGCCGCCGGGCTTCAGCACGCGGAACACCTCGCGGAGCACCTGCTCCTTGAACGGCGTGAGGTTGATGACGCAGTTCGACACCACCAGGTCCACCGTGCCGTCCTCGATGCCGAGCTCGGCTAGGTCCTCGATGTAGCCGCAGCGGAAGTCGACGTTGCTGGCATCGAAGCCGAAGCGCTCGGCTTGCCCGCTTCGATGGCGCTCGGCCACGGCCAGCTGCGAAGGCGTCATGTCCACGCCGATGACCCGCCCTTGCGGGCCCACCAGCTTCGAGAGCACGTACACGTCGCGCCCCACGCCGCAGCCCAGGTCCACCACCGTGCACCCTTCGAGCGCCGGCGGTATGGGGCTGCCGCAACCGTAGAAGCGCTCCATGACCTCGTCGGCGATGAGCGGCATCACGTCGCGCACGTACTTGGGCGGCGCGCTCTCGGAGCAGCAAGTGGCGTTGGTCTTGAGGTCGTCGGAGCCCTCGAGGATGGCGCCGTAGTAGGCGCGCACCTGGTCGTGGATGGAAAGCCCCGCATCGGGTATCTGCGAGCCATCCAGCGAAGGCACGAGCGCCGCATGGGCCACGCCACCGTTCGCAGCCCCGTTTGTCATGGTGGCCATCGGCGGCCTCCTCTCTTCATCGCGTCCCGCGCGCCACGCCCGCCGATGGGGCCCGACGCGGCTTGCCCGAATCGCAGCGGCGCTGCTCGGGCCCGGCTAGCGGCGCCCCTCGTCCATCATGCCGAAGCATTCCGTGAAGAACACCTGGCAATCGAGGCCGTAGCGCTCGCACACCTCGTCCACGGCATCATCGACCAAGCGCGCCATGGGCCGCGCCTCGCACACGGTGCGGGCGTTGATTATCATGCGCATGTTCTCGTGGGGCTCGGCGAAGCGCTGCTCGTACTCGGTGTCGTAGTCCACCCCGATGAGCGACGCCTTGCAATAGTCGCCCTCGCCGGAGGTGGCGAAGGTCTTGAGGTGCGGCACGTTGCGCTTGCGCTCGATGAGCCCGAGCCGTATCCCCTCGATGAGGTCGTCGACCACGGCGTTCATGTCAGCCGGCTCCCCCGATGCCGTCTTGAAGTAGACGCGGCGGTTGTACCAGGTCAGCTTCGCCTCGGCCTGCTCGAACCTCTCATCGTAGCGCACCGAGAAGTTCTTGAGCGCGCTCTTGTGGCCCACCAGGAACGCCGCAAGCTCCTCGATGCCGGTGCGTTCGCGGGCCGATATGCGCAGCACGGGCACGTCGGGCACCGCCGTCTTGAGGAAGTCGACGTAGCGGCTCTGGTCGGCGCTGCTCAGCAGGTCGCACTTGTTCAGCACCACCAGGTCGGCTTCCTCCAGCTGGAGCTTCAGCAGGTACACCAGCTCCTCGGGCAGGTTGATGTCGGCCTTTTCGGGCATTATCATGCGCAGCCGCTCAGGGTCGACTATCACGGTGAACGGCGCGAGCGCGAACTCGTCGCCGTGGTCGCGGGCCAGCGTGTGGTACACGTGGTCGAGCGCCCCCACCCCGCAGCCGGGGATGTCGCTCATGACGAACTGCGCGCCGTGCTTGTCGCGCAGGCGGCGCAGCTGGTCCACCACGTTGTCCATCTGGTAGCAGATGCACTCGTTGGGCATCTCGGCCACGGTGCAGCCGGTCACCGCGGTGAGCTGGGTGTCCACCAGGTTGGCGCCCAGGTCGTTGGCGATGATGGCCGTCTCGCCATAGCGCTCGGTCATATGCTCGGCCAGGGCTATCATCGTCGTGGTCTTGCCGGCCCCGAGGAAACCGCTGACCACCATGAACTTCAAGGGCTCCATGGGGTGCCTCCTGCCTCTCTGCCTGTATTCCGGTCATATGCAAGTATAGGACATAATCCTATAAAGGAGCATGACCATGCCTTGAATGGTCGGTGCGCGCCCGCCTTCCCTTTCGGCGGGGTTTTCGCTACAGTAGCAGCGACAAGCAACGACGCGCATCGAGCGAAAGGAAGCACCTATGACTGCTCTCAAGCTTGCCGTGCCCACCATGGGCGAGGCGTCCCTCGACTCCGAGCGCAGCGGCCACTTCGGCCACTGCGACTGCTTCACCCTGTGCACCATCGAAGACGGCCAGATAACCGCTGTCACAGCCGTGCAGAACCCGCCGCACGAGGAAGGCGGCTGCCTGCGCCCGGTGAAGCTGCTGGCCGACGCCGGGGCTGATGCCATCGTGGCCGCAGGCATGGGCATGCGCCCGCTGGCCGGCTTCAACGACGCGGGCATGACCGTGTACTTCGAGAACGAGACGCCGAACGTCGGCGACGCGGCGCGCAAGGTGGCAGCTGGCAACGTGCCCGTCATGAGCATGGAGAACGCCTGCCATCATCACCACTAGGCTGCGCGAAGCGGCCAGCGCGCGCAGCAAGGCGGAAAGGAAGCCCCCTGGCACCCGCAAGGCGCCAGGGGGCTTCTCCCTTCCCTGGGTGGAGAGGCGCTGCGGCCCCTACACGTTCTTCAGCAGGATGGTGGACATGATGTCGGCTGCATGCTCGCAGGCGTCGCAGCACTTCTCCATGCGCTCGTAGATGCGCGACCACACCAGCACGTGCATGACCTCGTCGTTCTCCACGGTATGCAGGTGGCGCATCACATCGCGGTTGAGCACGTCGGCCTCTTCCTCGTAGGTGTTTATCTCGACGATGAAGCGCTTGAACTCCTTGGAGCGCTTGAAGTTGTGGAACTCCACCATGGCGCGGTCGAGGGCCTCGCAGGACTTCTTGATGATGTCGGCGAAGCGCAGCGCGTCGGGCGGGATGACGTGGATGTCGTACATGTACATGTGATCGATGACGTCCTCGATGTAGTCGAGCACGTTGTCCAAGGCGCTGGCCAGCTCCACCACGTCCTCGCGGTCGATGGGAGGCATGAAGTCCACCGCCACGGCCGAGTACAGCTCGTGGTTGATCAGGTCGCCCGCGTTCTCCAGCTCGTGCACGCGCTCGATGACGTCGCCCATCTCGGCGGCGGTGGTGAACGTCTTGAGCGACTCGATGAGGTAATCGGACTCCTGCACCGCCAGCTTCGCGAGCTCGCAGTAGGACTGGAAGTAGTCGTGCTTCTTCTTTCTCGCCATGAGAGGCCCTCGCTTCTCTTTCTCGCTCGGCAGGCGGCCGCGTCGGCCGCGCCTACAGTACCATCAGGAACAGCTTGGCGCACGCGAAGCCGAGCAAGCCGCAGCCCGGGAACGTGAGCACCCAGGTCTTCACCATGTCGATGGCGATGGACCATTTGACGGCCTTGGGGTTGCGGGCGGCGCCCACCCCCATGATGGCCGTGGTGTTGGTGTGGGTGGTGGAGACCGGCAGGCCGCCGAACGTGGCGGCGATCAGGCTCGCGAACGTGGACAGGCTGGCGGCGAAGCCCTGGAACGCCTCGAGCTTCACCATGTCGACCCCCACGCTCTTGATGATGCGCTCGCCGCCGGCAGCGGTGCCCAAGCCCATGTTGAGGGCGCACAGCACCATGAGCCACAGCGGCAGGGCCATGGCGCCCTCGCCGGTGCCGAGGCCGGCTGCCATGGTGATGGCCAGCATGAAGATGGACATGAACTTCTGGCCGTCCTGGGCGCCATGCATGAATGCCACGCCCGCGCCGCCGGCTATCTGCGCCAAGCGGAAGAAGCGGTTGGCCTTCTGCCGGTTCACGCTCTGGAACAGGCGGCCGATGCCCCTGTAGAACACCCAGCCCAAGCCGAATCCCATGAGGGTCGAAAGCAATATGCCGTAGATGACCTTCATCCATTCCGCGCCGTTGATGGCGTCGAAGCCGCCCTGCACGGCGATGGCCGCGCCGGTGAGCCCCGCTATGAGCGAATGGGATTGCGAGGTGGGTATGCCGAACCACCACGCAGTGGCGCCCCACACGATGATGGCCACCATGGCGGCCATGAGCGCTATGAGCGCCGCGCGGTTGTCGCCACCGAAGTCCACCATGGAGAAGATGGTGGCAGCCACGGCCGTGGACACGAGCGACACGAGCAGGAGCCCGAGGAAGTTGCAGACGGCAGCCATGATGATGGCATGGCGCGGCTTCATGGCCCGGGTCGACACCGCCGTGGCGATGGCGTTGGGCGCGTCGGTTGCGCCGTTGACGACGATGACGCCGATGTTGAGCACGACCACCACGACCAGAACCGGGTTCTGGAAGAGCTGGCCCAAGAAGAACGCAAGGTCGATGGTCACGGTCTGTGCGCATCCTTCCTGCCTACGAGGGCTTTCGCGGGCGCTGCACCGGGGCGGCGGCGCGGGCCCCTCGCAAAGGGCTGCGAGCCGCTCGCGCCCTCCAGGCGCGCAGCACCTCGCATTGTAGCGGAAAACCAGGGCACGGCTGCAATCGTTGGCGCGCCGTGCCCTATTCGCCAGCCGACGGCCCACGACCGCGCGAAAGCCCTGTCAGTCCGCCTTCAGCCGCACTCTGGCATCGTCTCGGAGCACGTACTCGGTGCCATCCTCGTCGATGAAGGCGCAAGGGTCGACCAGCGTCGGCTGGCCCGGGCGCCACCAGCAAGCCCCCGCGCGGAAGCGCGGGTCGCAGCCGATGATGGCGGTGTCGAAGCCTGCCGCGGCAAGGATGCCCGCCGCACGACGGGCCGTGAGGCCGCGCCACTCCCCTTCTGCGTATTCCGTGTCGCGAGGCACGGCACCACGCTCCACCGAGAAGGCGTTGGTGCCCGCCTCGAGCCCGAGCTCGTCATCAGGATGCATCGACACGTACTTGACGTTGCTGCCTGCGGCCAAGCGCAGCACGCCCACCATGAGCCGCAGCGCCTCGCGCGGGAGCATGGGCAGCTCCCCTAGGGGCGTGCCCGGCACGGGGACCCGTGGCATGATGCCTATAGAGGCAGGATGCATCGATAGCGCGAATGCCATGCGATCGGCCACCTCTTCGGCCGTGTGCTCGGGGCCTACCGGCTCTATGCACGTGTTGAGCTTGAGCGGCGACTCGGCAATGACCTCGATAGAGCGCTTGCGCACCTCGGGATCGAAGGGGGTGTCTATGCCCTCCCTCATCCTGAGCACGTGATAGGCCGAGCTCGCCCCAGCCTCATAGCAGGCATAGGCAGCAGCGGGCGTGAGCTCGCCTACGTTGAGGTTGATCTCGAAAGTGCCCGGCACCTCGCGACGGATGGCGGCGACCCAATCGCAGATGGTGCGCACGTCGAAGAACTCCGTCGTGCGCAGCGTCACCATGGTCACGCCATTCTCGACGTATTCGCGTGCCATGGCGATGACCTGGTCCAACGTGAGTATCGACTCCTGCTCGACCAGGCCCCACTCTTCGCCGAAGGAGCAGAAGCGGCAGTTCATCTGGCAGCTCTTGAGGTCTACGCCGATGGCTCCCGCTATGCGCGCATGGCCGCCGGTCACCGCTCGGGCGAATTCCTGCGCCCGCTCGCTCACGTAGGCGGCCTCCGGCGAGGAGAGGTCTATCTCGAGCAGCTTCAATATGGTGCTGCGGTCCTGCACGGCACCGCGCAAGCCTTCGTCGTACACGCGGTCGACGAGGTCCTTGATCGTCTGTTCCATGCCTGGTTCCTCCTTGGGGTGAGGCGCTCGGCGCCGGCAACGGATGCCAGCGCCGAGCGTTGGCTGCCCGCCTCGGGCAACCGCCCTACTTCATGTCCTTCAGCCAATCCAGCAAGGGCATCTGGGCTTTCAGCTGGCCCTCGGTTATCCCGGCGCCCTTCTTCTCGCAGGTCTGCAAGATGGTCTCGATCATCTGATCGCTCAGCTGCACCTTGAAGTCGGCGATGTCGAAAGCGGCCTGGACGCTCTCGACCGAAGAGCCCTCGCTGTCGGCACATATCTGCACCGCCTCTTCAGGGTGGGCGTTCATGAACTCGCACGCCTTCTGGTCGGCCATGAGGAACGCCTTGATGGAGTCGGCCTTCTCGTCGAACACGGCCTTGGTGGTCACGAGGCACGCCACGCCGTAGGAGTCGATGTCAGCGTTGGACCCCACCTTGTAAGCGCCTTCCACCTGCGCGAGGGCCGTATCGGGATAAGGCTGGCTGGCTGCCATCATGTCGATGTCGGTGCCGCTCGCCAGGGTGGTGGGCAGCACGTTGGCCTTCACGTCGACCAGGGCCACCGTGCCGTCGCCGACCGTGCCGAAGTCGTTGAAGCTTATGTCGAGCTTCTTGAGCCACGACTTGAATTCCGACTCGGTGGTAGCGCCCTTCTGCACGCCAACCCTCACCGTGCCGCCGAGCACGGCTGCAGCCGACTCGAAGGAGGCCTTGACCTCCTGCTTGTTGTCAGTGGCCTTGTCGTAGGGGATCACGGCGGCCTCGCCGACCATATTGGGGCCGGCAACCCACACCTGGCCGCCAGTGGAGCAGTTGCTGCCCGCCAGCACCACGATGTCGTCGCCGTGCTCCTTGATGGCGTCACCCACCGGGCCCTGGCCTGTGGCAGCGATGTCGGCGGCGCCGGAGAGCAGCGCCTCGACGGACTGCTGGCCCGACCCCGTCACGGGATTGAGGGTTATCTCGGGCCCAGCATCTGCGAAGAGCCCCTCGTGGTCGCCTACGATGATATCCTCGTAACCGGCCTTGTTCAGATAAGCCACCGACAGCGGCTGGTAATCCTCCGGCTCCGGCGCGCCCTGGGTGCTGCACCCCGCAACGGCGCCCAAAGCCAAGGCAGCCGTGAGCGCCCCTGCAACGATGCGCAGCGCTTTCTTCCTCATCCTGTCTCCCTTCTCGATGCTTTCTCTATCCCTTGACCTTGGGCGCCGCTGGCTGCGGCGCACAAGGGGAAAGGCCCTCAACGAATCGGGCAGCTGATCGGCTCTCTGGAGGGCCGGCCCAAAAGCCCGCGTATCTCGCTAGCGACCGCCTGCGCCTCAGCCGAGGCGGGACCACGGTCGAAGCCCTCGCCGAGCCGCCACTCGCCCGCTATGCGCCCTGGCGAGCGCGAGAACAGAACGATGCGAGACGACACCGCCACCGCCTCGGATATGTCATGGGTGACGAACACGATGGTCTTGCGGCGGCACCGCCATAGCTCGAGCAAGCTCGCGTCCAGCTCGCCGCGGGTCTGCTCATCCAAGGCGCTGAACGGCTCATCCATGAGGAACACGTCGGAGTCCATGGCCAGAAGGCGTGCGATGGCCACCCTCTGGCGCATGCCGCCCGAGAGCGTGTTCGGGCGTCGGTCAGCCGCATGGGCCAGACCTACCTGGGAAAGCGCCTCGTCAGCCCGCTTAGCCGCCGAGGCCCTCTCGAATGGGCGGCCAAGGGCCTTGGCGGAAGCGCGCAGGGCGAACATCAGGTTCTGCCGCACCGTGAGCCACGGCATCAGGCTGTACTCCTGGAACACGACGCCGCGATGGGGGCTGGGCTTGGCTACTGGGCAGCCTTTGAAGCTCACGGTGCCCTCTGTCGGCTGCAGGAAGCCAGCCATGAGCGAGAGCGTGACGGTCTTGCCGCAGCCAGAGGGGCCGACCAGGCTCACGAACTCGCCTTCCTCTATGGCAAGGCTCACATCATCGAGGGCCACCATGGCCTCGGTCTTGCGCCGGTCGGCGAAGAAGCCCTGGGTGACGTGGGAAAGCTCCAGCAATGCCATGCTCAAGCCTCCTCAAGGCCCAGGCGCTGGCGCATCGTGCGCTCGACCCATGCCAGCACCACATGGTCGATGAAGAGGCCCACCAGGCATATGATGGTGATGCACGCGAAGGCGCCCACGTAATCGAGCAAATCGCGAGTGAGCTGGATGGAGTAGCCCAGCCCGACCCCCGTCCCTACGATCATCTCCGCTGCTATCAGCACGCGCCATGCCGACGACATGCCCAATCGCAAGGCGTTCACGATGCTGGCACCTGCCTGGGGCACGAGCACCCGGCAGAATATGGTCGCGCTGCCCGCGCCCATCATCTTGGCCGCCCGCACGAGCACGGGCGGCACCATGCGCATGCCGCTCGAGACGCCGATGGTGATGACCATGGAGGAGACGGCGAAGATGATGAACACCGCCGAGTCGTCGCCCAGCCCGAACATCAATATGGCCACGGGCAGCCAGGCAAGGCCCGGGATCATCTGGTAGATGGACACCGGCACCATGCCGATGGGATACAGGCGGCCGAAATAGCCCAGCACCGACCCTAGCACGATGCCCACGAGAGCTGCCAGCGCAAAGGCGACCAGCAAGTGCTGGATGCTCGCCAGCAGATGCTCGTAGATGGAGTGGCCATAGAGCGAGCGCCCTGCGAACAGGTACTCCCCTAAGCGCTCGAAGGTCTCGACCGGGTACGGGAAGCCGAGGGGCGACCCGCTGCCGTTGAGGACCAAGGCGAAAGCCTCCCAGATGAGCAACCCGATCCCAAGGCCAGCCGCAACCTGCAAGGCGACCCTGAGGCGCTGACGGCCGCGCATGCCGGGCACGGGCACGAGAGCGGCATCCGGAGGAGCCGCAGCCACGGCCCGTGCCAGGGCGCGCTCATCAGCCGAGCGACGATATGGGGCCTTCTGGGACATTGCTCACCTCTAGATTGGTCATTAACTAGTAGTTGATTATATCCTATATAAGACTATAGCAAATGAGCGCGGGCGCCATGGTACGGGGCAGCGGCACGCAGCCGACGGCCGAGCGGCATTCGCGAGGAAGGGCTCGGGCACCTGGCTTCCCAGCCGTTGCCCAAGCCCTTCTCTAAGGAGGATGCTCGATTCGCGCCGCCCCATGGCTGCGCCATGCCCTGCCCGCCAGCCGACGGCCCAGGCCTCTACGCGCCGGTGGGCCCTATGACCGTGTCCAGGTCGTCCTCCACCTTGCCCAGCGGCAGCCCGCCTTGGGCCTCAAGCTTGCGTTCCTGCTCGTCGTGGGCGCGCAGCTGCTCGCCAGCGAGCCCCTTCCACGTGGGCTCGATGCCGTTCTTGGCATCCATTGCCTGGCTGACGAGGCCCGGCACGATGTAGCCGACCCAGCAGGCGATGGCGCCCCATAGGTTCACGCCCAGGAAGTTCGCGTACTTGCCCTCGCCTATGTTCATGAACGCCAAGGTGTCCGCAGCGACGACATCCCAGATGCCCAGCACCATGCCTATCCAGAAGGCCAGCATGAACCCGACCTTGGTGGGCTTCACCACGCCATGCATGAGGAAGATGGGCCCGAGCCCCATGATCATGGTGCCCGATATGGTGGTGGCGGTGATGATGCTGGCGCCCATGACCATGGGCAGGTTGCCCACCACGGCGAACGCGATGATGAACGCGATGCCGATGAGGCGCACCTTCTCAGGGTGATGGCCCAGGATGCCCGGCAGGTCTCGGGCCGAGAGCTTCGACAGCGCCGTGAACGTGGAGTCCAGCGTCGAGCCGGCGGTGGATATCATGATGACCGCCATCATGAAGAAGGCCAGCACGCCCAACGACTGGGCCACCACCACGGGCGCGTCGGAGCCAGCCACGGCCAGCCCGTTGAGGAACGCATGCACGCCGATGAGCGAGAACAGCACGATGGCCACGAAGCCCAGCAGACCCGCCACGACGAAGCACTTGAGCATCTTGCGCTCTTGGCAGAGGAAGCCGCGATCGGTGAGCACGGCGTCATGGAAGCCGTAGGACAGGCACTGCAGGCCCGCTCCTATGATGAAGTCCACGCCGCCCTCCAAGGTCCAGGTGCCGCTGGTCACGTAGGCGTCGATGGGGTTCATGGGCACGATGACGACCAGCACCGCTATGAGCAGCACTGCGAACAGGGCCGCCTGCACCACGTCGGTGATGAGCGAGCCGCGCATGCCTCCGCGGCAGCAGTACAGCACCGTGATGGCCGTGAACAGCACGGCCGCCAGGATGAACGGCGCCGATCCCGACGTTCCGTAGTACGCGCCCACCACCGAGGTGTTCGACCACACCTCGTTGAACAGGCGCACCAGGATGGCTGCCGAGAAGCAGAACGCCGCAGCCACGCCGTAGTGCTCGGTGAGGAAGCTCACCAAGCTAGTGGCGCCGAACTTGCGGCGCAGCCGGTAGAGCGCATAGCCGGTCAGCGGTATGCAAAGCCAGTACACAGCATAGCCGATGCCGCCCACGATGCCGAAGCTGGCGCCCATGTTGGCCGCGTTCGTCACCGACTTGGCGAATATCCACGCGATGAAGATCGAGGCGGTTATCATCCACGGGTTCGCATCGCGGCCCTTGCGATCCTCGCCGCGGAAGAAGCCGCCGACGCTCACCGTCTTGGGCGATATCAGGTACATGACCACGCCGTAGACGATGAGGAACCCCCAGAACAGTATGCCAGTCGTTCCATCCATCGAATCCCTCATCTCCTTCTTCTCATCTCCCCTTCTCGGCGCGAAGGGCGCGCAGCCGCCTTCCGGCCGCGCTGCGCCCCCTAGGCCCCACAGCCCCTCCGTTGTAGGAGAGCGCCTTCGAGAGGCGACAAGAGGGGCGCAGGTGCCTTGCTCGCATTTGGAAGATTAGCGCTACTAGTGTATGTAGTCTAGTAGTATGCCCATGCCATTACCGTTCGCTGGCCTAGGGGCGCCGCTCGCGGCCCCAGACAGGCCGCCAGCCGCGGCATGGAAGGCGCGGCTCGTGGCGCTCCTAGGCGCCGTCGCCCTGGACGAGGGTGCCGCCGCAGCTCGACCCGAAGCCGGCGGTGCAGGCGTAGCAGTGGTTGCCGAAGGCGATGGGGCGCTTGAGCGGGCGGCCTGGGTCGGCCGCGTAGTCGAAGATGCTCAAGGGAGCGCCTTCCGCATCGCGGGCGTGCAGGCCCAGCGCCTGGTTGAAGTCGCAGTCGTACACCGCGCCATCCCAGCCCACCGAGAGCTGGTGACGGCACATCATGGCCTCGCAGGTGTCGGGGTTGAAGCTGTCGATGAGCAGGTCGAGGTAGGCGTCGAAGGCGCCGGAGTCGATGAGCGAGGCGCCATAGCGGCCGATGGGGTTGTTCGCCACCGCGAACAGGCTGTCGAAGGCCAGCCCCAGCTCGCCCATGCGGCGGCGGTAGACGGCCTCGACGTCTTCCTGCAAGGGCGGAAGCACCGGCTCCTGGGGGTTGAACACCAGGTCGAGCCTGTGGCGGCCGTCGCGGCCGTAGCCGCGCTCGTTCAGCTGGCGCAGCACGGCCAGGGTGCGGTCGTAGGTACGGTGGCCGCGCTGAAGGTCGGCTTGGGCGGCGAACACGTTGGGCAGCGACCCCACCACCTCCACGCCCAGCTCGGCATAGAGGTCGAGCAGGTGGACGTAGGGCTCCTCGGCCAGGATGACCAGGTTCGAGCGCACCATCACGTGCGGCACCGCCGCGGCGGCCTCGCGCAGGAACCACTCGAAGTGGGGGTGCATCTCCGGTGCGCCGCCGGTTATGTCGATGGTCTGCATGGCGTGGTCGCGCGCCACCTTGAGCAGCGCCTCGAGCACGTCGCGCCCCATGGCCTCGGTGCGGGCCGGGCTGCTGCCCACGTGGCAGTGGGCGCACGCCAGGTTGCAGCGGGCCGTGATGTTGGCCTGCAGCGTATGGGGCTCGTCTGCCGTGGAGAGGAAGGGGCCCTCGCCCACCATGTCCTCGAAGTAGAGCAGCCGGGCCAGGGCCAGGTCGACGTCGTGGGGCGTGGCCTTCGGCGGGGTGCCGCCCGCCGCCACGGCCTGCTCGTGCTCGCGCCGCGCCACTGCCTCGGGCGCGAAGCCGCCCAGCAGCGCGTCGGCCACCCGGTCGTCGGGCCCCTCGACGATGCGGGCGCGGTAGGACACCGCCGCCGGGCTCACATCGTCCCACAGGCCATCGAACCACGCCAGGTACGCGTCGTGGTCGTAGCGCACCGGCACCGCCTGCACGTAGAGGCCGTCCTGGCAGGTGCCGAACAGCGCCTCGCGCGCCGGCGTGCGGGCGATGCGCACGCACAGGCCGTAGCGCTGCCCCTTGAAGTTGGGCAGGCCGGCCGCGCCGTTGTTGATGACGCAGCCGCGCGCCATGGCCAGCGCCACCGGCGCGCAGGTGTGGGTGGTGGCCAGCACGTCCAGGTCGTTGGCCGCCATGAAGCGGTCGAGCTCGTCTTGGCGCAGGATGTCCTGCAGGCTCTCGCGCGAGCAGTCCCAGCCGCCCAGCAGCTTCTCGTCGCCATGGGTGATGCCCACCTTAGCGCCCGCCACGGCAACGGTCAGGGTGGAAGGCCGCCCAGCCAGGCGCTCCTTCAGGCCCGGCTCCTGCTCCACCGCCGCCGACAGCATGCGATGGATGCGGTTCGACCGGCTCACCGACTCGTCGTCGGTGCAGTCGGGGTACGCGCAGCCGCAGCCCACGCCCACGTCCTGCTGGCGGCGCAGCTCGGCCTCGACGTTGCCCACCAGGGGCACGTAGCTCTCGCCTGCCGCCGCGACGGCATCCTCCAAGGCAGCGAAGTTCTCGGCCGTCTTGTCGAACCAGTGCATGTCGCCGTTGAGCACGGTGAGCACCGGGCCATCCTCGGCTGCCACCAGGGCCTTCACCGCCTCGAACGCGAAGGGGTTGCCATAGAGGCCGCCCACCACGTACAGCACGTCGCAGCTGCGCTGCGTCTCGCCGGCGAAGGCATCGGGCGCTATGCGGTAGTCCACCGGGCAAGCGCGGCCCGCATCCTTGAACAGGCGGCGCTTCGCAGCATGGGGCGTACAGGATGACATGGCATCTCCCTCTCGCATCGTGTCTTCGTTAGAGGTAGATTATATCCACTATTCGCCTATGTCGCATCAAGAAGCCCCGGACGCAGGCGCGAAGACGCAGCAAGACTACATGCCATAAAGGGCTTGCGCTACTGCAAAGCCAATGGGCATAACCGCGCAGACCGCCGCGAAGTAGCATGCCATAGTCAACCAGAGGCCCTTCCAGCTAGTGCCACCAGCATTGCGCATGGCTGCCATCATCGCCTCACGGTCAGCGCCATGGGTCATATAGGCATCCCTGTACACCCGCATTGCGCGTTTGCGGTAAAGCGGGTAGAAGGCGAATCCAGCGCCTATCTGCAGCACTGTCATCAGAAGCCCCAATCCAGGAAGTATCGCGAGGAGCCATACAGTTAGGATGCACCCTACATAAGCAGCAGCCTCCTTGTAGCAACGACGCCATCCCCAATAAATAGGCGCGAGGATGAGCGTGCACCAGCTGAAGGAGCTAGAAGCTGTCATCTTGGCCAACATCTGGGCGGTCTTCTCTGAGGCAGAGACAGCCGAATCGGCACTGCCCTCAATGAAAGCCTCAAGATAAGGCTCATAAGCCGACTGCGAACCGGTATTCGCTTCCGGTGCGACGCCTTGCTTCACCGGCTCAGGAGCCGCCTTCTCTTGCGTCAGCATATCCTTTTCCTCCATTCCTCGCCCACCCTTCCGTTCGTCCCAGCCAGCATCATCCCTGCTTACAGGCAATCGCTTATGCCCACCTCGTACACAGCTTTGCAAGGAGAGACTTTTTCAACGCTCGTCATTTTCGCCTCTCTTTTGCTCCTGCAACCCATCCGCCTCCCTAGAGACAGGGACGCATTATTGGGCCCTTCTTGTCGCCCTACCATCCATGAAGCTTTACGACCTCAGTTGTTACCATCAAGCTGATGTTGAATGTCGGCATAGAGCTCTATCAGCTCATCCAGCGGGATGACCTTCTTCGACGCGCTTGCTGCATCATATTGGGCCGTCCACGGGAAAGGGTAGAACAGCACTCCTTGATCGATGGCGAGACGGCTTAGAATCTCCCCCTCATCAGCCCAGGAAAACGCACCGTAGAACCTGCGTGGCCCTTCTGTACACACCCAAGCAAGGAACGCTGAGTAATCCATCTCCAACATCTCCCAGGCGAGGGTGTCAGGGGCGTAATACCAAAGCCTCTCCATGTCTCCCGGGAAATCCCCACACGACAAGGCGAACAAGCCCCCGTAGGCGTCTTGCGCAACCGCAATCTTCTTTCCAGGCCAAAGCTTGCGCACCTTCTCGTTAAGGCACGCAAACTGAACGCCGCCGACGATACGTAACCTATTGCCGATCGTTATGCATGAAACATGGCTTACAACTTGCTCAAGGGCTTCTTGCGATGTTGCCAGCCCTTCTCCAATCGATGGATTATAGCCCTTGCCGCACTCTTCGACGACGACCGGCAGCACAGCGCTCCTCAAGCGCTCTTTTATATCAACCCACATCTCGACGCTCCCTCCTAATCCACAATTTCTATCTTGACGTGAGTGCCGTCTGGATAGCCTCTGAGTTGGTTGCCCATGCTTGCCCCTGCACCCCTATTATCAGAAGGGTCAATCGGGCGAACGCTTGCGCCCTTACCCCCTTCAGCAAACATTGCCGGAGGATATTCGTCTAAATCCTTACCTTCCACCTTAGCAACGCCTTCTTGAGCCAACTTTCGGTTCTCCTTGGCCCCTTCGCGTTCGATTGTCAGAACGTCTGGATGACCCGACGCAATAGCATCTTCAATATGTTGGGCGCTTTCTGGATATTTGTTTTTTGAAATCGCAATCTCAACAACATCATAAGATGGCGCGGGCTTCGGAGGTGCTGGAGCTGGCACAGATGGCTTAGCTGGTGCTGGCGTCGGGGCGCGAGCTCCTCCACCGCCCGAGGATGCCGCAGAAGACGCTTTGCTCGATGTTGAGGCTGGAGGCGTTGCCTTCACAGCTCCGGTTCCCGCATCGGCAACCTTCGTCGTGGTCGTAGCAGCATCGGCAGCTTTGGAAACCTTTGATGCCGCCGAGGCCACATCATAAGCGGCCTCGGCCGCCTTAACGCCCATCTTGGCTGCCGCAGCCGCATCTCCTACGCCTGGCACAGCCGAAACGAAAGACATGGCCGCATTGCCATAGTCACCTTCAGCCAGATACCATACGCCATTAGCCACATCGGCCACAGCACCTACCACCGGTACGAACCCAAGCACGTCTAGCGCTGTATGGCCCAGCTCCGACAACGAAGGCAGCTGTATGGATTGAGCCGCTTCAGCAACCGAGCCTATGAACTTCGCAGTGCCGCACGAAAATGCCTCGATAGCAGCCTGCGCTTCAGCCGCTTTGGCTTCAGCCCAAGCCGTGAAGCTCTGATAGCCATGATAGGCTGCTTGGGTCACGGTGTTGTAGGTGTTGCGTGCGTAAGTGGCAGCCGACCGTGCCGCACCCGCAAAGAAGTTGCAGACCGCTTTCACTGCACCGACCACGACCGAGGCAACGGTTTTGACTGCGCTCACCACCGCCCGCGCTGCGGCCTTGACGGTATTCGCCACCCCCTTAGCAAAGCTGGTAACAGCACCCCATAAGTTGAAGTGCCCAGTGGGGTCAATATGGTTCACTGGGTCGGAGGCGCCATAAAGATACCTATTGAGTGATAAAGGATCTCCGGTAGCGCCCAGATAGCTGTCCTGCACGCCAAATCGCGCGGTAGATACGTCGTAATAGCGCGCACGAAGGTATTGAAGGCCTGTCTGCGGATGGGCCTCTTCCCCATTGAAGCCATAGGCCGGCAACTCGCCTTGAGAGCTTCCTGCCTGCTGATTCCCGAAGGGCCCATAGATGTGCCACGAATTAACAGAGCCTGAGGTTGAAAGTGTCTGGGATACGCTACCGCGCCCATCATTGGCGAAGAAGGAAGCAGCGCCTCTTGAGGACTTTGATAGCCGATCACGCCCGTAAACCTCGTCAGAGACCCCCGAACGGGAAGAATACGATGCCATGACCTGGGGAAGCTGTGTGACCGTGGAGTTAACATAGGACACGATGTCGTAGCCCTCGGCGGTATAGTCAAACGCCTGAGGAATCACGCCAAGCTCTGCCGCCGCCGTGACAAGTTCTTCCCCCGTAGACCCAATACCTGCCAGGGCATCTAAGGCGTACCGGGCATAGCCCGGCCTAAGGGCGTTTGATGCCCAGCCCTGCTCAACCTCATGGCAAGCAAGCTCGACAGCCGCCCCGATGGTAGCCGGACTGGCCGCGCTGAGAGCCGCTGCGCTTCCCGCTACGACTCCATACCAGAATAGGTCCAGAGCGGAAGCCTGAGCCCAAGCTTCATCACCGCCTTCGTCATCATCACCCTCAGATGCTTCTCCGCTCTTCGTGCCCTTCTCGCGGCTATGGCAGCGGCTCACCTGCATAACACGGTTGCCATCCCCGTCATAAGTAGCCGCCATCAGCAAACGGCCACCTGACCGAACTGCCTCCAAGCGTCCTTCAACACCATAGGAGTAAGCATGCTCAGCACGGCCATCGCCCTTTTTCGCGATGAGCTGGCCAGCAACGTCATAGGAATAGTCCGTCACTCCGTCCACAGAGCTTGCCGAGCGAACAAGCCTATTATCATCATCGTATTCGTAAGCTACCGAATCGGCATTATCGCCCGTACGTTCTAGGGAGAGACGATTTCCTACTGCATCATAGGTATAAACCTCAGCGTAGCAACCTTCTGAACCTTGCTGCGAGCAAGAGACCAACCGTCCATCGCCATCGTAGGCAAACGCCCTATCTGCTCTATGTTGCGTACCCGCACCATCAACGATCGTCTCGGCTTCAGAAACAATAGCGCCTTCCTCGTCATGAGAGTAGGCATAGCTGGAAAGCAGCGAGCCTGTTGAGTCGGAAGTAGATACCGAAACCACATTGCCCATCTCATCATAGGCATAAGCCGTCACTGTACCGTTAGGACGAGAGAGACCCACCGGACGACTGGAGGCGTCATAGGAATAACGGTATTCTCCCTCTGGGGCTGACACAGTAACCAAGTTACCAGCATTGTCATAACCGTACTCCACCGTCGAGCCGTCAGGATACTCTACACGCGAGACGTTCCCCAAGCTGTCGTAGGCATATGACAGCGCCCGGCCCTGACCGTCAACCTCGCGTATTACGCGTCCGAGTCCATCACGCTCAAATACGGCATCCCCAGCCCTATCGCTACGAGACACCGTTCGGCCTTCCGAATCAAAGGAATAAAGAACGCCTGCCTCCTCGTCTGCCGAGTAAGCCTTTTCAATCAGGTTCCCCAACCCATCATAGTCATAGCGGGATAATGCCCCGGCTGGATCCGTTGCCGCCACCAAGCGCCCCGCCAAGTCGTACTCCATCTTCTCCACCGCTCCGGACGGACTTTCGATGGAAGTCATGTTTCCCTCTTCATCATAGGCGTATGCCGTCCGATGACCAAGGCCGTCGATTATCTCGGATACATTACCGAGCGCATCGTAAGAGTATTCTGTCTTGTTGCCCTCAGGCGTAACAAGAGACGCTAAGCGCCCTACGGCATCGTAAGCATAAGATGTGGAGCGGCCGACTCTGTCAGTATGACCGACGAGATTGCCTGCATCATCATAGGAAAATAGCGCAGTCCCCCCTTTTGCATCCGTAGCAGAAGCAAGGTTGCCATCAAGGTCATACGAGAAAGAGGAGACAGCGCCAAGGGCGTCAATCGTCTGCGACAAGCGATTCTCCTTGTCATATGAGAAGGCTGTCTTATTGCCGTTGCCATCGATAGCCGACACCATATTGGATGCCCCATCGTAGGCATAGCGCTCTACCGAATAGCCTCGGGACGCCTCGACCACGTTGCTTCGTCCATCATATAGCCAACGGCTCACAGCGCCTGCAGCGTCCACTTCTTCAACAAGTCGATCTTCTGCATCAAAAGCGCGTTCGGTGATGGCTCCTGTAGCATCCACAGTGCGCACCGCATTGCCCCGGCAATCGTAGGACCACGCAGTGGCCCCCAAGTTATTTCGAGCCTCCACCATGCGACCAACCGCATCATAGGCGTAAGTGCTCGACCTTCCAGCATTATCGCTCTCACGCGCTACGGTGTCGCCGATTCCATAGTCAAAGGAACGCGTATATCCTCGCGGGGAAACGATAGCGGTCATCCGCCCTAGCAAGTCATAGTCAAAAGACCAATCTGCCCCATTTGGCTTCGTCATCTTCACCATGTTGCCAGCCGCATCGTATTCGTACGACGTAGCATTGCCAACAGCATCAACCTCGCGGGTTAGCCCGCCAGAGCTATCATGCTCATAAAGAGTAACGGCACCGAGCGGATTGATGTACTCAGATACATTACCAAGCGCATCGTAGCCAAATTGCTCAGTAGAACCGCGTGGCGTGCTGTGCTTGATAAGCTGCCCTTCGGCATCATAGAGATACCTCTCTATGCCTCCTTCGGGGCGAGTGACCGAAACAAGGTTTCCTACTGCATCATATGCATAGGATGTCGCATTCCCGTTACCGTCTGTCGCCTCAACGACCTGACCTGTAGCATCGTAGCGGAAAGAGGATGTGTAACCATCTGGATCGGTCTCCGCCACAGCCCTGCCAGCTTTGTCATAAACATAAGCGCTGGCGTTACCTAGAGCATCAGTAGAGCGCGTAAGGCGATTCGCATCATCGTACTCATAGCTAACGAGCGCTCCTCCTGGCTTTTCAACTTCAATGGTATTGCCACGAACATCATATCGATAAGAAGTAGCGTTTCCTAAAGCATCCGTTTCTGAGACGAGCTGCCCAGCAGCATCATAGGAATACGCGACTGTGCTTCCATCGAAAGCATGCTCCGCGACCAATGATCCCCAAAGGTCATACTCATAGGTTGCGTTGCGCCCCAACGAGTCAGTCGCCCGAACCAAGCGTCCCTCGCCATCGTAAGCATAGCTCTCTGAGGCACCATTGCTCGCAGTGATGTCCGACAGGTTGCCACGCGCGTCATAGGCATACTGTATCTCCAAACCTCGAGCGTCTACTGATGAAACCAACCTCCCCGCAGCGTCATAAGCAAGCTTTTCAGTGCTGCCATCCGGTAATGTACGCTGCGTCAGATTGCCGGCTGCATCGTACGAATAGGATATTGTGCGACCCAGAGCATCGGTAGCTTGAATAAGCCTATGCTCATCGTCATAAGCTGCCTTCCGTACATTGCCGAGAGCATCAGCTTGGGAAATTACATCACCGGCGGCATCGTATGTCAGCGAAGCCGTCTCTCCTTCGGCATCGGTGCGAGCAACCAGACGGCCTATCTCATCATGTTCGAACACCAGCACTGCCCCCATCGGGTCAGTGACGCTTGCAATATTGCCAGAGGGATCGTAGGCAGTCGCAACAGCATTTCCAAGCGCATCAACAACGCCGACCTGACGTCCTGCAGCATCATAAGAAAGCTCCACCGTAGCGCCATCAGCCGACGCTACCGCCACGACACGACCTGCAGGGTCGTAGGAAAACCTTGTAGGACGGCCCAAAGCATCAACGGTCTCAACCGGATTTCCTGCCGCATCGTAAGAGATCTTATAAACACGACCACCCGCATTCACCGACTTCAGTCGGCCTGCCGCACTGTATTCATAAGAAGTCTTGAGCCCAACTGCATCCTGCGTCCAAAGAAGGCGGCCATCAAGCCCATAGGCTGCGCTCTGGGTTGAGCCGTCAGGCAGCTTAGACAGAATCGCATTGCCACGCGTATCGTAAATATACTCAGTAGTGGATCCAGCTGCATCGGTATAAGATGAGGGGACATTGAGAGAACCATCATAGACCGCAGTAGAGATTCCCCCTATTGGGTTCGACATGAACCGGAGACGCCCTCTGCCATCATAGGAATATGTGGTAGTCCCTCCTTCCTCATCAATGAGGGAAGCCAACCGACCACGTTTATCGTATGTTTTATATCCCTCAGCGCCTCGTGTGCTTGTAGTAGAGACTTCATGGCCCATGATGTCATAGCTGTAAGAGGTTACCGCCCCCGAGGCATCGGTCATGGATGACATATTGTATGCAGCATCATAGGTAAAACGCGTGATATAGCCACGCGGATCAGTAACGGAAAGTAGCAAGCCCACGGCGTCCAGCTCGTAAGCGCTATAAGAGCCGGTTGCATCCTGTTCGGCAGTTATGCGACCTGCAGCGTCATAAATAGTGCGAGAAGTATTGCCAAGCGCATCCGTAGAGGATATGCATCGACCCATTGGGTCGTAGGCATATACGGTCGTATTGCCCAGACCATCCGTCACCGAAGTGCGCCAGCCCTTTTCCCATCCGTAAAGCTCACGTACGCCATCCGCGTCGATTGACGATAGGCATCGACCAAAGCTGTCATATGTGAAACTAGTAGCAGCACCGGCATTAGAGGCTGTCCAGGAAAGGTTACCTTGGTCGTCGTAGCCATTCGTCGTGATCGTGCCATCCGGCTCGGTCGTTTCTATCAGCCTGCCCTTTTCGTCATAAGAGTAAATCGTAGTGTGCCCATCTACGGTAACCGACGTTCTATTGCCCTGCTCGTCGTAGACATAAGACCCATTCTCGTCAGATACGAGATTGCCTTCGCTGTCATAGGCACGGTCAATCTCCCAACCATCAGGGTAGGCAATATGGGTAGTGCGATACTGGTCATCATAGAAGTAAAGCGTGACATATCCAGCAGCATTCGTGGCCCGCGTAAATCCATCCCCATACTCCAGAAGCGATACGCCACCCGCTGAATCCACTTGCTCTACAACGCGGCCTTCCTCGTCATAAGAGTTCTTGATGATGCGGGTCCCGTTCGCATCATTCCAAGAAATCATTCGCCACTCATCGTCGTAAGCGTAGTGCACGGTAAAGCCCATTGCATTAGTGAACGATGTCAGGTTGCCATGCTCATCATATCCATAAGACAATGCATTGCCGTCCGGAAGCAGCACTTCGACAATGTGCCCTCTTGAGTCAACCGTAATGCCATATGAAATGCCTGTCGGAGACGTTATGGCGGTCAAACGTCCAGCTTCGTCATAATCCACTTTGGTGACAAGCCCTTTTGCAGAGCATATTTCTTCAAGCATGCCCCAAGCGTTGAAGCCGCGGTAAGACCCGTCCGGCGAGTGCAATTCATAGCGATAGAGGGTTGGCTCTTCCTCCTCTTCCCCTTCTGCTTCTTCGGCTAAAGCGCCTTTCGCTGATGTTGACCGAGCATCGGCATCCTCACCGCCAACCTCAGTCTCCATAGAGGCGCCTTGCAGCACGCTGCTCTCGTCTCCCGATGCATCATGTAATCCACCACGATCTTCTGACGTGCTTTCAGCACCTTCATCAATGGCGTTGCCTACAGTGGCCCCCTCTTTGTCTTCCTCTGCATTTATCCCCGCATCGCTTTCCTCGCCAGCATCATCCTCTAAGTCAGATTTCTTATAAGGGATTCGAATTAGCTTCAGGTCAAACCCACTAGGCGATAGGTAGCCCCCCTGCCCGTCGGGATCAAAGAATAGTGTTTTGCCATCACCTGCGGAGTAAACCAGCGTTCCATTTTCCATCTGGCCTAGACTCTCCGAATAAGCAAAGCTCCAATTGCGGCCAAAGGGAGATTCAACCCCATCGTTTTTAGCGTTATAGGTGCGCGTAAGGCCAAAATCGCCTTCAACATCGGGTACCGCAGCATCGGTAGCTTCTAAGATGAAATTGCCAGTATTCATGTTGATAGGCTCGAAGCCATACTCGCAATGCTTGCCGCGTCCCATAAGAGCGCTATCAATCCGCTTTTTCTGATCGTCGGTGAGCTCTTTTGGAGTATAAGCATCAGTGGTCGTGGGATTTCTCACAAAGATCGTGTTGCCCCCAACCACAAGGGTATCTTGCACCCGATTATCCTTCGATAGGATGTCTAGGGTGGTGCCGTAGTGACTTGCAATATAAGGCAAGGTATCTTTTGCGGTAGCTTTATAAACGAGAAAGCTGTCTGACTCGCGCGCAGGACCTGTGGCATCGTTCAGCTTCGGAATAGCCTTGACCTTGTATTCCTTGTTAAAGTCAAGATTCGCAAATAGATGCGTCTGCCAATTTGACAGCTTGTCTTTGTATTTGGTACCGTTGGGGACATATTTATCCCAACTCGATGAATCAGGATACTTGTAGGAGCGGCTGGCGTAAGCCGTTCCACCCTCACCCTTGCCTTCGAGGGTGTAGCTCACAAAAGCTCGCGGGGTAGCCATTCCGTCAGCGAACACGCCGTCGAAAGCAAGCTTGTTGTCGGCATCATGCTCGGTAACCGTTCTCAGATTCACCGTTGTATCCGAAAGAGGGTACGACTCATTGACCGGATCAGGCACTTCCCAATTAATGGTAAGTCTAGGAGGGTTCGAGCTGTAGCGGTTTTCGAACATCTCGCATTGCATGTTTCGCTCGTCTTCAGCTTTAACGCAAAAGCCACGTTGGGCATAAACTCCTTGAACCCAGTTATTGACCACTTCGCGCACATCCCAGTTAATGTACCCATGACTAGTACGAGCACGTTGATACTGAACAAACTCATGCCCTAGCCCCGTCTGGCTATTCCAGGTTAGAGCGTCGAAATTCCATCCACTAGTGATGCGATACAATCCGAAATTCGTAGCACCTCCGCTGTAGGCACGATATTGAGACAGAGAAAAAGTTGCTGAGTTTATCTTGGCTTCGGACATGATGTATCCGAAGTTATAGTTGATCGATGCATAGGTGCGCGTCATGCGGTGACCGCCAGGCTTGAACGCTCCTGTACCCGTCTTGTTGCCGTCATCGTAGCCAGAATAGGCATAGCCATTCTCTCCGATAATGGAATTGGGAGAAGTTTGCTCAACGCATCCCACTCGTACAGCTGAAGGAGCTATGTTGACAGTAGGGTCTATGCGTATCGGGTAAGCGCGTTCAGGTGAGCCTATCCAGTCCCAATCAATATCAAGGGACACAACATAAGTACCATCTTCGTTCTCGGACAGGCGTAGCTGTATATTATCAGACACCTCGCCTGCCGCATCCGTAGCGAGAGGCGCCGCAATTGCGAACACCACATCTTCTTCGCCCGAAGCCGGGTCTTCAGAGTCAGCCTCGGCCGTAGCCCTTTCTAGGGCTTCTTCGTCATCTTCGGACTGGCGATGGTTGCTGTCGCGAACTACGACGACACCGTCTTCAAGAGCAGGCACCAACCCTTCACTGAATTTAATCTTGGTAGAAAGGTCCTGGGGAGCAACTGCCCGGGTAAGGACAATATCCTCCTTAACAACCGAACCCACCAAAGTGTACTGGTAATCGATGCCTTGCCGAACCTCTGTATAGCGGATAGCCTCTCCCTCGGCTGCCGAGCGCGAAAAATCTCCGCCTTGAGGGATGACCTCCATAGAGTGGCCACTTTTTTCGAACCGTATCGGATGGCTATCCGATAGAACATCGGGAATCCGAGCCGTATACCCATTAGAGCGGTTGACATACTCCACGCTTTCCGAGAACAAGCCAACACGATGTCCCTCTAATGTATTGTCGATAACGCGAGCGATTCCATCTTCATCCATGTAGGTAATTGCAGGGCCGCCGACAACCGTTGTATAAGTACGGGCGCCGGTTTGAAATATGGCCGCATCGTCTTGGATATATGCTAGTTTGCCTTCTGGAGTTTCGGCCTGTTCATAATAATCATGTGGAGCTTCGGCGGTCGGCTTCGGGGCCGATACCGTCTCGGGAGCCGAGTTGAACCCTTCAACTTGTTCAACAGGAGCAGGGGGCTCAACGTAGCCCGGCACCCCCTCCACCGCGTGCGACAAGTCAGGTTCTCCTAATAGGTTGAAAGCGAGAACAAAGGACAGAACACATGCTAGCCCCTGACGCATTCGACGGATCACTGTAGATGAGAATGACGGTAAGCCTACATAAACGTCTACACCATTCCCATTTAGGCAAATCGAACAAGCGAAAAGAATCCACAGTCCTCCTAGCATGATGCCGCATAGACCAAACAATGTCACCGAAGCAATCCGAAAGGTGATGAGACCGCAGGCCAGGTATGTAACGAAGCCAAGAGCAACAGCGAACAGGGTGACAACCAAAAGAGGAAGGTAAGCAGCACGTACAGACGCTATCTCATTCCAAGGGCGAAAAACACCAGTACGCGAACGCACAAACCCGCAAAGCAACATCACCGGCAATGGAGAACCACACACCGCCAAGAGGACAGCAAGAACGCGAACAATCGCTGTTGTGGTGCCAATCCCCAAAACAGATAGAGCCGTATGCTGAAGAAGCAAAGAGGCAAAGCCGCATATAAGCGCGAGTACTGCTACCCCCCCCGCCACAATAAGGCTTCGTACGACAAGACCCTTTATTACCTCTCCAACCCCTAACCGCAAACGACGACCGCTTGAAGGCTGCATCGCACGCAGCTCCAAAACCAACCCTACGCCCAACGCAAGACAGCCAGCAATCGCCAGCACAATGAAAATGCCTCGTAGTATGAAACTTGCATCGTTCGGCAACGCCAATGCGAAGCATGCAGAAATACACGCAACGATGACTGCTGAAATAGCGGCAGAATAGCCAGCCGGTGCCGATGCGACCAAACGCTTCAGTTTGCCTTCCACAGCATTCCCTTTTCCCCTTGAGCAGTGAAAGCAACAGGGACGCTGTACCCCTCACTCCTGGTTAGCTAGCCTCTCCCATAGACATATCTAACCAACGGGCACGTGCTGTGTTTAAGCTATGTTCTAAGCGTTTCCCCCTTATATTGATTAATGTTTTCTTCACACATCAATCAATATTGTTAATAGACTATCACCACTATTCAAGCTATGCAAGAATTATCTTAAAAAGCAAATTATGACTGTGGAGACTGCCTATACCACCTGAGCCACAATCCCTCTCGCTCCTATGATACAAAAACCCGGAAGGCAGATTCGCCTTCCGGGTCAGAAACGCTAGGCCAGAGCGGATAGCTGTGCGCAAGCCCCTTAGCTCAGGAAGTCCTCAAGGATCTCCTGCTCGGCTTCCTCCTCGGTCAGGCCCAGCGTCTCCAGCTTCACTATCTGATCGCCGGCTATCTTGCCAATGGCGGCCTCGTGCACCAGCACGGCGTCCTCGCTGGCCGCCTCGATGCCGGGGATGGCCGTCACCTTGGCGTTGCCCATGATGATGGCGTCGCACTGCACATGGCCGCGGCAGGCGGACCGGCCGATGACCAGCGGGTTGAACACCTGCACCGAGTCGTCCTGGGCCACCGAGCGCGATATCACCTGCACGCTGGAGTCCTCGCCGTTGAGCTCCACCTTCATGTTGGAGGTGGCGGTCTGAGAATCGTGGGTGAGCAGCTTCTCGTTGAGCACCAGCTTGGCGCCCGCAGCCAGCTCGGCGTTGGTGTCGCGCACCGTGGACGACACGCCGCGCAGCTGCACCAGCTCCATCTCGCAGCTGGAGCCTTCCTCCATCACCACGTTGGTCACCGGGTTCAGGATGCGCTCGCCGGTGCCCTCGCCTTCGCCGTAGTGCTTCTCGACGTACTTCACGTGGGAGTTCTTGCCGCAGTAGAAGGTGTGGATGCCGTCGTGCTCGGAAGCCTCGTGGCTCTCATTGTGGATGCCGCAGCCGGCTATGATGGTGATGTCGCAGTCTTCGCCGATGTAGAACGAGTTGTACACGACGTCCTTCAGGCCCGACTGGGTGACGATGACGGGGATGAACACCGTCTCGCCCTTGGTGCCCGGCGCGATGCGGATGTCGATGCCGGGGTGGTCGGTCTTGGTGGCTATCTCGATGTTGGCCGAGGAATGACGCTCGACCAGCTGGCCGTCCTTGCGGATGTTGAAGGCGCCCTTGGGCATGCCGTGGATGTTGGCTATCTCGGCAAGGAGCCCTTCGTCGATGGGTGAGAGGTCGACTGCCATGGTTGCGCTCCTTTACGCTAGCAGGTGGTGGGGATCTCGGTGATGTGCAGCTCGGTAGGCTCCGAGAGCTGGCAGCCGGGGATGCCCTTGGACACGAAGCCCAGCTGCGGCATGATGTCCTCCGGCGTGCCGGAGCGGTCGATGCGGCCGTCGCGCAGCACCACTATCTCGTCGGCCAGCTGGATGATGCGCTCCTGGTGCGAGATTATCACGATGGAGCGGCCGCCCTGGGCCTCGTGGATGTCGCGGAACGTCTCGGTGAGGCGGTCAAAGCTCCACAGGTCGATGCCCGCTTCGGGCTCGTCGTAGATGGCCAGCTTCGGGTCGCGGGCCAGGATGGTGGCTATCTCGATGCGCTTTACCTCACCGCCGGAAAGGCTCTTGTCCACCTCGCGCGTGAGGTAGCTGGCCGAGCACAGCCCCACGCGGGCCAGGTACTCGTTGCAGGCCAGCATGGGCAGCTTCTTGCCCGCGGCGATGTCCAGCAGCTTCTTGACCGTCATGCCCTTGAAGCGGGCCGGCTGCTGGAAGCCGTAGCCGATGCCCAGGCGCGCGCGCTCGGTGATGCCCAGCTCGGTTATGTCCTGGCCGTCGAGCACGATGGAGCCCGAGGTGGGCTTCTCGATGCCCATGACCAGCTTGGCCAGGGTGGATTTGCCGCCGCCGTTCGGGCCGGTTATCACCGTGAAACGGTCGTCGGCGATGGTCAGCGAAAGGTCGTCGATGATGCGCTTCTTGACCGACGGGTCGTCGGCGGAAGGCACCTCGAACACCAGGTTCTTTATCTCAAGCACGGTAAGCTCCTCAGGTTGTCTTCTATGCTTGCGTCGTCGTACCGGCTCATACTAGCACGGCTCCGCGCCCGCGCAAGCTCACCATCAGTAAACCATCATCGCCGGGCGAGGATATACTGCTTCCCGTATGAGATGCAGGCAGCACCGGGCCAGCGGCTCAAGGCGCCCGCCGCCCAGCCACGGCTACCGCAGCTGCCCTACCCTGCCGCGACCGGCGCGGCCTTCGCCTCCTCCAGCATGTGCGCTACGAAGCGGCCGGTGTGGCTACCCTCGACCTTGGCCACCTGCTCCGGCGTGCCAGTGGCGATGATGCGGCCGCCCCCGTCGCCGCCTTCGGGCCCCAGGTCGACAATGTGGTCGGCGCTCTTGATGACGTCGAGGTTGTGCTCGATGACCAATACCGTGTTGCCCGAATCCACCAGGCGCTGCAGCACGATGAGCAGCTGGCGCACGTCCTCGAAGTGCAGGCCGGTGGTGGGCTCGTCCAGGATGTAGAACGTCTTGCCCGTCGAGCGCTTCTGCAGCTCGCTGGCCAGCTTCACGCGCTGGGCCTCGCCGCCGGAAAGCGTGGTGGCCGGCTGGCCCAGGCGCAGGTAGCCCAGGCCCACGTCGAACAGCGTCTGCAGCTTGCGCTTGATGCCCGGTATGTTCTCGAAGAAGGCCAGTGCCTCGTCCACCGTCATGTCCAGCACATCGGATATGCTCTTGCCACGGTAGGTCACCTGCAGCGTCTCGCGGTTGTAGCGCTTGCCGCCGCACACCTCGCAGGGCACGTACACGTCAGGCAGGAAGTGCATCTCGATCTTTATCTGGCCGTCGCCCTTGCAGGCTTCGCAGCGGCCGCCGCTCACGTTGAACGAGAAGCGGCCGGGCGCGTAGCCGCGGGCCTTCGACTCGGCGGTCGAGGCAAACAGCGCGCGGATGTCATCCCACAAGCCTATATAGGTAGCCGGGTTGCTGCGCGGGGTGCGGCCGATGGGGCTCTGGTCGATGGATATGACCTTGTCCAGCTTGTCGAGCCCGGTCATCTTGCGATACGGGCCCGTGCGCTTGTGCGCATGGTTCAGCCGGTTGGCCAGGGCCGGGGCCAGCGTGTCGTTGATGAGCGAGCTCTTGCCCGAGCCCGACACGCCCGTGACCACCGTCAGCGTGCCGATGGGCACTTCCAGCGTGACGTTCTGCAGGTTGTTCTCGGTGGCGCCGGTCATCTTAAGCGAGCCGCGCTTGGGGCGGCGGCGCTCGGCGGGCACCTCGATGCGGCGGCGGTGCGAGAGGTAGTCGGCCGTCATGGAGCCTTCGGTGCGCGCCACCTGGTCGGGCGTGCCGGCCGCCACCACGTGGCCGCCATGCTCGCCAGCGCCAGGACCGATGTCCACCACGTAGTCGGCGCTGCGGATGGTGTCCTCGTCATGCTCGACCACCACCACGGTATTGCCCAGGTCGCGCAGGCGCTTGAGCGTGGCGATGAGACGTTCGTTGTCGCGCTGGTGCAGGCCGATGGAAGGCTCGTCCAATATGTAGAGCACCCCCATGAGGCCGGCGCCTATCTGCGTGGCCAGGCGGATGCGCTGGGCCTCGCCACCCGAAAGCGTGGCCGTGGCCCGCTCGAGCGTCAGGTAGTCCAGGCCCACGTCCACCAAGAAGCGCAGGCGCGCCTTCACCTCCTTCACGATGGGACCCGCTATGACGGCGTCCTGCCCCGTGAAGCTCAGACCCTCGAAGAACTCGAGCGAGTCGCGGGCCGAGAGCACCGTGGCATCGTGGATGGAGCGGCCGCCCACGGTGACTGCCAGTATCTCGGGGCGCAGGCGCTTGCCGCCGCACGTCTCGCAGGGCACCGTGGCGAAGTACCCGGCCAGCTTCTCCCGCTGAGCGTCGCTCTGGGCCTCGGAGTAGCGGCGCTTGATGGCGGCCAGGATGCCCTCCCATTCGATGTACCAGTAGGTGTCGCGTCCGTCGACGGTGCGGTAGTCCACGCGCACCTTCGTCTCGCCCAGGCCGTTCAGCAGCGCCCTCTGCGCCTTCTTGGGCATGTCCTCCCACGGCGTGTTCGGCTCTACTCCCATGTGCTTGGCCACCGCGGCCAGCACCTGCGGGTAGTAGTTGCCGCTCTTGAACGGCGCCACCGCGCCCTCCTCCAGCGTCAGCGACGGGTCGGGTATGACCAGCGACGCGTCCACCTCGTCGCGGCTGCCGATGCCCAGGCAATCGGGGCAGGCGCCGTAGGGCGCGTTGAACGAGAAGTCGCGCGGCTGCAGCTCGTCCATGGAATGGCCGTGCTCGGGGCACGCCAGCGCCAGCGAGAACACGTGCTCGCCCTCGGCCAGGCCACCCGTGGCACCTGACGACACATTGCCCTGGCCGCCCAGCGGGTTGCCGTCGGTGTCGAGCACCTGCACGAGCACCTTGCCCTCGGCCAGGCGCGTCGCCAGCTCCACCGCTTCGGCGATGCGGCTCACGGCCGACTCCTTCAGCGCCACGCGGTCGACCACCACGTCGATGAAGTGCTTTATCTTCTTATTGAGAGTCATGGGCTCGCCGTCGAGCTTCACTATCTCGCCGTCGATGCGCACGCGGCCGAAGCCCTCCTTCTGCAGGTCGGCCAGCAGCTTGGTGAACTCGCCCTTGCGGCCGGTCACCACCGGCGCCATGATGATGGCGCGGGTCGAGCCGTCGTCAGCCCCCAGGCGCAGTATCTCATCGGTGACCTGGTCGGTGGTCTGGCGCTTGATCTCGCGGCCGCACTCGGGGCAGTGCGGCACGCCCACGCGCGCGAACAGCAGGCGCAGGTAGTCGTAGATCTCAGTGGTGGTGCCCACCGTCGAGCGCGGGTTCTTGCTCGTGGTCTTCTGGTCGATGGACACCGCCGGCGAAAGGCCGTCGACGGAATCGAGGTCGGGCTTGCTCATCTGGCCCAGGAACATGCGGGCGTAGCTGGAAAGGCTCTCGACGTAGCGGCGCTGGCCCTCGGCGTAGATGGTGTCGAAGGCCAGGCTCGACTTGCCCGAGCCGGAAAGCCCCGTGATGACCACCAGCTCGTCGCGGGGTATGGTGAGGTCTATGTTCTTGAGATTGTGCTCGCGTGCGCCCTTGATGGATATCTCGGTTAGTGCCATGGAACGGGCCTGCCTTGTCTCTTGGATGCGGAGCGCGTCCGCTTTTCTCGCAAGGCCCTATTCTACTGCGACGAGGGTCCCGTGGCTAGCAGAAAATCAAACTTATGTTCGCTATCCAAGGTTTCCGCATAAGCGCGCGGAAGGGCCTAGCGAAGCGCTAGACTGGCGAAGCTTCGGCGCCTCATGTGCGAACCGCCCCCGGGTCATCACTCCGGAGGCGGTCCTACAGGAAGGAATGTGGAGGCAGCCTTTCGGCTGCTCGGAGCCTTGTTTCATGATCAGGCTCAGCTCATGGGCACATGATGCCATGCTCGCTGCCGCCTTGGGGCCCGCAGCCCCTAGCGGCAACCACCCCGGCAGGCTCCCGTTACCGCTGCGTCACGATGGGCGGCGGTGGCAAGGTGCGACCTGGCCGCTCTCTCATGCACAGCAACGGGCACTCATCGTTGAATGAGCGCCATCTATGCCGTAAGAGTGGCGACAGGGATGACATAGACCCCATCCTGTCTCTGGTAGGCAACGCTCCCGCTTCCCACCAGCACTGCCAGGAACGCCGGATCGCTGACTCTCGCCAGAGGGTTCTCAGCCGCTTTTGCTGCAAGGCGCAGCAGCGCATCGGCCGCAGCGTCCACCTTCGCCTCGGATAGCTTGATCTCCAAAGCAGCCCATCTCCCATCCACCTCGAGGATGGCATCTGCCTCCAAGCCAGCTTGGTCGCGGTAGTAGCGCACCTCGTTCCCGATGCCCGAATAGGTGGAGACGAACGCGTTGAGGTCCCGCATCACAAGCGTCTCGAACAGATTGCCGAGGGCCTGCATGTCATCCATGAGGCGTGCTGGGGTGGCATGCAGCGCGATAGCCGCCAGCGACGGGTCGACGAAATAGCGCTTCGGCTTGACCCGCGCCCGTGCCTTCGACCGCAAAGGCGCGCTCCAACCATTGACATCGTAGATGATGAAAAGGCGCTGCAAGGCATCCAGGTACCTCTCGACCGTCGTGCGCGCGGGTAGCCTGTCCTCGTCCCCCTGCGCCATATCCTTCGCCAACGTGGCCATCGTCGCGGGCTGAGCCAGGTTCAGCGCCAGCGCCGTCACCAGGCTGGAAGCGGTCGCCGAGCTGAGGCCCATGCGGGGAATGCTCACATCGTAGAGGCTCTCGAGGTGCGATGCCGCCGTTTCGGCAGCCATCTCATAGGGACGTCCGACATTGGCAGGCCATCCGCCTCGACAGCACCATTCCGCTACGTCATCGAGCGAGGTGTCGCATTCCGCACCCTCGAAGGCTCCTTCGAAAAGCGCCTTGAGGCTCACTTTACCGTTGGAGACCCCTTCTTCAACGAGGCTCATGGGCCACATGCTCACCCTCTTGATGCGACCAGCACCGCTATGATGGACCTCCCTTCGCTGCGGCAGCTCGTCCCCCTCTACCTTAAGCCGCGTAGAGCCAGTGAGGATGAACTGACCTGCGCGGTTTGCTTGCTCGTCAACCGTGCGCCTTACCTCGTCCCACACGACAGGCAGCTCCTGCCACTCGTCGATGAGATGGGGCTCGCTGCCCCTGAGCGCTGTTTCAGGCGCCTCGACAGCTCGTGCGAAAGCGGCGCTGTCATCAAGCCGCGTAGCGCTTTGCGCATGGGTGAGCGCGGTCCATGTCTTGCCGCACCATTTGGAGCCTGTTATCTCCACCGCCCCGAATGTTTCAAGCAAGAAGTCAAGGCGGTCGTCGATGAGCCGGGGAAGATAGCCTTCCGGCCGCAGGGTCTGCCCTATCATGCTGTTCGCCATGGTCTCTCCTTGGTTCGAAAAGCAGCATTCTACCTGGTCGTATTAAATGGCGCTACATTTTGCACCATGTTCGCGATGCATTTTGCACGTATCTCGCGCTACATTTTACACCATGTTCGCGATGCATTTTACACGTATCTCGCGCTACATTTTGCACATGATAGGCGATGCATTTCGCACATCGCTCATGCCGCCTTCCATAGATGCTCGCTCACGAAGAAGGCCCCGGGGTCGCCCGGGGCCTTCCGCATCCGATCCGGCGCAGCGCGCGACCGCAGCCGCAGCCGCAGCCAGCGCAACGGAACCTTACCCCTCGTAGCTCTCCTTCAGAGCCTTGAACGCCGGCAGCGAGCGCTCGATGGTGTCGCGGGCGATGCAGTAGCTCAGGCGCACCCAGCCGGGCACGCCGAAGCTGTCCGACGGCACCAGCAGCAGCTCGAAGGCCTTGGCGCGGTCGCTGAACGCCTGAGCGTCGGGCTCGAGCGCCTTCACCCACAGGTAGAACGCACCGTCGGGCTCGACGTACTCGTAGCCCAGCGCAGACAGCCCCTCGGTGAGGATGCGACGGTTCTCGGCATAGGCGGCCACGTCGGATGGCTCGTCCACGCACTCGGCCAGCACGCGCTGCATGAGCACCGGCGCGCAGATGTACCCGAGCGCGCGCCCCGCCCCCGCCACGGCGCAGGCCACGTCGGCCGCATCGTCCATCAGGTCGGACACGTAGATGTAGCCGATGCGCTCGCCCGGCAGCGAGAGCGACTTCGAGTACGACAGGCACACGATGGTGCGCGGATACAGGCACGGCACGTACGGCACCTCGGCACCGTAGGTTATCTCGCGGTACGGCTCGTCGCTGATGAGGTACAGCGGCCGGCCGAGCTCGGCCTCCTTCGCGCGCAGCACCGCGGCCAGCGCCTCGAGGTTCTGGCGCGTGTACACGGCGCCCACCGGGTTGTTCGGCGAGTTGATGATGATGGCGCTCGTCTTGGGGCCGATGGCGGCTGCCACGGCATCGACGTCTATCTGGAAGTCGGGCACGCTGGCCGGCACTTCGACGCGCTCGCAGCCGCACATGCCTATCCAGGTGGAGTACTCCGGGAAGAACGGCGAGATGACGATGACCTCGTCGCCCGGGTGCGTCACCGCGGCCAGGCTGATGGCGATGGCGGCCGCCGCGCCGACGGTCAGGTACAGCTGGCCAGGGGTGGCAGGCACGCCGTAGCGTTCGCGGATGTGCCGAGCCACCGCGTCGCGCACCGCGGGGTCGCCAGCGGCGGGCGTGTAGCCATGCAAGGCCACCGGGTCTTCCTCCATCAGGCGCAGGATGGTCTCGCGCACCTTGGGCGGCGCGGGCACGCTGGGGTTGCCGATGGAGTAGTCGAACACGTTGTCGGCCCCGACCTGCGCCTTGCGTTCCATGCCGTAGGCGAACAGCTCGCGGATGGCGCTGGGCTCGTCGCCGAGCGCGTGCATCTTCTCGTTTATCATCGTAGCCTTCCCTTCGTTTCCCAGCCGGCCCCGTTATCAGCCCAGCAGCAGCTTGGCGCCGAAGTAGGCCAGCACCACCACGCCCACGACGATGCGGTACACGCCGAAGGCGGTGAAGTCGTTGCGCTTGATATAGCCCATCAGGAACTTGATGGACAAGATGGACACCACGAACGCCGTCACGATGCCCACGCCCAGCACGGCCACCTCGGTGGTGGTCATGGCCAGGCCGCCGAGCACCGCCTTCACGGCCTTCACGAGCCCCCAGCCGAACATGACCGGGATGGCCAGGAAGAACGTGAACTCGGCCGCCGCCGTGCGCGAGCAGCCGCACAGCATGCCGCCGATGATGGTGGAGCCCGAGCGGCTCGTGCCCGGGATGATGGCCAGCACCTGGAAGAGGCCTATCTTGAGCGCCGTCTTCCAGTCTATCTCGTCCACGGTATGCACCCTGAACAGCGCAGCCTCGGCGTCGTCGCCGTCGGTGCCGCTGCCCACGCGCGCGTGCTTGCCGCGCGGCTGGGCCTGGGCGAGGTAGCGTTCCTCGCGCTTGCGGTTGTGATGCTCCAGCACGATGAAGATGACGCCGTAGACGATGAGCGCCACCGCCACCGTCCAGGCGCTGTAGAAGTACTCGTTCACCCAATCATCCAGCGCGAAGCCGAACACCGCAGCGGGGATGCAGCCCACGACCACCATGCCCCACAGCCGCCACGTGCTGCGGCGCTCGGCCGCGGTCTTGCGGCCCGAGAACGGGTTGAGCTTGTGGAAGTACAGGATGATGACGGCGCAGATGGCGCCTATCTGGATGACCACCAAGAACAGCTCGAGGAACCCGGGGCTCACCGCCAGCTTCACGAACTCGTCTACCAGTATCATGTGGCCCGTCGACGAAATGGGCAGCCATTCGGTGATGCCCTCCACCACGCCGATGAACACAGCCTTCAAGAGCTCTACGAGCATTTCCATGTTGCTATATCCTTCTTGTTGGGAGCCTTAATGGTACCATGAAGCCATGGAAGCCCCGCACGACACCCTCTACGACATGCACTGCCACATCGGCTTCGCGGCCAACGCCGCGGAAGTGGCCGCCAGCGCTGCAGCCCGCGGTGGCTTGCAGGCGCTCAGCTGCACGGTGACCCCATCCGAGTACGAGCAGCAACGCGCCGCCCTGGCTGGCTTCGGGTTCGCCCGGGTGGCCTTGGGGCTGCACCCCTGGTGGGTGGCCGATGGCCGCTGCGGCCCGGAAGGCGTCGAGCGATTCTGCGCCCTGGCGCCCGGCGAGCGCTTCATCGGCGAGATAGGGATCGAGCTCACCGAGCGCTACCGCGCGCCCGAGGCCCGCGAGCGGCAAGTGGCCGCGCTCGACCGCGCGCTGGCCGCCTGCAACGAGGGCGCACCTGGCAAGCTGGTGTCGGTCCACGCGGTGCGCGCCACCGAGCCGCTGCTCGACGCGCTGGAGACGGCAGGCACCTGCGAGCGCCACGCCGTGGTGTTCCACTGGTACTCCGACACCCCCGAAGGGCTCAAGCGCGCCGTGGGCATGGGGTGCTATTTCTCGGTGGGCAGCTACATGCTGGAGACGCGGCGCGGCCGCGAGTACGCCCGCATCGTCCCCGAGGGCCGACTGCTGCTCGAGACCGACGCCCCCTCGCGGCCCGGCAAGCTGTGGTCGGCCGATCTCTGGCGGGCGCAGCTGGAGCTGGGCCTGGCCGAGCTCGCGCGCATCCGCGGCGTCGACGAGCAGGCGCTGGCCGCCACCATGGCCGCAACGAGCGCCCAGCTGCTGCACGGCTAGCGGAAGGGCCCGCTGGCGCGGCCGCTTCCGAAGCCCGCCCGCCATGCCGCCATGCCCTCCTGCGCCCCCAAGCCGCGCACCTTCCTCCCTCGACCATCCTATGTGTCACCTCGAAAACGGCCGCCATACGGGGCGGTAATCAACCAGCCATGGCCGCGTCGCGCCACGTGCCCCGGGCCTATGATAGGGCTGCTTCGAAAGGACCCGAGAAAAAAGGAGCCCCATCATGGACGAGAAGGTAGTCATCCCGAGCAACGAGGAAGTGCTGGAAGTCACCGACTGCGGCGACACCATCGAGGTCACCGACGTTGGCAACAAGGAATCCGCCGAGATCCTGAGCGCCAACGCGCAGTACAACAAGTAGCGCTGCTTCGTCGAGCGGAACGAAGGAGCCCCCTGGCACTGGGAACAGCGCCAGGGGGCTCCTGTCATCTCGATAGGCATCGGCCAGGCCGACGGCGCAAAGCCAGGTCTCGCAGGCCCGGCCGCCCGGCCATCCTAGTGGCGGAAGTGGCGATGCCCCGTGAACACGAGGGCCACGCCCTGCTCGTCGGCCGCGGAGATGACCTCATCGTCGCGGATGGAGCCGCCCGGCTCGATGACCGCGGTCACGCCCGCCTGGGCCAGCACGTCGAACCCGTCGCGGAACGGGAAGAACGCATCCGACGCCGCCACCGCGCCCTGGGCCTTCTCCCCCGCCTGCTCCACGGCTATGCGCGCGGAGTTCACGCGGTTGGGCTGGCCGCCGCCTGCCCCCACCGACGCATGGTCCTTGGCGATGAGGATGGCGTTGGACTTCACCGACTTGCACGCCTTCCAGGCGAACATCAGCTCCTCCATCTCGGCATCGGTGGGCTTGCGCTTCGTAGGCACCGTGAAGCCGCCCATGGCCTCGGCCACCGCGTCGGAATCCTGCGCGAGCAGGCCGCCCTCCACCGAGCGGTACTCCACCTCGCCGCCAGCCGGGTTCACGCCGCCCGTGGACAGCAGGCGCGCGTTGGGCTTGGCCTCGTACATGGCCAGCGCGTCGCCCGAGAACTCCGGCGCCACGATGGCCTCGACGAACTGCTTGTTCTCGAAGATGGCCTCCACCACCTCGCCGGTCACGGGGCGGTTGAACGCCATGACGCCGCCGTAGGCGCTCACCGGATCGCACTCGTGGGCACGCTTGTAGGCGCGGGTCGCGTCGGAATCCTCGCACACGCCGCATGGGGTCAGGTGCTTCACGATGACGCAGGCCGGGCCGCCGTACTCGCGCACGGCGCACCAGGCGGCGTCAAGGTCGAGGTAGTTGTTGTACGACAGCTCCTTGCCCTGGTGCTGGGTGGCGCGGGCCAGGCTGTGCTCGGCGCCGGCGTAGTCGTCGCGCACGAAGAACGCCGCCTTCTGGTGCGGGTTCTCGCCGTAGCGCAGATCCTGCTTCTTGGTCACGCGCAGCGTGGCGCGCGCCGGGAAGTCCTCGGCGCCCTGCACCTGGCGGCCCATCCACGCGGCTATGGCGCCGTCGTAGGCTGCCGTCGTGCGGAACACCTCGAGCGCCAGCTGCTCGCGGGTGGCGTAGGTGGTGGCGCCGCCGTGGGCGCGCATCTCCTCGAGGATGGCGTCGTAGCTGCCCGGCTGGGTGACCACGGCCACGCTCGCGAAGTTCTTGGCCGCCGAGCGCAGCATGGAAGGCCCGCCGATGTCGATGTTCTCGATGCACGTGGTGAAGTCGGCCCCCGACTCCACGGTCTTCTCGAAGGCGTACAGGTTCACGACCACCATGTCTATCATCTCGATGCCGTGCTCGGATGCCTGCACCATGTGCGACGGGTCGTCGCGGCGCGCCAGCAGGCCGCCGTGCACGCGTGGGTGCAGCGTCTTCACGCGACCGTCCATCATCTCGGGGAACTGGGTCACCTCGTCGATGGGGGTCACGGGCACGCCCGCCTCGGCGATGACCTTGGCGGTGCCGCCGGTCGAGATTATCTCGGCGCCGAACTCGTCATGCAGCGCGCGGGCGAACTCGACGACGCCCGTCTTGTCGGTCACCGATATGAGCGCTCGTCTTACCTGCGGGTCCTTCATGGCTATTCCCTTCCCAAGCTGGCTTCATGCTTCTGCCTTGCTGCTTCACTATACCGCTGCTGGTAGCGCACATCCACGAGCTCGGCCACTATCGCTATGGCTAATTCGGCGGGCGACTTGGCGCCGAACCTCAAGCCGATGGGCCGCTTGACGCGCTCCCAGTCGGCCTCGCTCGCGCCGCCGGCCAGCACCAGCTCGCGAACGGTGTCGTTCTTGCCCGCGCAGCCCATCATGCCAATGTAGTGTGCATGGTTGCCCAACGCCCACAGGCATGCCTGCGGGTCGAACATGTGCCCGCGCGTGAGCACGCACACGTAGTCGGCGGCGCTGCCGGGCATGTTCGCCAGCTCGTCGAAATCGCCGCCGTGCAGCATGATGCGCTCGGCCGCGGGGAACCGCGCCTCGTTGAGGAACGCCGGGTCATAGTCGACGGCCACCACATGGAAGCCCACGTGGTCGGCCAGGGCGGCCACCTCCACCGCCGCGTCGCTCGCGCCGAGCAGCCACACGCGCACCTTGCCGAACAGCGGCTCGCTGGCCCAGGTGAGGCCGTCGAACTGCTGGGTGTGCATCGAGGGGCCGCGGGTGGCGTCCTTCATCTGGAACAGGTCGCGTGGCGAATAGGGGCGACTGGCCACCACTTCCTTGGCGTCGTTGCAGAAGAACACGAGCGGCTCGCCGTCGGCCGAGCCGACCTCGCCGTACTTCTTCGTCACCTCGTTGTCGGTGTTCGCCTGGGCAGCGGCGGCATCGTAGACCACCTTGAAGCCAAGCCACGCCATCTCCTGGGCATCCAGGGCAGCCAGGGCCCGCTCGAAGGTGGGCACGTCGGCCTCGGTGAGCGCAGCCGCGGCCGCAGCTAGCGCCTCGGGACCCAGATAGGGATTGCCTTCGGTGACTTCGGGGGCGAAGGCGCCGAAGTCCTCGACGGAAAGCGCCGGGGCGCGTCCCGCCTTCAGGTCGGCGATGATGCCCTCTAAGGTGGTTCGTTGCATGGGGTGCCTCCTTGTCGTCTCGTTCCTAGGATAGCACCGTATCGCCGGCCGCGCGGCCCGCGTCGGGCCGTTCGCCCAGAGTTGCCCAGTGCCGCGCCCGCGCTGCCGTTCGCCCTGGGCTGCCACCAGGTCCGCTGCCCGGGCCCCCCGGGCCCGGGCCCTCGCCTCCCAACCCGACCCGCTACGCGCCCACGGGCTCGTAGTAGACGTCCAGCAGCGTGCGGAGCACCGCGTCCTCGTCCAGCTCGTATTCCTCGTAGCCGGTCTGCTCGTTGTAAGTCGATTCGCCCTCCAGCGTGACGGCACGCAGGTCGCCTATCCCGTGGCGCAGGTACAGCGATACCAGGTAGGCCATCTGGCTCGACCCCAAGTCGGTGAGCACCTGGTCGTCCAGCTCATCGAGGATGCCCATGGCCGCGAAGGGGTCGGCCCTCACCGTGTCGAAGAACCGGCTGGCGAAGGCCCGCATGAACTGCTCCTGCCGCTCCAGGCGGTCCATGGCGCTCCACGCCACCGCCTCGTCGCGCTCGACGACGTACTGGCGCGCCTGCTCGCCCTTCAGCACGTAGGGCTGCCCCTCCCTCATGTCGGTCTTGGGCACGTCCTGCAGCGCCACCACCTCGACGCCTCCCACGGCATCGGCCAAGGCCCCTACTCCGTTCACGTCGAGCACGAGGTAGTACTCTATGGGCACGTTGAACAGCAGCCGCGACACCGTGTCGCGCATGCGCTCGGCAGAATGCTCGAAGTCGGAGCCGTAGGCGAAGGCGGCGGCCACCTGGAGCCGCATCGTGTCGGCATACTCGTCGGTATGGCTGTAGGTGCGCTCCACGTCGACCATGGTGTCGCGCGGGATGTAGATGAGGGTGGTCTCGCCGCTTTCGGTATCGATGGCCGCCACCATGAGGAAGTCCACCTGGCCGTTGAGCGCCTCGTTCTGGTTGGCATCGTGGCCCATGAGCAAGATGGAGGTCATGGACGCCCGCTCGCGGTACCTCTGGCCATCGTACATGGCCGTGCGCGCCTCGTCGCCGATGACCTCGATGCTGCCCACTTGCGGGATGAGCGCGCGCAGCAAGCTGTCATCGCCGGTCCAGCGCGCCACCCCTACCAGGCAGCACGCCCCCACGGCAAGGGCGCAGGCGCACCCGAGGAAAGCCAGCGCGACCCGCTTGGCCACCCGCTTCCAGGGCGGCCTCGCAGGCGGCCGCGCGTGCTTTCCCCGTTGCTTAGCCATGATGCGCCCATGCCAGGGCCTGCGCCCGCAGGCCCACTACTCCATCGGGCCGCTGATCGTCTCGATCTCGAGGTTGGGGTCGATCATCTCGACCTGGCGGTCCTCGGTCTGCTGCACGCCGCGCAGCACGGCCACCACCAGGTAGCGCGCGTTGTCGTTGGCCGGCTTCGTGCAGGTGCTGAGGATCAGCAGGTGGTCATCGGCGGCGCTGAGGGGCTTCTCCAAGGCGCGGGTGTTGCCGTTCATGGTCGTGGGGTTCTGCACCATGGCGAAGAACTCATCCACTACCGCCGGGTCGTCCATGTCGCGCGCCTCAAGGATGTGCTTGTTGTCGGAGTCGAACGCCGACACCACCTCGTACTCGAGCCGCTGGGTGGGCGTGTACACGTAGAACACCGGGTGCTCCTCGAAGAACGTCGGGTCCTCGAGCTCATGAAGAGTCGAGAACATGGTGTCCTTCTCCTCGAAGGTGTGGCCGTAGACCACGGTCACCTTGTCGGAGGTGAGGTCCTTGGAGTTGTAGTTCAGCTGCGTGTACAGGGCGCCGTCGATGAGCGGCTCGCCATCGATGTTATGGGTGAGGTAGTAGTCGTCGATGAGCGGGTGCTGCAGTATGGGCAAGTCGACCTTGGTATCGGGCACCACGAGCCATGCGTACACGTCGCTGTTGCGCGCCGTCCATGCCTCCCAGTCGATGGGGTTGACCAGCTGCCCGTCGGAGGCGAGGTCGTTCACCTCGAGCACCTCGCCATCGACGACGATGCCATCACCCGAGCCGTTGCTGCTCATGACGCCGAACACGCCCATGCCCACGGCCACGATGGCCACGGCCAGAGCCGCCAAGGCGCCCACGAGCCTCTTGCCGCGGAAGCCGCCTTCCGCCTGTGGCACGCCCGCTTCGTCGGCCGCTGTGCCGGCCGGCACCATGCGCCCTTGGGCGCGCTTCACCTCGGGGCCGCGCTGCACGTGCGCGCCCTTGGGGGCTTCGGCCTTCGGCTCTTCGCCTGGAGCAGCCATGCGGGTGCCCCCACCTGCGCTGCGCACGCCTTCGGGGCGTTCCGCTGACGGGCGCTTGCCGCGCTCTGCTGCGACGGCCGCCCTCTCTTCCGCCCGATCGCCCTCGGGCGCTGCTCGCCGCTCGTCGGCATCGTGCTGCTCGCTCGCAGCCCCGCTGTGGCCCACCTTGCGGTAGATGGGCTTCGCTGCCCTGCTGCGCTTCATATCGTCATCGGTAGCCAACGTCGGCTCCTTTCGGTCGGAAGGTAATGGCCTGGATGGGCTTGTGGATGCCCTGAAAGGCTGAGAGAATGGGAAAGGCCCCTGAGCCCAGCGCGGGTCAGGGGCCTTCAGGTCCAGGGTGGGCCGCGGGCCCCGCCCTAGAGGCGGGAGGGAATCCGGGTCAACGAGTTCCCTCCCTTACATGAAATCGCGAATCCATGCATCTTTTTGCAAAGCTCTGCTTGTTGTACGTTTATAGCTGTTCTAGCAGCCGGTCTTGGGGGAGATGCCCTTCTCGGGAGCCGCAACCTTGGTGAGGTTCTTGTCGGCGGAAACCGTGGTGCCGTTGGTGGCGCCATCAACGCCGGCGATCCACTGCTCGCTCGTCACCGCCACAGCAGGGGTGTTGATGAAAGCGAAGGCGGAGAAGCCGTTCATCTCGATGGCGATGGTGCCGTTAGCGCCCACCTTGGTGGTGGCGTACTGGATGGAGCCGTCCTCGTGCAGGATGACGTAGGTCACCTTGTCGCCAGGCTTGGCCTGGGTGGCATCGAACTTGACGGTGACGACCGCAGCGCCGTCCTTCACGTCGCCATGCATGACGAAGGTGTCGAGCTCGGTCGCGTTGTCGGTCTTCAGGTACTTGTCAACCAGGTTCTCGTACTTGGTGGCGTTCACCTGCCACTGGGCCTTCTTCACGTCAGCCTCAGCCTGGGTCAGGTCCTCGTTGGCCACCTTGTCGGCCAGCATGGCGTCGTACTGGGCCTCGACGTCAGCCACGCCCTCGGCAACGCTGCCGGTCGGCTTGACGCTCACGCCGTCCTTGACGTCACCCTGGACGGACACCTGGTCGATGGAGTCGAGCGCACCGTCGGTGTTGATGTCCTGCACCTTGGCGCTGCCCTCTCCGTAGATGCCGCTCTCATGAGCCACGATGGACTCAGCGGCGAAGGCTGCCGTCGGCATCGCAAGCGCAAGCGCGAAAGCAACCACCGATGCAGTAATCTGTTTCTTCATTCTCTTCACCTTTCGTTGTGATCTTCTTACGTTTGCAAAAGACGCACGAACACATGCAAGACCCACTCTAGGTCATTGAAAAAAAAGCAAGTTTTTTCGGAAAGTTTTTTGGATACGGCTTGATGGCCCCTGCGAGCGCGCAGGGCGCCTTCTCGGCCCCGCAGGGGTTTCACCAGGGGAAACTTGCCGTTTTTCGCGAAGTGGGGCCTAAGAAGGCGATGTTGGAAAAGGTGAGCGAGGCTGGCGCGGCCCGTGCGGCTGGGGTGGCCGAAGCGGCCGGCACGACCGAAGCAGCAGGCGCGACCGTGCGGCCAGAGCGGCTGGCGCGGCCGAAGCAGCAGGCGCCGTGCTAGCTGGCTATGCGCACCTTGCGGTCGGGCCCGACGGCCACGCGGCCCTCGGCCAAGGCCCGCAGCACCTCAGGGTACAGCTGGTGCTCCACGGCGTGGATGCGCTCCTCCAGCGAGTCGCGGGTGTCGCCCTCGCGCACCTCGACGGCGCGCTGGGCGATGATGGGGCCCTTGTCGTACTCCTCGTTGGCGAAGTGCACGGTCACGCCCGTCACCTTGACGCCAGCCTCCCACGCGTCATCGATGGCATGGGCCCCCTTGAACGAGGGCAGCAGCGCCGGGTGCAGGTTGACCACCCGGTCGGGGAAGGCGCGCAGCAGCAAGGGCGTCACCTTGCGCATGTAGCCGGCCATGACCGCGTACTCGGCGCCAGCAGCCTGCAGCGCCTCCACGATGCGCGCGTCAGCGGCTTCAGGGTCGGCGTAGTCGGCCGGCTCCAGAGCCAGCACCGGTATGCCCGCGCGCTCGGCCCGGCCGATGCCCGCCACGCCCGGGCGGCTGCTCACCACCTGCACGATGTCGATGGGCAGGCCGTCGTCGGCCACGGCGTCGATGATGGCCTGCAGGTTGGTGCCGCTGCCGCTGAGCAGCACCGCCACCTTCAGCGGCTCAGGCGCCATAGCCATAGAGGCCCCCTTCGCCCGCGTAGGTCACCTTCCCCTGCCCGGGCACCACGCGCCCCACGCGGAAGGGCTGCTCGCCCGTCGCGCGCAGCGCCGCCTCCACGGCGTCAGCCTGGCCGGCATCCACCAGCAGCACGAGTCCCAGGCCCATGTTGAACGTCTTGAGCGCCTCGGCGTCGGAGAGCGAAGCGCGCCCGCACGCATAGCGCACCACGGGCGGCACGGGCCACGTGCCCAGCTCCACCTGGGCGTCCACGCTGCCCGGCAGCGCGCGGTCAAGGTTCTCGGTTATGCCGCCGCCGGTTATGTGGGCCAGCGCATGCACGGCGCCCGGCACCTTCTCCAACACCTCGCGCACCGGCTTCACGTAGATGCGCGTGGGCTCCAGCAGAGCCTCCAGCACCGAGCGACCCTCGAGCTCTGCGCAAGGCTCGCGCAGCTCGTCGGCGCTGCGGCCCTCGACGCACACCTTGCGCGCCAGCGAGTAGCCGTTGGAGTGCAGCCCGCTCGAGGCCAGGCCGATGAGCACGTCGCCTTCGCGCACCGCCTCGGGGTCGAGCATGGCGGGACGGTCGACAAGCCCCACGCAGAAGCCGGAGAGGTCGTAGTCGTCGGGGTCCATGACGCCGGGGTGCTCGGCCATCTCGCCGCCGATGAGCGCGCAGCCCGCCTGGCGGCAGCCCTCGGCGATGCCAGCCACGATCTCGGCCATGGCGTCGGCCTCCAGCTTGCCCACGGCCACGTAATCCAGGAACAGCAGCGGCTCGGCGCCCGTGGCCAGTATGTCGTTGGCGCACATGGCCACCAGGTCGATGCCCACCGTGCCATGCTCGCCCAGCATCTGGGCCACCTTGAGCTTCGTGCCCACGCCGTCGGTGCCGCTCACCAGCAGCGGGTCGGCCATGTCCTTGGCCGCCGCGATGGAGAACAGGCCGCCGAAGCCGCCGATGTCGCCCACCACCTCGGGACGGTAGGTGCTGTGCACGGCCCCCTTGATGGCCTGCACGGCCCGGGCCCCCTCGGCGGTGCTGACGCCCGCCTGCTCGTACGTGACCTGCTCGTCGGCCATGGTACCCTTCCTTCCCTTGTCCTCTCAAGGCGCGCCGGGCACGCCGGTAGCTATCGGGTGCGGTCGCTCGCCGCGTCGTTCACCGCGTTCACGTCGTCGTCAGCGGCTATGCTGCCGCCGATGCCCTCGGCCGCGGCGTTCAGCGGCAGGTACTCGTCCACGGCCGCGAACACGAAGAAGCGGTAGGTGTCGTTGGTGTTGTCGCAGGTGTAGAACGCGAAGGCGCGGTCGACGGTGTCAGCCGACGGCGGCCCGGGGTTCGCGTCCACCAGCGTGTCGTCGATGCACTGCTGGATGAACGCGTGCATCTCGTCCTTGGTCTTGAAGCGGATGGGCACCGTGCCGTAGCCGTTGACGTAGTCCACGGCGAAGGTGCGCAGACGGTAGTTGCCGTTGGGCGTGAGCACGTAGATGGTGCGGTGCTCGTTGAACACCGCCGAGTCGTTGAACGTCGAGAACACCGAGAACATCTCGCCGTTGAACAGGTTGTGGCCGCTGATGATGTTGATGTCGTCGGTGAACAGCGGGTTGTTGGCGCCCGACAGGGCCGGGCAGCCGTACTCGGCGCCGAAGCGCGGCGAGGTCTCGCCGTTGAAGTTGTGCCACAGGTAGTACTCGGTGTCGTTCTCGCGCCAGGCTATGGGGTAGTTCACGTTGGTGCCGGGCACGTAGACCCAGCCCACCACGTCGGGGTTGATGGCGCGCAGGGCGTCCCAGTCCACGTTGAAGGCCGCCAGGTCGTCGCCTTCCACCTGGGCGTGCTCGGCCACCTGGTCGTAGACCTGCTGGCCCTGCCAATAGGTCAGCCCGATGTAGCCCAGCAGCGATACCGCCAGCAGCAGCACGACCAGCAGCACCCAGAACACGATGCGGCTGCCGCGGCGCTTGGGCTTCTGCGGCTGGATGGGCGGCATGCCCATGGGAGGGTACGAGCCGCCCGGGTACTGGCCCTGCTGCCAATAGGCATCGTAGGGCTGCTGCGGCGGAGCCTGGTACTGCGGCGCGTAGGAAGCAGGCGGGTAGCCGCCCCTTTGCGGGCCGGGCAGAGGGGTCTGCGGCACGTTGTACTGCGGCATCGGGCTATTTCTTCCGCATCTCGTCGATGAAGCCCTTGGCGATGAACGCCACTATTATAAGGATGATCACCGCAACGATGATCCAGGCGTATTCCATAGGGATGATGTCCATGGGCAAGCTCCTCGTCCAGAAGGGATGCGCAAGGCGCAGGCAGGCGCCCTCGCTGGCTCCATAGTACCCCAGATGCCCCCGGCGCTTCAAGGACGCCGCGAAGGGAACGGGCAGCGGCCCTAAGCCTCCCAATCCTCCACGCGGTAGCCGCGCTCGCGGGCGGTGCGGCCGAGCGGCCGGTCGGGGCACACGGCGCAGGCGTGGCGCGCCGCGGCCAGCATGGCGCGGTCGGAATGATGGTCGCCGTAGGCGGCTTCGAGCACCCAGCCGCCGGGGCCGAACCGCTCGTCGGCGAAGCGGGCGAGCGCCTCGAGCTTGGCAGGGCCTTCGATGGGCTTGCCAAGCACGCGGTTGAGGTAGGCGCCCTGGGGCGTCACCTTCATGCGCGTGGCGATGGCGTACTGGATGGGATGGCGGCGCATGGCCGCGGCGATGATGGGCTCGAACGACGCCGAAACGCACACCACCGCATGGCCCGCATCCAGATGATGCTGCATGGCCTCGGCCGCCGAAGACCGGAAGCGGCAGTCTATCTCGGTGTCGTAGAAGTTCCACAGGTACTTGTTGACCTTGCCCACCTTCTTGCCCTTGAAGGCCGAGAACACGCGCGCCCGCACCCAAGCCTCGTTCTGGGGCAGCCGCAGCTTGTAGGCCAGCGCCCAGAAGCCGATGAGCAGCATGTTGCCCACCGAGAGGCGGCGGCGCATGCCCAGGTAGGTCACGAGGGTGACCGGTGAGTTGCCGTGGATGCTCGTGCCGTCGAAGTCGAAGGCGGCTATGCGCACGGGCTGGTGCGCGGAGGCTTCCGCAGCTGCTTCCGCAGGCCCTTCCGCAACAGTCCCTTCCCCACCTTGGAAGGCAGGCGCGCCCGCTGCGCCCACGAGCAGCCGCTCGGCGCCGATGGCGCCGTCGGCCACGCGCACGATGCCGGCCGGCAGCACATCGTAGCGCTGGTAGTCGGCCTCGGCAGCATCCGGGGTCGGGCGGCTATGGGGGGCGGGATGGGTCAACCGGCTGGCCTTCACGTCTCGTCTCGGCAGTCCTCGAATTGAGAATTATACAGCTCGGCATAGAACCCGCCAAGGGCCAGCAGCTCGCTGTGGGTGCCCTGCTCGACGATGTCGCCGTGATCCACCACCAGTATGAGGTCGGCGCCTTTGATGGTGCTCAGGCGGTGCGCGATGACGAAGCTCGTGCGGCCGGCCATGAGGTTGTCCATGGCCTGCTGGATGCGCGCCTCGGTGCGGGTGTCCACCGAGCTGGTGGCCTCGTCGAGGATGAGCATGCGGCGGTCGGCCAGCAGCGCGCGGGCGATGGTGAGCAGCTGGCGCTGGCCCGCCGACACGTTGGTGGCGCCCTCGCTCACCTCGAAGTCGTAGCCGCCGGGCAGCGTGGCTATGAAGTGGTGCACGCAGGCGCGCTTGGCCGCGGCCACCACCTCGTCGTCGGTGGCGTCGAGCCGGCCGTAGCGTATGTTCTCGCGTATGGTGCCGTTGAACAGCCACGTGTCCTGCAGCACCATGGCGAACAGGCTGCGCTCGTCGTCGCGGGCGAAGTCGCGGATGTCCACGCCGCCGATGCGGATGGCGCCGGCCTGCGGCTCGTAGAAGCGCATGAGCAGCTTCACCAACGTGGTCTTGCCCGCGCCGGTAGGCCCGACGATGGCCACGGTCTGGCCCTCGGCCACGCGGGCCGTGAACCCGCGGATGACTGGCTGGTCGGGGTCGTAGCCGAAGCGCACGCCGTCGAACTCCACGTCGCAGCGCACATCGGCCGTACGGGCCTGGGGCTGCTCGGGCGGCAGCTCGGGGCCGTCGATGAATGCGAAGATGCGCTCAGCCGCGGCGGCCATCTGCTGGAGCACGTTGGACACCTGGGCCAGCTGGGTGATGGGCTGGGTGAAGTTCTTCACGTACTGGATGAACGCCTGGATGTCGCCCACGGTTATGGTGCCCGCCACCGCCAGGAATGCGCCAGACACTGCCACGGCCACGTAGCCCAGGTTGCCCACGAAGGCCATGACCGGCTGCATGAGGCCGCTGAGGAACTGCGCCTTCCACCCCGCCTCGTAGAGCTGCTCGTTCGTGGCGGCGAAGGAGCGCACCGTGGCGTCCTCGCGGCCGAACGCGCGCACCACCGCGTGGCCCGAGAACGTCTCCTCCACGATGCCGTTCACCTGGCCGAGCAGCGCCTGCTGGGCGAAGAAGTAGCGCTGCGAGCGCTTCACCACCAGCATGACCAGCACCACCGACACCGGCACCATGACCAGCGCGATGAGCGTCATCAGCCAGTTGATGGAAAGCATCATAACCAGCACGCCCACCACCATGGTCGTGCTGGTTATGGCCTGGGTGAGGCCCTGGTTGAGGCTCTGGCCCAGGGTGTCCACGTCGTTGGTGATGCGGCTGAGCACGTCGCCGGTGGATTCCTTGTCGAAGGCGCCGAAGGGCGTGCGGTCTATCTTGGCCACGATGGCCTGGCGCAGGCGATAGCACGTAGCCTGCGAGACGTAGCTCATGACCCAGCCTTGCACCCACGAGCACGCGGCCGAGAACAGGTACAGCGCGAGCGTGGCCGCCAGTATGCGGAAGATGAGGTCGAGGTCGATGCCGCCGACGCCCGCCACCTTGGCCGTCACGCCGTCGAACAGCGCGGTGGTGGCCTCGGAGAGCACCTTCGGGCCCACGATGTTGAACACCGTCGAGCCCACCGCGAACAGCACCACCAGCGCGATGCGCCCCTTGAACCGGCCCATGAACCGCAGCAGCTTGCCCATGGTGCCCTTGAAGTCGCGCGGCTTCTCGCCCGGCATCATGCGGCCAGCCGGGCCGTGGCTCGGGCCGCCGGGGCCATGCTTGGGGATGCTGGCCCGGGCCGCTATGGGATGCTGCGCGGCGCTCATGCAGCAGCACCCCCTTCGCCCAGCTCGGAAGCGGAAAGCTGCGAGAGCGCTATCTCGCGGTAGGCGCCGCAGGAGGCCATGAGATCGTCATGGGTGCCCTGGCCGGCCACGCGGCCCTCGTCGAGCACCACGATGTGGTCGGCGTGCATGATGGTGGCGATGCGCTGGGCCACGATGATGCGCGTGGTGCCGCCCAGGCTGCGGTCGAGCTCGGCGCGCAGCAGGGCGTCGGTCTTGTAGTCCAGGGCCGAGAACGTGTCGTCGAACAGGAACGCACGCGCCTCGGTAGCCAGGGCGCGGGCCACGGCCAGGCGCTGGCGCTGGCCGCCAGACACGTTCGAGCCGCCCTGGGCTATGGGCGCGTCGAGCCCTTCGGCACGCTCGTCGACGAACGCCTGGGCCTGGGCGATGGCCAGGGCCTTCTGCACGCGCTCGTCGGGCATCGCCTCGTCGCTGTAGGCCACGTTGCTCCGCACGGTGCCGCTGAACAGGAACGCCGCCTGGGGCGCGTAGCCGAAGGTGGCCCGCAGGTCGGCCTGGGCCAGGTCGCGCACGTCGATGCCATCGACGGTGACGCTGCCCTCGGTGACGTCGTAGAAGCGCTCCATGAGCTTGACGATGGTGGACTTGCCCGAGCCCGTGGGCCCGATGATGGCCAGCGTGGTGCCCGGGCGCGCGGTGAAGCTCACGTGCTCCAGCACGCATTCGTCGGAATCGGCGTAGCGGAAGCCCACGTCATGGAACGCGATCTCGGCGCCGCGTCCAGCCACCTGCGCGGGCAGCTTGCGCGGGTTCGGCGGGTCGACGATGGCGGGCCGAGCGGCCAGCACCTCGTCGACGCGCTGGGCCGCCACGTTGGCGCGCGGCAGCATGATGGCCATCATGCCCAGCATGAGGAAGCTCATGATGATGACCATGGCATAGGTGATGAACGCTATGAGGTCGCCGGTCTGGATGGTGCCCGCGTCGATGTACAAGCCGCCCACGTACACGATGGCCACCGAGGTCAGGTTCATGATGAGCATCATGGTGGGCATCATGAACGTCATGACGCGGTTGGTGAACAGCTGGGTGCGCATGAGACGGGCCGACGCCTCGTCGAAGCGCTGCTCCTCGAAGGCCTCGCGATCGAAGGCGCGGATGACCGGCAGGCCGTCCAGCATGTCGCGCGCCACCAGGTTCACGCGGTCTATGAGCTTCTGCATGGCCTTGAACTTGGGGTTGGCCAGGCGGAACACCACCCCGATGACGCAGAACACCGCGACGATGGCCGCCACGATGACCCACCCCATGGACGCGTTGGTGACCATGACCATGATGATGCCGCCCACCGCCATGATGGGCGCGTACATGACCATGCGCACCAGCATGATGCTCACGTTCTGGATGAGCTGCACGTCGTTGGTGCCGCGCGTGATGAGGCTCGCAGCCGAGAAGGCGCCTATCTCGGCCTCGGAAAAGCGCACGACGCGGCCGAACAGCTGGCTGCGCAGGTCGCGGCCGATGCGCGCGCCCGTGCGGCTGGCGATGAAGCTCACCGCTATGTTGAGCGCCATGCCCACCGCGGCGATGCCCAGCATGAGCGCGCCGATGCGCAGCAGGTAGCCCATCTGCATGGAGGCAAGGTCGTAGCCCAGGCGCTCGTATTCGGCGCGGGCCGCAGCGATGCCCTGCTGGGTGAGCACGGCGTCGCCCGGGGCCTGGGCGGCATCGGAGCCGAAGTGGATGGCCACCATGGCCGGGGTGATGGCCTGGTCGAGCGCGGCCAAGTGCTCGCGGCCGTAGGCGGTCAGGGCGTAGGCGTCGCCGTCGGCCTCGTAGCCTTCGGCGAACAGCTGGGCTGCCTGGGCATCGTCAGCCAGCCGGTCGGCGATGGCATCATGGGTGGCCGCGCTCATGCGATCGGTAGCCACATGCTCGATGCCCGCCTGCTGGATGCCCACGTCCACGATGTCGCTCGTGAGCGTCGGCAGCGCCAGGTCGGTGGCTACGAGCGCCACGAGCAAGAGCGTCGCCAGAGCCATGGCCGCCTTGTGGCCGAGCAGGTAGCGGATTATGCGCATGAGGCATCGCCGCCTTCTTCGGCAGCGCTGCAACGGGGCATGTTCGCGCACGGGGTCATGGGAACCTATTATATAGGTAGCGCCCGCGAAAGCCCGCCGTCAGACCTGCCACTGCCTCATGCGAAACCTTGATGTAACTGCTAGCGAGCTTGCCTTTGAAGGATCAACGTGTAAGCGAACACGATGTCCTGCTCTTCAAAGCACTCATAGAATATATCGAATGGGTCGACCACCATCTTGAGGACATTTCCCCCGAACTCGGATTGAATAGATGATGGGATGTTGGTCGAACCGATGGTCGGGATAGCTTCGATGATGCCCAGAACATCGTATATCCTGTCCTCTGCCCTCTTTGGCGTGACGCGCGATAGCTCTTCGGCGAATCGCGGAGCATAGACCATCTCAGCCATGCCAAGCTCGCAAGCTATTGACCGCATCACGCAAGGCTTGAGTGCCTTCTATGCCCTCACCATCTGCTATCGCCTGCCTACCATCGAGAATGCCGCTACGAACAAGCTCGATATGCTCGGCTGATTCGCATTCGGCAGGAGCTATGACGACCCATGGCTTAGAATTCCGAAACACAGTAACCTGTTGCCCGCTCTCGCACACTGCAGAAGCTATCCGCGAGAAGCTAGTCCTTGCCTCTGCAGCGGTTGCAGTTAAAGCAGCCATGGCACACTCCTTTCTAGGCGCAAAACTGAGTTCTTAGAATCAAGATGAAAATATCGAGCTCGAAGGCCGCCACAGGCACGCCCCAAGGGTGTCAGCGATCACGCAGCCAGCAACATGGATAAGGAGCGCTGTCGAGCCAACCCGAATCGCATATCGAGGCAGCCCGGCTGCTTTCCCTGCCCTTGCCCAAGATCTGCGCGCGCTCACCGTCGCCACAAGGTCAGATGCAGTCGTAGGGCATCTTGCGCGCGACGAGGTAGAACCCGAGCACCAGCGGCACCGCAAGGAAGCACGCTGGCCAGGGCCATACCATGAGGCATGCCACGATGACGGCCAGGCGCGCGCCGTAGAACGCCAGGCGCCGGGCACCCGCGCGTTCCTTCGTCTCGCAGGACATGCGCACGAAGGAGCCACCGGGCGTGCTGCCACCGCAAGCCCAGGGCACGATCGCCTCCAGCACCACGAACAGCGCCACAGCCGCGGCGGCCAGGGCTTCCGCACCGCCTGCGCTCCACAAAGCTCCTACGACCGGCAGGTACGATGCCACCATCACGAGCAGCGCGCTGGCCCCGATGGCACCGACGAATATCGTCATGTCGACGCATAAGGCCACCGCGCGGCGCACGAAGCCCGGCTCATGGGTGACGGGCTGGCTGTAAGCCTCCCCTTCGGGCAGCAGCCGCGCCAACAGGGCCGCCGCGAGCCACCCGAGCGCCGCCCCAGCGACATTCCAAGCCAAGTCGTCCACATCGAAGGTGCGATACGCGTACGGGTACAACCCGAACAAGCCAGTGAGCTGCGCCGTCTCGATGAGCGCCGACGCTGCGAGCCCTGCCGCCGTGCTGGCAATCAGCCCTAGGCGCAGCCCGCGACGGGCAATGAACCCCAGCGGCACGAAGAACGCCACGTTGGCCGCTATCTGGAACACGGCCTTGACCCCGTCGCGACGGATGTCGCCGATGAAGGCCAGCGGGTCGAGCTGCGGCGCGATGCCGTAGGTGATGCCCAGGCCCTCGGTGCCCTCGGGCAGCGGCCACAACGTGAAGAACACCAGAGCCAGCCCATAGAGCACTGCAGCGTAGGCACCGGCGGCCGCCAGCAGCCGCAGCTGGCCGTCGCGGCGATACAGGAAAGCCAGCAAGGGCAGCGTGAGCAGGAACGAAGCGAAGGGCCAGATGCCCAACGCCAGCATGAAGCGGTCGCTGAACCCGGCAAGGAATCCCATCCCAGCACCTCCTATCCGTCGCAGCCGCCCGCAAGCTCGGCTGAGAGGGGTGATGCCTGCGGGTGCGTTCGAGCCTCAGGCTACCAGACGATGCGGTGGAGCAAGGGCGCATGGGCGAAGATGACGATACTGTACGCCAAGGCTAAGGCGCCTGTAAGGTTGTGCCCAAGCATCGCTCGCGGCGGCCGCCGGCACCGAGCCGATGACGAGCGCCATGGCCGCCGCGCCCAGCGATGCGCGCAAAAGGCAGGGCAGCAGTGGATGCGGATGCGACGCAACTGGCGCCGAACAACAGAACGCGGACCAGCTGCTAAGAGCGCACCTTCCACAGCGCGATGGCCAAGACGGCCAGCGAGCATGCAGCCGAGAACCCGAAGGCCAGCTGGTAGGCCGCCTCGGGCGCCCAGGCACCGCTCGCCGCAGCAGCCAGCCCCGAGCTGATGACGAGCATCATGACCGCCGTGCCCAGCGACGCGCACGCCTGGCGGCAGCATGCGAAGAAGGCGCTGCCGTCCATCATGGCCTCGCGCGGCAGCTTCGACATGCCCCAGGAGTTCAGCGGGCCGATGAGCGCGCTCACGCCGATGCCGCGCACGGTCTGGGTGAGCGTGATGAGCCAAAGCGGGCTTGCCGCGTCGAGGAACGCCATCATGACGGCCCCAGCTGCCAGGAACAGGCTGGCGACGACCACCACCGGGCGCGCGCCCACCTTGTCAGCCAGGAAGCCTGCCAGCGGGTTGACCAGCAGCGCGAAGATGGTGGCCGGAATGAACACCATGCCCGCCTCAAGTGGAGTGCCCCCTTGCAGGTCGATGACGAACAGCGGCGCGATGAGCGTTATGCCCATGAACGAAGCGAACAGCAGGTTCTGGGCCACGAAGCTCACGCGGTAACGGCCCGACCGGAAGATGCCCATGGATATGAGCGGGTCGGCGATGCGCCGCTGACGCGTCACGAAGGCCACGAGGCAAGCCGCACCGGCCAGCACGCTCCCCCACACCGCCGGGTGCGCCAGCGGGGCCGATGCCGCCTCGGAGAACCCGAGCAGCAGCGCGCCGAACCCGAGCGTCGAGAGCAGCAGCGATGTCACGTCGAGCCGCGCTGGGCGAGCCGGAGCCCTCTCTGCGCGCACGAATGCCGCCGTAGCCGCTACGAGCAGCGCCAGCGCGGCCGCCAGCATGACGAAGAAGCTGCGCCACCCCCACGAGTCGACCAGCGCACCGCCGATGAGCGGCCCGATGTTGGGCGCGAAGCCCATGGCGATGCCCGCGATGCCCATGGCCGTGGCGTTCTGGCCCGGCGGGAAGCGCGTCATGGCGATGGCCTGGAGCAGCGGCAGCGTGATGCCCGACCCGATGGCCTGCAGCACGCGCCCCGCCAGCAGCACGCCGAAGCTCGGCGCCACCCACGACACCACCACACCGGCCAAGAACAGCGCCAGGGCCAGGAACGTGAGGCCCTTGACCGACAGCTTATGGGACAGGAAGGTGACCACGGGCACCGTGATGCCCAGCACCAGCATGTAGATGGTGGTGAGCCACTGGCCCACGGCAGGCTCGATGCCGAAGGCGGCCTCCACGCCGCCCAGCATGGAGTTCATGACGGTCTGGGTCATGGAGCCGAGCGCCGTGGCCAGCACCACGATGGCGAATAGCGTGTAGGTGTGGGCTCTGTCGGAGAGGTTCATCAGAAAGGCAGCCTTCCACTCGTGAGGGCCGCCGGTCCCGGCCGGTGCTTCCGCAGCAAAGGCCCTCCCTTGCCGCGGCCTGACAATGCACTCTCCCGGCCTTCAGATGCAGGCGCGGGCGCCGAGCAGGGTCAATTATAGCGCTGCTGGGTGTCTTCGAGCCCGTGGGCCACCAGATGGAGCGCCGCCTCGGCCGCCAGGGCGGTGGCTGCCTCGAAATCCTCTGCATCCTGCTTGCGCGGGGCCGACAGCACCCAGTCCACCACCGGCATGCGCCCCGGCGGGCGCCCGATGCCCACGCGCATGCGGTGCCAGTCGCGCGTGCCCAGCTTGTCGCAGATGGAGCGCAGGCCGTTGTGGCCCGCGTGGCCGCCGCCGAGCTTCGCGCGTATGGTGCCAGCGGGTATGTCCAGCTCGTCGTGGATGACCACCAGGCGCTCGGGCGGCACGCCATAGGCATCCACGAGCCGCTTGACCGGGCCGCCCGAGGTGTTCATGAAGCTCTGGGGCTTCGCCAGCACCACATCCACGTCGCGGTAGGTGCCCTTGGCGGTAAGCGCGCCGCACTCCGTCTTCCAGTAGCGCGCGCCCAGCTCGTCGGCTATGCGATCCACGGCAAGGAACCCGGCGTTGTGCCGGGTCCCCTCGTACTCCTCGCCTGGGTTGCCCAGGCCCACTATCAAGAAGGTCTCGCTCACAGGGCGAAGTCGGGGTCGAACAGGTCACTCACCGAGCCGTTGTTGTACACGTTGGATATGGCGCGCGCGAACAGCGGCGCCACGCTGACCACCTTTATCTTGCCGGTCTGGTATTCCGCAGGCACGGGGATGGTATCGCACACCACCACTTCCTCCACGTCGAGGTTCGCCATGCGCTCGAGGCCCGGGCCCGAGAACACCGGGTGGGTGGCGCACACGAATATCTTCTCAGCGCCCTTGTTCTTGAGCGTCTCCACCGCAGCCACCACCGAGCCGCCGGTGTCTATCATGTCGTCGTTGAGGATGCACACCTTGCCGCTCACGTCGCCGATGAGCGCCGTTATCTCGGCCTTGTTATGGCCGGGGCGGCCCTTGTGCATGATGGCCAGGTCGGCCTCGAGCATGTCCGAGAGCTTCTTGGCGGCCTTGGCGCGGCCCACGTCGGGCGAAACCACGCACAGCTTGGCCGGGTCGAGGTTCTTCGACTTGAAGTAGTCGGCTAGGATGGGCAGCGCGGTGAGGTGATCCACTGGCATGTCGAAGAAGCCCTGGATCTGGCCCTGATGCAGGTCGATGGTCATGACGCGGGTGATGCCCGCAGTGGTTATGAGGTTGGCCACCAGCTTGGCGGTGATGGGCTCGCGGGCCGCGGCCTTGCGGTCCTGGCGCGCGTAGCCGTAGTGGGTGATGACCGCCGTAATGGTGCGGGCCGAGGCGCGCTTGGCGGCATCGGCCATGATGAGCAGCTCCATGAGCGCGTCGTTCACGTGGCTTCCGGCCACCGACTGGATGATGAACACGTCGGCGCCGCGCACGCTCTCGAGGTAGCGGGCGTAGATCTCGCCGTTGGCGAACTTCTCGAGCCGCACGTTGCCCAGGTGGGCGCCCAGGGCGTCGGCTATCTTGTCCGCCAGCTCGGGGTTCACCGAACCGGAGAACACCGCCATGGATTTCTGCATCTCGGTCATCGCGCTCTCCTCCTACCTCGTCGAGGCTCCTCGGATGTCACAGGTGCGGGGCCGGCGCGCGGCAAGCGCGCGGCGGCTTCCCATTGTACGCCATCTAGCCCTTCGAGGCAGCCTGGTGCTTGGCCGCCCAACCCTCCACCTCGGTCTGGCGCGAGCGGGCCACGCCCAAGGCGTCGGGCGACACGTCGCGGGTGATGCACGAGCCGGCCGCCACCACCGCGCGCTCGCCGATGGACACCGGCGCCACCATCATGGTGTCGCTGCCGATGAACGCCCCATCGCCGATGACCGTGGCATGCTTGGCCTGCCCGTCGTAGTTGCACGTGATGGACCCCGCGCCTATGTTCACGCCGCTGCCCACCGTGGCATCGCCTATGTAGCTGAGGTGCGGCACCTTCGAGCCGGGCCCGATGGTGGACTTCTTTATCTCCACGTGGGTGCCCGCCTTCGCGCCGGCCATGAGATGCGCGCCGGGGCGCAGGTAGGCCCGGGGGCCCGCCGTGGCGCCGTCGTCGAGCACCGCCTGGACGGCCACCGTCTCGTCCACGGCGCAGCCCGCGCCCACCACGGTGTCGGTCAAGCGCGTGTTCGGCCCTATCACGCTGTCCTCCCCCACGGTCGTGGCGCCCATGAGCATGGTGTTGGGCAGCACGGCCACGTCGGCCGCCAGCTGCACGTCGGGGCCTATCCAAGTGGTGGCCGGGTCGTACAGGGTCACGCCGGCCGCCAGGTGCCGGCCGTTGATGCGGTCGCGCATGAGGGCCTGGGCCTGGGCCAGCTGCGCCCGGGAGTTCACGCCCAGGCACTCGGCCGGGTCGGCCGCCCTGAGCGCGGCCACCTTGCGGCCCGCGCGGCGGCATATCTCCAGCACGTCGGTGAGGTAGAACTCGCCTTGGGCGTTGTCGTTGCCCACCTGGGCCAGCCCCTCGAACAGGGCCTTCGCGTCGAAGCAATAGAAGCCGGAGTTGCATTCGGTCACCGCGGCCTCCTCAGGCGTGGCATCCTTCTGCTCGACGATGCGCTCCACCCCGCCGTCGGCGCCGCGCATGATGCGGCCGTAGCCGAAGGGGTCGGCCATGTCCATGGTGAGCACCACGCAGGCGCAGTCGCCTTCTTCGCGGGCGGCCACCAGGGCCCCTATGGTTTCGGCGGTTATGAGCGGGCAGTCGCCCGAGAGCACCACCACCGAGCCGTCGAAGCCCGCCAGCGCGTCGGCGCACACGGCCACCGCGTCGGCGGTGCCGTTGCGGTCGGGCTGCACCACAGCCTGGGTATCGGCCACCAGCGGCTCGACCTGCTCGCGCAGGTGACCCACCACGGTGACCACGCGCTCGATGCCGGCCTCGCGGGCGGCCTCGACCACCCAGCGCACCAGCGGGCGCCCCAGCACCTCGTGGGCCACCTTCGGCCTCTTCGACTTCATGCGCGTGCCGGCCCCGGCGGCCAGCACGATGGCAGCCGCGCCGGCCGCCCCCTTCGCACCTTCGCTCATCGCTCGCGCTCCCTCTGCTCCATCAGCTTCCGCATACGGGCGCCTTAGGCGTCCAGCTTCGCGGCCAGCAGCTCATTGATGACCTTGGGGTTGCCCTGGCCGGCCATGGCCTTCATGCATTGGCCCACGAAGAAGCCCATGAGGCCGGTCTTGCCGCCCTTGTACTGCTCGACCTTGTCGGGGTTGGCAGCCAGCACCTCGTCCACCACGGCCTCGATGGCGCCGGCGTCGCTCACCTGCTCCATGCCGCGCTCTTCGACGATGGCCTTGGGCGCCTTCCCCTCCTCGATGACCGCCAGCAGCACCTCCTTGGCCTGCTTGGACGATATGGAGTCGGCCTCGGCCAGGCGCACCAGCTCCACCATGCGCTCGGGCGTGAGCGGGCTGCCGTCCAGCGCGAAGCCCTCGTGGGCGTTGAGGTAGGCGGTCACGTCGTTGATGACCAAGTTGGCCACCGGCTTGGCCAGCGCGGCGGCGTCGCCCGCGGCCTCGGCCATGCAGCCCTCGAAGAACCGCGCCGTGGAGCCGTGCTCGGTCAGGTGCCGCGCGTCGTAGGCCGAAAGCCCGAACTCGGCCTCGAAGCGCTTGGCCTTCTGGTCGGGCAGCTCGGGCAGCTTGGCACGCACCGCCTCGATGAACTCGTCGGATAGGTCGTAGGGCGCCAGGTCGGGCTCGGGGAACAGCCGGTAGTCGTCGGCCGTCTCCTTCACGCGCATGACGATGGTGCGCTTGGCCGACGGGTCCCAGTGGCGCGTCTCCTGATATATCTGGCCGCCCTCTTCCAGCACCTCGGCCTGGCGGCATATCTCGTAGGCCAGCCCGTCATGCAGGTTCTTGAAGGAGTTCATGTTCTTGAGCTCGGTCTTGACGCCCAAGCCGGCAGACCCGCGGCGGCGCAGGCTCACGTTGCCGTCGCAGCGCAGGCTGCCCTCCTCCATGGAGCAGTCGGATATGCCCAGCGCCAGGTAGATGGCGCGCAGCTTCTGCATGAACAGGCGCGCCTCCTCGGGCGTGCGCAGGTCGGGCTCGGTCACCAGCTCGATGAGCGGGGTGCCCGCGCGGTTGTAGTCCACCAGGCTGTGGGTGGCCCCGGCGATGCGGCCCTCGCCGCCGCCGACGTGCACCATCTTGCCCGCGTCCTCCTCCATGTGGATGCGCGTGATGCCCACGTGGGCCGTGTATCCGTCCTCGGTGCGGGTGATGTTGCCCTCGGCCTGGCCGGGCTCCAGGGCATCCAGCCCGTGGCGCTCGCGGGCCGCCGGGCCGTCCACGTCCAGGTCGAGGTGCCCGCGCATGCAGAAGGCCACGGGGCCCTGGGTGGTCTGGAAGTTCTTGGCCATGTCGGGGTACATGTAGTTCTTGCGGTAGAACGTCGTGTGCTTCTCGATGTCGCAGTTGGTGGCCAGGCCTGCCAGCACGATGCCCTCGATGGCCGCCTTGTTGGGCACCGGCAGCGCGCCGGGCAGCCCCAGGCATACCGGGCAGGTGTGGGTGTTCGGCTCAGCGCCGAACTCCAGCTTGCAGCCGCAGAACATCTTGGTTTCCAAGGTGGTCAGCTCGGCATGGACCTCAAGGCCGATGACCGCCTCCCAGTCGTTGAGCACTTCCTCCAGCTTGCGCATGCTACTCACCTGCCTTTCCGTCGGCGAAGCCAGGTGCCACGGACGCTTGGCCGTAGATGCGCTCGAGCGCCGCCGCCACGCGGGTCATGCGGTCGTCCTGGAACGCGGGGGCTATCACCTGGGCGCCGATGGGCAGGCCCGTGTCGGAGCCGAGCCCCACCGGCACCGACATGCCGCCGTTGCCAGCGATGTTGATGGATATGGTGAACATGTCGGAAAGGTACATCTCGGTGGGGTCGCCTATCTCGCCGAACTCGAAGGCCGTGCGAGGCGCCACCGGCGTGAGGATGCAGTCGACCTGCTCGAACGCACGGGTGTAGTCCTGGGTGATGAGGGTGCGCACCTGCTGGGCCGGGTAGTAGTACTTCTCGTACACGCCGGCGGAGAGCAGGTAGCTGCCCAGCATGATGCGGCGGCGCGCCTCCTCGCCGAAGCCGGCGGCGCGGCTGGCGTCGTACTGCGCGTTCAGGTCCTTGTGGCCAGGGTCGCAGTAGCCGTAGCGCACCGAGTCGAAGCGAGCCAGGTTGCTGAACGCCTCGCAGGGACCCAGCACGTAGTAGGCGCTCATGGCCGCCTTGGCGTTGGGCAGGCTCACGTCTACCAGCTGGGCACCTTCGGCCTCGAGCTTGGCCGCAGCCTCCTGGATGCGCTCGCGCACCTCGGGCGTGAGGCCCGGGGCATCCATGAACTCCGGCACGATGCCGATGCGCATGCCCTCGACGCCGGCTTCCAGGCTGGCGGTGAAGTCGAGGCCGTTGGGCTGGCTCGTGCAGTCGAGCGGATCGCGGCCGGCGATGGCGTTCATGGCCAGGGCCGCATCGGCCACCGTGCGCGAGAACGGGCCCACCTGGTCGAGCGAGCTGCCGAAGGCCACCACGCCGTAGCGCGACACCATGCCGTAGGTGGGCTTCACGCCCACGACGCCGCAGAACGACGCCGGCTGGCGGATGGAGCCGCCCGTGTCTGATCCCAAGGTGACGGGCACGAGCCCCGCCGCCACCGCCGCCGCGCTGCCGCCCGAGCTGCCGCCGGGCACGCGCCCGAGGTCCCAGGGGTTGCGGGTGGGGCCGAAGGCGCTCGTCTCGGTGGACGACCCGAAGGCGAACTCGTCCATGTTCAGCTTGCCCATGGGCAGCGCCCCCGCATCGAGGCAGCGCTGCACGCAGGTGGCCGTGTAGGGCGACTCGTAGCCAGCCAGCATGCGCGACGAGCACGTGGTGCGCGTGCCGACAAGGTTCATGTTGTCCTTGAAGCCCACCGGCACGCCGGCCAGGGGGCCCAGCTCATCGAAGGTGCCCGCTGCCAGGGCGTCATCGACGCGGGCAGCTGCTTCGAGGGCCAGGTCTTCGGTGACCTGCAGGAAGGAATGCACCTGACCGTCGGCCGCAGCGATGCCGTCAAGCGCGCCGCGCGCCACCTCGGCAGCACTGAAGTCCTTGGCCTTGAGGCCTTCCTGTATCTGAACGGCGCTCATGGCGCCGAAAGCCTGCTGCGCCATCAGCGATCGCCCCCTTCGCCGAGGATGGAGGGGATGAGGAAGCAGCCATCCTCCTGCTTCGGCGCGTTGGACAGCGCCTCTTCCTGGGTGAAGCCGGGCACTGGCTCGTCGTCGCGCATGACGTTGGACAAGCCGCCGATGGGATGGAACGTGGGCTCGACGCCTTCCAGGTCGTACTCGGTGATGGGAGCCAGGCTGTCGATGATGCTGTTGAGGTCCGCCGTCATGCGCCCGACCTCCCCGGGCGAGAGCCCGATGCGCGTGTACTCGGCGATGCCGCGCACGTCGGACTCGGTCAAGTGCTGGGTCATTGATGCTCGCTTTCGCGTCAGGGAAATGCTCGTTCCATGATAGCGCAAACCGGCGCTTGGCTGGAACGGCCGAAGGCCCCGCAGGCGGCGAGTTCGGGTGCGGAAGCGGTTGCAAAGGCAACCTCGCCATGCCCCTTGCGTGCGGAGCAGGCACGAGAAGGCGGGAAGCTAGCGGCGCAGGACGCCGAGCACCCAGTCTTGGAACACCTCCTCGGCGTTGCTGGAGCTCTTCATGCGCATCTCGGCGTCGCGGGCGCTCGACAGGGCGCGCTGGAGCTCGAGCGGAGTGAAGTTGCGCGCCCAAGCCGCATGGTTCTTCACGCGCCAATCGGGTACGCCCAGGGCCTGGGCGAGCGTGGTGCCGTCGCGGCGGGCAGCGATGGACTGGGCCGCCATGAGCTCGCGGATTCGGTTGCAGCACATGGTGATGAGCGCGAACGACGGCGAGTCGCCCAAGCGGCCGAGCAGGCGCATGCAGGCCGCGGCGTCGCGCCGAGCGAAGGCGTCGGTGAAGTCCCAGGGCTTCGCTTGGGCGGTGCGGGCCACGCTGGCCTCCAGGTCGGCAGGCTGCAGCACGGTGCCCTGGCCGCGTTCGAGCGAGAGCTTCTGCAGCTGGGCGTCGAGGTGCACCGTGTCGGTGCCCGTGAGCTCGATGAGCTTCTCGGCCGAGCCCTTCGCCATCCTGAGGCCATAGCGCTCGGCCATGGCGGCCACCTGCTGGGGCAGCTCGTAGGCCTTGGGCAGCGAGCAGTCGATGACCGCCTGCTTGCCCAGCTTGGCCACCGCCTTGTAGAGGCGCGTCGACTTGGCCAGCTTCTCGGCCTCCAGAAGCAGCACGGTGGTGTCGGCTGGCGAGGCCAGGTAGGCCACGAGCGCTTCGGAATCGGCCTTCTTCAGCTTGTCGGCATGGGTGACGTGCACGAGCCGCTTGTCGCTGGCGAAGGGCATGGTGTTGCACGCCGCCACCACCTCGGGCCCCGCGACGGCCTCGCCGTCGTAGGTCTCGGCGTTGAAGGCCATGTCGCCGTACTGCTCGAGCCGCTTGCGCAGCCGCTCGACAACGCGCTGGGCCTTCAAGGTGTCGTCGCCCACCACCAGGTAGGCGCCCAGGAGCTCTTTGTTCGCGGAATCTGCCATGAGCCCATTGTAGCCTATGGCCGCTGGGTTCCGACGGCGACGGAGCCCGTGGAAAGCCTCACGTCCACGGTGCCGTGCTGGTCGGTGCGGAACACGGTGGCGCCCACAGTCTCCAGGCGGCTGAGGGTTTCAGGCGCGGGATGGCCGTAGCGGTTGCGCGCGCCCACGCTCACCAGCGCGATGCGCGGGCTGAGGGCCTGGGCAACGCCGTCGGTGAGGCCGGCGCGCGAGCCGTGATGGCCCACCTTGAGCACGTCCACGGCGCCAAGCGCGCCATCGTCGATGAGCTCCTGCAGCTGCTCGGCCTCGGCATCGCCGCAGAACAGCGCGGTCCAGTCGGCGGTGCCGTCCTGATCGGCATCGAGGGCCGCACGCAGGCACAGGCTGTCGGCATTGCCCCCTTCGTCGGCGAAGGCCCGTGGCCAGATCACCTCGAGGGAGAAGCGGCCCGCTTGCAGCCGGTCGCCGGCTTCGAGCCCCTGCAAGCCCTGAGCCGCGACCGAGGCGGCGTCGGCCCGCAGGCCCTCGCAGCGCTCGCACGGGCATTCGAGCCCATCGGCTGCGGTGTAGACGGCGCCCACCTCCACCACGTTGCCCAAGGCGCGCAGGCTCGCGCAGTGGTCGTCATCGGGGTGGGTGACGACGACGGCGTCGAGCCGATACACGCCTTCGCGGCCTAGGGCCTCGCGCAGCAGCGCGTCCTGGTTGCCGGTGTCGATGAGCACCGCCGCCGCGCCGCTGCGCACGAGGAAGGCATCTCCTTGGCCCACGTCGAGCATGGTGATGCGGTCGCCCTGGAATGCCGGGGCCACCGCTATGGCGAAGGCCATGGCGGCAGCGACCGCTGCGGAAAGGGCCACGACCGTGCGCATCCTCAGGCGCGGCCAGGCAAGCCAGAGCGCCGCGCAGCCTGCAGCCGAGAGCGCCACCATGGGGGCCGCGGGCAGCGCGGCCGGCACCGAGGCGAAGGGCACGCTGGCCAGCGCCGCGCAGGCAGCGCTGAGGGGCCAAGCAGCCGCCGATGCCGCCCCGATGAGCAAGGGGGCAGCCGCGGGCACGGCGCAGGAGATGGCTGCGGCTGCCAAGCCAGCCACGCAGCCGAGCGAGAACAGCGGCGTGGCCACGATGTTGGAGAGCGGCGCTATGAGCGGCAGCTGCGAGAACAAGGCCGCGGAAGGCAGCAGCGTGGCGGCATTGGCCGCCAAGGTGAGGCCAAGCGGCTCCGCCACCAGGCGCGCCAAGCGCCTCGGGCGCCCTGCGGGGCCCGATCGAGGGTTGAGCCACGAGGCCATGAGCGAGGCGAACAGCACGATGCCCAGCGTCGAGCCTGCCGACAGGAACAGCGAGACCGACACCGCGGCGCTCGGGTCGACGGCGATGAAGCCGAGCAGGCACAGCGCGAGCGCGTTGAGGGCTGCGCCCCGACGGCGCACGCTCTGGGCCGCCAGCGAGAGCGCCACCATGGCAGCGGCCCTCACCGCCGATAGGGGCACGCCCGCGAACACCAGGTAGGCGCCCAAGAAGGCGGCGAGCACCGCCAGCCCCAGGCCGTGGGGCACGCGCAGGCGCCGGAGCGCCCAGCCGAGCACCATAGCCACGATGGCCAGATGCGCGCCCGAGACCGCCACCACATGGGCGAGCCCCACGGCCTTGTAGCCCTCGTAGGCACCCGAGTCGCGCAAGGGCTGGCGGTAGCCGCACACGAGCGCTTGCAGCAACGGGCCCTGGGCGCCGCCGTGATCGGCCAGCAAGCCGACGGCTCGGGCGCGGAGGGCGCGCACCGCCGCCGCTGGCCCCTGGGCAGGCGCCGGCTCCACCTCGCCCAGCACCGCCGATGCCGCCATGCCCTGGGCCCAGTAGTAGGCGGCGGCCGCCTCGCTGGGCGGCGCCAAGGCGCAGCGCGCCGCGAAGCGCGTGCCGCACAGGGCCGCGCCCGGCCCCTCGAAGCTGGCCCGCACCACCACGGCGCAGCCCTGGCCGTCCACGGCCCGCGCCTTGGCGCTCAATCCGAAGCCGCTCGACGAGGCGTCCTCCAGCAGCTCGAAGTCGTAGTCGCGCGGCTCGGCTGCCGCCCAGCGGGCATCGGCCTGCAAGGCCAGCGCGCCCACCGCGCCCACGGCCAGCCCCACGGCGCACCCGGCCGCCACCGCCGCAGCCATCTGCGGGCGGCCGCGCAGCAGCACCGCCACCGCCACGAGCGCCGCCAGAGCGCCCCCGGCAGCCACGGCGCACAGCACCGGCCCGTCGAGGGTGCGCCCGGCGGTGTAGAGCGCGGCCGCTGCGGCCCAAGCCGCGAGCGCGCACGGCAGCAGCAGCGGCATGCCCGGCTTCACCGGCGTGCGCTGACGCGGCTGGCGCACGGTGGCGGCCGGGGCGCCTACTGCCCACGGCTCGTCGCCCCACCTGCCCATGGCCGCTCAGACGCAGATGGCGTCGCGCAGGGCTGCCAGCTTCTTGTCGCCTATGCCCGCCACGCGCTTGAGGTCGTCCACGGTCTTGAACGGGCCGTTGGCCTGCCTGTCGGCTATTATCTTCGCCGCCGTGGCCTCGCCGATGCCATCGAGCGACTGCAGCGCCGCCGCATCGGCGGTGTTGATGTTCACGCGCCCGCTCGCGGCCTGGCCGCCAGCACCGGCCGCCGCCTGCGCTGCGCTGCCTGCGGCGCCTGCCGCTGCCTCCATCTCGGCCTTGCTCGGCACATCCACCTGCTCGCCGTCCACGAGCACCCGCGCCAGGTTCAGCGCATCCTGCACGGCGCCCTCGGCGAAGCCGCCCGCCTTCGCCACCGCATCGGCCACCCGCGCGCCCTCGTCCAGGTAGTAGAGCCCCGGCGCCGCCACCTGGCCGCTCACGTAGACCGCCACTTGCGCTGCCGGCTCAGCCTGCTCCTCCTGCATCGCCTCGGCCCGCTCCATCTCGAACGAGGGCCCCGCAGCCGCATTCGTAAGGTGCCAGACCGCCGCGCCCAGCACCACCAGCAGCACCACGGCCGCGCCCACGGCCACCGCAGGGCGCACCGCTCCCCCATGCAGCCGCGAGCGCAATGATGCGGCATATCGTTGGAAATCCATGGGCAGCCTCCTTCACCGAGCCTTCCCGACCCAGTGTAGGGGGCGCATCCAGCAGAAACATCCCAGGCAGCACCCTGGATCCGCCGGCCTGCCGCCGGCACCGCGCCGCGCAACGACCGGCATGGCGACCGGGCCTCCGCCGCGCAGCAGCCGGCATTCCCGCCAGGCCCGCGCCTCGCGGCGGGCACCGCATCCGCCAGGCTCCCGTCCCGCGCCAAGCGGCACCGTGACCGCACGAGGGCCGGGCCCTCGCCACGCAGGAACCCGCTGATCGATCAGGGAAGAGCCGGCAAGAGCGCTTTCATCTCGCCGGCAAGAAATCCGCAGAATCGCCGGCAATCTACCGGCAAGAGCGTCCGAAGGGAATCGATAAGCTACCCGCAAGGAGCCGGCAAGCTGCCGACCCGCGCTCCCCTAGCCTCGCGCGCCCTCGCGCCGACGCCGCGGCTTGTACCCAGGGCATGCGTAGTCGTGCACCTCGGCAGCCTCGGACAGCTCGGCTACCCACTGCTCGATGGGGAACTGCGCCTCGGCCTCCTCGACCTCGGCTATCTTCGCATGCGTCTCCGGCGAGCGCGGCATGAACAGCGTGCAGCAGTCCGGAGCGTCCTGCGACGATATCTCGAACGTGCCCAGGCGCTGCGCCTGCTCGATTATCTCCAGCTTGTCGGTGCCGATGAGCGGCCGGAACACCGGCATGGCCACCGCCGCCTGGGTCGCGCACAGGTTCTCGATGGTCTGCGACGCCACCTGGCCCAGGCTCTCGCCCGTCACCAGCACGCGCGCGCCCTCGGCCTCGGCCAGGCGCTCCGCCACTTTGAACATGAGCCGCCGGTATAGGATGATGCGCAGCGAAGGCGGCGCGTCCAGCGATATGGCCCGCTGGTAATCGCCGATGGGCACCACGTACACGCGCCCGATGCAGCCGGTGCGCTCCAGCACGTGCGCGATGTCGTCCACCAGGTACTCCGAGGCGTCGCTCGTCTGCGGCCGCCCCGAGAAGTGCACCCCCACCGGCACGGCGCCGCGGCGCGCCATGCGCCACAGGGCCACGGGCGAGTCGATGCCCGACGACAGCAGCGCCATCACCTTCCCCGACGACCCTACCGGCAACCCGCCGATGCCCCGCACGCTGCGCGCGTAGACGTACACGGCGTTCTGCACCACCTCGACGCCCACTGTGACGTCGGGCTCCTTCATCTGCACGCGCTTCTCGGGGAACTCGGCGCACAGCACGGCCCCGATGTCGCGGTTCATCTGCATGGAATCTATGGGGAAGTCGGTGTGGTTGCGCCGGGCCGCCACCTTGAAGCTGGCGAACGGCTCCGCCTCGCGCAGCGCCGCCACCGCAGCCGCGCCCATGACCTCCATGGAGCGCTCGCACTTGAACCCGCAGGAGACGCGGGCCACGCCCGGCACGCCCGTTATGGCGTCGGCGCAGGCCACGGCCTGCTCGTAGGAGGTGCCCTCGCGCAGGAACGCCACCAGGCGCCCGGCGATGCGGTGGATAGTCACCAAGGGGTGCGCTGCCAGCAGCGCTTCGAGGTTCCTCTGCAGCCGCTTCTCGAAGCTGGCGCGGTTGTGCCCCTTGAGGCCTATCTCATGGTAATGGACGAGTATTATCCGCTGGAAACCCATCGCGGATGCCAGCAGTGGGCGCTACAGGCTCTCGGCGTCGTAGGACACGTCGCCGCGGGCTATCTCGTTGAACGCCAGGGTGAGCGGCTTCATGTCGGTAGCGCGGGCGATCTCGACGGCGCTCTGCAGCTGGATGGCGCGGTCGCGCTGGCCGCGCATCATGTCGTTGATGTCATGGGCGCGCTTGGACGCGATGGCGCACAGCAGGAAACGGTCGTTGTCGGTGCGGTCGAGAAGGACGTTGATCTTGGGCTCGATGATGCTCATTTCAGTGTTACTGCCTTTGCTCCTGTGCTTGCTCATTGATGTAGCCGACGAGCTCGGCCACAGCCGATTCCAGGTCGTCGTTCACAAGTTGCTTATCATACTCCATTTTGCGCGAAAGCTCCAGCTCGGCGGTGGCCATGCGCTCGGCGATGGCCTCGTCGGTCTCGGTGCCGCGCTGGCGCAGGCGCCGCTCCAGCTCAGCCATGGAGGGCGGCTCGATGAACACGAGCTTGGCCTCGGGCATCTTCTCGCGCACCTGGAAGGCACCCTGCATGTCTATCTCGAGGATGACCTGCTCGCCCCGGGCGATGTGCTCCTCCACCGACGCGCGCGGCGTGCCGTAGCCGTTGCCGGCGTAGCGGGCCCATTCCAGGAAGCCGTCGCGCTCGGCCATGGCGGAGAACCCGTCCTCGTCCATGAAGAAGTAGTGAACCCCGTCGCGTTCGCCGCGCCGGGGTTCACGGGTGGTCGCCGAGACGGACACCCACGCGTCGTCTATCTGGGAAAGAGCATGCCTGACGAGGGTTCCCTTGCCTGCGCCCGAGGGCCCCGAGATGACGAAGAGGTTGCCGTTCCGCATCCGATGGCTCGGTTAGCTCAGGCGGTCCAGCAGGGCCGACAGCTGGCGCTCGCCCAGGCCGCGCAGGCGGCGGCTCTCGGCGATCTTCAGCTCGCCCATGATCTTCTCGGCCTTGGCCTTGCCGTAACCGGGCAGCGTCTCGATGAACGTGGACACCTTCATGCGGCCCACCACGTCGTCACCGCGCATGTCGAGCACCTGCTTGACGCTCAGCTTGCCGCTCTTGAGGTCGTCGCGGATCTGCGCACGCTTCGCACGGGCAGCCTTGGCCTTCTCAAGCGCCTTGGCGCGCTCGTCTGCACTCAGCTTGGGGATAGCCATAGAACTCTCTCCTTTTTCTCGCTCTCCCAGGGTTGCAAATACCGTGTTTATTCTGCGATGGAAAGCCATATTATGCGGGGCAGATGTGAAGGACGCGCCGTAAAACGGGGGTTTTCGGATTTCATCACAATTTCTCTACTAATTCGCCCCGCGCGCGTGCGCTCGCCCTTCCCAAGCCGCTCAGGCGAGCTCGGCGGCTATGGCCTCGAAGGCAGCCAGCGGGTCGTCGGCCTGGGTGATGGGACGGCCCACCACGATGTGCGAGGCCCCGTTGGCGAACGCCTCGGCCGGCGTGGCCACGCGGCTCTGGTCGCCGTGCTCGGCCCCGGCAGGGCGCACGCCCGGCGTGACGATGTAGGCCTCGGGCCCCAGCTCGCGGCGCAGCACAGCCGCTTCCTGGGGCGACGCCACCACGCCGGCGATGCCCGCCTGCTTGGCCAGCCCGGCCAGGGCGGTCACCTGCTGCTCCATGGGGCGCTCCACCCCTATCTCGCGCAGGGTGCCGCCGTCCATCGAGGTGAGCACCGTGATGCCCAGCGTGGCCGGGGTCTGCCCGCCTATGAGGGCCGCACCGGCCTCGGCGCCGCGCTGGGCCGCCTCCATCATGGGGCGGCCGCCCATGGTGTGCATGGTCAGCATGTCGGCGCCGGCCTCGGCTGCGCTGCGGGCAGCGCCTTCCACCTGGTGCGGTATGTCGTAGAACTTCAGGTCGAGGAACACGTTGAAGCCGCGGCGCTTGAACATCTTGATGATGGCAGGGCCCTCGGCGTAGTAGAGCATCATGCCCACCTTGACCCATTTCGCATGGCCCGCCAGGGCGTCGGCCATGACGATGGCCTCCCAGGCGGCGCCGGTGTCCAGGGCCACTATGATGCGGTCGGCGGCAGGGGTGTTGTCGAAAGCGGTCAGCATTCCAAGGCTCCTATCAGGCTGTTGATGTCGTCCACGCCATGGCGCTCGCAGTAGTCGGCCATGCCGTCCAGCACGTCCACCGTGGCGCAGGGGTTCGCGAAGTTGGCGGTGCCCACGGCCACGGCGGTGGCCCCGGCCAGCATGAACTCGATGGCGTCGGTGCCGGTGGCTATGCCGCCCATGCCCAGCAGCGGCACGTCCACGGCGTTGGCGCACTGCCATACGCAGCGCAGGGCCACCGGCTTCACCGCCGGGCCCGAGAAGCCGCCCACCACGCGCGCCAGCTGCGGGCGCCGGGTGCGGGCGTCCACCGCCATGCCCAGCAGGGTGTTTATGAGCGATATGGCATCGGCCCCGCCTGCCTCGGCCGCCTTGGCTATCTCGGCTATGTCGGTGACGTTGGGGGTCAGCTTCACGATGAGCGGCCGCTTCGTGGCGGCGCGGCACAGGCCCACCACCTTCTCCACGGTGGGGGCATGGCAGCCCATGGTCATGCCGCCCGCGTCAACGTTAGGGCACGACACGTTCACCTCGTAGGCGGCCACCGGCGCCTCCTCCAGCGCCTCGATGACGGCCACGTACTCGCCCAGGCTGTGGCCCGACACGTTCACGATGGCCGTGGCCCCCTGCGCCGCCAGCCATGGCAGCTCGACATCCTTCAGGTGCGCCACGCCGGGGTTCTGCAGGCCGATGGAGTTCAGCATGCCCGAGGGCGTCTCGGCAATGCGGGGGCTCGCGTTGCCCTCCCAGCCATCCAGCGAAACGCCCTTCGTGGTCACGGCGCCCAGCGACGCCACGTCCACGAAATCGGCGTACTCCATGCCGGCGCCGAACGTGCCCGAGGCGGTGGTCACCGGGTTCTTCATGGCCAGGCCGCCCAGGTCCACCTCCATGCGCACCTTCGTCGGCCGGGGCTTCCTCGCCGTCATGGCCACACCACCTCCTCGGCCGGGAACACCGGCCCGTCCACGCAGGCGCGCCTCTTGCCGCCCACGGTGTCCACCACGCAGGACAGGCACGCGCCCACGCCGCAGGCCATGCGCCTCTCCATCGACACCTCGCAGGGCACGCCCGCCTCGGCCGCCATGGACGCCACGATGCGCATGAGCGGCTCGGGGCCGCACACCGCCAGGTAGTCGAAGGGCTCGCCGGCCTCCTGCGCCTCGGTCAGGGCCTGTTCCACCAAAGGCGTGCAGAAGCCCGCGTGGCCGAAGCTGCCGTCGTCGGTCGAGCACAAGGGCGACGCGCCCAGGGCCTGCTCGTAGCGCTCGTTGAACACGAGCATGGCCGAGGTCTGCGACCCCAGCACCGCCGTGACGGCCACCCCGGCGCGGCTCAGGCCGCAAGCCAGCATGTACAGGGGCGCCGCGCCCACGCCGCCGCCCACGATGAGCGCCCGGCGCGCGCCCTCGGGCACGTGCCAGCCGCGCCCGATGGGCCCGATGACCTCGAGCTCGGCCCCCGGCCCCAGGCTCGTCATGCGGTCGGTGCCGAAGCCCACCACCTGGTAGAGCATGTCGAAGGTGCCCGCCTCGGCGTCGCAGGCGTAGATGCCCAGCGGGCGGCGCAGGATGTGGGCCTCCATGCCCGGCACGCGCACGTGCACGAACTGGCCCGGCTGCGCCGCGGCCGCCACCTCGGGCGATCGCACCTCCATGAGGTGCAGGTTCGGCCCCACCTGGCGGTTGGACAGCACCGGGGCCTTCTCGTTCACAAGGCTCAAGGCGAGCCTCCCTTCCCTACTGGTCCTCCCACTGCGGCAGGTCCTGCAGCGCGATGACGTCCAGGCCGCTCTCGCGCACCACCTCCATGCCGGCCACCATGGCCTGCGCGCCCGCCACCGTGGTGATGCAGGTTATGCCGTGGCGCACCGCGGCCATGCGCAGCTCGTAGCCGTCGTCGCGGGTGGCGCCGCCGAAGGGCGTGTTCACCATGAACGCTATGCGGCCGCCGGCGATGCGCTCCAGGATGGAGTCGGAGCCTTCGTGCAGCTTCTCGATGACCTCGCAGCTGATGCCCACGGCCTCGAGGGCCTGGGCGGTGCCGCGGGTGGCCACGATGTCGAAGCCGAGCCGCTTGATGTCACGCGCGATGGGCACCATCTCGCGCTTGTCGCGGTCGTTCACCGATATGAAGGCCGTGCCCGAGCGCGGCAGCTCGTACTTGATGGCCAGCTGCGACTTCAGGTACGCCGCCGGGAAGTTCCGCGCGATGCCCATCACCTCGCCGGTGGACTTCATCTCGGGCCCCAGCACGATGTCGGCGCCGGGGAAGCGCCCGAAGGGCATCACGGCCTCCTTGACGCTGTAGTAGTCGAGGCGCCGGTCGTCGGCGGGCAGGTCGAGCGCGGCCAGGCGCTCGCCGGCCATGATGCGGGCGGCCAGCTTGGCCAGCGGCACGCCGCGGGCCTTCGACACGAAGGGCACCGTACGGCTGGCGCGGGGGTTGGCCTCGATGACGTAGATGACCGAGTCCTTGATGGCGAACTGGATGTTCAGCAGGCCCACCACGCCTAGGCGCAGGGCCAGGCGGCTCGCGATGGAGCGCAGGCGCGCCTGCACCGATTCCGAGAGCGAGAACGGCGGCGTGCAGCACGCCGAGTCGCCGGAGTGGATGCCGGCCATCTCGATGTGCTCCAAGATGCCGCCCACGTACACGTCGGTGCCGTCGCAGAGCGCGTCGAGGTCCACCTCGATGGCGCCCTCGAGGAAGCGGTCGAGGTAGACGGGGTGGTCGGGAGATATGCGCGCGGCCTCGCCCATGTACTTCTCGAGCTGGGCGCCGTCGTAGACGATGGCCATGCCGCGGCCGCCCAGCACGTAGCTGGGGCGCACGAGCAGCGGGAAGCCGATGGAGTCGGCCACCTGGCAGGCCTCCTCGAAGGTGGAGGCCATGCCCGCTGCCGGGTAGGCGATGCCCAGCTCGTCGAGGATGGCCGAGAAGCGGTCGCGGTCCTCGGCCAGGTCGATGGCCTCGGGGCTCGTGCCCAGTATGGGCACGCCTGCCGCCTCGAGCGGGCGCGCCAGCTTGAGCGGGGTCTGGCCGCCCAGGGTGACGATGACGCCGTCGGGGCGCTCCACCTCGACGATGTCCATCACGTCCTCGAAGGTGAGCGGCTCGAAGTACAGCTTGTCGGAGGTGTCGTAGTCGGTCGACACCGTCTCGGGGTTGCAGTTGACCATGATGGTCTCGTAGCCGGCCGCCTGCAGGGCGTAGCTGGCGTGGACGCAGCAGTAGTCGAACTCGATGCCCTGGCCGATGCGGTTGGGGCCGGCGCCCAATATCATGATGCGGCGCTTGCTGTGCGGGGCCACCTCGGTCTCGGCGGCGTCGTAGGTCTTGTAGTGGTAGGCCGTGGAGCTCTCGAACTCGGCGGCGCAGGTGTCCACGGTCTTGAACGCGGGCACCACGCCCTCGCCGATGCGGCGGGCGCGCACGGCCAGCTCCTCGGAGTCCGTCAGGCGCGCTATCTGCGCGTCAGAGAGCCCCATCTGCTTGGCCAGGCGCAAGGCGTCGGCATCCAGCTCGTCCAGCGTGAGCTCGGCCAGCCCCTGCTGCACGGCCACCATGTCGGCCATGCGGGCCACGAACCACGGGTCTATGCGGGTGGCGTCAGCGATCTGCTCCACCGTCCAGCCCTGGGCCAGGGCGTCGGCAGCGAAGAAGATGCGCTCGGCCGTGGGGCGGCGCAGCAGGCCCTCCACGTCGTCGAGCGCCGCGTTGCGGCCGTCGAGCCCGATGCCCACCCGGCCGTCCTCCAGCGAGCGCATGGCCTTGCCCAGCGCCTCCTCGAAGGTGCGCCCGATGGCCATCACCTCGCCCACCGCCTTCATGCGGGTGGAAAGGGTGTCGTCGGATCCCTGGAACTTCTCGAAGGCGAACCGCGGCACCTTCACCACGCAGTAGTCGATGGAGGGCTCGAAGCAGGCCGGCGTGGCCTTGGTTATGTCGTTGGCTATCTCGTCGAGGGTGTAGCCCACCGCCAGCTTGGCGGCCGCCTTGGCTATGGGGAAGCCCGTGGCCTTCGACGCCAGGGCCGACGAGCGCGACACGCGGGGGTTCATCTCGATGATGACCATGCGCCCCGTGGCCGGGTCGACGGCGAACTGCACGTTGGAGCCGCCGGTCTCGACGCCTATCTTCTCCAGCACGGCCAGCGATGCCACGCGCATGCGCTGGTACTCCACGTCGGTGAGGGTCTGGGCCGGGGCCACGGTGATGGAGTCGCCGGTGTGGATGCCCATGGGGTCCAGGTTCTCGATGGAGCAGATGATGATGCCGTTGCCCGCGGCGTCGCGCATCACCTCCATCTCGTATTCCTTCCAGCCCTCGATGGATTCCTCCACCAGCACCTCGCCCACCGGCGAGAGCTCGATGCCCTGGGCCACGATGGCGCGCAGCTCGTCCACGTCGTGGGCGATGCCGCCGCCGGCGCCGCCCAAGGTGAACGACGGGCGCAGCACCACGGGGAAGCCCAAATCGGCTGCGATGGCCTCGGCGTCGGCCACGGAATAGGCGTAGCCCGCCCGTGCCGTCTCGATGCCCAGGTCCTCCATGCACTCGTTGAACAGCTTGCGATCCTCGCCGCGCTCGATGGCGTCGAGGTCGCAGCCTATCATCTCGACGCCGTAGCGCTCCAGCACGCCGGCACGCGCCAGGTCCACAGCCGTGTTCAGGCCGGTCTGGCCGCCCAGCGTGGCCAGCAGCGCGTCGGGCCGTTCGCGCTCGATGACCTTCTCGACGAACTCCGGCGTGATGGGCTCGACGTAGGTGCGGTCGACCAGCCCCGGGTCGGTCATGATGGTGGCGGGGTTGGAGTTCACCAGGATGACCCGGTAGCCCTCCTCCTTCAGCACCTTGCAGGCCTGGGCGCCGGAGTAGTCGAACTCGCAGGCCTGGCCGATGACGATGGGGCCCGAGCCTATGACGAGGATGGACTTGATGTCGTCGCGCTTAGGCATGGGCGGCCTCGCTTTCCGTGCCCGCTTGAGGGGCCCTTCCGAACTTCCAGCCGTTCAGGCGGTCGGCCGCTATGTCGATGTCCAGATAGTCGCTCCGGCCGTCCATCAGGCGCGCGAACGCCGTGAACAGGTAGTGCGAATCGGTGGGGCCGGGCGCCGCCTCGGGGTGGTACTGCACGCAGAACGCCGGCACGTCCAAGAACGCGATGCCCTCTGGCGTGCCGTCGTTGAGGTTCACGTGGGTGAGCTGGATGCGCCCGAAGCGCTCGTTGGCCACAACCGGCGCCACGCCGCGCTCGACCCAGCAGCGCAGGTCGCGCTCGTGGGCCGTCGCGCCGCCCGACAGCTCGGGCACCAGCGGCCCCAGGCTGTCGAACACCAGGCCGAAGCCGTGGTTCTGGGCCGTTATCTCCACGCGGCGGGTGCGCAGGTTCATGACCGGCTGGTTGCCGCCGCGGTGCCCGAACTTCAGCTTCTCGATGGCAGCGCCCGCCGCCTTCGACATCATCTGATGCCCCAGGCATATGCCGAACAGCGGCACCTTGCCCAGCAGCTCGGCCACCTGCTCGTAGGTGCCCGCCACGGCCTCGGGGTCGCCCGGGCCGTTGGACAGGAACACGCCGTCGGGGTCCATGGCCAGCACCTCGGCAGCGGGGGTGTCCCAGGGCACGGCGGTCACGTCGCAGCCGGCCCGCACCAGGTTGTGCAGGATGGCGTCCTTGGCGCCGCAGTCGTAGGCCACCACCTTGTAGCGGGCCTCGGCCGGCTCGGCCACGGCGAACCCGTGGCTCTCGGGCAGGGGCCCGGCCGGCGCGGCCGCGTCGCGCGACACGGTGGCCGCCAGGTTCACGCCCACGATGGGCTCGCTCTGGCGCACCTTGGCCAGCAGCTCCTCAGCCGTGCCGCCCATGGCGGACAGCCCCGCCCGCTGGGCGCCGTGGTCGCGTATGTGCCGCACGAGGGCGCGGGTGTCGATGCCCTCGATGGCGACGACCCCCTGCTCGCGCAGGTAATCAGGCAGGCTCATGGCGCTGCGCCAGCTCGAGGGCGTGGTGCACATGTCGCGCACCACCAGCCCGCGCAGGGCCGGCGTGGCGGCTTGGCGGTCGTCGCCATGCACGCCGTAGTTGCCAATCTGCGGGTAGGTCATGGTCACGATCTGCCCCGCATAGGAGGGGTCGGTTATGACCTCCAGGTAGCCCACGAGCGAGGTGTTGAAGCATATCTCGCCGAACACCTCGCCCTGGGCCCCGCACGAGCGGCCCTCGAAGGCCGTGCCGTCCTCGAGCACCAGCAGCGCAGGCGCGCCCAGGGCCTTCGAGGTACGTTCCAGTAACGAATCGCTTAGCTTACTCAACGATGCTTCCCTCTTCCATAGTGGCGTAACCGCCCACGTACACGTCGGTGGCGCGGCCGGTCAGCTCCACGCCCATGAAGCCGGAGTTGCCCGCCTTCGAGCAGAAGCCCTCGCGGCTCACCGTCCAGCGCTCGGCCGGGTCGATGACCGTCAGGTCGGCCACGCTGCCGGCCTCCAGCTTCACCGGCTCGGCGCCCAGGATGGCGCGTGGCGCCACGGCCATGAGCTCCACCAGGCGGTCGTAGCCGATGGTGCCCGGCCCCACCAGGTGCGTCAGCACCAGCGAGAGCGCCGTCTCGAGCCCTGTCATGCCGAAGGGCGCCAGCTCGAACTCGCGGTCCTTCTCCCAGTCGGTGTGGGGCGCATGGTCGGTGGCCAGGGCGTCCACCGTGCCGTCGGCCACGCCGGCTGCCAAGGCGGCGGCATCGGCAGCCGTGCGCAGCGGCGGGTTCACCTTCAGCGCGGTGTCGTAGGCCTCGTCGATGTCGTCCTCGGTCAGGAACAGGTGGTGCGGCGTCACCTCGCAGGTGACGGGCAGCCCCTCGGCCTTCGCGGCGCGCACCAGGTCGAGCCCGCGGGCCGTGGTCACGTGCTGGATGTGCAGCGGGCAGCCGGTCAGGCGGCACAGCGCTATGTCGCGGGCTATCTCGAGCTCCTCGCCCTCGGCCGGCCAGCCCAGCATGCCCAGGCGCGTGGACACCACGCCCTCGTTCACCTGACCCTCGCCCACCAGGCTGTCGTCCTGGCAGTGGACCATCACCGTGCGGCCGAACTGCACCGCGTAGTCCATCACGCGGCGCATCATGCCGGCGTCCTGGATGCCATGGCCGTCATCGGTGAAGGCCACTGCCCCATGGGCGGCCATGTCGCCCATCTCGGCCAGCACCTCGCCCTTGAGCCCCTGCGAGCACGCGCCAGCCACCAGCACGCGGCACTTCCCCACCTGCTCGGCGCGGGCCTTCACGTACTCCACGCCCAGCGCGTTGTCGATGACCGGCGAGGTGTTGGGCATCGCGCACACCGCGGTGAAGCCGCCGTGGGCCGCTGCGCGGGTGCCGCTGGCGATGTCCTCCTTCTGCTCCTGTCCGGGCTCGCGCAGGTGCACGTGCATGTCCACCAGGCCGGGCACGACCACCTTGCCGGAAAGGTCGCGCTCGATGCCCTTCTCCATGGAAAGGCCGTGGCCCACCTCGACGATGCGGCCGTCGCGGATGAGGATGTCAGCCACCTCGTCGAGGCCCACCTGCGGGTCGACCAGGCGCGCGTTCTTAAGCATCAAGGCCATCAGAGGCACCTCCTAGCAGCAGATACAGGGCCGCCATGCGCACGAGCACGCCAGCGTACACCTGATCGAGGATGATAGAGCGTTTCGGATGGTCGGCCATGAAGCTGTCCAGCTCCACGCCGCGGTTGATGGGGCCCGGGTGGCACACGCAGGCGTCGGGCCTCATGAGCGCGTCGCGCTCCTGGGTCAGGCCGAACAGCTGGTTGTACTCGCGCAGGCTCGGGAAGGGCGCGCCCTCCAGGCGCTCGCGCTGGATGCGCAGCATGTACACCACGTCCAGCTCAGGCAGCGCGGCGTCCAGGTCGCTCGTGGCGCGGTCGGCCCCCAGCACGTCAGGGCGCGCGGGCATGAGCGTGGGCGGCGCGATGACCGTCACGTCGCAGCCCATTATCTTGAGCGCCGGAATCAGGCTGCCGCACACGCGGGAATGCCCGATGTCGCCGACGATGCCCACCTTCAGCTTGTCGAAGGCCATGCCGCCGGCCACCACCTTCTCCTGCCAGATGGAGTACAGGTCCAGCAGCGCCTGGGTGGGGTGCTGGTGCTTGCCGTCGCCGGCGTCGATGACGTGCACGCCCGAGACGTCGGCTATCTTGCGCGGCACGCCGGCGTGCTTGTCGCGCACCACGATGAGGTCGATCTTGTAGGCGCACAGCGTCTCCACGGTGTCCACCAGGCTCTCGCCCTTCACGGTGGAGGTGGAGCTGCCGCCGAAGTTCAGGCTGTCGGCAGAAAGGCGCTTCTCGGCTATCTCGAAGGACGAGCGCGTGCGCGTCGAAGGCTCGTTGAACATGTTGACCACGGTGAAGCCCTTCAGCGTGGGCACCTTCTTGATGCGGCGCTCGTTCACCTCCTTGAACTTATAGGCGGTCTCGAGCAGCAGCATGATGTCGTCGGCGGAGTAGTCGCTGAAGTCGATGAGGTGCTCGTGGGGGAATCCTGCCATGCTATTCGCCTCCTTGCTCGCTCGCAGTGCGGGACGCTTGGCCCAGCGGCGCCGCTCCCACGCGCTCGCCGGGGGCCACCTTCGATATCTCGACGCAGGTGGTGCCGTCGAAGTCGGCCAGGTACAGCCGCACGCGCTCGTCGGCGGCCGAGGGCACGTTCTTGCCCACGTAGTCGGCGCGGATGGGCAGCTCGCGATGGCCGCGGTCCACCAGCACCGCCAGCTGCACCGCCGCCGGGCGGCCGATGTCGGTCAGGGCGTCGAGCGCCGCGCGGATGGTGCGGCCGGTGTACAGCACGTCGTCCACCAGCACTATCACCTTGCCGTCGATGTCGAACCCTATGTCGGTGGAGTGCACCTCGGGCGCGAAGTGCGTCATGAAGTCGTCGCGGTAGAAGCTGATGTCCAGCTTGCCCAGGGGCACCTTCACCCCTTCTATCTCGTCGATCTTCGCTGCCAGCATGTGGGCCAGGGCGTCGCCACGGGTGACGATGCCCACCAAGGCGATGTCCTGCGCCCCGTGGTTGGCCTCCAGTATCTGGTGGGCCATGCGTGCCACCGCACGCTCGATCTCGTGCTCGTCCATCACGATGGAGGGCACATCCGCCACGCTTCCGCTCATACACACTCCCTTCTCCAGGGTCGAGTGCGCACAGACGAGCCGCCGCGCTGCGGGCCTTCATCGAGGGCTGGCCTGGGGCCGCCCATGAAAAAAGCCTTTGCGCGACTGACAAAGGCTTCGGGTTCCGTTTCAGCCGGTGCGCCGCTGCCCTGCGGGCCGCGCGCCGTTCCGGCTTCTGCTGTGTTCGCCTTGTCGGTCTCTCTGTACCGCATTTAAAGGACTAGGGACACTATACGCCGCTGCGGGCTTCTGCGTAACCCCCTATTTCGGCGGATTCGGCAGAAGATGCGGCGACCGTCGTTGCGGAAGGGGCCACGGGCGCGGTGGCGGGATCGGGGCTCGCAGGATTATTCTTAGTTTTTTCTTAGCTGATAGCTTTTGAATGAAAAAGCCGGGACCCCTTTCGAGGCCCCGGCCTGGCGTTACGTGGTGGGCGATACAAGATTTGAACTTGTGACCCCTACCGTGTCAAGGTAGTGCTCTCCCCCTGAGCTAATCGCCCACGTATCGGTGGTGCGCTGCGCCGTGCGCAAAGCAGCAACTCGGTATTCTACCAGACCCGCGCCGCGCGTCAACCGCCTAGGCCAACATCTCGTCGAGAGCGGCCAGCAGCTCCGGCACCTCGATGGGCTTGGCCAGGTGCCCGTTCATGCCGCAGCTGAGCGCCCGGCGCCGGTCTTCCTCGAAGGCATCGGCCGTCACGGCCAGTATGGGTATGCTCGACACCACCGGGTCGTCCATGGCGCGGATGACCGATGCCGTCTCGTAGCCGTTCATGACCGGCATCTGTATGTCCATGAGCACCAGCTGGAAGTAGCACGGGTCGACGGCAGAGAGCTTGTCGATGGCGTCCTGGCCGTCGACGGCGCATTCCACCTTGAAGCCCACGTCCTCGAGCAGCGTCACCGCTATCTCGCGGTTGAGCAGGTTGTCGTCCACCAGCAGGATGCGGCAGCCGCGCAGCCGCTCCGAGGGCGCCGGGGCGCCCTCGGCCGCGCGCACGCGCTCCACCACGGCGTCGTCGGCCACATCGAAGGCCAGCGAGACCGTGAACTCGCTGCCCACGCCCTTCTCGCTGCGCACCTCGATGGTGCCGCCCATCATGTCCACCAGGCTCTTGGTTATGGCCATGCCCAGGCCCGTGCCCTGGATGCCGCTCAAGGTGGATGTGCGCTCGCGCTCGAACGGGTCGAAGATGTGCTGGATGAAGTCCTGGGTCATGCCTATGCCATCGTCGCGCACTGCCAGGCGGTAGGCCGCCTTCCCAGGAGCTGGGCAGGGCATCTCGGTGACGGTCAGGCTTACGGTGCCGCCTTCGCCGGTGAACTTGATGGCGTTGCCCAGCAGGTTCAGCAGCACCTGGTTTATCTTCAGCTCGTCGCAGATGACCACCGAATGCTCCATGGCCGACACGTCCACGCGCAGGTTGAGCTTGCGCGCGTCAGCCTCGGGCTGCAGGATGGCCGCCAGGTTGCCCAGCGCCTCTTGCAGGCAGCATGGCTTCTCGTCCAGCGACACCTTACCTGACTCGATGCGGCTCATGTCCAGGATGTCGTTGATGAGGCTCAGCAGATGCGTGCTCGATGCCTGGATCTTGTCCAGGTACTCGCTCACCTTCTCGCGCTCGTCCATGTGGTTGTTGGCCAGCGCGGTGAAGCCCACGATGGCGTTCATGGGCGTGCGGATGTCGTGGGACATGTTGGACAGGAACGTGCTCTTGGCCTCGCTGGCGCGGTTGGCGCGGTAGAGCGCTTCCTCCAGCAGCTCCTTCTGCTTCATCTCCTCGCGCGTCTCCTGGTCGACGTTGCGCAGGCCCAGCACGATGAACCGGTCTTCGCCCGGCGCCCAGCTGCCGGCGCGCACCACGGTGGCCTGGCAGTACTCCACCTCGTCGCCCCTGACGGCGCGATACAGCGCATTGAAGCGCTTGCGCTCGGCCAGCTCGGCCAAGATGGCGTCGCGATCCAGCGCCGCCGCCAGGGCCTCGCGGTCATCGTCGTGCACGCGGCGCTCGATGTAGGAGGCCAGCGTCTCGGCCATGGCCGGGCGATCGCCGAACATGGGCTCGAGCCCGGCGCGCGCCTGCTCGGCCAGCCGCACGCGCTCGCCCTGGCCGGTATCCAGGTTGAAGGCGCATACCACCAGGTAGTTCTCGCTCAAGGCGCGCACCAGGTCCTGCTGGCGGCGCTGGCGGCGCTCCTCCTCGCGCTTCTGGTCGGAGTAGTCGAGCAGGAAGCGCTGGTACAGCAGCTCGCCATCCTTCTCGATGAGCTTCACGTTGCCCATGATGTGCACCAGCGTGCCGTCGTCGTGGCGCACGCGATACTCGATGCTCACGCTGTCGCCCACATGCGTGAGCGTGGCGAACTTCTGGCGCAGCATCTCCTTGTCCTCGTCGAGCACCGATGAGGCTATCATGTCGAACCCGTGGCCCATCATGTCGTCGACCGAGCTGTAGCCCAGTATGTTCAAGGCCGCCTGGTTGACGCCCACCACGCGCGAGCCGTCGATGGAATGGGTCAGCACGCCGCAGTCCATGGCGGTGAAGATGGTCTCGAGGGTCTGGTTCTTCTCGATGAGGTCCTGCTCGTAGGCGCGTTCCTGGGTTATGTCGATGGCCACGCCCACGGTGCCCATCACGTTGCCGTCGATGTTGTACAACGGCGACTTGTACGTGGTCAGCAGGCGCGTGCCGTCGCCGGTCTGCACCGTTTCCTCGGCCACGCAGGTGGTACCGGTGGCCATGACCTTCTCTTCCGACTCGATGCACGCCGGGTCGTCCTGCTCGACGTCCCATATGTAAGCGTGGCGGCGGCCCTGCACGTCGTCCTTGGCCTTGTTGACCGTGGCGCAGAAGCTGTCGTTGACCTTCTCATGCACGCCGTCCTTGGTCTTGTACCACACCAGGCACGGGATGGAGTTGATGGTGGCCTCGAGGAACTGGTTGTTCTGCCAGGCGTCGGCTGCGGTCTTGACGCGGCGCTGCCACTGCCCGAACCGCCATGCCGCCTCGGCCGGCTCCAGCGGAAGGCGCCACAGGTCGGCCAGGCGCTCGTAGGCCGGCTCGAGCGCAGCCGCCATCGACGGCTCGCAGACGGCTATCACATGGGTGGAGCGGCGCTTCTCGTCGAGCACGGCTTCGAGCCGCGCGGCGGCGACCTCGTCTGGCACGGCCATCACTATGAGGTCGGCCCGCTGCACCTCGGCGTCACCCAGGGCATCAACCCGCTCCACGTTGTGAGTGAACGGCCCGAACGGGACGGCATCCTGTATCTGCTGCGCTACGCTGTCATCAAGGCCGGCGATGCATATGTGAATCGAGCTCTGGTACATAGGGCGCTCCCTGAACGCGTCGATGCGGCATAGGTCTTTTGCGCCCCTCATTATAACGGCTCAGCAGCGGTTCTGAATGCCCGCCACGCTGGAACCGAGCGACTACCTGCGGAATCAAGTGAGAGCGACGGAGTCCGCTTGCGCCGCCATTCTGGGCGAAGGCAGCGAAGCTGCCGGAGTCGAAGAATCCAATAAATGAAGCGGAAGCACCCAGCTTCCGCGACCCCTTCTATCGGGCGCGCCACCAGCCATGGATGCTCGGGCTCTCGCAGGCGCGACGGGTCAGGCAAGGGCTCGGCCTCCACGCTTGGACCCTTCTCAGGGCTTGCTCCCTTCGAAGGGGCGCTCGCTTAGGCTTTCATATGCGGAAGGCCCTGCCGCAAGCAGGGCCTTCTTCCGTTTTGCTGCACGAGTCGTCCTCGACCCTTGCCTTCCCCGCCGTTTGGACGATGGTCGTCGTTCAAACTGCGCGAGTCACCCTCGCGCCCACGGCTGGTGCCGCCTACCGTGGGCAAAGCCCTTCCGCACCCCCGCTACAGCGCAAAGCAAGGCGCAACGCCACCAGCGTACGCAGCATTCTGGCTAAAGCGCCCATCTACACCATTAACCTGGCAAAAGATGCTGCGATTGCTCCGATACGCAGAACGTGTCCACCAGCCCGGAATGGAGTCGTTGAAGTACTTGTTGTACAGCCTCGAACCGTTGCTCCCCGCAAAAGCATGGTACTGGAACGGCTTGTAGCTGCTGTTTCCGATTGCCTCAGACTCGTTGTACCTATCGAAGATCATGCCCGACAACTCGTATCTGCTAGGCAACCAGATCGTCTCGCCCTCTTTACCAGTTGTATTCTGGAGGCTCGCTGCTCCGATGTCGCCGAAGATCTGCTGGCTTTTCCTCAAAGGAGCAATAGCTGTTCTGAGCTGCCCATCTAGGCTATTCATGAATGTCGTGCGCAACCGCTCGCGCAATGGCATGGCCTGCCAGCCCCCATCGTTCTTATCGAGAGGGTTCATCTGAGTGTTAAATGTTCCGCCACCTGCTGCGTTGCTCTTCTTGTTGTTGTAGGCGTATACGTCCTTGGTCTGGAACGTCAGGCCAGCGCGGCGGCCGTTGTCGCTGCGCGCATCCTGGCAGATACCTATGAGCTGCGCGTCGAGGTAGGCGCCATCGACCTTGAGCTTGAAGCAGGCGCCTCCCTCCAGGAGCTCGGTGTAGAGCTTGGCGTAGGGAGAGCCTGCTATCTGGGACGAGATGGAGGCCCAGTCGTTCGGGTCGGTGGCAGGGTCCACGCGCGATGAGAAGTCGTCTGCCGCCGCCTTGATGTCGGCAAGCCCATAGACGCCCACGCCTCCCACCTCAGGGTCCGTCACCTCGACATAGAGCGGGTCGGACCTGGTGCCTGTGGGGCGCGGGGCCTGCAGCGCGAAGCAGTAGGCGATGGAGGTGAGCGATGCCGCCTTGCCCTCGTCTCCCTCGGTCGCGTCCAGAAGCGCGTCGTAGTCGAGCGTGACGCCGCCCTCCCCTCCGAGGTCGAGCCTGTAGCCCAGGCGCAGGTCGCCGGTCTTCGCGACGACGCCGTTGTCGCCGACCGTGGCGGCCCCTATGGCCCAGGCATCCGCATCGAAGGCCGCCTCCAGCTTGACCTCGTCCAACGCCAGCGTGACCGCATGGGCCAGGTCGTCACCTTTGTCCTGGCTCGCCGACGAGGGGCCAAGGGCCGCATCCTCGGTTCCCGTGGAGGCGCTCTTCGTCGGGAACACCGAAAGGACGCTCGCCTCTCCTTTGGGGAGGTCGTTCACCCACTCGTCTCCCTTCTTGAGAAGGCGCGCGCTGTCCTTGCCTGTGGCGCTCTCCATGCCAGCGACGCGCAGGGGCACCGCGGAATGGTTGCGGATGGCAGCGGTGCCGGCGGCTCCTGCGGCCCCTTCCACCGCAGCGTCCCTCGCCTCGTCCCAGTATCCTTCCCCGTCAGGCAGCGTGAGGTCGTAGTAGAAGGTGGCAGACAATGGCGCGTCCACCTTGACCGCCGCGCTCCAGCGGGCCGTGAGCTCTACTCGTCCGTCATCCCCTGCGTAGTCAGGCAGCTTGGAAGCGTCCACGTACCACTTGCCGTCCGTCTCGTCTTGGTAGACGAGGTCCTGGTCGATGGCTTCGGTGCCGTCCTCGCTCGGAATGGCCCACCCCTGGAACACGTAGCCTGGGCGCTTGGGGTCTTCGATTGCAGTAGGACCGTCTTCGACATTCACCGTCTGGTCGTCTTTGGGCTCGCCCTTGCAGTCGGCATCGCCAGGTTCGGAATCGACATCGAAGCCGAGGTCATAGTCAACGCGTTTCCATTGGGCATAGAGTGTCGTGTCGAACATCTTGTCCCACCTGCACACACCAGAGCCATCAGCGTTGTAGTACTGGTTTCCCTCATCATCGAACCAGCCAACGAGCATATGGCCTGCCTTCTTCGGCCAGACTGCCAAAGAGGGCATATCGGCATCGACCCTCATCACCATCGAATCCGGCGTGACCGTTCCGCCCTGCGCATCGAACGAGACGGTGCTCACCATTGGATGCCAATAAAGCTGCGATGGTATCTCATCGCCATGGAGAACCTGGTATTCGCTTCGCGCTCTCGTCGAATACTCTCCGTCAAGGAACCAAGCGCCATCCTCGATCTTCTCTTTTGAGGACGATGAGAACACGTATCCGCCGACCCATCCCGTATTGGCTCCGACGATTGCAAAATAGGTTCGAAACTCGCCGGCGCTTCTCCCATGCTCAGAGCCATCCCCCACGGCAATCACGCGAGCAGTTTCAGGGTAGGTAGGGACGCCCCAGAACGCTCTTATCGAGCCGCCATCAGCGGAGGTTACGGGCAGCTTCTGTCCATTGTTTGAGGCAACAGCATTGCCCGACATGTAATAGCCTTCAGGGACATAGAATGTCACACTGCCTATAACCTCTCCTGCCTTGCCCGACATGGCATGCTCCGTTGCTGCCTCATGTTCCGAGCGGCCACCAATCGTCGCGAAGCCCATTGCATGCCAAATCTGTGCTGCTGATTCTTCTGGAAGAAGCACCGTGATGCTCGAAGGAGTAACTACGGGCAGGTCGCTATCAGTCGAAGATAAAGCCACCATGGCAGTAAGCTGGCTGCCAACTTCACTAGTTTGGCCTTCATTGGATTCTTCGACTTCGGCAGCTTCGCTGCCTCCGCCCAGAATGACGGAAGGAGCGGCAGTGTCGCCGCTTTCACTCAGGGCGACGGAACCAGCGGTAGCATTCGACTGGTCGGGCAAGCCCGACGCTACAGCGTCTGCTGCTTCATCATGTTGGGCCGAAGCCACTGGCAAGCTCACGGTCGGTATCGCGTGGAACACGTCAGGGCTGATGGCGGCCACGGTCGCAGGCGCGTTGATGGTCGTGAGCTTCGCGCAGCCCTCAAGGGCGCCAGCGGCGATAGCCGTGCAGCCCTCGCGGATGGTGACCTCGGTCGCACCAGCGGGCACGCGCAGCAGCGTGGCGCCCTCGGCATCGTAGAGCAGACCATTCTCCGAGGAAAGATGCGAGCAGCCCGCGTCCACGGCTATAGCGTCGACCCCCGCGCAATGCGAAAACACGGAAGGCGCCACAGAAGCCGCGTGCGAAGGGACGCGGACCGCTCCCGTCCTGCCCTCGGGAATGAGCAGGAGGCTGGTCATGTCGGCGCTGTACAGGGCGCCATCGTACGAAGAGTAAACAGGATTGTCGGCATCGACCGCGACGCGTGCGACATCCGACGAGCGAAACGCGCGATCGTCCACGTTGCTCACGCTCGCAGGCAACGTGACATCGGTCATGCCGGAAAGGTAGAACGCATAGGCGCCGATGGAGGAAAGGACATACTCGGCACCCTCGTAAAGGACAGTTCCCGGAAGGGTGGCGTTGGTGGCACCAGCTTCGCTGGCGTGGCTTTCATTGGATCCTTCGACTTCGGCAGCTTCGCTGCCTTCGCTCAGGATGACGGAAGGAGAGCCATTCTCGCTGCCCTCACCCGTCGTCGCAGGCGCAACGCCCACCAGCTCGACGCTGCCCTCGCCCGCCACAGCGAAGGTCAGCCCATCGACGACGAACGACCCCACCACCGGCGCCTCCGCCGCCTCAGCCAGCAGCACATCGGCCGACACGCGGTTCTGCGCCGCGCCGATGAGCGCGCCCGCAAGCGTGCCAGAACCGGCGCCTTCCGTGTCCTGCTGAGCCTCTTCTTGGGTTGCGGATGCCTCGTCGCCCGAAAGCGGTTCCGAGGTCAGCTTAGAATCGTCGCCCCCCCCCGCGAATTCTCATGCGCAGGGTCAACTTGGTCGGCAAAGCTGGATGCGGGCACCATCGTAGATGCCAACGCGAATGCAATTGCTGCGGCCGCTGCGCCTCTCGCAAGCGCTGCGAACCCGTTCCCGGTTGTCATGTATGCTTCCCTTCCCGGTTGGATGCATAACGTATTCTTTTCGACAGCTCGCGGCCAACGCCTTCTCGCCAAGCGCCGCCCGAGCCGATTCAACAGCGCGAACTATAGCACGGCTTCGCCGCCGTTTGCAAACCCCTGATTTTGGAAGACTAGGCAGATGCCCAAGAAGTACCTGGTAGACGGCAGATTATTTCCCGACCGGCAACCAGGTGCGCGCCGCTAGTGGCCCGGCACGTGGCTCAACGCCGCCTCGCGCCGGGCGATCTTGGCCGCCTCGGCAAGGTCGCGCCGGATGCGCAGGTACTCCCACACCAGCAGCACGAACAGCAGCACCATGATGATGAGGTAGCTCAGCACCGCGCCGGGCAGCCCCGTGAACATCACCAACAGGATGGGCACGAACAGCGAGAACGCGAACGTGACGAAGTACAGCGTGGTGACGTCCTTCTGGCGCCGCATGACGGTGATCACCTGGTACAGGAAGTCGATGGCCGCGGTCACGCCGCCCGCCACCAGCATGACGTACATGAGCCCGCGCATCGGCTCGAAGTCGACACCATACAGGAAGCTCATGATGGGCACGCCCACCCACATCATGAACCCGAACACCACCACGGTCAGCACCACGATGACCGCCAGGATGCCCACCAGGATGAGGTCGAACTGCCGCCGCCGCGAGTCGTCCTGCCACACCTCGGCCATGCGCACGAGCAGCGGGCGGTACACCAGCTGCGCCGCTATGAGGATGGCCTGCGCGGGAAAGTACAGCGCGTTGAAGTACAGCTGGTTGTCGTAGGACAGCATGCCCTCCATGGCGAACTTGGGCATGGTGTCGATGAGGTTGAACAGGAAGATGGCCAAGAACAGCGGGGCCGTGTACTTGAACAGGTCCTTGATGCTGGCGAAGCTGGCTCCGCGCGACTTGGGCGTCTCGAACAGCGCCAAGGGGTACGTGACCACCACGAACGTCACCGCAGCCACCACGAACATGGCGAAGCTGGCCACCACCACGCTATGGGTCGCCAGCAGCGCGATGGAGAAGCCCAGCAGCGCCCCCACCGAGCGGATGGTCTGCGATATGCCCGCCAGGTACAGCTTGTCCACCTGCTGCAGGCGCCCTTCGTACACGTCGGCCAGGCCGTCGACCATCTTGTACAGGAACACGCCGATGGATATGAGGTACATCTCCGACTCGTAGCCGCGCAGCGCGCAGTACCCTATGCCGATGACCACCATGAGCACGCAGGTGATCACGCGGTTTATCTGGTAGTCGGCGAAGGAATGCACCTCCTCCACGTCGGACACCTGGTAGGTGCGCACGCCGAAGTTGGCTATGAACATGAGCAGCGTGCCCACGACGAACGCCATGGAGAACATGCCAGCCTGCTCGACCCCCACCAGCTGCGTGGCCACCATGGTGAGCAGCGGGAACACCATGCCCCAGCTGCCAGCGCCCACGGAGTTCCACACGAAGTCGCGCGAGGTCTTGTGCGAGGCGTACTGCGCCTCCTGGCCGGCGAAGTCGCCTTCCTTCACCGCACCCATGACGCGGTCGAACCAGCGATTGGCTATGCGCGCGATGACGTTCTGGCGATGAGGCGGCTTCGGGGCCGAGAGCCGCGGCGAGCCGCCGCCCAGGATGGGCCCGGTCTGGTAGGGCGCCGTCTCCTGCAAGCGGGCGTGCACCGATTCGGGCGTGGCCCTCACCGGCCGCTGGGGGGCCTGGCTGGGTGACGCATGGGTGCCGCGACGAGGGCTCTGTCTACGGAAGTCGGCCATGGATCAGACGAACCGGTACTGGACCGTGCGCCTCCCCCATGCTATCGCCGAAGAGAAGCCGAGCCCTTTCCAGACGCCTGGCTGAAGGTCGAACATGGTGGTCGGCCACGGCTTGGCGCCGAAGCCGCCGCAGTCGTTCACCACGGCCAGCACCGTGCGGCCGCCGTAGGATATCTCGACCTTGCGGCCGTAGTAGGAGCGGTAGTTGGGCATGGACATGCACACCGCCACGCCCATGGAGTTCCACGTGCAAGGGGCGCCGGTGGCCGTGTTGTTGCCCGTGGGGTTGTAGGCCGTGGCGCCGCCAGACACCCACCCGCCCGAAGACGGGGGCGGGGTCGCTTCGCCACCGCCGGAACCGCCACCGGTGCCGCCGCCTTGGGAGTCGCCGTTGCCGCCCCCGCTGCTGCCACTGTTGCCCCCCGAGCCGTTGCCCGGCGCAGGCACGAAGGCCGCAGCCTGCTGGCGCAGCATCTCGGCCGCCTCGGCGTCCTGGAGCTTCGCGGTGGCCTCCTCGACCACCTTCTCGGCCTCGGCGCGCTTGGCCTCAAGGTCGCTCGATGCCTCCTCCTGGGCGTCCTTCTGGGCGCTCAGGAGCGCCATGGACGAATCGTACTGGGCCTTGCGTGCCGCCTGCTCTTCGAGCTCGGCGGTCTGGTTTCGGGCCATCAAGTTGAGGTAGTCCATGTTGCGGGTGAACTCCTGCAGGCTCGTGGAACCCAGGAACACGCCCAACATGGTGCCGAAGGTATTGTTGCGGTACTCGTAGCTGGCTATCTGGCCGAGCGACTCGCGCCCTTCAGCCAGCACCTCTTGCATGGAAAAGGCGTTCTGGGCCGTCTCGTCTATCTGGCCCTGAAGGCGCTCCACCGTGGCGTTGAGCTCGTCGCATTCCTTCTGGATCTCTTCGAGCTTGGCCTGCGCCTGGGCGAGCACGGTACGCGCGTCGTCCACGTCATCGGCGTAGGCGGGATGCGCGGGATCGGCGAAGACGAGGCACGAGGACGCTGCGAGCAGCAACGCCATCAAGGCCGCGATGGCCTTGGGGTATAACCGCGCGAGAGCTGCCACGTGCGACCTTTCCTCTGTAGTCCGTTCGAGCTGCATATGAGCACGTGCTACGTACTTGAAGCTGCCTTTGCGGGCGCGTTGCGACTGCGCGCAAATCACCCAAGTGCAAAGTTCCTTATATCTTCCCTGAATGCGGCTGCACAATCAAGCAGAAGGCCCGAAAATTAAGGTCAAACGTTGCCCTTTCACCACAATTTGTGCATATATCGCCCTGCCGCGACCACAGCATATTGGGTTCGGGGGCGCCGCTAGGCCTGGGCCGCCGCCTCGGACAGCAGCTCGCGGGCATGCGCTCGCGAGGCATCGGTCGTGGTGCCGGACAGCATGCGCGCCACCTCGTCGACGCGGGCCTCGCCTTCCACGGCGGCAAGGTGCGTCTGGGGCATGGGGCCTTCTTCCTTCTTCACGATGTAATGGGCGCTCGCGAACACCGCCACCTGCGCCAAGTGGGTGACCACCAGCACCTGGTGGCTGCGGGCCAGGTCGGCTAGCACGCAGGCCAGCGCATGGGCGGTGGCGCCGCCCACCCCGGCATCCACCTCGTCGAACACGAGGGTCTGCACGTTGTCGTGCTCGCCCAGCACCACATGGATGGCCAGCATGACGCGGCTCATCTCGCCGCCCGAGGCGATGCGCGCCAGCGGCCGGGCCTGCATGCCCGCGCCGGGGCGGAACAGGAACTCCACCCGCGAGGGCCCGCGCAGCACCCATTCGCTGCGGGGCAGCAGCTCGCAGGCGCATTCCAGCGAGGCGGTGCCCATCTCGAGCCGCCCCATATTGGCGCTCACGAGGGCGGCGAACTCAGGGGCTGCCTGGGCGCGGGCGCCATGCAGCGCCTCGGCAGCCGTGGCCAGCGCCTCCTCGGCCTCGTCCCAAGCACGCTTGGCCTGGCGCTCGCGCTCCTCGGCGAAGTCGATGGATTCCACCAGCTCGGCTGCCTGGGCGCGCCGCTTCATCACCGCCTCGATGGTGGGGCCATAGGAGCGCATGAGCCCCTGCAGAGCCGCCACCTTCTCCTGGGCCTGGGCCAGCTCGCCCGCGTCGAAGTCCACGTCCTCGCGATAGGCCGCCATTGAACGGGCCACGTCCTCGGCCACGATGACCGCCTCCTGCAGCGACTCGCAGTACGGCGCCAGGGCCTCGTCGAACCGGCTGCCATCGGCCAGCGCCGATGACGCGGCGTTGAGCCCGTCCAGCGCGCCACCTTCGCCTGCCAGGCCCTCGTAGGCGCTATGGGCGGCCCGGGCCAGGGCCTCGGCGTTCTCGGTCTTGGCCAGGAACGCCACCAGCTCGTCGTATTCCCCCGGCTCCACGCCCACCGCGTCGATGGTGCGCAGCACGAAGCGCGCCTCGTCCAGGGCCGCGGCGCTCGAGCGGCCCAGCTCCTGCACGCGCTCGCATTCCGCCCGCGCCGCCTCCGCCGCCTCGTAGGCGCGCTCGTAGGCAGCCAGCGGCCCTGCCACCGCGTCGTCGGCCCAGCTGTCAAGCAGCGCGCCGTGCATCACCGGGCGCATGAGGGTCTGGTGCTCGTGCTGGCCGCACAGGTCCACCGTGGGGCCCACGACGCCGGCCAGCTGGCCTACGGTGCTCATGGCGCCGTTGATGGACACGCGGCTGCGGCCGTCGGCGGTCAGGCTGCGGGCCACCACCACTTCGCCCGGCTCGTCGCCGCCTTCGGCCCCTTCGCCTTCGATGCCGTAGAAGCGGCCCTCTATCTGGGCGAGCTCGGTGCCCTCGCGCACCATGGTCTTGTCGGCTCGCTCGCCTACCAGCAGCTTGCAAGCCGACAGCAGCGCGGTCTTGCCCGCGCCCGTCTCGCCGGTGAGCACCGTCATGCCCGCCGCGGGCACGAGCGAGGCGTCCTCGATGAGCGCGACGTTGCGGACGTGTATCTCGTCGATCATCTTCTAGGCCCTCCTGCTTCCCCCATAGGCCGCATGCTTGCGGTTCCCGTACGCGCTTCCCTTCCGCGCGCTCTTCTTCAGGCTCTTGAGCACGTCTTCCTCGCTCTCGCCCTCGACGCTCGCGCGCAGCTTCACCACCTGGTCGCGCAAGTGCGCCGCCTCCTCGAAGTCCATGTTCATCGACGCGGCGGCCATCTCGTCCTCCATGGATGCGATGATGCGCAACACCTCGTCGCGCGAAAGCTCCGCCAGCTCCATGTTCACCGACTCGGCCGTCATGCCCTCCACGTCCTCGGTGATGTAGCCCATGATGTCGTTGATGGCCTTGCGGATGGTCTGCGGCTCGATGCCATGCTCCTCGTTGTAGGCAATCTGGATGGCACGGCGGCGGCTCGTCTCGTCGATGGCGCGGCGCATGGAGTCGGTCACCTTGTCGGCGTACATGATGACCTGGCCCGACACGTTGCGCGCGGCGCGGCCGATTGTCTGGATGAGCGAGCGGTGGTTGCGCAGGAAGCCTTCCTTGTCGGCGTCGAGGATGGCCACCAGGCTCACCTCGGGCAGGTCGAGGCCCTCGCGCAGCAGGTTGATGCCCACCAGCACGTCGAACTCGCCGCGGCGCAGGTCGCGCAGTATCTCCACGCGCTCGAGCGTGGCTATGTCGGAATGCATGTAGCGGGCGCGCACGCCGGAATCCAGCAGATGCTCGGTCAAATCCTCGGCCATCTTCTTCGTCAGCGTGGTTATGAGCACGCGCTCGTCGCGAGCGGCGCGCTCCTTCGCCTCGTCGATGATGTCGTCTATCTGGCTGGCCGACGAGCGCACGATTATCTCGGGGTCCAGCAGGCCCGTCGGGCGGATTATCTGCTCCACCTGGGCCTGGCTCACCTTCTCCTCGTAGTCGCCCGGCGTGGCCGACACGTACACGAACTGCGGCACCCGCGCCTCGAACTCGTCGAAGCGCAGCGGGCGGTTGTCCAGGCAGCTGGGCAGGCGGAAGCCGTGCTCGGCCAGGGTTATCTTGCGCGAGCGGTCACCCTCGTGCATGCCGCGCACCTGGGGGATGGTCACATGGCTCTCGTCCACGATGCACAGGAAGTCGTCCGGGAAGTAGTCGATGAGCGTGTAGGGCGGCTCGCCGGGCTCGCGGCCATCCAGGTGCCGCGAGTAGTTCTCGATGCCCGAGCAGAAGCCCATGGTCTCCAGCATCTCCAGGTCGTAGTTCACGCGCATCTCGAGGCGCTGGGCCTCCAGCAGCTTGCCCTCCTCGTTGAACTGGGCCAAGCGCTCGCGCAGCTCGTCTTGGATGGTCTGGATGGCGCGGTCCATCTTCGGGCGCGCGGTCACGTAATGGCTGGCCGGCCAGATGGGCAGCGCCTCGAACTCGGCCACAACCTCGCCGGTCACGTGGTCGATCTCGGCGATGGACTCCACCTCGTCGCCCCAGAACTCGATGCGCACCGGGTTGTCGGCGTAGGGCGGGAACACGTCCAGCGCGTCGCCGCGCACGCGGAAGGTGCCGCGGGCCAGCTCGTAGTCGTTGCGGTCGTACTGGATGTCGATGAGGTCATGGATGACGTCGTCGCGGTCGAGGGGCTTCTCCTTGTCCACGAACACCGCCATGCCAGCGTAGTCCATGGGGCTGCCGATGCCGTAGATGCAGCTCACCGATGCCACCACGATGACGTCGCGGCGGCTCAGCAGCGCGCTCGTGGCAGCGTGGCGCAGCTTCTCCACCTCCTCGTTTATGGAGGCGTCCTTCTCTATGAAGGTGTCGGTGGTGGGCACGTAAGCTTCGGGCTGGTAGTAGTCGTAGTAGCTCACGAAGTACACCACCGCGTTGTCGGGGAAGAACTCCTTGAGCTCGGCAGCCAGCTGGGCGGCCAGGGTCTTGTTGGGTGCCAGCACCAGCGTGGGCTTCTGCACGCGCTCGATGGTGTTGGCCATGGTGAACGTCTTGCCCGAGCCGGTCACGCCCAGCAGCGTCTGGTAGCGCAGGCCGTCGTCGACGCCACGCGCCAGGGCGTCCACCGCAGCGGGCTGATCGCCGGCCATCTCGTAGGGGGCCACCACCTTGAAGGGGGTGTCGGCCAGGCGGCCCGCGGGCAGCTTGCCCTCCATCGGGGCGCCGTCGATGTTGGACAGGTGGGCCATGGCCTCTCCTTTCAAGACCGCAAAGGCATCAGCATAGCTCAATGTAGACGTGGAAGCGCCGCGCCCCCGGTAGGGCACGCGTATCGTTGCCGAAACGTGCTCCATGGCGCGCAGGTGCGACAGGCGCCTGAGCTAGGACAGGTCGCAGTCCCTCCACCAGGTTATGACCTCGTTGCGCAGCTCCTCGGGCGTGGAGTCGTTGTTGAACACCACGTCGGCTGCCTCGATGCGCTCGGCGTCAGTTATCTGCTGGGCGATGCGGCGACGCACGTCGGCCTCGTCGAAGCCCGACTTCATGGCGCGTTCGATGCGCAAGTCCAGCGGGGCCACGATGGCTATCACCACATCAGCCGAATAGGCCAGCGAGGTCAGGCGGTTCTTGAACACGGAATACTCCACCACCACCGCATCGTGGCCCTCGGCCTCGAGCTCGGCCACGCGGTCGAGGTAGGCTTCCTCGATGCGCGGCATGGTGATGCGGTTGAGCTTGCGCGTCTCTGCTGGCGACACGAAAGCCTTGGCGGCCAGCGCGGCACGGTCGACGCAGCCCTGGGCATCGAACACGTCGTCGCCGAAGGTCTCGCGCAGCTCCTCCTTCACCGTGTCCCACGAATGGATGTCGTGGCCCACCTTGTCCAGGTCGATGTAGGGCAGGCCCTCATCAGTGAGCGCCTTGCGCGCCGTGGATTTTCCCGCGCCCATACCGCCGATGATGAACAGCTTCTTCATGGAAGGACCGTGCCTTTCTCTCGAACGCTATGCATAGAGGACAGCATACACCATAAGGGCGCGTTCCTGAGCCCGCGCGGGCCCAGGAAAGGGAAGAAGCCGGAAGGCGCAGGCCCTCCGGCTTCTCGATGGCTCTTGGCGCCAGCAGCGCAGGGGCTACTCGGCGTCCTCGACCTTCACCTCTTCGGCGCTGACCTCGACCGGCGCGCCGTCGGAGGCGATGACCTCCTCGGTGCCCTCGGTCACCTCGACTTTGGGCTCTTCCTTCTTGGAGCGGGCCGGCTTCTCCTCGGCCTGGATGGACTCGTCCACCTCGATCTCGAAGCCAAGCTCGTCGGCAGCGGCCTTCATGGACAGCGAGATGCGGCGGCGGTCCGGGTTGATGTCCATGACCTTGACCTTCACCTCGTCGCCAGCGCTGACCACCTGGGCCGGCGTGTCGATGTGGCGCGGCGCCATCTCGGAGATGTGCACCAGGCCCTCGATGGAGTCGCCCAGCTCGACGAAGGCACCGAACGGCACGAGCTTGGTGACCTTGCCGTCCACGATGGTGCCCACCGGGTAGTTCTCGACCAGCTTGATCCACGGATCGGGAGTGGTCTGCTTGAGGCCCAGGCTGATGCGCTCGCGCTGCAGGTCGACGTCGAGCACCTCGACCTCCACCTCGTCGCCCACCTTGACGACCTCGGAGGGATGGTTGACGTGGTTCCAAGACAGCTCGGAGATGTGCACCAGGCCGTCGATGCCGCCCAGGTCGACGAAGGCGCCGAAGTCCACGATGGACGAGACGGTGCCCTTGAGGCGCATGCCCTTCGACAGCTTGGACAGGATCTCGGCGCGCTCGTTCTTGCGGCCCTCCTCCAGCAGCACGCGGCGGCTGAGCACCACGTTGTTGCGGTTGCGGTCCATCTCGATGACGCGGGCCTCGATCTCGGTGTTCAGGTAGGCGTCGAGGTCCTTCACGCGGCGCAGGTCCACGAGCGATGCCGGCAGGAAGCCGCGCAGGCCGATGTCCAGGATAAGGCCGCCCTTGACCACCTCGATGACCTCGCCGGTGACCACTTCGCCAGCCTTGAACTTCTCCTCGACCTTGTTCCAGGCGCGCTCGTACTCGGCGCGCTTCTTGGAGAGGATCAGGCGGCCGTCCTTGTCCTCCTTCTGGAGCACCAGGGCCTCGATCTGGTCGCCCAGGTTCACGATGTCAGACGGGTCGGCGTCCTTGCGGATGGAGAGCTCGCGGGCGGGGATGACGCCTTCGCTCTTGAAGCCGATGTCGACGAGCACCTCGTCGTGCTCGAGCTTCACGACCGTGCCGTCGACCAGGTCGCCCTCGTCGAACTCGGTCAGCGTGCCGTCGATCATCTCGTTCATCTGGTCGTCGGTGACCTCGGAGAAGTCGATGACGGACGGGTTCTTGATCTCAAACTCGGTGTCGGTCAAAACGGACCCCTTTCGTGGTTCAGGGACCCTTTGCTCATGGTTGGCGGATACTATGCTTGGCGCGCTTTGCGGCGCGGGGCGCTCGTACAGCAAACATGTCTCAAGGGGCCTACAGATACAGTGCCTGCGGCCTCTGGCCGCAAACCCTGACAGTATAGCACGGCAGCAGGCGGCCGTACAGAGAAAAAATAGACGCTACGCGGCGCGGTCTTGGCTGCGCGGAGGGTGCGGGGCGCGGGCGCGGGGCCATCTGCGAGAAAGCCCGCGACGGGCACCAGGCGACCGCGCGATGCCGCCCGCAGCGCAAGGCGGCGAAGCCGGGCTAGCCGGCTTGGCGCGCCTCGCGCAGGGCGTGGCACATCTGGTCGGCGCACGAGGTGGAGCGCGGGCCGCAGGTGTTGCCCTCCAGCAGCGCTATGACGTCGTCGATGCGCTGGCCATGCACCAGCTTGGCGATGGCCTTCAGGTTGCCGTTGCAGCCGCCGGTGAACTCCACCGATTCGATGGTGTCGCCATCGAGCTGGACGTCTATGCGCTTGGCGCACACGCCGCGCGGTACGTAGGTATGCATGGGGCTCGTCCTCCCTGGTAGGTTGCTTCGAGGGCGATTCTACCAGATGCGCCGCCCGCGCTGGGCCTGCCGCTAGACGGCATCGGCTCCCTTCTCGCCCGTGCGGATGCGCACCACCTGCTCCACCGGCGAGATGAATATCTTGCCGTCGCCCACGTTGCCGGTGCGCGCCGCAGCGGTGATGACCTCCACGATGGCATCCACGCGCTCGTCGGGCACCACTATCTCGAACTTCACCTTGGGCACCATGTTCAGCAGCACCTCGGTGCCGCGGAAGTACTCGGTCCAGCCGTGCTGGTTGCCGCAGCCGCTCACCTGGCTCACGGTCATGCCGCCCACCTCGGCGGCGAACAGCGCCTCCTTCAGCGGCTCGAGCTTCTCCGGCCGCACGATGGCTATCATCCTTTTCATAAGCCGTTCCTTCCCTTCCGTCTAATCCAAGCCGACGAACGCCGGGTACGCGCTCTCGCCGTGGGCCGCAACGTCGAGGCCCTGGGCCTCTTCGGCTTCGGTCACGCGCAAGCTGCCCTTGAAGCAGGCGCGCACCGCCAGGCCCAGCACCACGTCGAGCACGACGACGAACGCCACCGTCACCACGATGCCGAGCACCTGGGCGCCCAGCAGCGCCGGGTCGCCAGTGTAGAGCAGGCCGCCGTGGCTGGTCCACGAGAGCTCCGGCACGCAGAACAGCCCGGTGAGCACGCCGCCCACGATGCCGCCGACGCAATGGCAGCCGAAGGCGTCGAGCGCGTCGTCGTAGCCGATGCGGCGCTTGGCCACTGCTATGGCGAAGTAGCACACCGGGCTCACCACGAGCCCCATGACGATGGCTGCCCACGGCGCCACGAAGCCCGCGGCCGGGGTGATAACCACAAGGCCCGCCACCAGGCCCGTAGCAGCGCCCACCAACGTGGGCTTGCCCACGCGCAAGCGCTCGACCGCCAGCCACGACAGCAGCGCCGCCGCGCTGGCAGCCACCGTGTTCAGCATCGCGAGGGCCGCAACGCCGTCGGCTGCGAACTCGCTGCCAGCGTTGAAGCCGAACCAGCCGAACCACAGCAGCGTGGCGCCCAGCACCACGAAGGGCACGTTGTGGGGCCGGTAGCTCATGGCGCCGAAGCCCTTGCGCGCGCCCACCATGATGCACAGCACGAGGCCGGTCAGGCCCGACGAGATGTGGACCACGTCGCCGCCGGCGAAGTCGAGCGCCCCTATCATCGAGCCGATGAGCGAGCCTTCGCCGCCCCACACCATATGGGCCAAGGGCGCGTACACCACCAGCACCCACACGGCCACGAAGGCGCACAGCGCGCCGAACTTCATGCGGCCCGCCACCGCGCCCGTGATGATGGCTGCGGTTATCATGGCGAAGGCCAGCTGGAACCCGATGTCCACGATGGCCGGGTAAGCCGCCTCGGCGCCTTCGGCGAGGGCTTCCGTGCCACCGGCGGCCATGACCCCCAGCACGTCAGGCGTGCCCGCCGCCTCTGCCAGCAGGCCGTCCACTGCGCTCAGGCAGCCCAGCTGGTCGATGCCGCCGAAGAACGGCAGGCTGCCGTCGCCCCCATAGGCGAACGACCATCCTGCGACCACCCATACCACGCCCACGATGCCCAAGACGGCGAACACCATGACCATGGTGTTGACGACGTTCTTGCGCCGCGACAGCCCTCCATAGAAGAACGCCAATCCAGGTGTCATGAGCAGCACCAGCATGGTGCAGACCAGCATGAATCCGGTCGTGCCCGAGTCGAGCATCGCTACCATCCCCTTCCCTTTGTGCTTTGGATTGCCTATCGATGCCACTTTCCTCCCAAGAAGGCGGCGCGGCGGTGGGACCATCCGGTGTTTACCGGCTCTCAAACAGGTTTTAGCGCGCCCGAAACGCCGCCGTTACACCTCCGAAACAGAAGGGCGCGGCTGGACAGGGGGCCATGGAGCCGTGGCGGCTTAGCGCGCTCGCCTTCCATGGCGGGCATCCTGCCGTTTGCGGGCAAAGGCTCGCCTTCCCTTTGGGAAGATGCTATAGTGGCGTGTCGTTATGTGCTCAGAGAGAGGGCACGTCCGCATATATAAGGAGTGAACCGAGCCATGGATCTTGCCAAGCAGGCAAAAATCGTCGATTCCATCCACGACACCCTCGATGACTTCGTCGGCCAGCGCCTGAAGGTGCGCGCCAACATGGGCCGTTCCAAGATCGTCGAGAGCGAAGGCGTGCTCACCCAGGTGCACCCGCGCCTGTTCATCATGGAGGTAGACCGCAAGCGCGGCCGCAAGGCGCGCCAGAGCTACCAGTACGTCGACGTGCTCACGGGCACCGTGGAGCTTTCGCAGAACGGCGAGCCGCTGTTCGGGGCGTTCGTCGAGGACATGTCGGTCGAGGAATTCACGTTGACGGTTGAAAGCGAGCGCGTTCTCGCGTAAACTAACGTCTTGCGCCTCGCAGAGGCGCTCCCATGGGGATGTAGCTCAGCTGGGAGAGCGCCACGTTCGCAACGTGGAAGTCGTGGGTTCAAGTCCCATCATCTCCACCATGGAACACCGAAGGGCCTGCCATGCGGCAGGCCCTTCTTGCTGCTTGCCCAGGCTGAGCGCTTCCCCGCACGCTGCGTAGGACGCGTCAGGCCCACAGGCTGTCATCGGCTGCAAGCACCATGAGCATGAGCTGGGCGCGGGTGCCTATGGGCAGCTGGTTGCGCTCCAAGAACGCGCCGATGTCCTCGCGACGCAAGGTGAACGGCTCGATGAGCTCGTTGGGCTCTGGCTGAGCCTGGCCTGCGTGATCCACCTGCACGATGGCGATGCGCACCGCTTCCTCGGTCAGGCCGGTGGACGAGAGCCCCGCTTGGGGCAGCATGCGCACGGCCCGCTGGCCGAGCTCGGTGCGCACCCGCAAGCCCACCTCCTCCGCCAGCTCGCGGCTTATGGCCGTCACCTCGTCCTCGCCCTCGTCGATGAGGCCCGCCGGAAAGGCCACCACCCAGGAGTTCACCGGATAGCGGAACTCCTTGATGAGCATCAGCTCGCCATCGGGCAGCATGGGCACGACGCACACCGCCTCCGATGCCACAGGCTCGCCTTGCCCATGGCGGCGCAGCGCCGCCTCGTAAGCCGCCGCCGACCTCTCGCGCGAAGCGCTCTCGTAGGTGAAGGGCGTCCCATCGGGCAGCCGGTACGAGAGCAGGTACTTGTTCACCCAGCCCGTGCTCGCCTGCTGCACGCCCAGCAGCTCTGGCCGGGGCGAATCGGGCGCGCAGAACAGGGCGTCCATGGCGGCTTAGTTCTTCAGCGAGTTCAGCGGCGCGGGCATGTGGCCGCCGCGGTGCGCGAACACCGTGCCAGCATACTGGTTCACCGGCATGACCGGCGCGTAGCCCAGCAGGCCGCCGAAGTCCAGCGTGTCGCCCACCTTCTTGCCGATGGCAGGGATGAGGCGCACGGCCGTGGTCTTGTTGTTGATCATGCCGATGGCGCACTCGTCGGCCAAGATGCCGAAGATGGTCTCTTGGGTCGTGTCGCCAGGCACGGCTATCATGTCGAGGCCTACCGAGCATACGCAGGTCATGGCCTCTAGCTTCTCGATAGAAAGCGCGCCTTCCTCGGCTGCGCGTATCATGCCCGCGTCCTCCGACACCGGTATGAACGCGCCGGACAGGCCGCCCACCGAAGACGACGCCATGACGCCGCCCTTCTTCACCGCGTCGTTGAGCATGGCAAGCGCCGCCGTGGTGCCCGGGCCGCCGCACTGCCCTACGCCTATGGCCTCGATGATCTCGGCCACCGAGTCGCCTTCGGCAGGCGTCGGCGCCAACGACAGGTCCAGGATGCCCTTCTGCACGCCCAAGCGCTTCGCGGCCTCGCGCGCCATGAGCTCGCCTGCGCGGGTTATCTTGAACGCCGTGGCCTTGATGGCCTCGGCCACCGCCGTGATGTCCGCCGATTGCGGCATGTCGGCCAGAACCGCGCGCACCACGCCCGGGCCCGACACGCCAACGTTCACCACCTGGTCGGCCTCGCCAGAGCCATGGAACGCGCCGGCCATGAACGGGTTGTCCTCCACCGCATTGCAGAACACCACCAGCTTGCCAGCGCCGATGCACTGGCGGTCGGCCGTTTCCTCGGCCGCGCGACGGATGATGCCGGCCATCTTGTAGGCAGCATCCATGTTGATGCCCGCCCGCGTGCTGCCCACGTTCACGCTGGCGCACACGCGCTCTGTGGCCGCCAGCGCGCTGGGGATGGATTCCATGAGCTTGTAGTCAGCCTCGCTCGCGCCCTTCTGCACCAGGGCCGAGAAACCGCCGACGAAATCGACGCCCACGGTCTTGGCCGCCTTGTCCATGGCGACGGCTATGGGCGTGAGGTCTTGGGCGTGCACGCCGGCGCACAGCTCAGCCACCGGGGTGACCGAGATGCGCTTGTTGATGATGGGGATGCCGAACTCGCGCTCGAGCTGGTCGGCCGTGGGCACCAGGTGCTCGGCGGCGCGCGTCATGCGCTCGTACACCTTGGACGCCAGCGCCTCGATGTCGGAATCGACGCAGCTGCGCAGGTTGATGCCCAGCGTGATGGTGCGGATGTCCAGGTGCTGCCGGCCTACCATGGCCAGCGTCTCGGCGACTTCTGCCGGTGTTATCTGCATGAGACGTTCCCCTTCGCTCGCGCGCGTGCGCATACCTATATATGTAAAGGATAAGGATAGCAAACCTGGGGGCATCCTGCCCTCGCGCCGGCCGATACGAGCCAGCGGTCGAAAGCGGAAGGCAGTGCAGGAGCGCTTGCGAGCGTGTTGTCTCACGCTAGCGCTACGGTATAGGCCACCGAGCAGACCGGCTTCGCGGCGGAGGATTCCACAAGGGAAGTCTGCACCTCGGGCGGCATGGCGAACCGGTAGCCTATGGGCACGCGCGTGCCGTAGCCTGCCATGGTGAGGGCTCGGAGCTTGGCCGCGTCGGATTCACTCGCGGGAGCGCCCAAGGAGAAGCGGGCGACAGGAGAGGCGCTGCCGTTCGCCAGCACCTCAAGGAACACATCGGCCACGTTGTCCTCGCCGAACAGCTCGGTGGCGCCATCAAGCGGGGCGAGGTCCGCCCTTGCCACCTTGAGCGGCTCGCCGCAGCGCGACTCGATGTAGCCTTGCGCCTCCTTGGGCGCTTCCAGCCCAAGCACATCCACCTTGGCTTCCACCTCAAGGGGAACCACTGCCGAAATCGAAGCTTTCCAGTGCGCATAGAGCGTTGTATCCGCAGTATAGTTACCCGTGCCCGCTAGCAGCACGCCTTTATCCGAAACGAACCTTGCGCCCCCGTTGAGCGCTGTGTAATAGCCCATGAACACATAACCCGTTTTCCCAGGGACTTTTACTTGAGTAATAGCGGTCTTGTAATCCTGGTCAGCGTAGTACTTTCCGTCACCATAGCGCACATACACTGCTCCTGAACCAGCCATGTCGGCATCTCGATCGTCAAGGGTGATGGTCCAGGCATTAAGCTCCCACTTCGCATACAGGGTTATCTGGCCATCTATGACCTTGTCCAGGTCATCTGACATTCCCACCAAAAGCTTGCCGCTGTTCGGGTCGACGTAGCGAGTCCCCGTCCCCTCCTTGTTAAGGTAATAGCCCATGAACGTGTAGCCTGTCTTCCTAGGAAGGGTCACCGCGCCGAGCGTCGTCGTGCAGGCGGAGTTCGAGTACCACTGAACCGATCCATGCCTAACATAAGCCGTGCTTGTACCAGCCGTTGTCGCCGCCTGGTTATCGAAGACGACCTTGTAAAGGTTGTTCCACTTCGCATACAGGGTTATCTGGCCATCTATGACCTTGTCCAGGTCATCTGACATTCCCACCAAAAGCTTGCCGCTGTTCGGGTCGACGTAGCGAGTCCCCGTCCCCTCCTTGTTAAGGTAATAGCCCATGAACGTGTAGCCTGTCTTCCTAGGAAGGGTCACCGCGCCGAGCGTCGTCGTGCAGGCGGAGTTCGAGTACCACTGAACCGATCCATGCCTAACATAAGCCGTGCTTGTACCAGCCGTTGTCGCCGCCTGGTTATCGAAGACGACCTTGTAAAGGTTGTTCCACTGAGCATACCAAGTAGAGTTGCCTGTCATAAGCGATGACGTAAGGTTCTGGGGCACGCGAGAAGACGATATATAAGAAGTGCCACTGGAACGACCAGAGCGGTACCCCAAGAACGTGTACCCTGAACGAACAGGCAAGGTGATATTGGAAGCGGTGGCTACCGTAGCGCAATTTGAATCAATGTAGAGAGCGGCTGTGCCGTATTTGTAATAAAGGGTCTGAACCTTTGTGCTATCTGTAGACGTTGTGTTCTTGTTGAGCGTGACCGAGTAAACATTAGGCTTCCATTGAGCCGTCAGGGTCACATTGCCCTTAACATTGCCATCGCCGGCACTTATAAGCCCGGTAGCCGTTATGTATGTGATTTCATCCCCCGTTGCCCATGAATACCCTTTGTACCCTTCAAAGGTATATCCCCTCTTCGTAGGAACGGTGATGCGTTGTATCTTTGTCGTGCAAGCAGCTGTGGTATACCATGCATCACCATGCCCAGTACCCGGTGTATAAATCGCCGTTCGGCTGTCATGGGTATCAGCACCATTGTGGTTAAGGGTAACCGTATAGACCGTTGCGCCATACGTCGAAGCAGTCTGATGATCATCTACAGCAGGCAGCCGTCCCAGAGCAGACAACACGCCTTGAGAGAATACCGACATTGCAGACAAGGTTGCCTTACCACCCCTGGTCCCCTGATTATCCTCGACTGCTAAACCAATCTTTCGCCAAAGGGAAGCATCGGCATCTTCGGAAAGGTTAAGCGCGATAATCGACGGATTCATCTCTGGAAGGTCATCATTGATTGCAGATAGCGCAACCATGGCGATGAGCTGGCTGCCAGCTTCGCTGGCGTAGCTTTCATCGGGTTCTTCGACTCCGTCGCTTTCAACTCCTTCGCTCAGTATGGCGGAGGGAGCAGCGGATTCGCTGCCCTCCCTCAGAATGACGGATGCGGCAGGCAGGCTCACCGTCGGTATCGCATGGAACACATCGGGGCTGATGGAGGTCACGCTCGCTGGCGCATTGATGGTCGTGAGCTTCGCGCAGGCTTCGAGGGCGCCAGCGGCGATGGTGGTGCAGCCTTCGCGGATGGTTATCTCGGTGGCTCCTGCTGGGACGCGGAGCAGGGTCGTTAAGTCAGAGCTGTATAGCAAACCATTCTCCGAGGCGAATGCTGCGCCGTCCTTCTCCACGGAGATGGAATCCACCAGCGGGCAATGCGAGAACACGCTGGCTTCTGCCACCTCCGCAGTCTTGGGGAGAAGGACGGCGCCCTGCTTGCCCTCGGGAATGAGCAAGAGGCTGAGTTGTTCGGCGTCATACAGGGCGCCGTCGAAAGAGGAATAGGTTTGGTTGCCTTCGGCAACGGCGACGTTGGCGACGTCGCTCGAGCGGAACGCTCGGTCATCGACGTCGTTCACGCTCGCAGGCAACGTGACGGATGCCACACCTGAGAGATAGAAGGCGTAGGAGGCAATGGAGGTGAGGGTGTAGTTGGTGCCCTCGCAAGAAACAGATTCAGGAAGAACGAGATTAGGAGCTTCGGATTCAGCTCCATCAGACCCCGATGCAAGCATCGGGGCTACATCGGAGCCCTCGCCTTCCGGCAAGCTCATGACTTGTTGCCAGCTAGACGAGACGCCGACGAGTTCGACGTGAGATTCGTTGATAACGGCGTATGTGAGGCCGTCAACCGTGAAGGAGCCGATAACAGGTTCACTGTCGAGGGCAACGTCGGAGTTGATGAAATTGCCCGGCTTTCCAGCAAGCCCCGATGCAAGCATCGGGGCTACAGGCAAGCCTTCCGTGTCCTGTTCAGCACTGACTTCTTGGAGCTCCCCCAAGGAAGAGTCAGCGGAGTCATTCGACTGGTCGGGCAAGCCCGACGCTACATCTTCTATTCCGTCTTCTTTGGAATCTTCCCCTATGGCAAATGCGCCAGTAGGAACAAGAGCAAACGTCAGCAACGCTGCCAGGATGGCAGCAACAAGCTTATGGGCGAAAGAAACAGCAGGTGCTCGCATTGCAACCGGCCCCTTCCCGTGGTGCGGTCATTCCACACTGCGGAGGAGGCCCAGATGCAGTTCCCGAAAAGGCGGCTGAGCTATACGGAGGGCATCCGCCACAGTCGCCAAACTGTGATATCGCACCCAATTGGAGCAAACTGGTTGTCCGATTGGAAACACGGATCATGAAAGGCAGATGCCCTCTGCATACCGTGTTATCTATCGGAGGATAGCCTAGGTTTCCACTATTCAATTAGGTGCGCTCCCTCGTTACCGAGGAACCACAGTTTGGCATCTGCCAATATAGCAGGCGCCTTCCGCCCGCGCAACCGCGCGCATGGCACTTCTCCATATCGCCAGCTCACAGACTCGAAAGCACCATGAAGAAAGGGGCCCGCAGGCCCCTTCCCTCGCCGTGCCCCGCAAAGCGAATACGGCCTCTTGCATTGCCAGCGCGGCTCTAGGCGATATCCCTCAGCGCCTCCACCACGTTGTTGGCCCTGCAGCGGCGCAACCCGTAGGCCACGCTCAGCAGCAACGCCACCGCCACCAGGGCCACCGAGAGCCCCATGTAGCCCCAGGGTATCGTGAAGGCAAAGCCCCTCACCGAGACCGCCATCGCCTGGTACAGCGCGAAGGACACCAGCAGCGACACCAGCAGCCCCGGTATGAGCCCACGCAGCGAGTACCGCGCGCACTCGGCGGCTATCATCGCGCGGAACGTGCGGTTGCCCATGCCCACCGACTTCATGACGGCGAACTCGCGGCGCCGCAGTATGAGGCCGTTGGTGATGGTGTTGAACACGTTGGCCAGCGCGATGAGCGTGAGTATGACCGTGAACAGCAGGCAGAACACGTTGACGACCATGACCAGAGCGTTCATGTTGTCGATGGCCGCACGGCGATCCTGCACGTTGAGGTAGCTCTCGCCGACGCTGCCCAGGGTGTTCTCCATCTCGCCGGCCACATCCTGCAGCGCCTCGGTGGCCGCCTCGTGGTCCTCGGCATCGAAGGCAGCGCGGAAGCTCATCTGGTCGTAGGCGAACGACCCCATGAGGCCCCACGGTTCCATCATGGATGCCGGCACCACCAGCGTAGGCGAATAGGCATTCGGGTACAGCGCCGGGCATTCCTCGGTCACTGCCGCCACCTCGACGGGCACCATGGTCAATGCCAGCTCGTCGAAGAGCACGCCCTCGCCCGTCGGGTCGTTGGACGCGATGCCCTGCAGACGGAAATCACGGTTGCCATCAGGCTGCATGGCGCTGTAAGAGCCCATGCCGAGCAACGGTACGCCCTCGTAGGTGCCGCCGGTGACGGCCTCGACCGTGCCAGGGCGCGTGAAGGTATCGAAGTACAGGTAGCTCTCGCCGTTGTTGGCGGACATGGAGTCCATGGCGATGGCCCGCGGGGCTTGCGGGTCGGCGAAGAGGCTCGCATCGGCACCAGCAGCGGCGGCATAGGCGGCGAAGTCATCGTCGTCCAAGCCGACCACCAGGCCGTTGGCGCCGTAGGAGCCCGATGCCACCTTGCCGGCAGAGTGCGAATCATCGCTGGTGAAGGCGCTGCCCGCCATGGCTTCCGGCACGATGAGGGGCATGCCCTCGCTCACGGAGAACCCCCGGGGCTCGACACCATCCACCGTTGCCATGCGCTCATAGATGGCGCGAGAGGCATCCAACGCGGCAGCACCGTCGCTGAGGCTGGAAAAGCCGTTCACCTCTATGTCGTGGTCGATCGATTGCACGCCCGTGACGTTCACCAGCACCGAGAGATGCGTGGTCAGCGAGCCAGCGGTCATGAGCAGCACCACCGCCAACGCGAGCGACGTCGAGGCCGTGCGCCCACGAGCCGACCCTCGCTTGGCATTGATGGTGGCCATCTGGCCGCCCAAGCCGAACACGCGGCCGCTCAGGCTGCGGCGCTTCCACGGGTGGCGCACCGCCGACAACTTGGCGGCCGCCCGCGAGGCGCGACGAGGCATGCGCACGTCAGCGGCGCGGCGCAGGGCATCCACCGCGCTGGCCCGCGAGGCGCGACGCGCCGGTATCCATGCGCTCACCAGCACCGTCACCAAAGACAGCCCCGCGGCAAAGGCTACCGCCGACGGCTTCACGTACAGCGTGAAATCGGGGCTGCCCACCAGCATCTGCGAGATCGAGGGACCCAGCACCGCGAACACCAACGCCGTGCCGCCCAGTCCCAGCCCGATGCCCACCGGCACGCCGATGGCGGCCACCACCAGCGCCTCGAGCAGCACCGCGCGCCGTATCTGACGCCGCGACGCGCCGATGGTGGCTAGCAGGCCGAACTGACGGGTGCGCTCGGCCACCGAAATGGCGAAGGCGTTGTAGATGAGCGATATGCATGCCACCACGATGACCACCGCCAGCACGCACACCATGGCATAGAACGTATCCCAGATGCCCGTCTCGCTGCGCATGCCCATGGCTCGCAGCAGGTCGCCATGCAGATAGCTCGGAACGCCGGGGAACAGGGCCTCAACGCGCTCCTCCATCTGGTCGGCCGACCCCACGCCGTCCACCACCATGTACAAGGCGGTGGTCCCGGCAGCCTGCGGGTCGGGGCCCGTGAGCGCCACCGTGCCGAAGCTGGTCACCGTAGCGTTGTTCGCGTGGTCGTAGAAGCCCACCACGGTGAAGCTGCGCCGCTGAACATCCACCAGCTGCTCGACTGCGCTGCCATCGGCGCTCGAATCGGCCGTGACCAAGGCGGTGTCGGAGTCGAGCCGCATGCCATCCTGCAGCGTGGGCGCGCCCATGGAGAAGGCATTGGCTGCTGCGCTGGGCGCAGCCGAGCCTCCACCCGCCACGGACACCTCGCGCTGCCCTAGATCGAGCGTCACCACGTCGCCCAAAGCCAAGGGCCTGGCCGCAACGCCTTCTCCTGCCGCAGAATCGCCGCCTTCGGCCACGCTGCCCGCATCGGCAGCCAGCAGCGCGCGATACCCCTTCGGCAGCATGACCTCGTCTGCCGCCTCAGGCATCCGACCCTCGCTCGGGCGGATGGCGCACAGCGCCTCCACGTCACCCTCCAAGGCGATGACTGGCAGGTAGCGCCCATAGCGCTTCTGAGCGTTCTCGTCGTTGGCCGCAAAGCCCACATCGGTGAGCAGGGCCGTGGCGGTCACGTCTTCGGCCTCGTCCGCCGCCAGGGCATCGTCGGCGTCAGGCACGCGCACCTGGGCCGTCCACAGGCCGTTGCGCTGCACCTCGTCGCGGTACAGGAAGTTCTCCAAACTGGTGTAGGAGGTCAGCACCGCGGTGAGCAGCGCCGCAGCCAGCGCAACGCCCGCCACGGTGACCAGCGTGCGCACGCGGTTCGCGCCCAGCGAGCGCAGCGTGAAACGGGTCATCGCGCTCATGGGCGTATCCTCTCGTCGCGCACCACCGAGCCGTCCTCGATGGCTATGATGCGGTCGGCCGAGAGCGCTATGGCCTCGTCGTGGGTGATGACCACGAGCGTCTGGCCCAAGGTGCGGTTCGACTCGGTGAGCAGCCGCATGATCTCGCAGCTGTTGCGCGTGTCCAGGTTGCCCGTGGGCTCGTCGGCCAGCACGACCGCCGGGCCGTTCATGAGCGCGCGGCCGATGGCCACCCGCTGCTGCTGCCCGCCGGAAAGCTGGTTGGGCAGGTGCGCCTCGAGGCCCGCCAGGCCCAGCTTCTCCACCAGGGCCGTGCAGCGCGCCTCGTTCACGGTGCGGCCGTCGAGGGCCACCGGCAGCGTCATGTTCTCCACCGTGTTCAGCACTGGCACCAGGTTGTAGAACTGGTAGACCAGCCCCACCTCGCGGCGGCGGAACACCGCCAGCTCCTCGTCGCTGCGGCTGTACACATCGGTGCCGTTCAGCAGCACCGTGCCCGATGTGGGCCGGTCCACGCCGCCCATGAGGTGCAGCAGCGTCGACTTGCCCGAGCCCGATGACCCCACGATGGCGACGAACTCGCCTTCTGCGATGGAGAACGAGACGTCATTAAGGGCCACGGTGGCGTTCTCGCCCTCTCCGTATACCTTCGTGAGATGGCTGACCGTCAGGATGTCCATATCCATGCCTTTCTTCTCCGGTCGGTCGCTTCTGTCCCTTAGTATGGGGAAGCCGCCTTACCGGGCCCTTGCGCGCATATTACCGTTCTGTAATTCTAGCGGCCGCGGGCACTGGTGGGTTGGCGGAAGGCTGCGCGCGGCTAGGCGCCGCGGCGGCTGATGCGCTGGCAGGCGGCTTGCCTAGCAGATGCGGAAGGCCATGCGGAAGGCGCTGCGGCGTCAGACCACCATCTTGGAGAAGGTGATGTCGAAGCGGGCGCCACCGGCAGGGTCGTTGGAGGCGCGCAGCGTGCCGCCCTGGGCGCTCACGAGCCCCTGGGCCAGCGAGAGGCCGATGCCGAAGCCGTCGTTGAAGGCGTTGGGCGGCGCGGCGGCTGGGCCGTTGCCAGCCAGCATGCCAGCAGGGCCTTCGGCCGCGTCTTGCGCGTCGCTGGCTTCTCGGTCACCTGGCGCAGCAGCCGTCGTGCTGCCACGCCCGCGGTAGAAGCGCTCGAACACATGGGACAGGTCGTCGGCGGCGATGCCGGGGCCGCTGTCGGTCACCGTGATGCGGCACGCCAGCGCGTCCTCGCGCCCCTCCAGGCGCAAGGTGCCGCCCGAAGGCGTGTGCTCCAGGCAGTTCTTCACGATGTTGCCCAGTGCCTCGGCCGTCCAGCGGCGGTCGCCCACGAAAGCCGCCCCGGGCTCGCACTGCACCTCCAGTACGATGCCGTGCAAATCGAGCGCCACTGCCAAGGGCGCCAGCGCATCGGAGAACAGCCTGTCCAAGGGCACCGACTCCTTCTCCAAGGGCAGCGCGTCGGCGTCGAGCTTCGCTAGACGCAGCAGGGCAGTGACCAGCCACGACAGTCGGTCCACCATGGCCTCCAGCTGTCGGCCGAGGGCCTTGCGCTCCGCGTCGCTCTCGGCGCGCTCGATGGCTGCCGCCGTGAGCGAGACCGCCGTGAGCGGCGTGCGTATCTGGTGCGACACATCGGCCATCCAGTCGCTCATGAGTCGCTTCTCGCGGTCGAGCTGCTGGGTGGTGCGCGCCAGCTGTGCCACCACCTTCGCCACCTCGTTGCCAAGTATCGCCACGTCGCCTTCGCGGTAGCTCCCTAGCTCCAAGCGGCGCCCGCGCTCCAGCACCTCGTCCACCTGCGCGGCGAGGCGCTGCAGCTCGCCATAGCGCCGCACCGAGAACGCAGCGAACAGCACGCATGCTACGCCGCCGGCCGCCAAGCAAGCCCATGCGGCACAGGCGCCCCACAGCCAGCCGAACCCAGCTGCCATGAGCGCCGTTGCCACCACGAGCGCGCCCAGCTGCCGCGCGAAGGCGCGGTTGCGGCCCAGCACCGAGAGGAAGGCGGCCACCTTCTAGCCCTCCACGCGGTAGCCCAAGCCGCGCACCGTCACGATGAGCTGCGGCTCGGCCGGGTCGGCCTCCACCTTCTCGCGCAGGCGCTTGATGTAGACGTTCAGGGAGTTGTCCGACACGTACTCGCCCGCCGTGTCCCATATGGCATCGCGCAGCATCTCGCGCGTGACCAGGCGCCCCTTATGCTGGGCGAAGAACAGCAGCAGCCGGTATTCCAGGGCGGAAAGGAACAGCTCGGCGCCGCCCTTGCGCACCGTGCCCGTAGCTGGGTCGACCGTCACGTCGCCGAGGGTCACGGAAGACGCCGCCCCTTGACGCGCCCGCAATGCGGCGCGGATGCGCGAGAGCAGCTCGCGCGGGCGGAACGGCTTGGCGATGTAGTCCACCGCGCCCATGTCGAGGCCCGCCACGGTGGAGTACTCGTCGTCGGAAGCGGTCAGGAAGATGACCGGCATGTCCGGAGCGCTTGACCGTGCAGCCGCGCAGACCGCGAACCCGTTGCCTTGGGGCAGCCCCACATCGAGCAGCGCCAGGTCGAAGCGGTCGGCCTCGAGCGCGGCAAGGGCGCTATCCTGGGTTGAGGCGCACGTGACGTCGTAGCCCTCCTCGCGCAGCAGGTCGCCGAGGGTTGCCACTATAGCCTTGTCGTCCTCGACGAGCAGTATGCGCATGGCACCCCCCCCTCCACGGCGCCCGCAGCGCCTGGCCTTATCCGTTGCGCCCATGGTAGCGCACCCCCGCCCATCCCGCCATTACGGTTCCGTCATGAACGCCTTGCGATTGGCGGAGTCTGGGAGCACATGAAGGCAAGGGGTATGAAAAACCCTCCCGCGCAGGAGATACGCGGGAGGGTGCGGAGGGTAACTGGAAGATGCTACCGATCAGCCCCAACGGCTATCCATCAATGCGATCAACCAGGTATGAGCATCATGGCTATCGTCAGGATCACCATGCATACCACGCCTAGGATGACGAACAGCTTTGCGCCGAACTTCAGCCAGGTGGTGTACTCGACCTTTGCCAAGGCCAGGCCACCCATGATGGCGCCGGAGGTCGGGGTGAACAAGTTCACCAAGCCGTTGCCGGCGCTGTAGATCATGACCATGACCTCAGGCGAGAAGCTCAGCTGCGAAGCCAAACCGCCCATGATCGGGATAGACACGGTCGCCATGCCGGAGCTGGACGGGATGAGGAACGACAGCACCACGTAGAGCAGGAACGAAAGCGGTGCGAAGATGATGGCGGACAGGCCATTCAGCGCATTGGACGCATTCTCGAGGATCCACATATCGAGACCGGTCTCGCCCATGAGGATGGTGATGGAGCGCGCAAGCGCGATGATGAGCACGACGGACATCATGTCAGCAGCGCCGTTGATGAACGCCTTGACGAACCGGCGCTCGGAAACGCCGCCGATGATGCCGATGACGAAGGCCATCAGCAGGAACCAGGTGGAAGCTTCATCGAAGTACCACTGGCCAAGCGGCAACCCGGTCAGGAAAGAGGACCAGCCAGAGCTGACTTCCTCTTGGGTCGTCAGCACGCCATCAACGGTGCCAGCGAACTCAGCCGTCGTGGCATCGCCATCGATGGCATAGGTAGTCGGGTCAGCGTCAGGATCAGCAGCATCAGGCACTGCCACCTCGGTGACCATGGTGGTGTCGACCGCCTCGGTGACCGTTTCGGTCTCATAGCCGAGGTTGAAGAAATCGACGCCCAGGTCTTCCCACGGGATGAAGCTGACGATCATGACCACGAAGGTGAGGGCGAACACGATCAGGGCGCCCTTCTGGCGACCGGTCATGTGCTGGACCTTGCCCTGGTCGTCCGTAGCTGCCTCGACCTTAGATTCCTTCATGCCCCACTCGTTCATCATGTCTTCCTGCTCTTGCAAGGAAAGGATGGTGGAGCCTTTGTCAGCCTTGACCTTCTTCGCGTAGCGCATGACGAAGACGATGGATATGGCCAGAGTGGACAGCCAAAGGACGACGCCGAGCGCCATGATGATGGTCTGGTCGGGCACGATGCCGATGCTCTTCAGGGCGTCATTGGCAACGCCGACGGCAAAGGGGTTCACCGTGGAGCCCAGAACGCCGCAACCGGCACCAAGCAGCACCACGGCCGCGCCGGTCAGGCTGTCGAAGCCCGCAGCCACCATCGTAGCGGCCAGCAGCAGGTAGAAGGGCACCGTTTCCTCGCACATGCCATAGGTAGTGCCGCCGATCGAGAAGATGAACATCAGGATCGGGATGAGGACGAGCTCGTTGCCCTTCAGCTTGTGCACCAGGGCCGCGATGCCGGCATCCAGGGCACCGGTCTCGGTCACGATGCCGAGGAAGCCGCCCAAGATGAGCACGAACAGGCAGACGCCGATAGCGTCTTGGAAACCTAGGATTGGAGCGGTGACGACATTGGCCAGAGTGGCCCCTGTGACGCCTTCGACCCCTGTCGCCCCCATGATCACCGTGATGATGGCGAGCGCAACAAGCATGATGAGCAAGATGGTGAAGGCGGATATGCTCCTCTTCTTCCGCTCTTTCTTGGCAGTAGTCGCGTCTGACATTTCAATCCCTCCTTTTCGGAAAGGTCGGGGGCCGGCCGTCATGGTTGGCCGACCCTGCTTTCTGGTAATACCACGGCCCTCCTAAGCCGTGATAGTGGTGCCGGTCTCGCCCTTGAGGCCCGCTGCAGCGTGGTCAAGGGACGTGATGAGCGCGGTGCCGCCGGGGTGCGACTCGAGGTACTCGATGCACGCCTGCACCTTCGGCAGCATGGAACCGGGCGCGAACTGGCCTTCCTCGATGTAGACCCGCGCCTGGGCCACCGTCATGGTGTCGATGTCCTCCTGCTCGGGGGTGTTGAAGTTGATGGCCACCTTCTCCACTGCCGTCAGGATGACCAGCATGTCGGCCTTGAAGTCAGCCGCCAGCTTGGCAGAGGTTCGGTCCTTGTCGATGACCGCAGGCACGCCGTGGTAGGAATCGTCGCGCTCGATGACGGGCACGCCGCCGCCACCCGCGGCAATGACGATGTAGCCGTCATCCATCAGGTCCTTGATGGCGTCAAGCTCGACGATGCGCTGCGGTTTCGGCGAAGGGACCACCATGCGCCAGCCACGGCCGGAATCCTCTTTGTAGGTGCAGCCGTCTTCCTCGGCGCGGCGCATGGCCTCTTCCTCGGTCAGGAAGGCGCCGACGGGTTTCGTCGGATGCTGGAACGCCGGGTCTTCGGGGTACACCACGGTCTGGGTGACCACCGTTGCGGTGGAGCGCATGATGGAACGGCGCTTGAGCTCGCCCAGGATGGCCTGGGACAGCTGATAGCCTATGTAGCCCTGGCTCATGGCCCCGCACTCGGGGAACGGCATGGCCGGGGTCTTGCCATCGTTGTCGTGGGCGAAGTCGAACGCGTTGTTTATCATGCCCACCTGCGGGCCGTTGCCGTGGGAAACCACCACGTTGATGCCCTCGGCCACCATGTCCACGATATGCACCGCCGTGTGCTCGACCAGCTCCAGCTGCTCTTCGGGGGTGTTGCCCAGCGCGTTGCCGCCCAAGGCGATGACGACGCTCTTGCCGTCCCCTTTCTGATATGCCATGGAACTCACCTGGTCCTTTCAGATACAACAGAATCATCCGGCCTCGCATTAGAGCGAGGCCCGAACAGGCCCCGGGTTGCCGTGAGAGCGCTCGTGCGAACGAGGTCGCGCAGAGCGCTCGCAACGGCAAGGAGGGGCGCTGCGGAAGGCCGCGACCCTTAGCGCAGGGTCGCGTACATGATGGCCTTGATGGAGTGCATGCGGTTCTCGGCCTCGTCGAACACGCGGGACTGCTTGGACTCGAACACCTCGTCGGCCACCTCCATCTCGGTGACGCCGAACTTCTTGGCGATGTCCTCGCCGATGGTGGTGTTGGTGTCATGGAACGACGGCAGGCAGTGCATGAAGATGGCGTCCTTGTCGGCCAGGGCCATGATGTCCTTGGTCACGCGGAACGGCTCAAGCTCCTTGATGCGCTGCGCCCACAGCTCCTCGGGCTCGCCCATGGACACCCAGATGTCGGTGTAGATGACGTTGGCGTCCTTGGCGGCAGCCTTCGGGTCGTCGGTGAAGGTCACCGAACCGCCAGTCTCCTCGCAGATCTTCTTGCAGGTGTCCACCAGGCCAGCCTCGGGCTGCAGGTCCTTCGGGCCGCAGCCAACGAAGTGCAGGCCCAGCTTCGAGCAGGCTACCATGAGCGAGTTGCCCATGTTGTTGCGCAGGTCGCCGAAGAACACGAACTTCAGGCCCTTGATGCCCGTGGGGAAGTTCTCCTTCACGGTGAGCATGTCGGCGATCATCTGCGTGGGATGGAACTCATCGGTCAGGCCGTTCCACACCGGAACGCCGGACTTCTCGGCAAGCTCCTCAACGTCGGACTGCTTGAAGCCGCGGAACTCGATGCCGTCGTAGAAGCGGCCGAGCACGCGGGCGGTGTCCTCGATGGACTCCTTCTTGCCCATCTGCGAGCTACCGGGATCGAGGTAGGTCACGCCCATGCCCAGGTCCATGGCGCCCACTTCAAAGGCGCAACGGGTGCGGGTGGACGTCTTCTGGAACAGCAGCACGATGTTCTTGCCCTCGAGGTAGCGGTGAGGGGTGCCGGTGCGCTTGAGGTCCTTGAAGTTCTTGGAGAGCTTCAGCAGGTACTCGATCTGCTCGGTCGAGAAATCAAGAAGACGGAGGTAGGACTTGCCGGAAAGATTCACAGGCATAATGTTTCCTTTCAGTGAAAACGTATCAGGTGGGGCGGCCGACGGGATGCCGGCCGCCCGTAAATTGCTAACGCTTAAGCCACGTCAGGCAGCGTGCTTAGATAGCCTCGCGCCAGGCCGGCATGGACATGCAGCGCGGACCGCCACGGCCGCGGGACAACTCGGCCGACGGCATCTCGAGCACGTTGATGCCCGCCTTGTAGAGGATGTCGTTGGTGACGTTGTTGCGCTGGTACACGACCACGGTGCCGGGGCGCACGCACAGCGTGTTGGAGCCGTCGTTCCACTGCTCGCGCTCGGCCGCGATGCGGTCGCCGCCGCCGCAGGGGATCAGCGTGACCTTCTCGCCGACGTACTCGGAGAGCACGGACTCCAGGTCCTCGTTGCGCTCGCGGATCTTGGTGCCGCCCTTGCCGTCAGGCGTGATCTCGAACACCGTCAGCGGGCCCATGATGCCGGGGTGGATGGTGAACTTGTCGCGGTCGATCTGGGTGAACACCGTGTCCAGGTGCATGAAGGCGCGGGACACCGGGATGTTGAAGGCCAGGATGGTGTGAACCTTGCTCGTCTCGTCGTTGAAGATGTTGTGAGCGATGGCGTCGATGGCGTCGGGCTCGGTGCGCTGGGAGATGCCGATGGCCAGCACGTGCTCGTTGATGTTCAGGATGTCGCCGCCCTCGATATGGAAGGTCATATCGCGGTGGTAGTACTCGGGCGTGCCCTGGAAGTCCGGATGGTACTTGAAGATGTAGTCGCCGTAGATGGTCTCGCGGTTACGCGTCTGGCTGTACATGCGGTTGATGGACACGCCGTTGCCGATCATCGCGAACGGGTCGCGGGTGAAGTACAGGTTCGGCATGGGGGCGCATACCAGCTTCGAGCTATCGCTCACCAGGTCGACCAGGGAGTTGCTCTTGTCGGTATGCAGCTCCTGCAGGTTGATGCCGGCCATGGTCTTGAGGACCATCTCCTTGTTGGTGGGATAGTTGTCGTTGATGTAGTCGTAGATGATCTTCTGGTAGCGCTCGGTGCGGATGCCGGCTTCGAAGATCCACTGCTTCAGGAACTTCTCGCGCAGCTCAGGATAGGTGTCCAGCACCTCGGCCATCAGATCCTCGAGGTAGACGACCTCGACGCCCTCGTCGCGCAGGATCTTGGCGAATGCGTCATGCTCCTCTTGGGCGACCTTCAAGAACGGGATGTCGTCGAACAGAAGCTCTTCGAGCGTGTTCGGGGTGAGGTTGAGGAGCTCATCCCCAGGACGATGCAGCAGAACTTTCTTGAGAGGCATGATCTCGCTTTTAACGTTCACACCAGCCATGAGAGCCCTCCTTTTCTCAGTATCACGAGAACCAATAAACGTTGCTGCTTCTGCGCTTCGCGCCCCCGCTCTCCCTTGGCGTCCCTCAAGAGGCAGAATGTGAATCGCGTCGGCAATTGAAAATTAGCACAGGCCAGAAATGCCAGTCGGGTTGTCGCTGCGCCTTTGGCGAGCCGGAACCTCGCTGCAACCAAGCTGTTACCAACTCCGAACAAGATGGTCCCGCTTGGCAGGAGGCCCGGAAAGCACGGCCCAGCATCGCTCGTTCTCTTCCCGGTCTCTGCTATCGCTATTGTAGGACGACGGCTTCTCGAATAATATGGACACAGTAACTGAAAATATCTCCGTTTTTGGTTAACTGTGCATAATGAATCTGGCCATTCTGGCATCCGAGATAAGAATGACCCACGGCTCGGTAACAGATGGGAAAGGTGGCACGCCATGGAGTTCCCCCTTGATATCATTACAGGGTTGCTCACCGAACAGGGCATCGAAGTGGTCAAGGAGCCCAAGCACCCCAAGGAGCGCTTCGCCTGGGTGTCGGCCTTCTGCGACGAGGACGCCCTGCGCTCGGAAGAGACCACGGTCTACGTGGTCGACCGCGACACCTCCTCGCCGCCCGAGATGTTCCGCTTGTTCGTGCTGAAGCCCAGCGAAGACCTAGCCTTCCTGCCCGAGCCCGGCCCTGGGCCCGACGACATCGTCATACGCACGGCGTGCTCGTGCCCGCTCATAGCCGATCGCATCCAGCGCTACCTCACGCGCATCATCCAATGGAACGACCAGATGGGCGCCATGATAGAGGCTGGCTGCATCAACCAGGACCTGCTGCGTGCCTCCGAGCCCATCCTGAAATGCTACGTCGGCCTGACCGACGCCACGTTCTCCTACATCGCGCACACGCCGGGCATCCCGCCCATCGACGACCAGAGCGCCTACCTCATAGAGCATCGCTGCTATTCGCCCGAGGCCATCTCCCAAGCCCAGGAGCGCGGGCTCATGCACCTGTGGGAGCACCAGGATTGGACGGCCGTGCATGCCGAGCCCAACGACATGGTGCCCTACCCCACCCTCGATCGCGTCATAAAGCAGCATGGCTCCTATGCGGCGCATCTGCTGCTCGTGTCGCCCACGAAGCCCACCGGCGCGCTGGTGTTCCTGTTCGACCTGCTGGCCCATAAGGTGGAGCAGTGCCTGGCGCACCACTGGCGCCTCGAGAACCCTCTGGAGCAGCGCTACACCTACTTCCTCAAGGACGTGCTGCTGGGCAACATAGCCGACGAGGGCCAGCTCATCGAGCGAGCCGAGGCCCACGGGCTGCCGCTGAAGGGGCTGTTCGAGGTGTGCCTGGCCGACAACACCTGGCGCGCCGGATCGCCGGACTACTTCGCCAAGATGGTGCTCGAGATCGAGCCCGACTGCAAGGTGGCCATCAACGGGCCACGGGTGGCCGTGCTGCTGTGCTCGCCCGACCTCAAGCCCGGCCGCATCGCGGCGGTGGAGGAATCGCTGTTCGACCTGGCACACCGCTTGCACCTCGAGATGGGCGTCTCGGACAAGTTCGAGCACCTGAGCCTCGCGGCGCTCTCGCTGGAGAAGGCGCGCATCGCGCTGAAGTACGGCCGGCGCAAGTCGCAGCGCTACGTGGCCTTCGATAGCCCAGAGGCGCGCAACTCCTACATCTTCCGCTTCCGTCGCTACTTCGCCTACTTCGTCACCGACCCCTACGAGCGCTCTGAGCGCTTCACGGCGAAGCTGCTGGCCTCACCCAACCCGCTGGCGCGCCTACGCGAAGCCGACCGCGAGCGCGGCACCGACGATGCCGAGATACTGCGCGTGTTCCTGCATAGCGAAGGGCGCATCAACCTGGTGTGCGAGCAGCTGCACATGCACCGCAACACCGTGAACTACCGCCTCGACAAGATACGCGCGGTCATCGACGGCGACTTGGACGACCCCGACATGCGCATGTACCTGCGCATGCTGCTCCTCATCACCGACTGAGCGCGCCCGCGCTAGCCGCAGCTACAGCTGGAACTCCAGCAGGTCGCTGTGCAGCAGGAAGTCGAGCTCGGCCTTGGTGCTGTCGTCGGTGCGCAGGAACAGGAAGCCGTAGGAGCCCGTAACGTTGGGGTCGAAGCGGGCGAAGGCCAGCACGTGGCTGAACCGCGCGGCCAGGGCATCGTAATCGAAGGGGCGCGCCAGGTCGGCCGTAGGCGCCGGGTTCAGCAGCGACATGCTGTAGGTCTGGCCCGGGTGCTTTGCGTAGAGCGCTTCGAGGTCAACCACCTCGTCGGCCAGGTAGGCCGCATAGGTGCGCAGCCCCACCCCGTAGTAGGCCACGTCGGTGCCGCCCAGGCCCGCGAAGCGCAGCGGGTTGAACTCGATGGGCGCGATGGCGTCGCCATCGACGCGCACCTCCACATGCACGGGGAAGCTGCGGGCGCCCACCACCTCGTTCACCGCGTCGAGCCAATCGCGGAAGCGCTCGGCCATGGCATCGACGATGGCGCTGTTGGTGTAGTAGAGCCGGTCGCTCGTGTCTTCGGCGCCGGCGAAGTCGTGGCGCAGCACGTTGAGCAGGTGCGCGCGGCCCTGCTCGTCGTAGTACATGTCCAGGGCATACTCCGTGCCGCCCAGGTAGCCCTCCACCAGGTACACGTCGCCGCCCACCACGCTCTCGGGGTAGCGGGCGTGCCAGTCGGCCTCGCGCCGGGCGATGTCGGCCACTGCATCGGCCCAATCGGCGCGCTGCTCGATGACGTACACCCCCATCGAGCAGAAGCCCACCGAGGGCTTCAGCACCACGGGCAGCGGCAGGTCGTCCACGTCGACCGCCTCGAGCTGGGCGCGCGTGAACGTGGCGAAGAACAGCTCGGGGCTGAGCGGCGCCAGCTTCTCGCGCATGGCCGCCTTGTCCTTGAACAGGCGGATGGCGTCCTTCAGGTTGCTGTTGGCCGTGTTGTCCAGCAGCCACGCCAGGGCGTTCTCGGAGTTCGTGTACACGCGCTCGCCGCCGTCGACGCGCCGGGCCGCCTCGGCCGGGGGCACCAGGTTCAGGCGATGGGTGCGCGCCAGCTCGCGCGAGAAGGCATTGTCGAGCACGGGGTGCTGCGCGTCGGCGAGCCAGCCGAGCAGCGGGTCGGATGCGACGGGAGCGTCGAGGATGACCATGGCGAAGGGCCTTTCAGCAAGGGTTGCGGTTACCGGTTGCAGCCGCAGCATGCGCGCCGCGGCCTGCAGCGCTCCATTATAGCGCGCGTCACACCTGCGCCAGCGCCGCCACGGCTTCCGCCATGGCGACCTGCGCCGTGCCGTCGTCGCCCCACTGGCGCGTGACCGGCTCGACGGGCTGGGCCACCTTGGCCGCTTCGAGCTGGGCAGCCACCTCGTTCGGCCCGACTGGTGCCCAGCCGTACGACCCGAAGGCCAGCCCCACGCGGCCCTTGGGCGCAAGCCCTTTGAAGTAGCACAGGAACTCGGCCACCGTGGGCATCATGGAGTTGTTCAGCGTGGGCGATCCCACGGCTATGTACTTGGCGTCCAGCACCTCGGTCATGATGTCCGATATGTGGTTGCGCTTCACGTCGAGCAGCCGCACCGGAACGCCGCGCTCGACGAACGCTTCGGCCGCCGCCTTCGCCATGGCCTCGGTGGTGTGCCACATGGAGTCGTAGACCACCACGGCGGCCTCGTCGGGCTCGTTTGCGCACCAGCCAGCGTACTCCCGCAGGATGTCGCCCACGTGGCTGCGCCAGATGACTCCATGGGAGGGCGCGATCATGGCCAAATCGAGCCCCTCCACCGCGTCGAGGGCCTTGCGCACCTGGCGGCTGTAGGGCATCACGATGTTGGCGTAGTACTTCTTGGCCTGCAGCAGCACCTCAGGCAGCCCCACCTCGTCGTCGAACCGCTTCGAGGTGGCCAGATGCTGGCCGAAGGCGTCGTTGGAGAACAGCACCTTGTCGAAGGCGTCGTAGGTCACCATGTTGTCGGGCCAGTGCACCATGGGCGTCTGCACGAAGGTGAGCGTGCGCTCGCCCAGAACCAGCTCGTCGCCGGTCTTGACCGACATGAGGTCCAAGCCGTCGCCGTAGTAGGCGCGCAGGATCTCCTCGCCCTTGCCCGCGCCCACCACCACGCGCGCGTTCGGCGCCGCAGCCACCACGCGGGGCAGCGCGCCGGAATGGTCGGGCTCGCCATGGTTCGACACGATGTAGTCGATGCGGGCCGGGTCCACCACGCTGCGCACGCGCTCCAGCAGGTCGTCAGCGAAGGGGACCTTGCACGTGTCTATGAGCGCCACCTTCTCGTCGACGATGAGGTAGGCGTTGTAGGTGGAGCCGCGCTCGGTGGTGTAGCCATGGAAGTAGCGCTCGTTCCAGTCGATGCCGCCCACCCAGTAGACGTCCGGGACTATCTCGATGGCCTCTAGCATGATGCGCTCCTAGTCGTGGATGCCGTCGGTCTGCCGTATCTGCTTGCGCTTTATCTTGCCGCCGATGGTCTTGGGCAGCTCGTCCACGAACTCGACGATGCGCGGGTACTTGTAGGGCGCCGTCGTCTTCTTCACGTGGTCCTGGAGCTCCTTCACCAGCGCATCGGAGGGCTCGTAGCCCCGCGCCAGGATGACCGACGCCTTCACCACCTTGCCGCGGATGGGGTCGGGCGCGGCCGTGACGGCGCACTCCACCACCGCCGGGTGCTCCACCAGCGCGCTTTCCACCTCGAAGGGCCCGATGCGGTAGCCCGAGCACTTGATGACGTCGTCGTTGCGGCCCACGAAGAAGCAGTAGCCGTCGGAGTCGCGCCATGCCATGTCATGCAGGTTGTAGTAGCTGCCGCCCACGGCCTCGGCCGTGCGCTCCGGATCGGCGTAGTAGCCCACGAACAGCCCCGGCGGGTACGCCTGCTCGAGACCCGTCACGCAGATGGCCCCTTCCTCGCCGTCGGGCACCTCGGCGCCGTCATCGTCGAGCAGCCGCACGTTCAGCAGCGGGCTCGGCTTGCCCATGGAGCCCGGACGCGGCTCCACCCACGGGAACGTCGCCAGCAGCACGGGGCCCTCGGTCTGGCCGAAGCCCTCGCGTATCTTCTTGCCGGTCAGGCGCTCCCAAGCCAGGGTCACCTCGGCGTTCAGCGGCTCGCCGGCCGTGGCGAAGTTCCCCACGCTCGAAAGGTCGTAGGCTGCCACATCCTCCTGCAGCATGAAGCGGTACATGGTGGGCGGCGCGCAGAACGTGGTCAGCTGGTGGTCCTGAATCTTCTGCAGCAGCTTCGTGGGTACGAACTTGTCCATGTCATAGGCGAAGATGACCGCGCCCGCTATCCACTGGCCGTATATCTTGCCCCAGCCGAACTTGGCCCAGCCCGAATCGGTCACGCTCATGTGCAGCTTGCCCTCTTGCACCTGCTGCCAGTACTTGGCCGTGATTATGTGGCCGAGCGGGTGCGCGAAGTTGTGCAGCACCGCCTTCGGATTGCCCGTCGTGCCGCTGGTGAAGTACATGAGCATGATATCCTGGCTGGTCACGCCCGCGTCGCCCGTGGGGCGCTCGAAGGCGTCGGGCTGTCCGGCCAGCAGCTCGTCGAAGCCCAGCCACCCCGGGCGCTCGCCGGCCACCAGCACCTTCTGCTTCACCGTGGGCGACTCGGGTAGCGCGGCCTCCACCTGGCTGCACACGTAGTCGTCGTCGACGCACACGATGGCCTTCACATCGGCGCTGTTGGCGCGGTAGGCCACGTCCTTCTTCGTCAGCTGCAGCGAAGCAGGGATGATGGTGGCCCCCAGCTTGCACAGCGCCACGGCGGTGACCCAGTACTCCCAGCGGCGGCGCAGGATGCACATGACCACGTCGCCCTTGCCGATGCCGAGCGCGGCAAAGCCGTTGGCCGCCTGGTTGGACAGGCGCGCGATGTCGTCGAACGTGAACGTGCGCTCCTCGCCGGCGTCGTCGCACCACACCAGCGCGCGCTTGCCGGGCTCGACGCGAGCCCACTCGTCCACCACGTCGAAGCCGAAGTTGAACGCCTCGGGCACGTCGATGCGGAAGTTGTCACGGAAGTCCTCGTAGGAGTCGAACTCGACACGGGGGCAGTACTTCTTCAAGATGTAATCAGCCATGGTCTCACTCTGCGATGATGGTTATGAACTTTGCGGTCTTGTCGCCGTGGCAGCGTTGGCCGTGCGGATGGGTCGGGTTGAAGTAGATGCTGTCCCACTCGTTCAGCACTATCTCCTTGTCGTCGAAGGTCACCACGATGGAGCCTTCCACCACGAAGTTGAACTCCTGGCCGCTATGGCACACCAGCTCGGCCGGCTCGTCGCTGGGATCGAGCACCACCATGAGCGGCTGCATGACCTTGCCGGCGTAGCGCCAGGCCATGTCATCGTAGTGGTATCCCGGGAAGCGGTCGACCTCCTGGCCCTCTCCGCGACGCACCACGTGGTAGGTGTCGAGCTTGGCCGAAGTGCCGGTCAGAAGCTCGGTAAGCTCCACGTTGAACTTGCGCGCCACGTGGTACAGGGCCGAAATGGGCACGTCCTCGCCCGTGGCCTCCCACTCAAGGTAAGTCTCCGGCGACACGCCCAGGTCGTGGGCCATCTCCTCCACGGTCACGTCGCAGGCCTCGCGCAGCCCTTGCAGGCGCAGGCCCACCTCTCGCATCGACTCGTCCATCTATGCCTCGATTCCCAGGGCCATGGCCTGCTTGTTCTTCTCGATGAGGGCCGCCTTGCGCGGGGGCACGCTGGCCTCTATGGCCGCGTCGAGCGTGGCGCGATCGCAGAAGCCCGTGAGCGCCCACAGCTTGCCCACCAGCACGATGTTGGCCAGGCCCTTCAGGCCCGCCTCCTCGACCAGGGCCGTGGCGGGTATGGCGCACACCTCCACGCCCTCGGGCGCGGTCACCTCGGGCACCATGGTGCTGTCGGCCACGGCCACGCCGCCCGGGCGCACCGTGCCGATGAACTTGTCGAACGAAGGCTGGTTCATGGCCACAAGCGCATTGGGCGCCGTCACCAGCGGGCTGCCGATGGGCTCGTCGGAGAGCGTCACCGAGCAGTTGGCGGTGCCGCCGCGCATCTCGGGGCCGTAGGAGGGCAGCCACGACACCTCGCGGCCTTCCAGCAGCGCGGCGTAGGCGATCACCTTCCCGGCGAACAGGACGCCCTGGCCGCCGAAGCCGGCCAGCACCAGTTGGAGCTCTTTGATGTCTGCCATTACGCGCACTCCCCTTCCGCGTTCTCAGGGTGGGCGATGGGGCACGCGGCGCTGCGAGCGGCCGCGGCCTCGGCAGCGCTGGCGAAGCCGTCCGCCACCACGTCCTTGTACACGCCCAGCGGGTAGTAGGGCAGCATGTTCTCCCCCATCCACGCGAAGGCGTCAGCCGGGCTCATGCCCCAGTTGGTCGGGCAGGTGGAGGCCACCTCCACGAGCGAGTACCCCAGGCCGTCTATCTGGTTCTGGAAGGCGCGCTTGATGGCCTTCTTGGCCTTGCGCACGTTCTTGGGGCTGTCCACGGTCACGCGCTCGAGGTACGCCACGCCGTCCAGGGTGGAAAGCAGCTCGCACACGCGTATGGGATAGCCGTCGGTGTCCACGTTGCGCCCGAAGGGCGAGGTCTGGGTCACCTGGTTGGGCAGGCTCGTGGGGGCCATCTGGCCGCCGGTCATGCCGTAGATGGCGTTGTTGATGAAGATGACGGTGATGTTCTCGCCGCGGGTGGCGGCATGCACCGTCTCGGCCATGCCGATGGATGCCAGGTCGCCGTCACCCTGGTAGGCGAACACCACGCCGTCGGGGTGGACGCGCTTCACCGCCGTGGCCACCGCAGGCGCGCGGCCGTGGGCGGCCTCTATCATGTCGCAGCCGAAGAAGTCGTAGGCCATGACCGAGCAGCCCACGGGCGCCACGCCGATGGCGCGGCCTTCCACGTCCAGCTCGTCAAGCACCTCGGCCACCAGGCGGTTCACGATGCCGTGAGCGCAGCCCGGGCAGTAGTTGGTCACTACGGGCAGCAGCGCATGGGGCCGCTCGTAGACGGTTTCCATCGCCTCGCTCATGCGGCATCGCCTCCTTCCGCGCCAAGGACGCGTATCTGGTCGAGCACTTCCTCGGGCGACGGGATGACGCCGCCGGTGCGGCCGTAGAACGAGACCGGGGCACGGCCGTTCACGGCAAGGCGCACGTCGTCGACCATCTGGCCCATGTTCATCTCCACCGTGAGGAACCGCGCGCCGCGCTCTGCAACCGGCTCGATGGCATCCACCGGGAAGGGCCACAGCGTCACCGGGCGGATGAGCCCGGCTTTGATGCCCTCGGCGCGAGCCAGGTTCACGGCGCTGCGGGCGATGCGGGCCGCACCGCCGAAGGCCACCAGCACGATGTCGGCATCGTCGGTGAGGTAGCTCTCGGCACGCTGCTCGTCGCGCTCGATGGCGGCGTAGCGCTCGTAGCGTTCGATGTTCAGGCGCTCCAGCTCCTCAGCGGTCAGGTACAGCGAGTTCACCACGTTGTGGGCGCGCTTGTGCCCATGGCCCACCGTGGCCCAGGGCTTCTCGGGCAGGCTGTCAAGGCTGCGCTCGTCCGGCAGCACCACGGGCTCCATCATCTGGCCCAGCATGCCGTCGGCCAGTATCATGACCGGCGTGCGGTACTTGTCGGCCAGGTCGAACGCCTCGTAGGCGAGGTCGGCCATCTCCTGCACCGTAGAGGGCGCCAGCACGACCACTTGGAAGTCGCCGTGGCCGAGCGCGCGCGTGGCCTGCCAGTAGTCGCTCTGGGAAGGCTGGATGCCACCCAGGCCCGGGCCGCCGCGCTGCACGTTGATGATGACGCCGGGCAGGTCGGCGCCGGCCATGTAGGATATGCCCTCGGTCTTGAGCGATATGCCCGGGCTCGAAGACGACGTCATCACCCGGGCGCCAGCCGCCGAGGCGCCGTAGACCATGTTGATGGCCGCCACCTCGCTCTCGGCCTGCAGGTACGTGCCCCCGCGGCCGGGCATGTGCTTGGCCATGTAGGCGGCCAGCTCGGTCTGCGGGGTTATGGGGTAGCCGAAGAAGAAGCGGCAGCCAGCGCGCATGGCCGCCTCGGCCAGCGCCTCGTTGCCCTTCATCAGCACCTTGTCTACCGTGGAAGCCATCAGGCACGCACCTCCCTCTCAACGGTTATCGCCACATCGGGGCACATGAGCGCGCAGGTGCCGCATCCGGTGCAGGCCGCCTCGTCCACGCACGCCGCGGGGTGGTAGCCCTTGGGCGTGATGCGCGCCGTATCGAGCTCGAGGATGCTCACGGGGCACACGGCCACGCATAGGCCGCACCCCTTGCAGAACCCCTCGTCGATGGTCACTCTGCCTCTTGCCATGGTGTTCCTTCCCTTTGCCTTCTGCCGCAACCGCGCGCCCTAGACCAGGCCCTCGGCTATCTCGACCGGCTCGTTCTCATCCTTCTCGCGAATGGCCACGCGCCGCACCTTGCCGTTCACGGTGCGGGGCAGCTTTTCGACGTACTCGATGATGCGCGGGTACTTGTAGGGCGCCGTCTGCTGCTTCACCCACGCCTGCAGCTCGCGCGTCAGCTCGTCGGTGCCCTCCGCACCCTCGGCCAGCACCACCGTGGCCTTCACCACGGCGCCGCGCTCGGGATCGGGCACGCCGGTGACGGCGCACTCGCGCACGGCCGAGTGCTCCAGCAGCACCGACTCTATCTCGAAGGGCCCGATGCGGTAGCCGCTCGACTTGATGACGTCGTCGTTGCGCCCCACGAACCAGTAGTAGCCGTCCTCGTCCTCCCAGGCGGTGTCGCCGGTGTGGTACCAGCCGTCATGCATGGCGGCCGCGGTCTTCTCGGGGTTGCGGTAGTAGCCCATCATGATGCCCGCAGGGTGCGGGTCTATGTTGATGCAGATCTCGCCGCGCTGGCCCGGCGCGCAGGGCGTGCCGTCCTCGCGCAGCAGCGCCACGTCGTAGAGCGGCACCGGCTTGCCCATCGACCCGGCCCGCGGCGTCGAGCCGGTCAGGTTGCCGATGGTCAGCGGCGTCTCGGTCTGGCCGAAGCCCTCGTAGATGGTCAGGCCCGTATGGTCGCGCCAATACTCGAACAGGTCGGGGTTCAGCGCCTCGCCCGCCGTGGTCGAGTACTCCAGGCTGGACAGGTCGTAGCCGTCGATGCCCTCGTTCATCATGAGGCGGTACATGGTGGGCGGGCAGCACAGCGTGGTGATGCGGTGCTCGCCGATGAGCCCCAGTATCTCGCTGGGATGGAAGCGGTCGAAGTCGTAGGTGAACACGCAGGCTTCCATGAGCCACTGGCCGTAGAACTTGCCCCACACGGCCTTGCCCCAGCCCGTGTCGGCGATGGTGAAGTGCACGCCGTCGGGCCGCACGTTGTGCCAGTGCTTGGCCGTGATCAGGTGGCCGAGGGCGTACAGGCTGTCATGCAGCACCATCTTCGGGTTGCCCGAGGTGCCGCTCGAGAAGTACATGAGCATGGGGTCGGCTGCCAGCGTCTCGCGGCGAGCGAAGCCCTCCGAGGCAGCGCGCACGCCCGTGTTGAAGTCGTGCCAGCCGGGGCGGTTGGCGGCCAGGACGCAGATGCCCTGCTCGCCCGACAGCGCCTCGCCCACCAGCGTGCCTTCGGGCACCATCAAGCGGCCCTGCTCGTCGCGCGGGGTCAGGCCGCCCCCGCCCGAGGCCACCAGAATGCGCGCGGCCACCGTGGGCGCCTGCTCGGCCACGTTGTCCATGACCTGAGCGATGTCGCCAGCATCAGTGGCGATGACCGCCTTGATGTCGGCACCGTTCAGGCGGTACTCAAGGTCGTGCTCCTTCAGCATGAAGGTGGCGGGCACCATCACGGCGCCAAGCTTCGCCAGCGCCAGGGCCACGAACCAGAACTGGTAGTGGCGGCGCAGGATGACCATGACGAAGTCGCCGCGGCCGATGCCGAGCCCAGCCAGGTAGTTGGCCGTCTTGTCGGACCAGCGCTTCATGTCGGCGAAGGTGAAGGTGTGCTGCTCCCCTTCGGGGTTCACCCATATCATGGCGCGACGCTCGGGGTCGTTTTCCGCGATGTCATCCACCACATCGTAGGCGAAGTTGAAGCTGGGCTCACAATGCACCTCGAACGTGGCCAGCTGGCCGTCGTCGGCGTAGGTCTCGGTAACGTAGCGCTCGTTTATGTTCCTCATAGTGCAGGGTTTCCTTTGCGGGTCAGGCGGGCGTTGGGCCCGCGCGTCATGCCATCATCTTCGTTGCGGCGTCGAAGGAGCGCAGCGGCCTGGGGCTGGCGCATCCCGCGGCGCCTAGATAATGGTCGGCCCGCTCGGGCGCAGCACGATGGCGAGGAAGCGGCAAGGCGCCCCGTCGATGGCTATCATGCCATGGGGGCGGCCCGAGTCGTACATGACCATGTCGCCCGGGTCAAGCACTTCCTCGTGATCCTCGAAGGCGAAGCGCATGCGGCCTTCCAGCACGTAGTCGATCTCTTGGCCCTCATGACGCGACAGGTGAATGGGCTTGTCCTGCTCGTCAGCCAGGTAAGGGGCGGTCACCTGGAAGGGCTCGGCCAGCTTGCCCTTGAAGCAAGGGGCCTTGTGCAGGTACTCGAAGCCAGCACGGCGCTTGATGGAAAGGCCGTCGGCAGCGCGCACGAGCGAATAGCCGCACAGGTGCGGATCCTCGCCGGTGAGCAGCTCGACCACATCGACGCCGAACTTCTCGGCGCACTTGTACAGGAACGTGAACGAAAGGTCCTGCTGGCCCGATTCCTGCAGCGCGTACTCCTCTAGGCTGCGCTCCGTCGCCTCGGCCATGTCCTGCTGGGAAAGGCCCAGGTCTTCCCGCAGCCATTTGATGCGGTTCGCAACTTCTTGGATGTTCGGCTCCACCTTGCGCCTTCCTTTTGCCACTGTGGGTATATAACCATCGATTATAAGCCAAGGAGAAGGCCATACAGGGCTTTCCTGGTCAGCGGCGCGGGTTTAACACAGGCGTAACAAAAGGAAGCCGCCACCCTTTCGGGCGACGGCCTTGATGCCAAGTGGTGGGATGTACGCCCCGGCCCGTGTTTCGGTTTCACATGGAATTAGACCAGCTCACGCCTTAAGATGGCGCAGCTCCATGGGCGTATCTCCTAAAATTGGAAAATGGTCTCCATCAGGCACCCTACGCCATACCCGGTAAGTCTCCCCTTTTCGTTCAATGAACGAGTCCTTGCCGGTCATCTCGAACACTCCCATGAAGCGGTATCCGGATATTCCTAGAACTGGGTTCTGCACATAAGGAATGATGATTCGCTTCACAGATTCGCTTTCAGGCAAGCTGCGTCCGTCTATGTTTCGCTCGTGGAGTTCACTTCCATCGGCATTGAGCCAGTTCTCCCATCCTTGGGTATTGGACCCATCAACTGATATCTTCGGGAACCATGCTATGTACTCCCCAATATATCGATCGCGGAAAGCGCCACGAGGGACGAAGAAGGAGTGCTGCTGACATGAATAGTCGGTGTCGAACAGGACATTGCTCGCATCCGTGATAGTACGAAAAAGGACATCATCGGATACGGATATTTCCCTTTTGCCCTGAAGGAGCTCTTTAGCCGTTAGCCCAGGGTTCCATGCTTTTAGCTCGCCTCGCTTTTCCAATTCGACAATTCTTTTCCTAATCGCAGAAATGGCCACCTCGATTTCCTGCATTGCGCGCTCATAATCTGCGTCTTTGCCTTCTGAGTAAGTGTGCACATGATATGGAACGTAGTCTTGAGCCATAACGGCCGACAGAACATCGATCAACTCAACCTTACGTTCTTTATCCGCTCTCTCTTGCCTCCGATGATGCCCTTCATCACACTCAATGCCAATATTGAGCTGAGGAAAATATAGGTCGATGAAACGCCTGCCTTTATCATGGTCCCGGACGTATTGTTGCGACACGGGCTGAATGTCATCCCGACCAAGCTTATTCCATATAGCATTGATGACGAAGTTTTCATAGTCTTTGCGCTTCGTCCGGGAAAGCGTTTTTGCGAGATAGGTAAGCTTATCCATTGCACCATTCCTCTCTCAAGGCCATCATTTGCCCAGCAATCTTCTCTCTTCATATAATAGCTTGGCTAAATGGACGATGCCCAAACAAGCGCCGGCAGCAAGGCTCGGAAGGGCAAGAAAGGGCCAACTTGGTAAAGAAGAATGGATAACGCATCAGGATCTTCTTCACTGCAGGATGACAAATCCAGCCTTATCTCCATCGAAGAATTTGAAGAACTGTGCTTACGCAGATTCGAAGAAGGAGATGTGCTCTACCTGACCGTGCTCGCAGACCAGGTGGCAAAAGATGACCCGAGCAGAGCAAGAAGGCTTTGTGAGCAAGCAATCCAAGCAGGTGATGAATACTACGCAACGAATACGCTCGCAAATCTGATTGAAGAAACCGAACCCGATAAGGCCGAGGTGCTCTATCTGCGATCCATTCGGGCAGGGAATGTGCCGGACGCGCTCAGCAACCTTGCGTATCTTGTCTTTGACAGAGAGCCTGAGCGGGCGAAAGAGCTCTATGGTCAAGCTATTGCCGAAGGCGACGAGTATTACGCAACAAATGGCCTCGCGTTGCTAATTGAGAAGGAAGACCCCCAGAGAGCAAGGCAGCTATTCGAGCGCGCCATTGCAGCTGGAGATGAGTACTACGCTACTAACAATCTCGCGGTCCATATCGTAGAATCTGACCCTCACCGCGCATACGAGCTTTTCGAGCGTGCGATAGCAGCTGGGGATGAATGCTACGCGACAAGCAATCTCGCCTTTTATATAAAGGACTCTGACCCAGCAAGGGCAAGAGATCTATACCAACATTCTATTGCAGCGGGCAACCCCACTCGATTTGATATACCAGAAAGCACCATAGGCGATTAGGGGCAACTTAACGTTACTGCGCCAGCAATTGACGCTAATGAGTCCGAGACTATCATTCGTAATGAAAATGCCCCTGAATGGTGAGGGATCACCTTTTCCGGGGCTTTCTACTTCAACCCCGACTGGCGAGCGGCATCCACGATGAAGGAAACGACCCCATCTCACGGCCCGAAACGGTCCATTGCAGCTTCCCTTCCCTGACGAAAAGAAAAGACCGCCGTCCTTTCGAACGGCGGCCCTGATGCCAAGTGGTGGGATGCACGAGACTCGAACTCGCGACCTCCGATACGACAGGTCGGAACTCCCGCAGACTAAGCTAGAACGTCTCCAGAAGGTCGGGAGGATAGGCTTTCTCAAGGCTCGCCAGCAGCGTCTCGAACGCAGGAAGGTAAGCTTCGAGCACCTGCCCGACGAGCCGCTGCGCAAGCTCCGCATCGTAGACGTGCTCGGCCGCGTTCCGGTCGGCCAGCATATCGAGCCATAGTTCCTCGTCGATGAAGTCGTAAGCCGCATAGGCGGCCTTGATGATGCCGCGCGGCGAGCCAGTCGACGCTTCCGCCACGCCCTCGTACTCAAGGGCCTTCCGCAAGAGCTTCCACGACAGCTCGAACTGCATCGCGAACTTGTCGATGACCCCACTCAGCACGAACTCATTGCTCAGGTCCTGCTCGGGGGCGCGGCGCAGCACCTCAAGGTTGGCCTTGTAGTTCGCATACTTAGCCATAGAGGCTCACTCCTTCTTCGCGTATCCTCTCCCGCAGCGCAGGGGCAATGTCATCAGCCAAGTCGATGAAATCGAAGGAGAGCAGCGTGGGGCATTCTTCTTCGAGCGCCGCCTCGAAATCGCGGATGTGACCGCCCGAAAAGGCCAAGTCGATGTCGCTCTTGTTCGAGAAGCTTCCCGTAGCACGCGAACCGAACAGCACGAGCTCGTCTATGCCATGGGTGCGAGCGGCATCCACGATGAAGGAAACGACCTCGTCCCTCAGCCCGAAACGGCCCATCGCAGCTTCCCTTCCCTGATGAAAAGAAAAAGCCGCCGCCCTTTCGGACGGCGGCCCTGATGCCAAGTGGCGGGATGTACGAGACTCGAACTCGCGACCTCCGACGTGACAGGCCGGCGCTCTAACCAACTGAGCTAACACCCCGTGCTGTAAAAGCAGCTTGATTAGTATAGCAAAAGACTAATCCTGCGCAACCATGGGTTTGAAGTTTTTTCAGAGCGCGGCGTCGCGGATGACGTCGATGAACTTCTCGCGCTCCCAGCTGCCCAAATCGCCCTCGGCACGGTCGCGCACGCTCACCGAGCGCTCCTCCACTTCCTTGTCGCCCATGACCACCATGTAGGGGATCTTCTGCGCCTGGGCCTTGGCGATCTTCACCTTCATGGGCTCGTTCTGGTCGTACACCTCCACGCGGCCGCCCACGCCCTTGAGCTCGCCGGCGAACTCGGCGGCGGCCTCCTTGTGGCGGTCGGCGATGGGGATGACGACGGCCTGCACCGGCGCGAGCCACAGCGGCAGTGCACCGGCATAGTGCTCGATGAGGATGCCCAGGAAGCGCTCGATGGACCCGAAGATGGCCCGATGCAGCATCCAGGGGCGCTCCTCGGTGTTGTCCTCGGTGCGGTAGGTCAGATCGAAGCGCTCGGGCATGTTGAAATCCACCTGCACGGTGGAGCACTGCCAGGTGCGTCCGATGGCGTCCTTCACCTTGATGTCGATCTTGGGCCCGTAGAACGCGCCGTCGCCCTCGTTGATGTCGTAGGCCAGGTCATGCCGCACGCATGCCTGCTTCAGGGCGTCGGTGGCGTACTCCCACATGTCATCGGTGCCGATGGACTTCTCGGGCCGCGTGGATATCTCGGCCTCGTAGGCGAACCCGAACGTGGTCATGATGTGGTCGACCAAATCGAGGATGGCCTCGACCTCGTCGATGACCTGGTCGCGCGTGCAGAACACGTGCGCGTCGTCCTGGGTGAAACCGCGGGCGCGCAGAAGCCCGTGCACCACGCCCGACATCTCGTGGCGGTACACCGTGCCGAACTCGAAGTAGCGCAGCGGCAGGTCGCGGTAGGAATGCAGCTCGTTCTTGTACAGCATCACATGCCCGGGGCAATTCATCGGCTTCACGCCGTACTCCGACAGGCGCGGGTCTTCCTCGGTGCCTTCGTTGATTTCGAAGAAGTACATGTTGTCCTTGTAGAAACCGTAATGGCCCGAGGTCTTCCACACGTCGGCGTTGTAGATGTGCGGGGTGATGACCTCCTCGTAGCCGCGCTCGTAGAGGTCGCGGCGCAGCCACTCCTGCAGCGTGCGGATGACGCGCGCGCCCTTGGGCAGGTACATGGGCAGGCCCACGCCGGCCATCTGGTCCATCATGTAGATGCCCAGCTCGCGCCCGAGCTTGCGGTGGTCGCGCTTCTCGGCCTCTTCGAGGTTGTGCAGATGCTCATCGAGGTCCTTCTTCTTGAAGAAGGCGGTGCCGTAGATGCGCTGCAGCATCTCGCGGTCGGAGTCGCCCTTCCAGTAGGCACCGGCCAGCTTCGTCAGCTTGAAGGCGGAAACGGCACCGGTAGAGGGCAAATGCGGGCCGCGGCACAGGTCGGTGAACGACCCGATGGAGTACACGGTTATGCTCTCGCCCTCGGGCAGCTCGTCGATGAGCTCGAGCTTGAGCGGCTGGTCGGCGAACAGCTGGCGCGCCTCGTCGCGGGTGACCTCGCGGCGCTCGAATGGCAGGTCGTCCTTGACGATCTGCGCCATGCGCTCCTCGACGGCCGGCAGGTCGTCGGGCGAGAGCGACGCGGGCAGCTTCACGTCGTAGTAGAAGCCGCCTTCGATGGCCGGCCCCACGCCGAACTCCACGTTGCCGTACAGGTCGGTGAGCGCCGCCGCCATCACATGCGCCGCCGAATGGCGCAGCAGGTCGAGTCCTTCGGGCGACTTGGCGGTGACGATGGCCACGGAATCGCCTTCGGCCACCGGGGCGGAAAGGTCGACGGGGTGGTCGTTCACGATGCCGCCGAGGGCGGCCTTGGCAAGGCCCGCGCCGATGGCCGCTGCCACATCGGCCACGGTGGCGCCTTCGGCGACCTCTTTGACGGAACCGTCGGGAAGAGTGATGTCCATTGCATTTCCTTTCTTTGCCGGGTGCACACAAAGCACCTGCCCGGTTCTAGCAATACAGGTTATGAGATGCCACCCGCCCGAGCGGCCTGCGGCGAAAGCCCGCCTTCGTGCGCCTTAGGAGCGGCTCGCGCGCTCCTCGGTGCTGCGGCTGCTCGAACGCGGCATGGCGGTAGTGGCGCCGCCGCGGGAAGCCGAAGCCGACCCGCTGCGCGCCGACGAGCTGGAGGCCGAGCGCTGGGTACTCTGCGAGGCACGCGCCCCGCGAGAGCCGCCCGACGCCTTCGAACGCTGCTGGCGGCCGCCGCCGCTCACGGGCGTGGCGCAGAAAGGGCACACGGTCCACATGGGCTCGAGCGCCTTCTTGCAGCGAGCGCACATGTTCTTCAGCTGGGTGTGGCAGTTGGGGCACAGCACGTAGTCGGCCTCGACGGGGTAGCCGCACGTGGCGCACTCGCCGTAGTGCATGAGCTGGCGTTTCTTCAGCTCCACCTCGAGGTTCTGCTCGTCGCGGTCGATCTTCATCATGGGCGGCCGCAGCATGCAGTAGGCGATGATGCCCAGGATGGGAACCAGGGCCACGATGCCCCACACCCACCATGTGACGCCGCGCATATACGCGTCGCGCACCACCCACACGATAGAGAGCACGTACAGCACCACCAGCAGCACGACGACGCCGGTCAGCGCCATCTGCATCTCCGGCGACCACAGTTGCGAGAGCAATTCGCCCATTATCAGCCCTTCCCTACCCCTTCATCTCGTTGAAGCGAGCCTTTATCTTACCCTAGTTCCGCCATCTGCGCATTCAGGCGCTCCAGCTTGTCCGCCAACTCCGCACGTTTTCCACGGTCCTTCTCGACCACTTCGGGCGCGGCCTTGGCCAAGAATCCCTCGTTGGACAGCTTCTTGTCGAGCTTCGCCACGTCGGCAGCCAGCTTGGCGGCCTCCTTCTCCATGCGGGCGCGCTCGGCGGCGAAGTCCACATGGCCGCCCAGGGCCACGTACACCTCGAGACCGGCGCCCACGTGCACCGCGGACTCCGGCGGCTTGGGCGCGTCCACGGCCACGGACAGGCTGGAGGTGCGGCCCAGCGACCCGATGAGCGACGCTTGGGCCAGCAGCAGCGCCTCGTCGGCGGCCGAGGCCTTCACCACCACGTCCAGCTCGGTCTTGGGCGAGAGCCCGTAGCGGCTGCGCGCCGAACGCACGGCCCCCACCACCTCGCACACCAGCTCGATGGCGCGCTCGGCCTGCGGGTCGCGGAAGCGTTCGAGCTCAGACGACTCGGGCCAGGGCGCCACGATGAGCATGGGCGCGTCCTTGGCGGGCAGCTGCTGATAGATCTCCTCGGTGATGAACGGCATGACCGGATGCAGCAGCTTGAGCGCCTGGGTGAGCACGAACACCAGGTTGCGCTGGCAGGCCAGGCGGTCGGCCGGGTCGGCCCCTTCGGCCAGGCGCGGCTTGGAGAACTCGATGTACCAGTCGCAGAACTCGTTCCAGAAGAAGCTGTACAGGGCGCGGGTGGCGTCGCTGAACTCGAAGGCATCGAAGGCGCCGTCGACGGCCCGCACCAGGTGCGCCAAGCGGCTGAGCACCCAGCGGTCAGCCGGCGCGTCAGCCACGGGCTCGCCCGGCTCGTAGCCGTCGAGGTGCATCAGCACGAAGCGGGATGCGTTGCGTATCTTGTTGGCGAAGTTGCGCGCGCCCTCTATCTTCTGCTCGTCGAAGCGCATGGCCTGGGCGCCCGTCACCTGCTGTAGCAGGCCGAAGCGCATGCCATCGGCGCCGTAGTCGGCCATGAGCTGCACCGGGTCGACGCCGTTGCCGCGGCTCTTGGACATGGGCTTTCCGTCGGCCCCCATCACCGTGGGATGGATTATCACGTCCTCGAAGGGTATCTTGCCCGTGCAGTACTCCGAGGCCATCACCATGCGCGCCACCCACAGGCCCATGATGTCGCGCGCCGTGGAGAGCACCTGGGTGGGATAGTAGCGCTCCAGCTCGGGCGAATCGTTGCCCTGGTCGCCCCAGCCCTGGGTGGCGAAGGGCCACAGCTGACTGGAGAACCAGGTATCCAGCACGTCGTCGTCCTGACGGGTGGGCGCGCCGCACTCGGGGCACGCGTCCACCTCGTCGACGCTGGCGCCCTGCCAGCCGCACGCGTCGCAGTAGTACATGGGAATGCGATGGCCCCACCACAGCTGGCGCGAGATGCACCAGTCCTTCAGGTTGGCCAGCCAATCGAGGTACACGTGCTTCCAGCGCTCGGGATGGAAGGTTATCTGGCCGCTCTCCACCGCTTCGGCGGCTGGCCCCTTCAGGCGGTCAACCGCCACGAACCACTGCTCGGAAAGCCACGGCTCCAGCGTGGTGTGGCAGCGGTAGCAGTGCATGACCGAATGGGCATGGTCCTCCACATGGTCGAGCAGGCCCAGCTCGTCGAAGGCGGCCACCACGGCCTCGCGGGCCTCGTCGCGGCTCATGCCGCTGAAGCGGCCGAAGCCCTCCACCACATGGGCCGTCTCGTCGAATATGTTCACCTTGGGCAGGCCAGCGCGCTCGCCCATGGCGAAGTCGTTGGGGTCATGGGCCGGGGTGACCTTCACCGCGCCCGTGCCGAAGGAGGCGTCCACGTAGAAGTCGGCGAAGATGGGAATCTCGCGGTCGACCAGCGGCAGCTTCACCGTCTTGCCCACCAGGCCCTTGTAGCGCTCGTCGGAGGGGTTCACGGCCACGCCGGTGTCGCCCAGCATGGTCTCGGGGCGCGTGGTGGCCACCACCAGGTACTCCATGCCGTCCACTGGCTCGGAAAGCGGGTAGCGCAGGTGCCACAGGTGCCCGGCCTCGTCCTCGTATTCCGCCTCGTCGTCGGCGATGGCGGTGGTGCAGCTGGGGCACCAGTTGACGATGCGCTTGCCGCGGTAGATGATGCCGTCGTCGTACCAGTCGACGAACACGCGGCGCACGGCGCGGCTGAACTCGGGGCTCATGGTGAACTGCTCATCAGCGTAGTCGCAGGAGCAGCCCATGGCCGCTATCTGCTCGACGATGCGCCCGCCGTAGTCGCGCCGCCATTCCTGGCATGCCTCGATGAACGCCTCGCGCCCTATCTCGCGGCGGTTGATGCCCTGGGAGGCCAGGTGCTTGTCCACCTTGGTCTGCGTGGCGATGCCCGCGTGGTCGGTGCCCAGTATCCAGCGGGTCTGGAGCCCCCGCATGCGCGCACGACGGATGCAAGCGTCTTGGATGGTGTCGTTCAGGGCATGGCCCATATGCAGCACGCCGGTGACGTTGGGCGGCGGTATGACGATGGTGTAGGACTCGTTGTCCCGCGCGCCGAAGCCCGGCGTTCGCTGGAAGCACCCCGCGTCCTTCCACTGCTCGAAGATGGGCCGCTCCATGGCGGCGTAACCGTTGCCCTGCTTGTCGTCCTCAGCCACCGTGCGGCCTCCTTTTCCCTCTGCCCCTCGCAAGCCGCTGCGCTTACGCGGCCTTCATCGTTTCTATCCGCGGCTTCGTAGCGCCCTCGATGTCAGACGCGCGCACCGTCACCGCGCTGCGCCCCTCGTGCTCGGGCAGCTCGAACATCACGTCCATGAGCACGCGCTCGCAGATGCTGCGCAGGCCGCGGGCGCCGGTGCCGTGCTCCACCGCCTCGTGGGCGATGGCCTTCAGCGCGTCGTCGGTGAAGCTGAGCTCGCAGTCCTCGAACGCGAACATGCGCGTGTACTGCTTCACCAGGGCGTTCTTCGGCTCCACCAGGATGCGCACCAGGTCTTCCTCGTTCAGCTCGTCCAGCGATGTGATGACCGGTATGCGCCCCACGAACTCGGGGATCATGCCGTACTTGTACAGGTCTTCCGGCAGCACCTGGGCCAGCAGCTCGGCCTCGGCCTCCTTCTGCGACTCGGGCAGCTCCGACATGAAGCCCAGGCTGCTCTTGCCCACGCGCTGCGCGATGATGTCGGAAAGCCCCACGAACGCCCCACCCAGTATGAACAGGATGTTGTCGGTATTGATGGGGATGAGCTCCTGCTGGGGGTGCTTGCGCCCGCCTTGGGGCGGCACGCTGGCCTCGCAGCCCTCCACTATCTTCAGCAGCGCCTGCTGCACGCCCTCGCCCGACACGTCGCGCGTGATGGACAGATTCTCGGCCTTGCGGGCTATCTTGTCTATCTCGTCGATGTAGATGATGCCTATCTGGGCGCGGTCCACGTCCATGTCGGCAGCGGTGATGAGCTTGAGCAGGATGTTCTCCACGTCCTCGCCCACGTAGCCCGCCTCGGTGAGCGTGGTGGCATCGGCGATGGCGAAGGGCACCTGCAGCGTGCGGGCCAGGGTCTGGGCCAGCAATGTCTTGCCCGAGCCCGTGGGGCCGATGAGCATGATGTTGCTCTTGGCCAGCTCCACGTCGCCCTCGTCGGCCTCGGCGCCCAGCGATATGCGCTTGTAGTGGTTGTACACCGCCACCGCCAAGGCGCGCTTAGCCTCGTCTTGGCCCACCACGTGCTCGCTCAAGCGGTCGCACAGCTCGCGGGGGGTGGGCAGGTTGGCCAGCACCTCGGCCGGGTCGGGCGCCTTGCCGGTGCGCACCGGCATGCGCGGAGCCTCCTCTTCCGGCTCGTCGTCCTCGGCAGGGACGCCCTGCATCTGGGCCAGCAGCGCGTTGAGCGCCTGAGCCTCGGCGGTCACCTGCTCGGGCGTCATGTGGGTCATGGCGGCCATGGTGGCGCTGTGGCTCATGGCATCGGCGCAGTAGGCTATGCATTCGTCGCAGATGGAGGTGCCGTCCGGCGCCTGTATCATCGTGCTCACCTCATGCGGGCCCTTGCCGCAGAAGGCGCAGCGGGCGCCACCGGGGCCCTGCTCGTTGTGGTTGTGGTTCGCCATAGGTCGGCTTCCTGCCTTGTCGTCGTGGCGACTGCCCGTGCGGGGCCGCCGGTGCCTTAACGCAAGCGGCGCGCTGCACAGGTTCCCCCATGCAGCGCCGCCTGCTCCGAGCCGTGTGAGGTGGCCCGCTTGCCCTATTCCTTGGCCTCGGCCGAGCCGTGGTGGTGGATTATCTCGTCCACCAGGCCGTAGTCCTTCGCCTCTTCGGCGGTCATGTAGTTGTCGCGCTCAGTGTCCAGCTGGATGGTCTCGATGGACTGGCCCGTGTTCTCGGCCAGTATCTTGTTCAGGCGCTTGCGGGTCTTCAGCATGAAGTCGGCCACGATGGCTATCTCGGTCTGCTGGCCCTGCGCGCCGCCGAGCGGCTGATGGATGAGCACCATGGAGTTGGGCAGGCAGAAGCGCTTGCCCTTGGCGCCGCTGGACAGCAGCACCGCCGCCATCGAGGCGCACTCGCCGATGCACACCGTGGACACGTCGCACTTCACGAAGTTCATAGCGTCCAAGATGCCCAGGCCCGCCGTCACCGACCCGCCAGGCGAGTTGATGTACAAGCTGATGTCCTTCTCGGGGTCGGCGCTTTCCAGGTGCAGCAGCTGGGCCACCACGGAATTGGCCACGTGGTCGTCGATCTGCTCGCCCAGGAACACGATGCGGTCGTTCAGCAACCGCGAGTAGATGTCGTAGCTGCGCTCGCCGCGGGGGCTCTGCTCGATGACGTAGGGGATGAGCGCGGCCGATGGCCGGGCTATCTGCGGTCTCTCGATGCTCGTGCTGGTGATGTTCATATATGCCTCGCTTTCGTCAGAAAGTCATTACCCTTGCTCGAGGGGCGCGGCATAGAAGGTGCGGCGCCCTCGCCATGCCTGGCCCGCGCAGGGCCGAGCGCAGCGAAGGCGCCCATGGCGGCAGGAAGGCTACTCGGCCTTCGCGCCCTTCTTCGCGTCCTTCTTGGCCTTGTCCTTGGCGCGCTTGGCGAAGTCCACCTCGGTCACCTTGGCCTTGGCCATGGCGTCGTCGAGGGCCTTGGCGCGCAGGATGCCCTCGCGGATGAGGTACAGGCGGCCCTGGTCGCGCCATTCCTTCTCCACCTTGGCCGGGTCGTCCAGGCCTGCCTTTGCGAACTCCTCGGACACGTCGGCGTCGGTGGCCTCGATGCCCTCGTGGCGCGCCCAGGCGTCCAGGGCCAGCTGCTGCTTGATGTTGTCAGCGGCCTGCAGCTTCACGTCTTCCTTGAACTGGTCGGCGCTGATGCCCTGCTGCATGAGGTAGTTGTCGAAGCTCACGCCCTGGCGCTGCAGCTGCCCGAAGAAGTCCTGGAGCAGGTGCGCTTCCTCGTCCTCGGCCATGGCGGCGGGCACTTCGGCGTCCAGGCGGTCGACCAGGCCGGCGGCCACCAGGTTCTCCTTCATGCGCGGGATGAGGTCGTCCTTCTGCGCGCTCACGCTCTCAGCCACGTTCTTGCGCAGGTCGGCCATGTCCTCGAAGCCCATGGTGTCCTTGGCCCACGCATCGTCGGCGGCGGGCACCACCTTCTTCTTCACGCTGTTCATGGTCACGGTGAACGTCACCTTCTGGCCGGCGTTGCCCGCCAGGTACACGGCGGTGTCGTCCTCGGGCACGTCCAGGGTGAACGTCTTGGTGTCACCCTTCTTCATGCCCAGGATCTCGTCGTCGAACGCCTTGGAGAACAGCGGCGTGCCGGGCTCGTACAGGCGCGACTCGGTGCAGATGAACTCGATGGGGGCGCCCTTCTCGTCGGTCGCCTCCATGGCCAGGTCGGCCTGGTTCTCGGCCTTCATCTTGGTGGCCGCCGAAGCGTCCTCGAAGGTGGCGTAGTGCTGCTGCAGCGCCTCTATCTGGGCGTCTATCTCCTCTTCGGTGGCGCCGGCTATGGGCAGCTCAACCTCCACGGGCTCGTAGGACGAAAGCTCGTAGGTGGGGCGAACGTCCACCTCGAAGGTGAACGTGAACGGCTTGCCGGGCTCGACCAGCGCGCCATCGTCCTCGAGCTGGGGCTGGCCCACAGGGAACAGGCGCTCGGCCTCGACCACCTGCGGGTAGGCGCTGTTCACCAGCTCGTCGGTGACCACGGCCAGCACGGCCTCGGCACCCAGGGCGTTGTCGATGACGGGCCGCGGGGCCTTGCCCTTGCGGAAGCCCGGGAAGTTGTACTTGCGGGCGAAGTCCTTATAGGTCTGGCTTATCTTGGCATCGACGGCCTTCTCGTCAACGGTGACGACGGCCTTGACCTTATCGCCTTCCAGGGCCTCAACTTGAGTTTTCACGTGCCTCATCCTTAAATGTCGAATCTTGGAGCGTATCGGGCGCGCCCCGTTAGCACTTGAGCGCACCGACTGCTTATTATCGCATAGAAATACGGGCATTGCCACCTATTCGAGGGGCGCCCTCCACCGTTCCTGCGTACTTTTTCTGCTATGATGCGGAACCGTGGGCAACGGCCCGGCACGGGCCGGACCGGCGTTCGATGTGCGGGCGTGGCGGAATTGGCAGACGCGCCAGATTTAGGTTCTGGTGGGCAACCCCCGTGAAGGTTCAAGTCCTTTCGCCCGCACCACTTATATATGTAAGGAAGGGAAAGAGTCCGCATATGACAGTGAAAGATGTTCTGAAGAAGTACAACGAGGTCAGCCTCATCAAGCGCATCCTGGTGGGCCTGGTCATCGGCGTCATCCTGGCGCTGCTGCTGCCCGTCGAGTCGGGCAACGCCGTGGCTGACGGTTTCAGCCAGTTCTTCATCCTGCTGGGCGAGCTGTTCGTAGGCGCCCTGAAGGCCGTGGCACCGGTGCTGGTGTTCTTCCTGGTCATCAGCGCGCTGTGCAACGCCAAGGCCGCCGGTTCCATGAAGATGGTCATCCTGCTGTACGTCATAAGCACGCTGGTGGCCGCCATCGTGGCCGTTGTCGCCAGCTACATCTTCCCCACCGAGCTCACGCTGGTCATGGACCCCGATATCGAGCAGTCCTCGCCTTCTGACGTGGGCGTGGTGCTCACCACCCTGCTTAAGAACATCACCGCCAACCCGGTGGGCGCCCTGTTCGATGCCAACTACATCGGCATTCTGGCGTGGGCCGTGGTGCTGGGCATCGCCCTGCGCTCGGCGCAGCAGAACACCAAGGACCTGTTCACCGCCGTATCCGACGCCGTGTCGAAGGTGGTGCGCTGGGTCATCGCGCTGGCGCCCTTCGGCATCCTGGGCCTGGTGTACAACTCCGTGGCCACCTCTGGCATGGAGATATTCGTGGAGTACGGCCGCATCATCTTGGTGCTGGTGTGCTGCATGGCGTTCATCGCGCTGGTCACCAACCCGCTCATCGTGTTCATCGCCACGCGGAAGAACCCCTACCCGCTCGTGCTGCGCTGCCTGAAGGACTCCGGCCTGACCGCGTTCTTCACGCGCTCGTCGGCGGCGAACATCCCCGTGAACATGGAGCTGTGCCGCAAGCTGGGCCTCGACAAGGACAACTACTCGGTCAGCATCCCGCTGGGCGCCACCATCAACATGGCCGGCGCTGCGGTGACCATCACCGTCATGACCATGGCTGCCGCCCAGACCGTCGGCATCTCGGTCGACCCCGTCACCGCCGTCATCCTTTCGGTGCTGGCCGCCGTGAGCGCTTGCGGCGCCTCCGGCGTGGCGGGCGGCTCGCTGCTGCTCATCCCGCTGTGCTGCTCACTGTTCGGCATCAGCAACGACATAGCCATGCAGGTCGTGGCCATCGGCTTCATCATCGGCGTGATCCAGGACTCCTGCGAGACGGGGCTGAACTCCTCGTCTGACGTGGTGTTCACCGCCACCGCCGAGTACCGTGCCATGATAAAGGCCGGCAAGGACGTCAACATGGGCCGCGACGTGGCCGAAGGCTCCAAGGAGTTCGTCTACGACGAGGTGGCGTAACCACGCGCTCCTGACGCAATAGAGCATGGGAAAGCCCTGGGGATCCGGGGCTTTTTCTTTGAACCTGGATGGCACGGAGCTGGCTCCGCCGGAAAGAAAAGGACGATTAGGGGCAGTAGCAACCAATCATCCAACAATCTCTAGGCGCTGCCCGCTACCACAACGGGCAACCGCTGGGGCCCTGCTCTAGCACGGCTCAAGTGCGGCGCCAGCCATGGGTGCCCGGCCTGTTCGGCAGCGCCTCCACACGATGGGCGTATGCCCAGATGAGAGCCTATTCGGCGTCGGCGAACTCGGCAGCGACCTCGAGCAGCGCGCGCACGGCGCCGCTCGGCTGCGGCTCATGGATGAGGCCATAAGGCACCGTGAACCGCTGCTCGAAGCCATGCACCACCAGCGACGGATGGATGTCCTGCCACACGGCCGGCGTGAACAGCACCTTCTCCTCTATCTCGCAGGAGGTGAACACGTCCATGTCGTAGAAGGGCACGCTCTCCACGGCGCAGGCGCCGCAGCCTTCAAGGGCATCGCGCAGGGCGTCGAAGTGCTCGGATGCGCCGGGGCGGAACAGCACCACCTGCTGGCCCGCCAAGTCGTCCATGGTGAGCACCGGCCGCTCGGCCAGCGGATGCCGCGCGCTCAGGGCCGGCACTATGGGCTCGTCGGACAGGCGCGTGAAGCCGCAGCCGGCATAGCTGGTCGACAGCAGGAGCCCCTCCATGAGGTCGAATACCTTGCCCAGCTCCTCAAGAGGGTGCTCGCGCGTGATGCGCGGCGCATCCAGGGGCACGATGCCCATCTCGATCTGCGGGAAACGGCGCATGGCTGCCTCCCAGATGGCAGGCAGCCGCCGACATTTCGTCTGCAACGAGGTGCCCACCCGCACGAGCTGGGTCACTTGGCTCTGCACGCGCTTGGCCCGGCCGACGGCATCGCGGGCGAGGTTGCGTATCTCCACGGCATCGCGGTAGATGGACTCCCCTGCCGACGTGAGGGCCACGCCGCGCGGCGTGCGCTGGAACACCGTGATGCCCAAATGCGCCTCGAGCAGGTTCACTTGCTGGATGAGCGCTGCCGGCGATATGAACAGCCGCCGGGCCGCCTTGGAGAAGCTGCCGTCATCGGCTGCTGCTATGAGCGCATCGAGCTGCTTGTTGTACACCGGCCCTCCCCTCCTGCGCGCCATCCATGCTGGGCACCCCTCAGTCTCGATTCAGTATAAAGCTTTTCCTTAACGCTCTGCTTGGAAACGCGCAGGTTCCCCGACCGCCGCCCGGGCCGTACCATAGGCAACGGGAAACGTGGCAGCGCCGCGCGGCCCATTGCGCTGCCCGTCGAAGGAGGACCCATGCTCACCACCGCACAGACCCGTGCCTACCTTGACCGCATCGGCTACGCAGGCGACCCGCAGCCCGACCGCGAGACGCTGAGCGAGCTCGTGCGGCTGCACCAGCTGAGCATACCCTTCGAGACGGTGCGCATGCATCGCACCGGCGAGCTGCCCAGCCTGGACACCGACGTCATCTTCGACCTGCTGGTCACCCAGCGCCTGGGCGGCTACTGCTTCGAGATGAACAAGCTGTTCGAGGAGCTGCTGGCTACCATCGGCTACGATGTGCGCCCCGCGCTGAGCCGCGTCGTGCGCGGGCGCGAAGGCCGCATGCCCATCAACCACCGCGGCGTCATCGTGACGCTGGACGACGACATGTTCTCGGCCGATGTGGGCTTCGGCGGCCCCATGCCCGCAGGCGCTATCATGCTGTCGTCGGGCGACGACCAGATGATAGCCGGCGAGCTCTACGCCGCTGTGCGCGACGACCACGCTTGGTGGCGCATCGAGCGCGTCACCCAGGCCAGCGCCGACCTGTTCGACGACGAGGCGCCGGTGCGCCGCCAGGTGGAGCTGGAGCTGTGCTCGGCCGCCGTGGAGGACATCGACTTCGACTCCATGAACATGTACTTCTCGGCGCCGGGCTCGCTGTTCCGCGACCACGTGCTCGTGAACCTGCGCACCCCGAACGGCTACCTGGGCATGCGCGACAACGTGCTGACCATCCGCGAGAGCGGCCAGAAGACCGTCATCGAGCTGGACAGCCGCGAGGCGCAGGATGCCGCCTTGCGGGAGCACTTCGGGCTGGCGTATTAGGAAGCCTGGGCCGCGCGAACCGCTTCGCGCCACTGGCCGAGCGTGTCCGGCACCCCGGCCAAGCCCTGCTCGCAGAAGGTCGCCGCATCGATGACCGCAGCGCCGATGTGGGCCATGTCAGCGATGTTGGCCGCTTGCACCTCGGGAGTGCGCGACGACGTGGCGTCCTCCACCACTACCACGTTGAGGTTGAGCGAGAGCGCATCGTAGCAGGTCGAACGGATGCAGTTGGGCGTGGTGGTGCCGATGAGCACCACGGTGTCGATGCCTTCGCGCTGCAGCAGCCCCGCGAGCGGGGTGTCGAAGAAGGCCGAGAAGCGCGGCTTCACGAGCACGCGCTCGCCATCGGCCGGAGTGAGCACGTCGGGGCAGTCAAGGCTGGCCGGGCAGTCGCCTTCGGTGCACAGCGGGCGCCCTCCCTCGGCCCACGGCCGATAGCGCACCGGCTCGACGTCGGAACCGTCGGCCGCGTAGCGGCGCCGTACGTGCACCACGGCCATGCCTTGAACCCGCGCCGCGCGCAGCACGCTCGCGCACGTGGGCACCGTGGCCGCAGCGCCCGCCACGCACAGCGGCGAGGTGGCGTCGATGAAGCCGTTCTGCATGTCTATCATGACCAGCGCTGCACGCTCGGCGGCAATCATCGCAACCTCCTACTTGAATTGGGATGGGTGCTTTTCGAAGAAGTCGAACCGCGGCGGCAGCTCCTGCACGGCATGGCTGCCCGCGACGACCTCGTCCGCATCGCACAGCTCGTCAAGGGCGCAGAACCCATGCCCCCAGCCGAAGAAGCGCTCCGGCTCGAAGTCCAAATACTCGCAGATGAGCTCGCAGCCCGCCGGCACGATGGGGTGCATCATGAGCGCGCAGGCCCACAGCAGGTACGCGCTCGTGCGCAGCACCGCGGCCCGCGCGGCCTCGTCGCCGCCGGCGTCCTTGATGCCGTCGGCCCACAGCTTCTGCGCATAGCGGATGAACTCGTCCATGAGCGACATGACCGAGTGCAGCTCCACCTTGTGCATGAGCCGCTCGTACTCGGCCAGCGCCTCATGGGTGCGTTGCACCGCCGCCGCGTCGGGCGCGCCCAGAGGCACGCAGCCGCCGCAGGTCTTGGCCGCCTCGTACAGCACGCTGCGCGCCAGGCGGTTGAACACGTTGGTGAGCAGAGCGCCTTCCTTGAGCACCGGGTCGGACACGCGCGGGTCGTTGCGCTTGGCCTCGTCGGCCTCGAAGGGCTTGGGGCTGAACCCCACCGACTTCTGGTCGAGCCCGAGCGCCAGGAAGTGCGCCCGCAGCTGCTCGACGGTGTAATGCTCCAGCAGCTGCTCGCCCGTCGGCGGCTTCACCGCGCCCGACGACGACGCCTTGGCCTTGCCGAACAGCACGTGGTGGTTGGCCACCAGGCGCGTCTGGCGCAGGGGCCGCTCGGCGCAATCGACCGTGCCGAACAGGCCGCCCGGCTGGAGCCCTTGCCACAGCGCCGGCTGAGCCACGCCGTAGAAGTACAGGTTGTCCTGGCCGATGAACTGGTACACCTTGGCATCGTCGCTGCACCAGAAGTCGAGCCATGCCTCGCGCGGCAGCCCCCGCTCGTCGTTCACCGCGATGGTGAACGAGATGGGCGCCCACAGCGACTCGGGCCAGCACCACACGGTGAGCCCTTCCACGCCGTCGATGACCGGGGCCTTCACGCCCCACTCGATGTTGCCCGTGATGCGGAACGGCACCAGGGTCTTGCCTGTGCGGAAGCGTATGCCCGCCTGAGCCAGCACCGCGCGCGCCTCGTCGCGCTCGTCGATAGTGCCGAACTCCACCTCGAAGCTCTGCTTGCCCTTCTCGGGCTCGCGCAGCTCGTACGGCGGCAGGCTGGCCGCCAGGGCCTCGTAGGCCTCGCGCTGGTCGTTCTTGATGAAGATGACCGGCGGCGCCAGGAACTCGGCGATAGTCTGGGGCACGAGCGGGCGCACCTCGGGGTCATCCCGCAGCCCGTCCACGTAACCGCGAAGGAACCCGGCGAAAGCGGGCAGGTCGAAGTACCAGTTCTCCACCGGGCGCATCTCGGGCACGTCGCCGGTGAGGGTCGAGTGCGGCGCTATGAGGTCGGCGGGCGCGTACTGGTGGCCCAGCTCGCACTCGTCGGCATAGGCCTGCGACGACTTGCAGCCCTGCACGGGGCAGCGCCCTTGCACCTGGCGGCCGTTCAAGAACGTGCCAGCCTGGACGTCGTAGAACTGCAGCGTGGAATCGAGCTTCAGCCAGCCGTTGGCATGCAGCCGCTCGATGAACGCGTCGGTCACCTGCTGGTGCACCTCGCCCGCAGCGCCTATGCCGCTGCCCTCGAAGATGTCCAGCGACACGTTGAACGCCTCGAGCGTGGCCGCCTGGCGCTCATGGTTGGCCATGACGTAGTCGGCGATGGTGCCGGTGAAGCCGTCCTGCTCCACCGCGCGGCGGAAGCCCTCGTTGATGGGCGAGCCGTAGCAGTCGGTGCCCGACACGAAGCGCACGGCGTCGGCCCCGATGCGGTCGCGCAGGAAGCGCGCGTAGGCGTCGGCGGGCACGAACACGCCGCCGATGTGGCCGAAGTGCAGCGGCTTGTTGCCATAGGGCATGCCAGCCGTGACCACCGCCCGCGCCGGCCAGGCTACGGGCGAAGCATAGGAGGCCCCCATCAGCGCAGCCCTTCCTCGATCAGGCCGGCCAGGGCCAGGGCGTCGCTGCTGCGCGCCTCGCCCACGATGCCCAGCAGGTCGTTGATGCTGCTGGCCGAAGAGCGCAGGTACACGGTGTCATAGCCGTCGATGCCCGCCAGCTCGGCTGCCTTGTCCAGGGCGTCCTCGAGCAGGCCCACCTCGTCGGCTAGGCCGTTGCCCACCGCGTCAGCGCCCGTGAAGGGCAGCCCCGTGGCCAGCTTGCGCACATCCTCGACGTCCATGCCGCGCCCCTCGGCCACCGCCTCGATGAACGACTCGTTCACCTGGTCGACGATGGCCTGGTAGTAGGCGCGCTCGTCCTCGCTCAGCGGGCGCGTGCCGTAGCTGGAGTCCTTCGACTCCGCCGAGGCGATGTTCTCGATGCGTATGCCCAGCTTGGACAGCAGCTCGCCGATGTCGGTGGTCTGCATGATGGTGCCGATGGACCCGATGAACGTGGTCTGGTCGACGAAGATGTAGTCGGCCTGGGACGATATCTCGTAAGCGCCCGACATGTTAGAGCCCGCGCTGGACACCACCACCGGCTTCGAGAAGTCGCGGATGTAGGCCGCCATCTCCTCGCTGGCCGTAGCTGCGCCGCCGCCGGAGTTCACCCGCAGCACCACCGCCTTCACATGGCGGTCGGCCTCGGCGCGGTCGAGCTGGGCCTTCAGCCCCTCGGGGCTGCACAGCGAGCCATCGTAGTCGATGGTGCCGCTCATCTCGATGATGCCGATGCTGTCGGAGGTTATGGCGCTGTCGGCCGCGCTCGGCGACGAGCCGAACGGGTCGGCCAGGGTCGTGAGCGTCGACGAGCAGGAGTGGATGCCCACCAGGCACACCACGGCCATCAGCACCACGGCCACCAGCGCCACTATCCAGGCATTGGACTTGCGCGGAAGGGGCTGGGGCACCACCGGGGCAGCCGGAACGGGGCCTGCAGCGCACGCGGGGGCGCCGGAACCTGGCAGCGGCTCGACGGCGCGGGGGCGCCGCGCAGGCGGCTCGGGCACGATGGGCTGGGATGCGGCAGCACCCGGCGCAGGGGCCGGGTGCTCGCTGTTGGGGCTGGTGTTGAGGGGGTCGGTCATGGGGCTTCCCTAGAACTCGAAGTTTCCGTCAGACTTCCCAGCGCTGGTCTGGGCCTTCTTGGCCGTGCGCATGAGGAACTCCTCGTTGGTGCTCGTCTGCTTGAGCGACTTTATGAGCATGTCCATGGACCGCTCGGTGTTGTTCATGTTGGCCAGCAAGCGGCGCACGGCCCATATGAGCGGCGCCTCCTGCGGGTCGAGCAGCAGGTCCTCGTTGCGCGTGCCGCTGGAGACCGGGTCGATAGCCGGGAATATGCGACGGTCGGCCAGGTTGCGGTCGAGCTTGAGCTCCATGTTGCCGGTGCCCTTGAATTCCTCGAAGATGACCTCGTCCATCTTCGATCCGGTGTCCACTAGGGCCGATGCCAGTATGGTGAGCGAGCCGCCGCCCTCGATGTTGCGCGCCGCGCCCAGGAAGCGCTTGGGCGGGTACAGCGCCGTGGAATCCACGCCGCCGGAGAGGATGCGGCCCGAAGCCGGCTGCGCCAGGTTGTAGGCGCGGGCGAGCCTGGTGAGCGAGTCGAGCAGCACCACCACGTCGCGCCCCGACTCCACCAGGCGCTTCGCACGCTCGATGACCAGCTCGGTCACTTGGATGTGGTGTTCGGTGGGCATGTCGAACGTCGACGAGATGACCTCGCCGTGGATGGTGCGCTCCATGTCGGTGACTTCCTCGGGGCGCTCGTCGACGAGCAGGCACATGAGGTGCACCTCGGGGTTGTTGGCCGTGATGGAGGCTGCTATGTCCTTCATGATGGTGGTCTTGCCCGCCTTCGGGGGCGAAACGATGAGCCCGCGCTGGCCCTTGCCGATGGGCGCCACCAGGTCGATGACGCGGGCCGTGGTGGTGGTCTTGCCGTGCTCCATGGTCAGGCGCTCGTCGGGGTACACCGGCGTGAGGTCGGCGAACCGCGGGCGGCTCGACAGCTCCTCGGCCGGTATGCCGTTGACGGTGAACACCTCGCGCAGCGCCGCGAACTTCTCGTTGTCGCGGGCCGGGCGCGTCTGGCCGGTGATGAAGTCGCCCTTGCGCAGGCCGTTGCGGCGGATGGTCGAAAGGCTCACGTACACGTCATGGTCGCCGGGCAGATAGCCGCTCGCGCGCAGGAAGCCGTAGCCGTCCTGCAGGATGTCCAGGATGCCCGACACCTCGCCGAAGCCCTCGGCCTTCAGCAGCGCGTCGTAGAGCACGTCCACCAGCTCGCCCTTCTTCAGGCCGCTGGCGTCCACCGCGTACAGGGCCGCCTTCTCGCGCAGGTCGGCCACCTTGAGCTCGGCCAGCTCGTCCTTGGTCATGGAGGGCTTTATCTCCTGGTTGCCCTTGCGGCCGCGTCGGCGCTGGTTGTTGCTATTGCTGTTGTGCTTCTGGCCGTTCTGGTTGTTGCTCTGGCCGCCCTGCTTGTTGCGGTTGTTCTTGCGCACCACCGTGGTCTTGGGGGCGGCGTCGGCCTTGGGCGCCGGCGCGGGCGCGGCCTTCTCGGCCGCTTCGGCAGCAGGCTCGGCATCGGCCTTCTTGGCCCGCGTCTTCTTGGCTGCAGGCTCAGCTGCCTCGGCAGGGGCGGCCTCGTCGGCCTTCTTGCGGGCGCGCGGCTTGCGCTTGGGCTCTGCGCCCTCGGCCGCGGCGCCGGTCATCTCATCAACGTTCTCGCTCATGCGCTCTGCACTTTCTCCCAGTCTTTCATGAAGGCGTCCAGGCCGCGGTCGGTCAGCGGGTGCTGCACGCACTTCTTCAGTATGCCGAAGGGCACGGTGGCTATGTCGGCGCCCATGAGGGCCGCCTGCGCCACGTGGTTGGCGCTGCGGATGGACGCGGCGATGATCTCGAGCTTCTCGCCGTTCGCCGTGTCGCCGGCGAAGTCGTAGTTGCCGATGGCGGTCACCACGTCGTCGAGCTGGGCGATGCCGTCCTCGGATATGTCGTCGAAGCGCCCGACGAAGGGGCTGATGTAGCGCGCGCCGGCGCGGGCGGCCAGGATGGCCTGGGGCACCGTGAAGCACAGCGTCATGTTCACGGGGATGCCCTCGTCGGCCAGCACGCGGGTAGCGGCCAGGCCCTCCACCATGGTGGGCACCTTCACCACGACGTTGGGGGCGATGGCGGCCAGCTCGCGGCCGTCGCGGATTATCTCGTCGCGGGTCATGGCCACCGACTCGGCCGAGACCGGGCCGTCGACCAGCTCGCAGATGCGCGCGATGTGGTCGTGGAAGCCGCTCAGCTTGCCGCCGATGCGCGAGTACAGCGTGGGGTTGGTGGTCACGCCGGCCAGCGCGCCCCAGCTGGCTGCCTCGGCTATCTCGTCGAGGTCGGCCGTGTCCAGAAAGAACTTCATCGGGTGCCCTCCTTCTTGTTCGCACCATGCGGCGGGGTCAGGCACGCAGGCAACGAGCCTGCGCAGGGCCTCGGGCGGCAAGAGCCGCAGGGCCGATGTACCTTGTAAGGGAATAACGGGTAGGTGCCTTGGATCCGCTCTGCTCTATGGGAATGGGATTGTGCCGCGCCAGCCCATCGGGGCTGCTCGGCGCCTTTATATTAGCGCATGGCAGCGCAGGGGGCAAGGGCGCGCGCGACAGTGCGCCGCCAGCCGCGCAGGCGCCCCGGAAGGGCAACGGTTGTGCTACCCTGTCCTGTTGGAAAACGCAGGAAGAGGAAGCACAGGACCAACGCCATGGCACTCCCCCACCCTTTGAAACCCGACCTTGCCTGGGTGCAGCGCATCGGCATACCCCGCGCGCTGCTGTACTGGCGCTACGGCGAGCTGTGGGAGGCGTTCTTCCGCGGCCTGGGACGCGAGGTGGTGCTGAGCCCCGAGACCGACAAGGCCATCGTCGAGGAAGGCAACGCGCGCTCCATCGACGAGTGCTGCCTGGCCTCGAAGGCCTACATGGGCCATGTTGACGCGCTGAAGGGCCGCTGCGACGCCGTGTTCGTGCCCAGCTACGCCAGCTGCCACCCCCACGCCGGCTTCTGCACCAAGTTCCAAGGGCTGCCCGACCTGGTGCGCAACACCTTCCGCGACGACGGGCTGGACGTGGTGTCGCTGCTGGTGAGCGACATCCGCGACAAGAAGGGCACCGAGCGCGCCGTAGTCGAGCTGGGCATGCGCCTGGGCGCCACCGCCAAGCAGGCCAAGGCCGCCTACGCCGCCGGGCTGCACGCCCAGAAGGCCGCCGACAAGCGCCGCGCCGCCGCCCAGGCCGTCGCGCTGCAGGACCTGGCGCGCCGCAGAACCGCTGCCCAGGCGTCGGGCGGGCCTGCGCCGTTGGGCATCCTGTTCGTGGCGCACCCCTACATAAGCCACGACAGCTACCTGTGCGGCTCGATGGCCGAGGCCTTCGAGCGCATGGGCGCCACGCTGGTGCTGGCCGACGAGACGCCCCACGACCGCGCCTACAAGCGCAGCTTCGACTTCTCGCGCACGCTGCCCTGGGTGGCCAACCGCGAGCTCATAGGCTCCATCCTCATGCTGCGCGGCCAGGTGGACGGCATCGTGCTGGTGAGCGCCTTCCCCTGCGGGCCCGACTCCATGACCGACGACGCCATCATGCGCTACGTGCAGGGGCTGCCCATATTGAACCTGACCATCGACGCGCAGAGCGGCACCGCCGGCGTGGAGACGCGCATAGAGAGCTTCGTCGACATCCTGCGCTACCAGAAGCTGGGAGGCTACGTTGGCTGACACACCGCAAAGCCCCGCCCCCGCCGCGCACGGCCAGCTGGCGGCCAAGGCCGCCGACAGCACCGTGGCCCACCCCTTGGGCGCCCTCGAGCGGGCGCGCGTGGTGGTGAGCCCGGCCACGGGCCGCCGCGCGAGCCTGTGGGAGAAGCGCCGGCGCAAGCGGCGCGACAAGCACCGTTCCGCGAAGAAGTGCGCCTTCTTCCGCTACTGCTACTACGACCCGGCGTTCAAGTACTTCATCGAGCAGGCGCTCGGCGCCGAGTACGTGGCGCTGCCCGCGTCCACCAAGCAGACCATCGAGGCGGGAGCCCAGCACTCGAGCGACTACGTGTGCACGCCGTTCAAGCACATCCTGGGCGACTACATCGAGGCGCTGGATGCCGGGGCCGACGTGCTGGTGCAGTTCGGAGGGCCGTGCCGCCTGGGCTACTACGGCGAGCTGCAGGAGCGCATCCTGCGCGACATGGGCTACGAGTTCGACATGCTCAACTTCTCGGTGGACATCGAGGAGGGCGCCATCGGCTGGGCGAAGCAATGCATGAAGGTGGTCAACCCCAACGTGCGGGTGGGCGCCGGGCTGCTGAAGCTGGCCTCGTGCGCCAACATGGTGGTGAAGCTCGATGCCGCCCGCGACTTCTACCTGGCCAATGCCGGGTTCGAGCGCGAGAGGGGCAGCTTCGCGCGGGTGTGGGAGTCGTACCTGGAGGCCCTGCGCGCCGCCACGGCCGACCGCGACGTGAACAACGCCTACCGCGAGGCCATGGACGCCTTCCGCGCGCTGCCCATCGACAAGCCCGCCGACCCCATCCGCATCGGCGTGGTGGGCGAGATGTTCACCGCCATCGACGAGCGCAGCAACCTAGAGCTTGACTCCAAGCTGCTGGCCATGGGGGTCGAGGTTCACCGCATGATGAACCTGACCAACCGCTGGATACGCTACAACGAGCCCAACCTGCGCGTGGGCGCGAAGGACTACATCGGCTACGACATGGGCCCCACCTCGACGCTGACCATAGCCGCGGCGGTGCGCTACGGGCGCGAGGGGCTCGACGGCCTGGTGCACGCGAAGTCGGCCGGCTGCACGCCCGAGATAGACTGCGCCGCCGTGCTGCAGCGCGTGGCCCAGGATTTCGAGATGCCCTGCCTGTACTTGACCTTCGACGCCCAGACCAGCGACACCGGCCTGGACACGCGCCTGGAGGCGTTCTATGACATGCTGGCCATGAAGAAGGAGAAGACACGGCCATGAGCGACGTTGAGATGACAGGGCAGGCTGCGGCCGCCCGCAACGACCAGGGCGCGGAAGGGGCCGCAGCGCAGGCGCCGGAGGCCTACCTGGGCATCGACATAGGCTCCATATCCACCAAGGGCGTGGTCATCGGGGCCGATGGGGCCATATTGGCCCGCTCGTACCTGTGGACCGAGGGCAACCCGGTGCAGGCCACCAAGAACGTGATCGACGAGCTGCATGGCCAGCTGGCCGAGGGCCCCGTGCGCATCGTGGGCGCCGGCACCACCGGCAGCGCACGGCGCCTGGTGGGCGCCATGCTGGGCGCCACCGTTGTGAAGAACGAGATAACCGCCCACGCCGTGGGCACCACCTTCCTGCACCCCGACGTGCGCACCATCCTCGAGATAGGCGGCCAGGACTCCAAGATAATCTGCGTGGCAGACGGCATCGCCGTCGACTACGCCATGAACACCCTGTGCGCCGCGGGCACCGGCTCGTTCCTATCGAGCCAGGCCCACCGCTTGGGCGCCGAGGTGGAGGAGTTCGGCGAGATAGCCCTCACCTCTAAGCACCCGGCCAACATCGCGGCCCGCTGCACCGTGTTCGCCGAGAGCGACCTGGTGCACAAGATACAGGTGGGCTACGCCCGCGAGGACATCATCGCGGGGCTGTGCAACGCGGTGGCCTCGAACTACCTCAACAACGTGGGCAAGGGCAAGCGCATCGAGGCGCCGGTGGTGTTCCAGGGCGGCGTGTCGAAGAACGTGGGCGTGGTGCACGCCTTCGAGGAGCAGCTGGGCATGCCCGTGGCCGTCGACCCTGACGGGCACCTCATGGGCGCGTTCGGCGCGGCGCTGCTGGCTCGCGACGCCGGGCCCGTGGGCGAGGCGGGCAGCGGCCCGTTCGCCAGCGGCAGCTTCGATTCCGAGGCGGCGCTGGAGTTCACGTTCACCACGCGCGAGGTGGAGTGCCAGAAGTGCGCGAACCACTGCGAGATCATCTGCGTCTACCGCGACCGCGACCTCATCGACAGCTGGGGGAACCGCTGCGAGAAGGGCGAGGTGCGGCTGTAGCCAACAGGCCGCCTTCGCGCTCCAGGCGCTCCTTCCTCGCGCACCCCAAGCTCGGGAAGGGGCCGGGCAGCATGCCGTGCTCAAACAGTCCTCGGTTACGAAGAAGGGGCCCTCAGCTATCGTAGGGCCCCTTCTTCTACCTGCGGAACTGCACGCGGCACGCTACCTGGCCCCTTCAGCGCAGGCCGGAGCATGCCGCCTGAACAGCTACACCATGAGCTTGGCGATGCGCTGGGCGAAGGCCACCGGGTCGTCGGGCAGAAGCCCCTCCACCAGCAGCGCCTGGTCGTAGAGGATGCCCGCGTACTCGGCCACCTTCGCAGCCTCCCCCGCCTCCTGGGCGGCCCGCAGCGTCTCGAACACCGGATGCTCGGCGTTCACCTCCAGCACCACGTGGGCATCGGGCGCCTCTTCGGAGCCGGGCGCGTGCTTGAGCATCTCGGCCATCTTCAGCGACACAGCGCCCTCGGTGGTGAGCACCACCGGCGCGTCGGTCAGACGCGTGGACACCACCACCTTCTCCACCTTGCCGTCGAGCGCGGCAGCCATGGCCTCGAACAGCGTCGCGTTGTCCTCGGTGGCCTTGGCGGCCTGCTCCTTCTCGGCCTCGGTGGTCAGGCCCAGGTCCTCGCCCGCCACGTTCTTGAGCGGCACCATCTTGCGGCCGTCGCCCTCGCCGAAGGGATACTCGGCCAGCGCCATCATGCAGAACTCGTCCACGTTGTCGTCGCACAGCAGCACGTCGTGGCCCTTGCCCAGCACCGTGGTGACGATGGGCATGCTGGCCAGGCGCTCGATGGAGTCGCCCGCTGCGAAGAAGATGGCCTCGGGCTCATCGCCAGCGGCGGCCAGGTACTCGTCGAGTGTCACCATCTTCTCCTGCTTGGCCGAGTAGAACATCAGCAGGTCGCCCAGGGTATCCTTGGCCATGCCGTAGGTGGTGTACAAGCCGTACTTCAGCGTGCGGCCGAACTCCTTGAAGAAGCGCTCGTAGGCCTCGCGGTCGTCGTCGCGCATCGAGGCCAGCTCCTGCTTCACCTTCTTCTCCAGGCGCCGGGCGATGGCGTGCAGCTGGCCGTTGTGCTGCAGCGTCTCGCGCGAGATGTTCAGCGTCAGGTCGGCCGAGTCCACCACGCCGCGCATGAAGTTGAAGTAGTCGGGCACCAGCTCCTCGCACTTCTCCATGATGAGCACGCCCGAGCTGTACAGCGCGAGGCCCTTCTTGTAGTCCTTCGAGTACATGTCGTAGGGCGCGTGCGCCGGCACGAACATGAGCGCGTCGTAGGTGAGCTGCCCTTCGGCGTGCAGGCTGATGGTGCGCGCCGGAGCCTCGAAGTCGCGGAAGTCGGTCTTGTAGAACTCGTCGTACTCCTCTTGGCTCACCTCGGAGCGCGAGCGCTTCCAGATGGGCACCATGGAGTTGATGGTCTGCACCTCGGTGTACGTCTCGTACTCGGGGCGGTAGTCGTCGCCCGCGTCGGCCGGGGCCTCCTTGGCGCGGCTCAGGGTGAGCTCCATCTGGATCGGGTAGCGCACGTAGTTGCTGTAGCGCTTGATGAGGTCGGTCAGGCGGTGCTCGGTGGCAAAGCCGCTGTAGTCCTCGTCGTCAGTGTCGTCCTTCAGGTACACGTACACGTCGGTGCCGTGCTCGGCGCGGTGCGCTTCCTTGATGGTATAGCCGTCCACGCCATCGGACTCCCACGACCACGCCTCGTCGGAATCGACGGAGCGGGTGACCACCTTCACGCGCTTGCCCACCATGAAGGCGGAATAGAAGCCCACGCCGAACTGGCCGATTATGTCGACGTCGGCCATGTCGGCCGCGCCCTTGGCGTCGCCTTCGGAGCCCTTGGCCTGGTTGGCCTTGAACTCGAAGGAGTCGGAATGGGCGATGGTGCCCAGGTTCTTGTCGAGCTCGTCCTTGGTCATGCCCAGGCCGTTGTCCGACACGGTGACCACGCGCTCGTCGTCATCGTAGCCCACGGTTATGGCCAAGTCGGCGCGGTTGATGTCCACTTTCTCGTCCACCAAGCTGCGGAAGTACAGCTTGTCGATGGCGTCGGACGCGTTGGACACCAGCTCGCGCAGGAATATCTCGCGGTTGGTGTAGATGGAGTTGATCATCAGGTCGAGCAGCTTCTTGCTCTCGGTCTTGAACTTCTTCATAGGTGCGGGTCCCCCGTTCCTCGTCGTGCATGCGTTGCGTGAGAAGAGGCGAGGCTGCCCTGCCCGGACCGCTCCGCCCGCGCGGTTCCCGCCGCACTGGAGCAGCCTGAAGGCCGCCCCTCGCAGAGCGACCCAGGCATTAGCAGTCTCACCTTTTGAGTGCTAAAACGCTATTATACGGGGCTGCAAATCTATGTCAAGCGCCATCAGATTACTTCAATAAGCCGACATGAGGCTGTGAACGCGGCGTCGCCTTCCCTGGCCCGTTCGCGCAACGGAAGCCGGCAAGCGGGCAACGGCCCCTTCCGTACATGCGTTCCCGCCTTTATACTGGGTGCCATGGAAGCGCCCACCGCACACGAGCTGCCCCTGGAGCCCTGGGGGCCCAACCCGGCCATACTGCTGGTTGACCTCGATGCCTTCTTCGCCTCGGTCGAGCAGCTCGACCATCCCGCGTGGCGCGGCAAGCCCGTCATCGTGGGCGGCGACGCCGACAAGCGCGGCGTGGTGTCCACCTGCTCCTACGAGGCGCGGGCCTTCGGGGTGCGCAGCGCCATGCCCGCATCCACCGCGGCGCGGCTGTGCCCCGACGCAATCTGGACCGGCGGCAGCTTCCACCGCTACCGCGAGGTGTCGCGCGCCATCATGGCTATCATCGGCGACGAGACGCCCCACGTGCAGCAGGTGTCCATCGATGAGGCCTTCGCCGACGTGAGCCCCAACGCGCTGAACACCGAGCACCCCGCGAGCATCGCCGCGCGCATCCAGCGGCGCGTGGCCGAGCTGGGCGTGACGTGCTCCATCGGCGTGGGCACCACGAAATCCATCGCCAAGGTGGCGTCCGACCTGGACAAGCCCCGCGGCCTGACCGTGGTGTACCCCGGGCAGGAGGCGTCGTTCCTGGCGCCCATGCCCGTGCGCGCCATGAGCGGCGTGGGCCCTGCGGCCGAGCAGGCGCTCCACAGCGCCGGCATCAAGACGCTCGGGCAGATGGCCGAGGCCGGCGAGGGGCTGCTTCGCCGCATCTTCGGCAAGAACGCGGCCATGATGCGCGCCCGCGCCTGCGGCGGCGATGTGTCGCCCGTGCAGCGTGACGACGAGGTGAAGTCGGTGTCGCACGAGATGTCATTCGCCGAGGACCTGACCGAGCAGGCCGACGTGGACGCGATGCTGGCCACCTTGGCCGACCACGTGGGGCGCCGCCTGCGCCTGAAGGGGCTCAAGGGCCGCACCCTGGCCTGCAAGGTGCGCTACGGCGACCGCACGGTGCGCTCGGCCCAGATGCAGCTGCCCGAGCCCAGCGACGACGAGCTGTACTTCACCCCCTTCCTGCGCAAGCTCATAGAGGGGCTGTGGCGGCCGGGCATGCCGGTGCGCCTGCTGGGCGTGGGGCTGAGCGGGTTCGCCCCCGAGGCGGCCGTGGTGCAGGATGCGCTGTTCGACCTCGAGCCTGCGGAGGGCAGCAGCGACGCGCCAGGCCCCCTCATAGCCGACGAGGGCAAGCGGCGCGGCCTCATAGCCGCTACCGACGCGCTGAAGGACCGCTTCGGCGAGGATGCGGTGCGCTTCGGCCACGAGCTGCGCAACCGCGGCAACCTCACCGGGTCGAGCTCGAAGAACCCCGCCGACTACAAGTGACCGCGCGCCTGGCCGCCATCCGGCGTGGCCGCCCCTTGCCTATAATGGTGCTTTCCGCTATTAGAGAGAAGCACCCCATGAGCGACATGAAAGGCCAGCTTACCTGGCGCGGCATAGCCATCGGCATCGTCGGCTGCATCATCATAACCGCGAGCTCCATCTACATCGCCCTGCGCATGGGCGCCCTGCCGTGGCCCATCGTGTTCGCGGCCATCGTGTCGCTGTTCTTCCTGAAGGCGGTCAGCCGCGGGCGCAGCACGCTCAACGAGGCCAACGTCACCCACACCGTCATGTCAGCAGGAGCCATGGTTGCCGGCGGCCTGGCGTTCACCATACCCGGCGCCTGGATGCTGGGCATGGCCGACGACATCTCGCTCGGGCAGCTGCTGGCCATCGCGCTGGGCGGCGTGGCGCTGGGCATCGTGGCCACCGCGCTGCTGCGGCGGCACTTCATCGACGACGCTGCCCTGGAATACCCCATCGGGCGAGCGGCCGCCGAGACGCTCAAGGCGGGCGACAGCCCGAAGCGCACGGGTGGCAAGCTGTTCGGCGCCATGGGCTTCGCCGGGGCCTACGCCTTGCTGCGCGACGGGCTGGGGGTGCTGCCCAGCCTATTGTTCGCCGCGCCGGTGCCGGGCGTGGCCTTCGGCATCTACAACTCCCCCATGTCCATGGCCGTGGGCTTCCTGGTAGGCACGGGCGCGGTGTGCGTGTGGTTCGCCGGGGCGCTGCTGGGCAGCTTCGGCATCGTCGTGGGCGGCTCGGCGGCGGGCTGGTGGGACGTGCCCACGGCCCAGGGCATCGTGTCGAGCCTGGGCATGGGCGTCATGATAGGCAGCGGCTGCGCCGTCATCGTGCGCGACATACTGCCGCAGGGGGCGCGGGGGCTGCGCCGGGCGCTCAAGCGCTCGCAGGATGGCAGCGGCCTCATGGGGCTCACGGCCCCGGGGGCGCGGGCTGCTTCCGGCAGCGCGCAGCCTGGGCAGGGCAGCCGCCTCGCGCGCTTGGAGGGCGGGCTGCTGGCCCTGGCGGCTGCTGCCGTGGTGCTGGTCGCGTCGCTCGTGCTGGGGCTGCCGCCGGCCGTGGCGGTGGCCGTGGTGGCGCTGACGTTCGTCACCTGCGCCATGAGCTCGCAGAGCGTGGGCCAAAGCGGCATCGACCCCATGGAGATATTCGGCCTCATCGTGCTGCTGCTGGTGGCCGCCTTCTCCGACGTGGCCGGCGTGCGGCTGTTCTTCATCGCCGCCCTGGTGGCAGTGGCCTGCGGCCTGGCCGGCGACGTGATGAACGACTTCAAGGCCGGGGCGCTGCTGGGCACGAGCCCGCGCGCCCAGATAGCGGGGCAGGCCATCGGCGGCGTGGTGGGCGCCGTGGTGGCGGTGGCGGTGCTCCAGGTGCTGCTGGCCGCCTTCGGGCCGGCCGCCTTCGGGCCCGAAGGCCAGTTCGTCGCAGCCCAGGCGTCGGTGGTGGCCACCATGGTGACGGGCATACCCAACATGCCGGCCTTCGTGCTGGGCATCGTGGCCGGGTTCGGCCTGTACCTGGTGCGCTTCCCCTCCATGATGCTGGGGCTGGGCATCTACCTGCCCTTCTATATGTCGTTCACCGCCTTCATAGGCGCCATGGCGAAGGTGGCCTACGAGGCGGCGATGAAGCGCCGCCGCGCGGCCGCCTCCCCCGAGGACCAGGAAGAGCGCGCCAAGCGCAGCCAAGAGAACGGCTTGCTGGTGGCCAGCGGCCTTCTGGGCGGCGAATCCATCGTGGGCATCGTGCTGGCCATGCTCCTCGCTGGCAGCGCCCTGCTCTCGTAGGCAGACGCGCCCGCATCCGCGCAGCAGAAAGCCAAGAAAGGCAAAATCGATTAAGCCTAGCGCGCACTCATTGACCTAACGAAAAGGGCTTCTGATGTGCGTCAGATTCGCACGAAAGACCGAGGACGTGTACTCAGGTACACGACGAGGGCTTGGAGGGCGAAGATGGCGTGCAGCAGGAACCCTAGTTGAACTTAAAGATTCTCTGAGCAACGTGGTAGCCGCCGATGCCGATCCGCCTCCCCAGCTCCGTCGGCAGGTTGGCCCCTAGGTTGAGCACCTTCAAGCGCACGCGGCGATAGAGTGCCGGGTCGGCGTCGCGCAGGTACTCCCAGATGCCGTCGAGCGCTTCCTTGTCGCCCGGCTGGTTGCGCATGCGCAGGAAGATGGAGCAGATGGTCATCATCATGGAAAGGTAGTTCTCCATGTAATGGCGCAGGCGCTTGTTCTCGATGGCCTCCACGTCCACGGTGTCTATCATGATGCGCGTCACGCGCAGCTGCTGGTCGAGGCGGCCCAGCATCACGCTCTCGTTCACCGACTGGTCCTCGCGGCCGATGAAGTAGCGGTACATGTCCACGTCGAGGTAGTACAGCGTCTGCACGCAGGGCAACGGCTGGTAGACGAAGATGTTGTCCACGTAGAAGCAATGGCGCGGCAGCTCCAGCCCGGCATCGCGCAGCAGGTCGGTGCGGTAGATGACCGAATGCATGAGCAGGTACTGAGAGGGGTTGAAGGTGCCCACGTCGTCCCAGGTGAACTCCTGGGCCACCGGGAACACGTTCTTGTAGCGCATGACGGTGCGCGCGTTCTCGTGCACCTTCTCGTAGACGTAGTTGGCTATGACCAGGTCGGTCGGGTCGGCGTACTCCATCTGCTCGCGCAGGTACCCCATGACCTCGGCCATGGCCTCGACATCGAGCCAGTCGTCGGAATCCACCACCTTGAAGTAGCGCCCATGCGCATGCTCCAGGCCCGCGTTCACTGCCGCGCCGTGCCCGCCGTTCTCCTGATGCACGGCGCACACGATGTCAGGGTAGCGCTCTTGCCAGCTGTCGGCCTTGGCAGCCGTCCCGTCAGAGGAGCCGTCGTTGACGATGATGACCTCCACGTCGTCGCCCACGGCCAGCAGCGACTCGATGCAAGCATCCATGTACTCCGCCGAGTTGTAGCACGGCACAGCGAAGGTGATGGTCTTCATCGCGCGTTCCTTCCCTGCTCCCCGAGCGCCCGGCGCCTTAGCCCTGCTGCCCCGGCGCCGCAGCGCCCTGGGCCTCTATGATCTCCATCGCCTTGGCCAGCGCGAGCTCCACGATCTTGTCCATGTTGTAGTAGCGGTACTCGGCCAGGCGACCCAACGGGTAGAAGTTGGGCAGGCTGTCGGTCAAGGCGCGATAGCGCTCGTAATGGGCGCGGTTCTCGTCGTTGATGATGGCGTAGTAGGGGATCTGCGCGTCGGGGTCCTCGTAGGCGCGCGAGTACTCCTTCATGATGGTGGTCTTGGGCGACACCTGCCCGGTGAGGTACTTGAACTCGGTGATGCGGGTGTAGTCCTCGCTCACGGTGTAGTTCACCGTGCCGCAGGGCAGCTTGTGCTCGGCGTCGTAGGTCTCGTACACGAAGTCGAGGCTGCGGTAGGGCAGCCGGCCGAAGCGGGCCAGGAACAGCTCGTCCAGGGGCCCGGTGTACACGATGGGGCCGGTGAACTCCTTGCCGTGCAGCTTGATGGCCGAAAGGGGCGCATCCTCGTCGCCGCTGGCGAACTCCAGGTCGAACACGCTCTCGGCCTCGGTGCCCAGGCACACCTGGATGTTGGGCAAGTCGAGCATCTTCTCGAACAGCACCGTGTAGCCGTCTTGGGGCATTCCCTGGTAGGCATCCTGGAAGTAGCGGTTGTCGCGGCTCAGCAGCACCGGCACGCGCGCCGTCACGCTGGGGTCTATCTCGTCGGGGGTCTGGCCCCACTGCTTCTGCGTGTAGTACAGGAACACGTTGTCGTACACGAAGTCGGCCACCTCGGCCAGCTCGGGGTCGTCGAGGCCGCGCAGCTCGCTCAAGGTGACGCGGGCGCCCTCGCCGAAGCGCTCTATCATCTTCTCGGCCAGATGGGCCGCCTTCTCGGGGCCGAAGGCCATGTCCATGGAGTTCAGGTTGAACGGCACGGGCATGTACTCGCCATGCAGGTCGGCCAGCACGCAGTGCTGGTAGCCCAGCCAGCCCGAGAAGCGGCGCAGGTAATGGAACACCTGCTGGTTGTTCGTGTGGAAGATGTGCGGCCCATAGCGGTGCACCAGTATGCCCGCCTCGTCGTGCTCGTCGTACATGTTGCCGCCGATGTGCGGGCGCTTCTCTATGATGAGCACGTTCATGTCGCGGCGGTCGGCCAGCTCGCGGGCCACCACCGACCCGGCGAAGCCGCTCCCCACCACGACGGCATCGATGCCGTCGATGTCGACGTCACGGTAATCAACGTACTGTACTGCCATAGGTGCTCATCCTTAAAGGTAATCGCTGTGTCAGGGACAGATCGGCACGCGCACGCAAGCCTGCGCAAGCGCACCGAGCCTATTGTAGCGGCACCTGCCCCCAACAGCGGAATAACCACATTATCCGAATAATTCAGCCGCACGAGGGGCGCCACCGGCCGCCGCCGGGCGCTGCGCACTACCATAGGGGGCACCTGCCCGCCGCAGCTGGCGGGCCCACCTGGAAGGCAGGGGCACCTGCCTGCGACCATCGAAAGGCGGCTTGCCATGAGCGCATTCCTCGACACCATGATAGCCCGCGCCAAGCAGGACAAGAAGACCATCGTGCTGCCCGAGGGCAACGACGAGCGCACGCTCGCCGCGGCCGAGCAGATACTCAAGCTGGGCGTGGCCGACCTGGTCATACTGGGCCAGCGCGAGACCATCGACGGCTACCTCTACGACCTCGAAGGCGCCCGCATCGTCGACCCCCGCACCGCCGAGATGCGCGAGGACATGGCCAGCCAGCTCTACGAGCTGCGCAAGGCCAAGGGCATGACGCCCGATCAGGCGCTTGAGCTGATGGGCGACGAGCTGTACTTCGGCGTGATGATGGTGAAGTCGGGCCGCGCCGACGGCATGGTGGCTGGCGCATGCCACTCCACCGGCGACGTGCTGCGCCCCTGCCTGCAGATACTCAAGACAGCCCCCGGCGTGGCGCTGGTGAGCTCGTTCTTCGTCATGGTGGTGCCCGACTGCGACTACGGCCAGCAGGGCACGTTCATCTTCAGCGACTGCGGGTTGGAGGTGCAGCCCACCAAGGAGAACCTGGCCCACATCGCCGTGAACTCGGCCCGCAGCTGGCAGCGGCTGCTGGGCACCGAGCCCAAGGTGGCCATGCTGTCGCACTCCACCTACGGGTCGGCCAAGAACGACGACGCCAACAAAGTGGTCGAGGCGGCCGCCATCGCCCGCGAGCTGGCGCCCGAGCTGGCCATCGACGGCGACCTGCAGCTCGACGCGGCGATAGTGGAGTCGGTGGCGTCGTCGAAGGCCCCGGGCTCGGAAGTGGCCGGCGCAGCCAACGTGCTGGTGTTCCCCGACCTGGACGCTGGCAACATCGGCTACAAGCTGGTGCAGCGCCTTGCGAAGGCCGAGGCGTACGGGCCCATCACCCAGGGCATCGCCGCGCCGGTGAACGACCTGTCGCGCGGGTGCACCGCCGACGACATCGTGGGCGTCATCGCCATCACCTGCGTGCAGGCGCAGTAGCCGCAACCCTCACTTGCGCCCGCTGCAAAGCGCGGCGGGCGCAAGTGAGCACGAGGGCCGCTCGGCAGCGCATATCGAAGAGGAAGGGGAAGCGTTATGGCGAGGACGTGCCTGATGCTGCTGATAGCTTGCGCTGTTGCGCTCGCGTTCCCCGCTGTCGCCTTCGCGAACTCGTCATGGTGGTGGACTTGGGAATCGCTGCTGAAGCCCTCCGATCTGTTCCCCATCGCCGTTGCGGTCACCTTGGCTATCGAGATGCTGGCGGTCGAGCTCATCGCAAGAGCTGGGAGGCCCTTGAGGTCGTTCCTCACCGTGGCCGCGGCCAACCTCTTCTCGTTCGGGGCGCCGATCCTCGTATTCGCCATCGACGAGATACACCCTCTCTCGTGGTACCTCGAGCATCAGCCCATCTATCTGGTAGGGCCGCTCTATCTCGTGATGACCCTCGCCATAGAGGTGCCCATCATGTACGCGCTCCTCTATAGAGATGGAGACAAGCCCTACAACCGCAAGCTGTTGGCCACCATCATAGGGGCGAACGTCGTCACCACGGCCCTGGTGGCCATCATCGAGCAGACGCTGTGCTTCGGCACCATGCACGGCTTCTAACGCCTATCGACCAACCGCCCAAACGAACGCCCTCCCGAGCATGGCAGGCCGGGGCCACCAGGGCCGCACGCGCCATTCCTGCGGATTACATGGCGGCCGACGCGTCGCACCTTGCCACGCAAAGAAGCACTTGATACACTCACAGGTGCGAAACAGCAGTTTCCCCCTGGGGAGACTTGCAAAGAATCGAATACCGGATTCGTAGTGTCTCTGATTCTTGGATGCTTGTTCAGGGAACGTGAGATGAAGAGGGCATCTGCCTATCAAGATTCACGTTCTTGGATGAATCCCGGAATTCTTTGCAATCTTGCTGTTTCGCGACTGTGGTGGATGCCCTCCTTACCGCTGGTCGCAAAGTGCACCCCGGGGCTCCCCACAGCTACGTAACCGCGTTGCTGGAAGGAGCCGGTCGCCATGCGCAAGTCGGTTGCCTCTTTTGCCCACAAGATGGTCGCGCTCTGCGCAGCGTTCGTCCTCGCGTTCTCTATGGTGCCGCTTGTCTGGGCTGATGACGGCCCTGCAGGGACGATAGCCGGGACAGTAGCGGGGAATGCTGCGGCAGGCTCCGAGAATCCAGAAGATGCGGCAGCCACGGAAGGCTCGCACACGCAGGCACCTGAAGCTAAGACCCAATCCGCTGCCACCAAGGCCGCGGAAGGCTCCAGCACAGGCGGCACCACCATCTCCATCGCGGTGTATCGCTCAAGCTTCGACACGGCCTGGAACCTCAACGACGGCGGCGACGATGCCGTCAAGGCGACTTACGGCACAACCGAGCTGCCTTCCGAGGTGTCGCCAGGCGTGGTGGCAACGCTGCCCGAGGGCAGCGATCCCACGCGACCTGGATACAACTTCCTTGGCTGGAACTCGAAGGCCGATGGCTCTGGGGCCCATATCGGCGTCGACGAGACCCCAGCCCCGGCAGAGGGCGAAAAGCTCTCCTTCTATGCCATCTGGGATGCCCTCGACTACACCATCATCTTCGACCTTTCGAAGAATCCCGACGACACCGCTCTTCAAGCAAGCCTGGCCTGGCCCGGCCACACGGTGACCGAATCATCGAAGAACGTGTTTCGAGCTGACGGGATCACCGTCGAAGACGGCCCCAAAGGCTCCGTCGTGCTCCCCGATGGCAAGGCCACCAAGCGAACCGACTACCGATTCCTCGGATGGGCGGAAGGCGACGGCGTGCCCGCCTCCCAAGACGATGACGGCACCTGGAAGCTCGACCTCACGACCCATCCTTCAGGTGCCGAGCTGGTGCTCACGGCCCGTTGGGCCTTCAAGGTCGGCGTCATCGTGCCTTCCGACATCACCTTCGGCAAGTACGACCTCTTGAGCCAGCCAGGGCAGGGTTTCGCCACGGATGAAACCTCCAGCCAGGACAAGCTCGACGGTACCGACGGGTCGCCTGGCGCAGGCGAGGCCGCCTACTTCCAGTCCTCCACCTTCACCGCCGACCTAGAGCTCGCAGGCCTCCAAAGCAAGCGCTCAGAAGCGGCCGAGGATGTCATCTTCCCGAAGGAAGGCAGCCTCGAAGCCGTGTTCGACCAGCCGCTGCTATCGCTGTTCCCCCTACCAAGCGGTGCGGATGGCGCTGAAGCCAAAGGTGTCCACTTCAAGCTCGATGACGAGAAGGACGAAGACGCCTTCGAGGGCAAGGGCTTTGGCATACCCAAGGAATCCACCGACGGCACGAGAGGGCGCCTCTACGCATCCTATCGCCTGAATCTCGATACCGCCTGGTCTGACGGCAGCCAGAACGCAGCCATTGTCGGGAATAGCGTGACGCAGGGAGACGTCAAGACCCACATAGCCTCCATCACCTATGAATTCGCGCTGGCAGGCAGTTCCATAGAGCCTTCCGTGCATCGCTTCATCAAGCCGACAGGCAGCACTGACGACGCTCTTTACGTCGAGGTGACCGATGCTTTCCTGCGCAAGCATGCCTTGAAGATGTTCGCCTCTGGCATCTACGGCACGGCCGACATAAAGGAAGCAGCCAATGACCTGTCAGCCCATAGCGGCGACTTGGCGCAATCCATCTACTACCCGCTTTACCAGGCACTGCTCGAAGACGCTGTGTTGTTCATGGTCAAGGTATCAGGCACCGACCACGCCATGCACCTGTTCGGCATCTGCCAGGACACCCGTAGCGACACCGGCACTCGAGCCGGGCTCACGCTCGGATGGCGCGACGTCTACGCCCAACGGGCGGCCAATAGCGTCGGCGACGCGGTGGCTGGCTGGGGCAGCATGCCGCTGCGAACCTACCTGCAAGGGGACTTCTACCGCGCTCTTGGAGCCGACCTGCAATCGGCGGCTACGGGCATCGTGCCGGTGGTCAAGTCTCATCAACGCCACTCCTCGGCACGACCGGTATTGCAAACGACCGCAGAAACCGTGTTCATACCGAGCTTCTACGAGGTAGGCGGCCAAGCCGGTTCGAGCTTCAATCCCTCGGAGAACGCCTCGAACTCCTTCCAGTACCAGGCATTCCTTACAAAGGGCCCCTGGAACCAAAGCCCCCTGGCAGACAAGCACTATGGGGGCAGCATATGCTCCTGGTACACGCGCTCAGGGGTGTACGCAAGCACCGGCTACTTCTGCGGCATCGGCAAGACCCCGGAGGAAGCATCCTCTCTCGAGGGGATCATCGCCAACGACGCGAGCAAAGGTGTCGTGCCCTGCTTCGCCCTCTGACGGGGGTGGTGCGAAGGCCCTGGGCCGCAAAGCAAGGCGGGGCCCCGCGGGACCCCGCCAGATAGCCTCGATCGAGCGCGCGGCAGCTCAGGCCGCCTGCTCCCCGGCGGACGCTTCGACGGCCGTCCGCTCCTCTATGCTGCGCGGGTCGCGCGCAGGGTCGAAAGCCGACCGCACCACGCGCCCGAGGCGCTGGAACTTGGCCAGGTCGGTATCGGCCTGCCCGATGCGGGCCGACTGGCGCTCTCCGGCCCGCGGGTCGTCCTCGTCAGCCCACATGGCCTCGGCCACCGGCGCCCACTGCTCGGCCGCCCCGTGGCACTTGGCGCACAGGTCGTGGGCGCTCTCATGGTGCTCCAGGTCGGTGGACCGGGCGCCCGAGCGCTCCACCATGGCCTCGAGGCACTCCGGGTTCTCCAGCATAGGGCATGGCCGCAGCAGGTTGTCGTTGAACGGCTGGTTGTAGTAGTACTCCATGAAGATGGGCGATTTCAGGCATTCCAGCAGCGTCTTGTCATGGATGTTGGCATTGGAGTAGTGCACGAACACGCAGGGCTCCACGTCGCCGGCCGCGTTGATGTGCAGGTAGCGCCGGCCACCGGCGATGCAGCCGCCCACGAACTCGCCATCATGCTGGAAGTCCAAGGTCAGCAGCGGCTTCTCCTCGCGCATGCGCCGGTTGAAGCCGTAGAGCAGCTGGCGGTCGGCCGGGGTGGGCATGAGGTCGGTGGGCGCGCCCACCCCCACGGGCATGTAGGTGAAGATCCAGGTGAACAGCGCGCCCTTGGCGATGAGCCAGTCGAAGTACTCCTCCGAGGCCACGGAATGGGCGTTGGCATGGGTGTAGCAGATGGACACGCCGAAGGGCAGCCCATGGGAGCACAGCAGGTCCATGGCCGCGTCCACCTTCTGGTACACCCCGTCGCCGCGGCGCCCGTCGGTGGCGACCTCGTCCCCTTCGGCCGAGATGGCCGGCACGAAGTTCTTGACCCGGATCATCTCCTGGCAGAACTCCTCGTCGATGAGCGTGGCGTTGGTGAAGCACAAAAACGCGCAATCGGGATGCTTCTCGCACAAGCGGATGAGGTCGCGCTTGCGCACCAGCGGCTCGCCGCCGGTGTAGATGTACACGTGGACGCCCAGCTCCTTGCCCTGGCAGATGATGGAGTCGATGTCCTCGTAGCTCAGGTTGAGCTTGTGGCCGTAATCGGCCGCCCAGCATCCCGTGCAGTGCAGGTTGCAGGCGCTCGTCGGGTCGAGCAGGATGGCCCAGGGGATGTTGCAGCGATGCCGCTCGCGCATCTTCTCCTGCTTGTCCCATACCATGATGTTGGCGTCCACAAGGAACGTCTTGATCAGCGGGCCTATGACCTCGGAGTTCATGGAGGCCACCCGCAGCAGCAGCTCATACCAGTTGCTGCGCTCGTCGATGGCGCGCCGGAAGGCCGTGCGCTGCGACGGGAACAGCGAATCGGGCAGCAGCGCGTCCAGGCGCCGCATCATCTTGGGCATGTTGCTCTCAGGGTCGGCCAGCAGGTAATCCACCAGCTTGTTGGCTGCGGCCCTCTTCGCGAGGTCGGTGGGCTTCATGATGCTTCTCCTTCGCCGTGCTCTCCCCCTGCCCCCTGCGGCAGGGGCCCTCCGCACCGATGGCCGGCGCGCCCTCAACAGAGTATGGAGGGGATGGTAGCCCCGACGGAGCCTCCGGCAGCACCAAAGGGCCCAACCTCAGACGAGCCGTTTGGAAGCTGTAACCTTCCCGTTCCGCACCGCCTGGCGAGCGGCGAGCAGCAGCCCCGCCGACCCACCCTCGCGGCGCCCCTAGCCCAGCACGCGGAAGGCGGGCGCCACCAGCCCGCCGTGGTCCAACGCGATGATGCCCTCGCGGCCCTCGCGCACGTACAGCCCTGCCATCTGCCCGTTGTACGTGTACAGGCCCGGCATGGTGTGCCATGGCTCCACCCGTAGCGCAGCGCCGTCGGCCGGCAGCTCCACCGGCGCTAGGCGCACCGTGGGCGGCAGGTAGTACTCCTGCACCACGTAGCCCGCGTCCAGCTTCTCCTGCACGAGCCGCCCCCACTCCCCTTCCGAGAAGTCGATGCCGGCATACACCCCATGGGCGCCATAGTCGTCGTCTGGCTTGATTATCCAGCTGTCCTTGTCGGCGCACACGGCCGCCAGGTCGATGGGCGCGCCCGTTTCGAGGCGGTAGGTGCGCGGCACATGCTCGTCGATGAACGCGCATTCCTCCGGCGTCAGCAGCGCGCGCGTGGCCGGGTCGAACAGCGCGATGGATATCACCTTGGTATGCACCACCGTCGTGCGGAAATGCCCAATGCAGCACACCTTCTGCGCCGCCACGGCGTCTATGAAGGCATCGCATTCGCCCGGGTGCTGCAAAAGCTCGCTCGTCACCGCGCGACGGTAGATGGCATCGATGACGGTGCCGTCGACAGGGTCGGTCAGGCGCTCGCCGTCGAACGCGAAACTGCGCACGTCCACGAACCGCGGCCGCACGCCCGCGCGCTCAAAGGCGGCCAGGAACCGCGCCACGTCGCTCTTGACCACGCTCTCCTCGAAGTCGGCAATGGCCACCACCGGGGCGTCCTTGGCTATCGAAGACGAGCGGTACGTGCCCATGAACGCCTGCACCCAGCTGTCGAACAGCTCGAACTGCCCCACCTCGCGCTGCGCCGCGAACGTGCGGAACGTGTCGCCCAGCATGAGGGCGCGCCCGCCCTCGTAGTCGCGCGAGAAGGCGCCGGAGCCGTCGGTGTTGAACTCGCAGAACTTGAAGGAGCGGTCGGCCTCGTCAAGGAACAGGTCGAAGCGCGCCATGGGCAGCATCTCGTCGTACGGGCACGGCAGCAGTATGAGCCGCTCGAGCTCCGGCGAGTAGCGGAATATGCGGCGATAATCAGGGTCAGCCACGTAGCGGGCGATGACCTTCGACAGTATGCGGTGGGTGGTGCGGCTCACGTCCTCGAGGAAGGCCACGTCGTCGGGGCCGAACAGGTGCGGGATGTAGGCGTAGGGCACCGGCGCTCCGTACGCGCGCACGTCGCTGGCCTCGATGGCCGCCAGCGCCTTGCCACGGCCCTCGGCATCGCCGCCGCATGCTTCGAACGCGGCCAGGTACTCGTCTCGGTACTGCTTCATGGGTGGTTCCTTCCGGCTCGTCGGCCCGCCAACAGGTGATGCCATTCACTATACTTATCCCAGCGCCTTGATTCAAAGGCAAACCGGCCGGAGCCCGCTACGGCAACGGCCGTTCGTCACCGTAGCGTCACGATACCTGCCGGAAGGAGGCCCATGGGCGCCAAAGCTGGAAGAGCCCGACCCGAAGCCGCGGCTACCGGCAGCAGCGCCCGCGTGCCGCGCCTGCTGCGGTTCGCCGCCTGCGCCCTCACGGCGCTGATGCTGGCCGTGACCCTGGTGGCATCCGGGTTCGCGGCATGCGCTTCGCCGCCTGCCACGCGCCTTCTGGCCCAGGCGACCCAGAGCGCCGCCGCCAGCCCCTACAGCGCCGAGCAGCTGCTCGACCTGGCCTGCGCCGCGCGCACCTACGCCGTGGAGCCGCGCCACGACGGCAGCCGCGACGCCCTGGCCTCCGCCGAGCTCGATGCAGCCCAGGCCGCATGCGCGCCCGGCTCCCCCACTGCCAGCCGTTGGAGCGCCCCGGCGCGCGATGTCGCGCAGGAGGCGCCGCTGCGCAACGTGCCGCCCGGGCTCATAGCGGCCGACCTGGCCAGCTGCGGCGCGCAGTACGCGCTGGACGACGATGCGCTGGCCCACCTCGACGACTGCAACCGCCTCATCGGCGCCGTAGCGCCATGGCTCATGGCAGCGGCGGCGCTGGCCGCAGCCGGCATAGCCGCGCTGGCCCTGGGCCGCTGCCGGCGCGCCCTCGGCACGGCGCTCGTGGCGGCCCCGCTGGCCGTCCTCGGCGCCTTCGCCCTGATCGGCCTTTGGGGAGCGCTCGACTTCAACGGGCTGTTCGCTGCCTTCCATGGGGCGCTGTTCCCCCAAGGCAACTGGACCTTCCCCTCCGACACGCTGCTCATAACCATGTACCCCCTCGATTTCTGGGTGGGCATGGCGGCCTTGTGGCTCGGCACCACCGCCATGATGGCTATACTCTCATTGGCGGCAGGCATCGGCCTGCTGCGCACCCCGCGCGAAAACCGCGACGACCGACCAAGGAGGCCCCGATGACCGACCAGCCCCAGCCCGTACGCGTGCGCTTCGCCCCGTCTCCCACAGGCAAGCTGCACATAGGCGGCGCGCGCACCGCCATCTACAACTGGGCGTTCGCCCGGGCTCACGGCGGCGCGTTCATCCTGCGCATCGAGGACACCGACCCCGAGCGCTCCACCGAGGAGAACACCCAGATCATCCTGCGCGCCCTGCGCTGGCTCGGCCTCGACTGGGACGAGGGCCCCGGCGTCGAAGGCACCTGCGGCCCCTACTTCCAAACCCAGCGCACCGCCACCTATGAGGCGGCGCTCGCGCAGCTGAAGGAGAGCGGCTGGGCGTACCCGTGCTTCTGCACCAAGGAAGAGCTCGACGCCAAGCGCGCCGCGGCCGAAGCGGCCGAGGGCGGCTACGCAGGCTACGACGGCACCTGCCGCGCCATCGCATCCGACGAGGCAGCCGCGCGCATCGCTGCGGGCGAGCCGCATGTGTGGCGCCTGAAGGTGCCGGCCGACCACGGCCCCGTCACCTTCCACGACGCGGTCTACGGCGCCATGGAGTTCCCCATCGACGTCATGGACGACATGATATTGCAGCGCACCGACGGCACCTTCACCTACAACTTCTGCGTGGTCTGCGACGATGCCGGCATGGGCATCACCCACGTCATCCGCGGCGACGACCACCTGTCCAACACGCCGCGCCAGGTGCTCGTGTACGAGGCGCTGGGCGCGAAGGTTCCCGAGTTCGCCCACCTCTCGATGATACTCGGCCCCGACGGCAAGAAGCTGTCGAAGCGCCACGGCGCCACCAACGTCGAGGAGTACCGTGACCGCGGCTACCTGTCCGACGCGCTGGTGAACTACCTGGCGCTGCTGGGCTGGTCGCTCGACGGCGAGACCACCATCATCAGCCGCGACGAGCTGTGCCGCTCGTTCTCGCTCGACCGCATATCCAAGAAGCATTCCATCTTCGACGAGGCGAAGCTCAACTGGATGGACGGCGCCTACCTGCGCGAGCTCGCGCCCGCCGACTGGGTGGCCCTGGCCAAGCCGTGGCTCGCCCAGGCGGCCATCGACGGCGCGCAGGCCCCGGCCGGCGTCACCGTGGTGCCCACCCTCACCAAAGACGAGCAGAAGGCAGCCGAGGCCGTCACGCGCGCGCTGCCCGACGGCGACACGCCCGAGCAGTGGGAGGCGGCGCTGGCCGCAGTGGACGCCCGCACCGGCTTCTACGAGGCCGTGCACCCGCTCATCATCGAGCGCCTGGAGCGCCTCGACCAGATACCGGCCAAGCTGGCGTTCCTGTTCTGGGGGCCCAACGTGGTGCTGGACGAGAAGTCTCGCGACAAGGTGCTGCTGAAGGAAGGTGCGCGGGCCGACGAGGCGCTGGCCATCTGCCGGGCGGTGCTGGCCGACGAGGCGCTGCCCTGGGACGCCGAGGTGCTGCAAGAGGAATGCCGCGCCCGCGGCGAGGCGGCCGAGCTGAAGCCGAAGCTGCTGTTCCAGCCGCTGCGCGTGGCCGTGTGCGGCAACATGGTGTCGCCGCCGCTGCTCGAGTCCATCGTGCTCATGGACCGCGCCGACGTGCTGGCGCGCATCGACAGCGTGGCAACGGAATCGTTCGGCGCCGGCGCGCTGTGAGAGAATGAGCGGAACCTGAACCGTTCGAGGAAGAAGGCCCCCTATGGCTGAGAACCTGACCCCTTACGAGCAGACCTACGGCGCGGCGCTGGGCAAGCAGCCCGCGCCTGCAGCGCCCGAGCCTGCCCCCGCACCGACAGCGGCGCCAGAGCCCGAACCGGCTCCGTCGCCAGCCCCGACAACGCCGGAAGAGCCCGCCGAGGCGGCTCTCGCCAACAGCCAGGCGGCTCCTCCGCCGCCCCCGCCTGACGGCAGCCGGCCGGTCGCACCCGCTTCCCCGGCCGCCCCTGCGGCCCCCGCCCCGAAGCGCAAGGCGTGGCCTTGGGTGGTGTTCGGCTGCGTGCTGGCCTTCCTGCTGCTGATGGGCGGCTGCACCTCGTGCGCGATCCTCACCATAGCCGCGCTGGACGACTACCCCGACCGCCACATGTACGACCCCATCGACGAGCCCTTCGGCGGCTACGCCGACGACGATGCCTTCACCTACGACGGCATCGACCCGCTCTACGACGGCTCGATGCTCACCTACGACGAGATCATGGAATACCTCGAGGTGTCCCCCGGCACCGTGCAGGACGGCAAATGCTCCGAGGGCCTGTACGCCATCGGCCAAGGCCCCAAGGGAGCCATGAGCATCGCGCCGGGCCTCTACTACCTCGAAGGCAGCCAGGCCGCTGTGGGCGAGTACCTGATATTCGAGCCCGTCGCGCACCCAGCCGAGGGCGACCTCTACCGCCTGGCCGATTCCATCGTCTACATGGGCAACTACTTCACCGACCTTAAGGATGGCGAGCTGATGGCGTTCATGCCCGCTAAGGGCAGCGAGACCATGGCCGTTGCCACCGACGAGCCGCTGGACGCGAAGGAACCCTACCACAGCGGCTGCTACCGCGTGGGCATCGACATACCGGCAGGCACCTACGTGGTCACGCTGGACGCCAAGGCCGCCGAAGCCCTCGACGACACGGGTGCGCTCCCCGCCGGCATCGTCATGAACGACCTCGACTTCGACCGCAGCTACGGCTCTGACTCCATCGCCGAGGAAGCAGAGCTCATCGCGGGCGGCAAGCAGACCCTCACCGTGAAGGATGGCCAGTACCTCGAGCTCATAGGCGCTCAGGCCACGCTGCAGAAGTAGCGCACGGAAGCGCCGCATCCTGAAAGCAAGAGGGGCTGCACCAGGCAGCCCCTCTTGCTGTTCCCTTGAAGATCGCAACCCCGCAGGGCAACCGCCCTGCGGCCAATAGCCCCTGGCAGCACCGCCGCTACGCCGCAGGCGCGCCTGCGCCTTCCACGGCGCCTTCCAGGAACTCCAGCACCGGCACGAACACGCTTGCGCCCTCCTCCAGCTTGAAGTGGCGCATCGGCAGCGTGAGGCGACGCCGGTCGGCCTGGTAGCGCCCCGCCGAGCGCCGCAGGTCCTTCAGCACCCCTCCGCGCAGCCGCACCGGCTCGACGATGAGCTTGCCGCCCGCGATGGCCACCGACTTGATGCCATGCTCGTGGGCGAAGGCGCGCACCGCGGTCTTGTCCAGCAGGTTGCGCGCCGCATCGGGCATGTCGGGGTGCGCCTCGGCCAGGGCCTCGCCGATGGCCCGCACGTCGGCCACCGTGGGCGCGCTGGCGATGCGCCGGTACCACAGCACGCGCTCGTCGCCGAGCGGCAGGTACTCCTCGGGCAGGTAGGCGTGGCCCGGCAGGTTCACGTTGATGTCCGACAGGCTCGGCGGCAGCTCGTCGCCGGGCGCCTCGGCCCCTTCGCGAGTGGCGGTAACCGCGTCGGCCAGCATCTGCGCGAACAGGTCGAAGCCCACCGCGCTCATGTTGCCGTGCTGCTCGGCCCCCATCAGGCTGCCCGCGCCGCGTATCTCCAGGTCGCGCATGGCTATGCGCATGCCGCTGCCTAGATCCTGCAGCTCGTCGAGGGCCGTCAGGCGCGCTTGGGCCTCCTCGGTCAGCGGCACTTCCTCGGGGAACATGAAGTACGCGAAGGCCTGGGTCGAGCTGCGGCCCACGCGGCCCTTGAGCTGGTACATCTGGGCCAGGCCCAGCCGCTGGGCATCCTCGATGATGAGCGTGTTGGTGTGCGGGTTGTCTATGCCGCTCTCGATGATGGTCGTAGCCACCAGCACGTCCAGTTGGCCGGCCACGAAGTCCTCCATCACCCGTTCGAGCTCTTCCTTGCTCATCTTGCCGTGGGCCACCCCCACGCGCGCCTCGGGCGCCGCAGCGGTCACGCGGCTCACCGCGTCGTCCATGTCGCGCACGCGGTTGCTCACGTAGTACACCTGGCCGCTACGGCCCAGCTCATAGCGGATGGCGGCCGACACGGTGTCGGGGTCCCACTCTCCCACGTGCACCTTCACGGGCAGGCGGTCGTCGGGCGGCGTGAGTATCAGGCTCATGTCGCGCACGCCCGACAGCGACATCTGCATGGTGCGCGGGATGGGCGTGGCCGAGAGCGTGAGCACGTCGATGGACTCGCGCAGGTTCTTGAACTGCTCCTTGTGCGCCACGCCGAAGCGCTGCTCCTCGTCGATGATGACGAGTCCCAGGTCATGCGGGTTCACATCGCGCGAGAGCAGGCGGTGGGTGCCTATGAGCACCGGCACGCTGCCGTCGGCGAACCCAGCCAGGGCCGCCTCTTGCTGCGCCAGCGTGCGGAAGCGGCTGAGCACCTCCACCCCCACGCCGAAGGGCTCGAAGCGCTCCTTGAAGCTCGTGTAGTGCTGCTGCGCCAAGATGGTGGTCGGGCATAGCACCATCACCTGCTTCTTGTCCTGCACCGCCTTGAACGCCGCGCGCATGGCCACCTCGGTCTTGCCGAAGCCCACGTCGCCGCATATGAGCCGATCCATGGGCCGCTGCGACTGCATGTCGGCCTTCACGTCGGCGATGGCGGCCAGCTGGTCGGGCGTCTCCTGGTAGGGGAACGCTGATTCCATCTCGTGCTGCCAGGGAGTGTCGGCGCTGAAGGCGAACCCCTGGGTGGCCGCCCGGCGCGCGTACACATCCACCAGGTCGAAGGCCAGCTTGCGCGTCGCCTTCCGCGCGCGGGCCATGGCGCGGCTCCAATCGGCGGTGTGCAGCCGCGTCAGCCGCGGGCTGGCCCCTTCGGGCCCCACGTAGCGGGTCACGCGGTCCAGCTGCTCCACCGGCACGAACAGCTTGTCGCCTTCCGCGTACTCCAGAAGCAGGTAGTCGCGCTCCACCTCGTCTATCTCGCGGCGCACCAGGTCCTTGAACAGGGCGATGCCATGCACCGCATGCACCACGTAGTCGCCCGGCTTGAACGGGAACGTCACCTCGGTTATGTCCACGCGCTTGTGGGCGCGGGCCGCCTGTTGGCTGCCCATGGTGTCAGAAAGGGCGATGACCGCCAGCTTGGCCTTGGGTATTATCATGCCCAACGGCACCTCGGTGTCCACCAGGGTCACCGTGCCACGCTTGAGGGCGTCCTCGGGGGCCGAGAGCCCCGTCTGCGAGACGTCGATGATGGAAAGACCATGGTCCACCAGCTCGAGCTTCATCTCCTCGCGGGCACGGAAGTCGGGCACGCTGAACACCACGGTCGAACCGCCATCGACCAGGTTGCGCATCTTGCCGAACAGGCGCTCGGGCGCGCCTGCAACGTCGGTGCGCTTCACTGGCAGCTCGTCATCCACCGCGCCGCCCACCCGCATGATGGACACGTAGGTGGCACGCACCTTGCCGCCGAAGTCGAGGGCCGCCGGGTCGGCGTAGAGCCCCGCCGTGGCCATGGACGCGCTCTTGGCACGGCCGGCTATGTCGTCGGCGGCGTGCACCGCGTCGTCGAACAGGCTGCGCGGCTCCACCAGCGACACCAGCGCGCCGTCGCCCACGTAATCGCCCAAGGTCACCGTGCGCTTGTGCAGGTACGGCAGCAGCGCGTCGGCCCCGTCGAAGCGCAGGCCGCCCTCCAACTTCTCCAGCAGGCTGCGCAGCACCGGGTTCGTCAGGGCCGGCGCCGCGAGCGCCTTGCGCGCACGGGCCAGCGCGTCGGGCGCGCAAGAGTATTCCGTCACGGGGAAGACGTCCACCGCATCCAGCGCCGAGATGGTCTGGCCCGTGGTGGGCACGATGCGGCGCACCTCCTCCAGCTCGTCGCCGAAGAAGTCCAGGCGCACCGGGTAAACCAGGTTGCCGGGGAACACGTCGATGGTACCGCCGCGCACGGCGAAGGTGCCGGGGCCGTCCAGCTCCCCGGCGTTCACGTAGCCGCGGGCCTCCAGCGCCCGGGGCAGCGCGGCCATCTCCTCCAGCAGCACGCCGTCGCCGTTGAAGTTGCCCATGGCGCCCAGCTCGCGGCCAGCTTGCAGCGCGAGCGGCGCGGCCGCCAGCGCGCTTGCCGGGGGCAGGCAGCGCAGCAGCGCGCGGGCGCTGGCCACCACCACCGCCTTGCGGCCCGACTGCAGCGCCCATGCCGCCTCCATGCGGCGCGCCACCGTGCGCGCGTCGGGCGTGCGCGGGTTGAAGGGGTAGTCGGTGCGCTCAGGGAAGCGCAGCACCTGGTCGTCGCCCAGGTATGCCGCCACGCTGCGCGCGAAGGCCACCGCCGCGTCCTCGCCCGCCACCACCACCAGCGTGGGCTGAGGGCAGTGGGCGAAGCGGGCCGCCACCAAGAACGGCCGGGCCGAGGCCGCCACGCCCAGCGCGGCGTCCTCGCCAGCGTCGAGCTTGCCCCAGAAGCCCTCCAGGCAGCCCGACCGTTCCAGCACGCGCGTCAATCCGTCTATCAGCATAGGCCCTTGTCAACTCCGTATCATCCAGGCCCCTTCCCGGGGGCGCTTCCCTATTCTATCGTTATAATGTGCCCATGCTCGTAGCCATGAAGAAACATGCCATCCCCGAAGGCATCGCACCTGCCCAGATAAGCGGCCAAGTGCTGCCGTGCCTGCTCGACATCGGCGAGGCCATGATCGTCGCCGGCGGCGACGTGAACATGGTCGAGCGGCTGCTGCGCCACGTGGGCTACGCCTATGGCGCCGCCAAGATGAACGTGCTGGTCATAACCGCGTCGGTCATCATCACCATGACCATGCCCGATGGGCTCGAGCACACCCAGACCCGCCGCATCGAGAGCGCGGTCGAGACCGACTTCGCCAAGCTGGAGAAGCTGTCGCGCCTGTGCCGCACGTGCATCAAGGCGCCGCTGCTGCCCAACGTGCTGAAGGACCGCTTCGAGGCCATCAAGGCCGAGGCGGCCCCACGGGCGGCCCTGTACCTGGGCGGCGTGCTGTCGGCAGCCAGCTTCGCGGTGTTCTTCGGCGGGAGCCTGGTCGACGGCGCGGTGTCGGCGGTGTTCGCGCTGCTCGTGTGCTTCCTGCTCGACCGCCTGCGGCCCCTCACCCCCAACACCATCGTGTTCAACTTCATCGCGTCGCTGGCATCGGGCCTGGGCATCGGGGTGGCCACGCACCTGGTGCCCGGCATGGCGCCCAGCATGGTCACCATCGGCGTCATCATGCTGCTCATACCCGGCGTCGCCATGACCAACGCCATCCGCGACATGATAGCCGGCGACACCATATCGGGCGTCATGCGCCTGGTAGAGAGCCTGCTGTGGGCCACATCGCTGGCCCTGGGCTTCATGGTGGCCATGTGGCTGTTCGGCATCGGCGAGCCGGGCGTCAACTCAAACGGCACCCCGCTCGTGCAGATAGCCACCGCGCTGCCCGCGTCGCTGGGCTTCGCGCTGTTCTTCAACGTGCGCAAGTCGCTGCTGGCCGTGGCCACGTTGGGCGGCGTGCTCACCGAAGGGCTCTACCTGGCGCTCTACATCAGCAACACCTGGGAGGGCGTGTTCATTCCCACCCTCATAGCCGCTGGGTTCGCCGCCGTCTACGCCGAGGCGCTGTCGCACCGCCTGAACGTGCCCACCTCGGTGCTGTTCATCATCGCGGTCATACCGCTCATACCCGGCCGCGGCCTCTACTACACCATGCAGAGCGCCGTGCTGCAGAGCTGGACCGCCTGCGGCGAGTTCGCGCTGCTCACAGCTCAGTTCGCCTCGGGCATAGCCATCGGCATCGTCATCGTGTGGGCCATCGTGCAAACCTGGCAGAACATCCAAGGCTATCGGCAGCGCAAAAGCGCCCCCGAGGATGCTCCCTCGGAGGCGCTTCAGTCAGACGAGCTGGCTTGAAGGGCTACTCGGTCTCGATGACCTCGCGATCCTTGTAGAAGCCGCAATTGCCGCACACGCGGTGCGGAAGCTTCACCTCGCCGCACTGCGGGCAAACAGAGCGGGCGGGAGCGGCGATCTTGTCGTTGGCGCTGCGGCGGGCATGGGTGCGGGCGCGGCCCATCTTCCTCTTAGGTACTGCCATGGTTCTCTCCTATCATAGAGGTGCGCCCTCGTGCCGAAGCGCACACCATTCACTAAACACGCAAAGATGAATATTACCAAAGGCCGCAGGGCTTCGCAAGACCTTGCCGCCCTATGACCGCGCTGTTTTCCGTGGACGCCACGGCGCAGCTGCCCGCGAAGGTCATCGGATGGCATTCTTCCGCTCAGGCAACCTTGCGGTAGGTAGCTTGGGCGCTCATGCGCCAGAATATCCCTTTCTCAATGAAGGCTCTATCTGGGGAAACCAGAAAAACGAATGTTTAGGCACCATAAAAACGAATTGAGGACGGATAAAGGACTACAAGGCTCTGAACTGGTGTTATCACTTTTCCAAAGGAAAACTGGGGTTATTTTGCACCTTTTCCAAAGGATTTCGGAGGGATTCTTGCACCTTTTTCCAACGCCCGCGGATTCAATAACGCAAGCAACTCATGTCTTGCATGAGGCTATGGCGAATTGGTACACTCACGCTAGCCAAACTGTAGTTCCCCGTTAAGGGCGAATTGCAAAGAATTGAATAGGGAATCTCATGAAGTCTCATTCTGGGAACACGAGATAAAGAGGGCATCTGCCTTTCAAGATTCGTGTTCTTGGATAAAACCTAGAATTCTTTGCAATCTTACAGTTTGGCGACTGCGGTGGATGCCCTCCTTACCCACCAGTCGCTATGACGCTCAAGCGCAAGGGCTTCCTCCGCAGTGTGATGTTGCACACGCAGTCGGAAGGAGCCGGTCGCCATGCGCAAGTCGGTTGCCTCTTTTGCCCATACGTTCGTCGCTGCCCTCATGGCGGCTATCCTTACGTTCTCGATGGCGCCCTTCGCTTGGGCCGACGATGGCCCAGCAGGAACGGTAGCTGGGACGGTTGCAGGTGCGGAAGGGGCCGAAGGGTCCGAGGGGGCATTCGGCTCAGAGGTGCCAACTTCGCCTCAACCCCCATCGGACCCTTCGGCCGCAGCTTCAGCCGAGGTGCAGTCTGCCGACGCCAAGGCAGCTGCCAGCACAGGAGACGCAGCAACCGGCACCACCATAAAGATAGCGGTCTACCGCTCGAGCTACCCTCTCATCTGGGACCTCAACGATGCAGGCGCAGCCGATGCCACCAAGGCCAAGTGGGACAGCAAGCCCGAGAAATGGCCCACGGAAGGCTCGCCAGGCTCTGCCGTAGGGACATGCGAGGGGTACGTCGCCTGGACCGACGACAAGGACCCGGGAAGCGAGCCTTCGCGCACGGGGTTCAACTTCCTAGGGTGGTCCACCAATCCTACGGCGGCTGTCGAGGGCACGGGCAAGCTCGACACGCTTTCCATCCCCAAGGACACGCAGCCTGTGGCAGGGGAAGATGGCGCGAAGTCCATCACCTTGTACGCCCTTTGGGCTCCCATCAACTACTCGGTGGTGTTCGACCTGACCAAGAACCCAGAGGATGCATCCGCCACCCCCTCCTTCAACTGGACGACGGGCAAGGGCACGTTCTCTGATTTGGGTGGAGGCAGGTACCGCTTGTCCGGCGTGACGCTTCAAGACTACGACCCGTCAACCGGCCTCATCGAGATAGCGACGCCATCCCGCGGCACGGGCGGCTACCGGTTCCTCTCCTGGGCTGAGCCCGACGAGCAGCAGGACCCCGCCGTCGCTGTGAGGAAATCCGGCTCTTCCAAGTGGTACGTGAACCCGGTCGCGCTCCCGCACTACGACTACGAGCCGGTTCTGACGGCCCGCTGGTCGCTGTCCTTCGACGTGGACGTGCCCAGCCAGGTCACCTTCGACGAGTACGACTCGCTCGAGGTGGAGGGCAACCTCACCGACACCACCGACGAGGACGCCATCGACGAGGAGTCCCCTGACGCCCATGATGCGGGCAAGCGGGCGCATTTCTGCTCCCAGTCCACCGCCACCGACTACAAGATAGTCGCCTTGAGGTCCGTGCGGCAGGAGACCGCCTCCAAGATCCTCACCACGTCGGATTCGGCCAAGGCGACCCAGGAGGAGGTGCTCGGGAGCGAGAGGCTGCTCTCCTTGTTCGCAGAGGGGGCGACCGCAGAGTCCCAAGGCGTGCACTTCAAGCTCGATGACGATGTGGACATGGACGACTCCACCCGCTACGGCTCCTTCGTCATACCGAAGCAGCAAGCTCCCTTCGACCCCACAGCAACAGAGCGCGACGACGAGGAGCGCCTGTACGTGTCCTACCGCTTGAACCTGAGCAACAAGGTGGGCGACTCCGAGACCCCCAACCACGGCCTCGTCACCCCAGGGGGCGTGAACGAAGGCGACCGCACCCCCATCGCCGAGGTGTCTTACGAGTTCGCCGTAGCGGAAGCCGAAACGACTGCGGGATCCGAGTGGGTTCTTCGCATCAGAGACGGTAATACGACCTACAATCTTGATTACATCAAGCGAGCCGCTGACGATATAGCCGTCAACGGCAGTGCCTCGCTTTATTACAACCAATTCAATAGTTACCTGAAATCCGGCATGGATCCCGGCACCAGCGATCCCGTAGGGTATGTTCAATGGGGAGATGGAGCCACTTACAATGTGCGCATCATCGGCATCAATCACGATGACAAGGCTGATGGCACTGGCAAAGCAGGATTGACCTTCCAGTTCGTTAACTGCCTCAAAACCACTTACCGCCACCGGACCTCGTATACCAACTCCGGCGGCTGGGGAAGCAGCCTTATCAAAGCGAGCATGTATGATGGCGACATCTACAAGGCCGCCCCCGAACTCCTCCGCAACAACCTGGCAACCGTCAGCAAGGCATACCTTAATGGCTCTGTGGATAGTAGCGGCGTCACACGCAAAGTAGGACAAGACCGCTTCTTCTTGCCGTCTCTTGCAGAAGTAGCCACCAACCTAATCCGCAACATCCCCTCATCTGCTGATGGGTTCAACTTTACCGGCCTTAAGCAAGAAGGCAGCCTGTATGCATATTGGGCTGCTTTAGAAATAGGAACGACGCAGGAATCGTTCAATCATTTGAAGAAAACCATCGGTGACGACGGATCAGCCATCAGCAGCTGGGGGTTACGCTCTTGCTACACGGGGGTTTACTCGTATTATATGGCCACAGGAACAGCAGGAGTATGGAGTGGCTCCCGTGAACCTGTTTACATATACATTTCTCCATGTTTCGCAATCTAGGCAAGACCAGGAGAGGTTCAGCGCTATAAAGAGCACGTGCATGGCAGACGTAGGCTACAGTGGCACCTCGGCCCAAGACTCTATCTGCAGCCCCTCGACGCGCATGAACTCGCGCACGTTGTCGGTGACCAGCACCGCGCCTTCCGCAAGGCACGTCGCAGCGATGACTAGCTCGTTCGGCCCGATGACCATGCCTTGCAGCTCAAGGCTCGCCCGTATGCGCCCATAATGATGCGCCGCCACCGACCCGAACGGGAACCGTTCCATAGGAGCCAGCAAGCGCTCGACCATCAGGCGGTTCTCTTCGGGTCGGGCACTCTTGGCAGCACCCACCAGCAGCTCCGCCTCGACCATGGTAGGCACCCCGAACAGCTGCGGGCCGCTTGCCCTCATGAGCTTGAGGACGTTCGGCATGTTGCCGCGCAGGAACTCTATGCAGACGTTCGAATCAAGGCAGTACATGGCCTACCAACCCTTGCGCGGCGCATCGAGCGCATAGTCGAGCTCCGCCGGGGCAACGAAGGAGCCATCGGCCAATGCCCCATAGAGCTCGAAGTACCCCTCGGGCCATCCCGTCGAGCACCGCGCGTCGATGGCTTCCGCTGCGCAGCGCGACAACGACACCCCCTGCTCAAGGGCAGACCTCCGCAAGCGCTCCATGGAGGCATCGTTTATATAGAGTGAGAGCTGAGGCATCTCTCGCCCCTTCCATAGCAAGTATATTTCCAAGTATACCACAGTGCGCAAAAAAACATCGGAGGGCAGCCCCTCCGATATCCCATGCGAATCCCGGCTTCCGCTGCCCCGCCCCGCACCGCCCGGGGCAACGTGCGAAAGCCCTCTTACGCCTCGCCCTCGAACATCAGGTCGAATGTGTCCAGCGCGATCATGTACTCCTCGTTCGTGGGGATGACGAGTATCTGCACCTCGGAATCATCGGTGGAGATCTCGCGCTCGCCACCGCGCAGCTTGTTCTTCTCGAGGTCGAGCTTGATGCCCAAAGGCTGCAAGCCGGTGAATATCATGCGGCGCATCTTGTCGCAGTTCTCGCCCACGCCCGCCGACAGCACGATGACGTCTACGCCGCCCATGACGGCGATGTACTGGCCGATGTACTTCTTCACCGAGTACGAGTACATGTCGTAGGCCAGCTGGGCCCGCTCGTGGCCCTCCTCCGAGGCGGTGCGCACCGTGCGCAGGTCGTTCGACAGGCCCGATATACCCAGCAGACCCGACTGCTTGTTCATGAGGTCGTTCACCTCGGCGGCAGTCAGGCCCTCGTGCTCCATGATGAACGGCACGATGGCCGGGTCGATGGCGCCGCAGCGGGTGCCCATCATCAAGCCGTCGAGCGGGGTCAGGCCCATGGAGGTGTCGATGGCAACCCCATGGTCGATGGCGCTCATGGAGCAGCCGTTGCCCAGGTGGCAGGTGATTATCTTCAGATCGTCCAGCGGCTCGTCCAGGAAATCAGCCGCCCGCTGGGCGATGTAACGATGGCTCGTGCCGTGGGCGCCATACTTGCGGATGGAGTGCTTCTCGTACAGCTCGTAGGGCAGCGGGTACATGTAGGCCTTGGGCAGCAGCGTCTGGAAAAACGAGGTGTCGAACACCGCCACCATGGGCTTGCCCGGCATCTGCTCCCGGCAGGCGTTGATGCCCATCAGCGCCGCCTTGTTGTGCAGCGGGGCCAGCTCGGCCAACTCGTCGATCTTGGAAACCACGTCGTCGTCGATGAGCACCGAGCGATCGAAGTACTTGCCGCCCTGCACCACGCGGTGGCCGATAGCATCTATCTCGTCCAGCGAGTCGATGGCCTTGGTCGGGCCAGAGGTGAGCGCCTCCAGCACCAGCGCCATGGCCTCGTTATGGTCACGCATGGGCGCATCGATGACGTGCTCGTTGTCGTCGAGGCCGTGCTTATGGAACGCCTCGCCCGAGCCCACGCGCTCGCAGATGCCCTTCGCCATGACGGTTTGGGATTCCACGTTTATGAGCTGGTACTTCAGCGAAGAGGACCCTGCGTTGAGTACGAGTACGTTCATAGGCCTTGGCTTCCTCTGCAAAAGGACGGTCTTGTATCCCGTTATTTTACGTTCAATCGTGCCCCGCTAGCCAAGCTACGCTGGGGCCATTCGGCGAATGGGCGCGCCCTAGCCTCGGCGCGGGCTGCCGTCGTTCATGGGCTCGCCGCCCAGCACATGCACGTGCAGGTGGTGGACGGTCTGGCAAGCGTCGTCGCCGGTGTTCACCAGCGTACGGAAGCCGCCTTCGGCTATGCCCGTCGCCTCGGCCACCTTGCCTACGGTGTTGAACAGGTGCCCCATCAGGTCGTCGGGTACGCCGTCGGCTATGTTGGCGTAATGGTTCTTAGGCACGATGAGCACGTGCACCGGCATCTGCGGGCTCACGTCGTTGAACGCCAGCACGCGGTCGTCCTCGTACACCTTCGTCGAGGGAATGTCGCCGGCGACTATCTTGCAGAACAGGCAATCGTCCTGAGCGGTCATGGTCGGGTCCTTTCGGTCGGGCGCCGCGGTCACGCGGGCGCAAAGCTATAGGGCACAGAAGGCTATATCGGCGCACGGAAGGCCCAAGGCGCCCCAGCTCGGGCATGCCGTCAGGGCCGTGCAGGCGCTTAGGCCTTCTGCAGGGTGGAGTCTATGGTGCCATCGTCGGGGGCGGCGGCCAGCTCGCCCATGAGCACGTCTATCTGCTGCTCAGCGGTGCCCAGCCGCTTCTGGCACGACGCCAGCAACGCCACGCCGCGCTCGTACTTGGCCAGAGACTCCTCCAGCTCAAGCGTGTTGGCCTCCAGCACGCCCACGATGGCCTCCAGCTCATGCATGGCCTCGCGGAAGGTAAGCTGGTCAACGGGCTTCTGTTCCTCGGTCATCTATCCCTCCCAGGGTTCGACGGCGGTCTCTATATGCTCGGTGGCGGTCACGTCGCAGGCAATGCGGCCGTCCGCCACGGTGAGTCGGATGGGCTGGCCAGGTGCCACGGCCTTCACCGAGGCCACCAAGGCCCCGTCAGCCGTGCGGGCGATGGAGTAGCCGCGGCCCAGCAGCGTCAGCGGCGAGAGGTCGTGCAGCCGCGCCGCGCCCACGGCCACGGCAGCCTTGTGCGGCGCCAGCAACGTCGCGCCGGCGCGCGCCAGGCCCTCGCGGGCCAAGGCGACCCGTTGCCCAGGGCGCACGATGGCCTGGGCCAGCAGCCGCGCCAAAGACCCTTCCAGCAAGTCGAGCCGGTGGCGATCCTCCTTGAGGGCCCGGGGCAGCGCCGCGTTCAAGCGGCCAGCGAAATCGTCGATGGCCTGGGCATCAGCCTCCAGCAGGCGCATGGGGTCGGCGAACAGCGGCAGATGCGCGCAAGCATCCAGGCGCCGCCGCCGCTCGGCCAGCCCCAGGCGCATGGCGCTGTGCAGCGCCGTGCCCAGGTTGGCCGCGCGCTGGCGCAGGGCCGTCAGGTCGGGCGCCACAGCCTCGGCCGCCGCCGTGGGCGTCGAGGCGCGCAAGTCGGCCACCATGTCGGCAATGGAGGTGTCAGGCTCATGCCCGATGCCGGTCACCACGGGCACCGGCATGGCCGCGATGGCCCGCGCCAGCCCCTCGTCGTTGAAGGGCATCAGGTCCTCGAACGACCCGCCCCCGCGCACGAGCAGCACCACCTCGGCCCCAGCGTCGGCCACCCGCTGCAGGCCCTCGGCCAGCGCAGCCGGCGCCTGGGCGCCCTCCACCGGCACCCCGGCCAGCAGCACCCGCGCCAGCGGGTAGCGGCGGCGCATGGTGCGCAGCACGTCGTGGACGGCCGCCCCGCGCGGCGATGTCACCAGCCCTATGACCTTGGGATAGCGCGGCAGCGGCCGCTTGCGCTCGGGCGCCATGAGCCCTTCAGCCTGCAGCTTGCGGGCCAGGTTCGCCACCTCCAGCCGCAGGCGCCCCTCGCCGGCCAGCGCCACCGAGAACACGTCGAAGTTCATGCGGCCCTTCGCTGCGTACAGCGTGAAGCGCCCGGTCAGCTCCACCAGCGCGCCCACGCGCAGCTCCACGCCACTGGCCTGGTAGCGGTTGTTCCACATCATGCAGGGCAACGCGGCCTTCTGGTCCTTCACCGTGAAGTACACGGCCTTGTACCCCGCCTTGGCCGAAAGCTCGGACACCTCGCCTATCAGGCGCACGGTCACGTCCTCGAGCGCCGTCTTGGCCAGGCCCACCGCCGCCGACACCGAAAGGGCCTCGCGCCCCTCCCCGCCGGCGCCGCCTGCCTCTGCGCTAGTCACGGCGCTGCCCCAGCAGCCACAACAGCTGAAGGATGGACGTGAGCGCTGCCGCCACGTAAGTGAGCGCGCAGGCGCGCAGCACGTCGAAGGCGCCAGCCTGCTCGCCCTGGGGCAGGCCCACCGTCTCCATGTAGGCCATGGCGCGACGGCTCGCGTTGAACTCCACCGGCAGCGTGACTATCTGGAACAGCACCACCACGGCATACATGATGATGGCAGCCATGGTCAGGCCGGCCAGGTTCATGATGATGCCTATCATCAGCAGGAATATCCAGGCGTTCGACGCCAGGTTCACCGCCGGCACGATGGCGCCGCGCACCTTCATGGGCACGTAGCCCTGGGCATGCTGGCAGGCATGGCCCACCTCGTGGCAGGCGGTGGCCATGGCGGTGATGGACCGGCCGCCGTAGGCCGCCGGCGAAAGCGTCACCGAGTTGCTGCGAGGGTCGAAGAAGTCCTGCCCCTCGCCGCCGCGGTGGATGGCCACATCGGACACGCCGTAGAACGCCAGCATCTGCCGCGCCACGTCGGCGCCGGTCAGGCCCAGGCTGTTCGGCACATCGTCGTACTTGCGCAGACGCGAGTTCACATACCACTGGGCGCCCAAGCCTATGGCCAGGGTCACCACTATAAGGAGCAGATAGCCGCTGGAAACCATGATCGCATCACAACCTTACGTGCCGGCACGCCTTCGCAAGGCGCGCGCTTTTTTCTCTCAAGCAACGATTATATAGGGAAAGCCCCGGCGCGCCCTTACAGCCGGGTTACGAAGTCACCGACGCTCCACAACCAGCTCGGGCCCGTCGAGCCGCAGCGACAGCCGGCCAGCCAGCAGGTCGAGCAGCTCCTCGCCCACCATCTCGCGCCGCCAGCCCTTCAGCACGCTCACGCCCTCGGTGTAGCCCCGGGCCACCTTGCACAGCTCGTCGTGCGAGGCCAGGGTCTGCATGGCTATGTCGTTCTGGCGCGCCCGCAGCCGCACCAGCGCGTTCATGAGGTCCACCTCGGCATCGACGTTGCGCTCGGTCTTGCTGGCGCGGCAGAGCTTGGGCCACTGCTCGGGCGGCAGCGCCGCGGCCTTGGCCAGCTCGGCCACCAGCCCGCGCGCGTCGCGGGTGGAAAGGTGGCTGCGCACGCCGCGCACCATGAACAGCTCGTCGATGGTGCGGGCCTCGCGCTTGCATATCTCGACCAGCTGCTCGTCGGAGAGCACCCACTTGCGCGGTATGTTGCGCTTGATGGCCTGCCGCTCGCGCCAGGCCGCCGCCGCCTGGGCCAGGGGCAGCTGCCGCGCCGCCAGCTGGTTCACCCGGCGCAGCCGGCGAAAGCGGTCGTTGGGATCCTGCTCGTAGTGGGCTGGGTCCTCCATCTCGGCGAAGTCGGGGGCAAGCCAGCCCAGGCGCCCCTTGGCCTCCAGCTTCTCGGTCATGATGCGGTACAGCTCAGGCAGGTACACCACGTCGTCAGCCGCGTACTCCAGCTGCGATTCCGACAGCGGCCGCTGCGACCAGTCAGTGAACGAGTCGGTCTTCTTCAGCGAAACCCCGCACAGCGAATGCACCAGCGCGCCGTAGCCCACCTGCTGCGTCTGCCCCAGCAGCGCAGCGGCCACCTGGGTGTCGAACAGCGGATGCGGCACCACGCCCAGGTCGTGGTAGATTATCTCGAGGTCCTGGCTGCCGGCGTGGAACAGCTTCACAATGCGCTCGTCGGCGAGCAGGGGCACGATGGCCCCCAGGTCGTCCACGGCGAAGGGGTCGACGATGGCCACCTCGGCATCGGTAGCCATCTGCAGCAGGCACAGCTTCGCCCGGTACGTCTTCTCGCGCAGGAACTCCGTGTCGATGGCCAGCACCGACGAGCTGCGCGCCCGGTCGACGAAGGCCTCTAAGCTTTCCTGATTCGCTATATACACGGGTTCCCTCTGGTCTGTCTAGCAAGCGGGCTGCAACGCCCGTATGGTATCGTATATCTTAGCAAAGGGAAGGCATGCGCGTGAAACTGCTGGTGGTGAACAATCTGGCCTCGGGCTATGGCGAAGGCTCTGTCTACGACTTCGTGCGCGCCCTCACCCGCGATGGCGACGAGGTGGTCATCCGCTCCACCGATGGCACCACCGACCTGCGCACCTTCCTCTACGACGCCGAGGACTTCGACGCCGTGGCCGCCGCCGGGGGCGATGGCACCGTGTCGGCCGTGGCCTACCTCCTGGCCGACACCGGCATACCGCTGCTGCCCTTCCCCGCCGGCACCGCCAACCTGCTCGCCATGAACCTGGGGCTGCCCACCGAGCCCCACGCATTGGCGAAGGTGGCGCGCGAGCTGCGCACTATGGATTTCGACCTGGGCGAGATAGCGCTTTCCGACGGCGAGCGCTACGGCTTCTCCATCATGGCCGGGGCCGGCTACGACGCCGCCATCATGGCCGGGGCTGCCGCGGCGAAGAAGGTGCTCGGGCCCATGGCCTACTTCACGAGCGCCTTCGCCAACGCCACCCCGCAGCATGCGCGCCTGAAGGTGACCATCGACGGCAACGTGGTGGAGACCGATGGCGTGGGCGTGCTCGTCGTGAACTTCTCGAAGATACAGTTCGACTTGAAGGTGGTGCACGAGAACCTGCCGCGCGACGGCATCTTCGACGTGGTGGTGTTCCACACCAAAGACGCCTTCGGACTCATACCGGCGTTCATCAACGCGGTGCTCGACCGCACGGGCGATTTCCCTGACCGCACCGACGCCTTCGAGCTCTACCGCGGCTCGTCGGTGAAGGTGGAGGCCGACCCGCCGCTCAAGGTGCAGTTCGACGGCGAGGTGACCGAAACCGCCACGCCGTTCTCGGTGTCGATACTGCCCCGCGCCTGCACCTTCGTAGTGGGCGAGGAATGCGAGCGGCTGTTCCGCGAGGACGCTTAGGTAGCCGAACCGCTGTCGGGGCCTTCCGCGCCCTTCGAGCCTTCGGCGCCCTGCACGCTTCCGATGCCCTGCGCGTTCGCGCCAACCGCATCGCCTGCCGCTGCGGCGCTTCCCGCACCGCAGCCTTCCGCGTCCTTGGCCCCTTCTGCGTCCTGCTCGGCCCGATAGCGCGCCAGGTTGGAGTTGTAGCGCATCTGCACGAGCTCCAGCACCACCGCGAACACCATGGCGAAGTACACCATCAGCTTCTCCAGCGGAATGCCCAGAAGCTCTATATGGGTGTCGAGGCCGAACGACTCCACCACCAGCAGCGCGCCGATGACCACGATGAACACCAGGGCCAGCACCTTCATCTCGGCATGCTTGTTGATGAAGTCGGATATGGGGTCGATGAACACCATCATCATGACCACCGCTATGAGCACGGCCAGCACCATGATGACCAGGTGCTCCGACAGCCCCACGGCGGTTATGACCGAGTCGATGGAGAACACGATGTCCATCACCATGATGGTGCCCACGGCCTGAGGCAGCCCGATGAGGTGGCGCGCGCGGTGCTCTTCGCTGGTGGCGGCCTTCACCTCGGTGAGGGCCAGCATGCCGCGCAGCTCGTCGATGCCCTTGTATGCCAGGTAGGCGCCGCCGGCTAGCAGCACGATGTCGCGCACCGAGAAGCCATGCGAGAACGGCCCCAGATCCAGCGTGAACAGCGGCGTGGTCATGTGCACGAGCCAGCTGGCGAAGCACAGGAACAGGCAGCGCATGACCAGCGCACCAGCCAGGCCCAGCTTGCGGCCGATATGCTGCTTGTCGGCCGGAAGGCGGTCGGAGGTGATGGATATGAACACGATGTTGTCCACGCCGAGGACTATCTCGAGGAACGTGAGGGTGACGAGGCTTATCCATGCCTCGGGGGTGAGGAACAGCGAAAGGTCCACGGTAAGTGCGCCCTCCTTGGGGTAGGGATGCAGCGGGCTGTGCTACGAGGCACGATGCTAGCATAAGGCCCGCGTGAGCGGCAATGTTATAATCGGATGCGTCACCTGACCGACATCCCCGTCCCCGAAAACGCAGAGGAAACGCTCCATGGCCCAGAAGCACTCCCATAGCCACCGAGGCCCCTCCGGAACCAACCGCGCCGGCGCGCTCGTGGGCAACCTGCGCGACCGCGCCCGCTGGAACCAAGAGCACGACCCCTACACCGCCGATTCGGTGCCCGGCTTCGAGAACGACAGCATCCGCTACCTGGACGCCCGGCCGCTCACCCGGCCGCTCGTGCTGCCCGAGGCTATCGCCAAGCGCATGATCGCGTTCCTCGTGGCCGCCGCCGTCATCGGGGCTGGCATCCTGTTCTGGTACTTCGACACGGTGGTGAACGCCGCCAGCCGCGAGGCCGCCCAGGTCGAGGAGAACGTCAAGCGCGACGTGACCCTGGGGCTGCCCATGCTGTCCACCCTCATGCCGCTCGACGACGCCGACATGCTGGCCACCCTGCAGGCCGAAGGCGACACGCTGTTCGAGAAGACCCCGGTGGGACAGCAGCCCGAGGGCGGCTTCGAGGCCATCAAGCTGCCGTCCGGCGTGAGCGTGGCCGATGCGGGCGCCGCCTACGCCATGGGACTCGACAACATAAGCGCCGCCACCGCCACGCGCCTGCTGAACGGCGCCTGGATGATGACCGTCACCCGCAACAACGGCACCGACCTGTACGTGGGCTACGCCGACTTCAAGTCGCACGAGGCCCAAGCCGCCATCACCCAGGCCCTGGCCTCGCAGGGGCTCAGCACCGCCGACGTGGAGGATTCGGGCGTGGACGACCTGGGCAACACCTACAGCTCCGGCAAGGTCACCGTCGACGGCAACACCTACAACTGGCGCATCTCGGTGCTGCCGCTCGACTCCATGTACAGCATCCGCGACATGCCCGCCGACGCGCAGTACGTGGGCATCCGCTTCACCTCGTAAGCGCGCAGATCAAGCCCGAACGCGAAGAAGGCACCCGCCATGGGTGCCTTCTCTTTGCGATAGGAACGTGGTCGTTAGGCTAACGGAAGCACCCAGCGTCGACGGCGGATGCTGCGCCAACGGAAGCGGCCGATGACGTTGGCGAGCGTCCTCCGGCCACCACGCGCGGCAGCAGCCGATTGCCACTATTGGTTCGACGCGCTGCCGGTGGCCCCGCAGCTCGAGCACTTGTACCCCACGATGACGCGCTCGGAGCGCTGGCGCTGCTCGTTGCGCGTGACCGCGGGATGATGCGTGTAGCCGGTGATGTTGCCACGCGAATCGTAGATGGGCTCGTCCCAAGCGGGCGACTCCACCACCGTGGCCGTATAAGTGACCACGCGGTCCTCGGTCTGGGCCACCCACCCATGGGTGTGGGACGAAGTCGAGCTCGCCGAGCTGCTGGCGCTGCTTCGCACCTCTTCCTCAAGGCGCTTGCGCTCCTCGTCGGAAAGCTCCACTTCCTCTTCCTTGGGCGCGAACCACTCGCTGAACGCCTTGTCGTAAGCGGTCTTGAACGCCGCGTTGGAGAACGAGCCATCGCCGTGGGCCATGGCCACCTTCAGGGCCGCCACCGCCTTCTCGACCTGCTCGTCGGTCACGTCATCGGGCGCGATGCGCGTGAGCTCCACAGGCAGCAGCGCCGTGCCGTCCTCCCCCACGGTCACCTCCACGGGCTCGGGCACCTCGTAGAGCGAGCGGTCGGAGTTCAGCGGCGTGATGTAGGTGAACATGTAACGGCCCGGGACGAGGCTCAGCGTGCTGCTCTCGTTGGCGCTGAAGGCGTGGTAGGCGTCGTAGTCGGCGCTGGCCGTGGCCTCCACCGAATCGCCCGAAGCCGAGCTGCTGGACGAGGCGGCATCAGCCGCGTTGGAGGAAGACGACGTGCTGGCGCTCGAGCTGGAGCTAGCTGCCTGATGCACGGCGCCCTGGACGCTGCCCGGCACATAGTCAGCCGTGGCGGTGGTGGGCACGGCGAAGGCGCCCGCCTGGGTGGTCGCCGATGACGAGCCGGAAGCCGAGGAAGCCCCCGAGGCCGACGATGATGAGCTGCTGGCCGACGAGGAGCCGGAAGCCCCGCCGTCGATGCGCTCGATGTGGGCCACCACCGGGGTGGAGGTCTCCTCGTCCCAGCCTTCGGCGTTGGCGCGCAGGTTCACCTTCGCAAGGGGGATGCCCGTGGAGTTGGCCACCGGCCCCACCGCCGTGGGCACCGGCTCGGAAGGGGCTGGCTTCGGAGCGAAGAAATGCTGGTAGGCGAATACGCCGCCCGCCACCAGCGCAGCGGCCAGCAGCACGCCCAGTATGGTCAGGCCGATGGCCATGCCATGGCCGCGGCGCGCCTGCACGATGACGTAAGGGGGCATGCCCGGCTGGCCCGCAGCCGCCATGGTGGGCGCGGCAGCTGCAGGCATGGCAGCCGTCACGGCCGGGGCCGCGGCAGGCGCTGGCGCGGCGACAGGCTGGGACGCTGCAACCGCCGAAGGCGCGGGGGCGACCGCCACCGGGGCAGTGGCCACGGGGGCCGCCACCTCGGCCACAGGGGCGGGCTGCGCAGCGGGCGCCGCGGCAGGCACCGGAGCAGGCGCCGCAGCCGCAACGACGGGAGCAGCCGTCACGGCAGCCACAGGGGCAGCAGCTGCCGCCACCGCCGCCGTCGCAGCAGTCGGGGCCGGCACGGCCTCCGTCGCTGGAGCCTCGGCGGCAACCGGCGCGGCATCGGCCGCAGGAGCAGGCTCCTCAGCGGGCGCAGCCGCCGGTTCCGATGACGGGGAGGCTTCAGCCGCAGGCGCGGCCACCGCAGCAGCCGTCGCAGCAGGCGCGGGCGAGGCCTTCCTCGCCGCCTCTTCCAGGGTGCGCAGGGCAGCGGCGGCCTCGGCATAGGCCATCGAGGCCTTCTTCGCCGCCGCATCGGCGCGCTTCTTGGCCTTGGCCTCGGCGCGCTTCGCCTTCTTGAGGTCGCGCGTCTCCTCGACGACGAGCGTCGCCGGCTTGACGGCATCTATGGCCGGGGAGTGCGTCCCTTCCTGCGGCTCGACGGTGCCGGAGCCATCAGCGGTAGGGGCATCTTCGGGTCTGGTTGGCATATCCACTCCGTTCGGTGCGATGATGCCCCCTAGGATACCTGGATTCACCCTGAAATCATAGGCCCCGCCGCCGGTCAACAGCGAAAAACCCACGATAGCCACAGCCGTCGCCCAGGCTGCGAAACGCTGCTTGGGAGCGCTTCTTGAAATTAGGGGTTGCGCGCCGGTTTTCGTTGAAGTAATATGTCTCCTTGCGACGCGGACATGGCTCAGCTGGTAGAGCACCACCTTGCCAAGGTGGGGGTCGCGGGTTCGAACCCCGTTGTCCGCTCCACGAACTGCCAAGGCCGGCCCGATACAGTTTATCCGGCCGGCCTTTTCTTTAGCAGTTCATCCCGCTTATGGGGCGACGTGGCCAAGTGGTAAGGCAGAGGCCTGCAAAGCCTTCACCCCCGGTTCGAATCCGGGCGTCGCCTCCAGCTTCTTCCTATTCAGCGAATGCATCGGCCGAGAGGGCATCTCGCTGCCGCGTTGCCCAGCGCCACCGCGCGGCACCCGAGCGCACTCGGCCACGGTCGGCCGCCTTACGGCGCCAGGTCGAACAGCTCGCCGTAGAGCTCGTTGCCGCAAAGCCAGCCGCGCTCGGTGGGCTTCCAGCGGCCGTCCTCGCCGTCGAGGCGCACGAGCCCGCGCTGCTGCAGGCGCTCGAAGGCCGCAGGCGCCTGCGCCAGGAGCCCGCCCTCCCCCAGGGCATCCACGCGGCCTTTGGGAACGCCGCGCGCCATGCGCATGGCCAGCATCAGGTCCTCGGCGGCCATCTGCGCCGCGTCCAGGTCGTCCTCGACGCGGCCGTCCCGCACGCGCATGCGCCGGTCGCCGTTCTGCGTCATGGTCACCGCGCTCGCCCCCAGCCCCAGGTAGGACACTCCCGACCAGTAGGCCGTATTGTGGCGGCTCTCGTAGCCAGGCAGCGCGTAGCTCGCCACCTCGTAGCGGCGAAAGCCCGCCTCGCCCAGCAGCCGGGCGGCCATCTGCATGTGGCGCGCCGCCGCGTCGTCGTCGGGCTCGGGCAGCCTGCCCCGCCTGACCGCCTTGGCGAAGGGCGTGCTGCGCTCGATGGTGAGCGGGTACACGCTCACGTGCTTGGCCCCCGCCGCCACCGCCGCCTGCACGCTGGCCGAAAACGACTCGTCGCTCTGGCCGGGGATGCCGCACATGAGGTCCACGCTCACGTTGTCGAACCGCTCGCGCGCCGCCTCGAGAGCCGCCAGCGCGTCGTCGGCGCCGTGCGCGCGCCCGAGCAGCGCCAGCACCTCGTCGTCGAAGCTCTGCACGCCCAGCGAGAGCCGGTTCACCCCGAGCGCCCACACGTCGCGCACCAGCGGCCCGGTCAGGCTCTCGGGGTTGGCCTCCATGGTGCACTCCACCTCGGGTTCCAGGTGCATGCCGGTGGAAAGCGCGTACAACAGCGAGGTCAGCCTCGCCGCGCCCACGTGGCTGGGCGTGCCGCCGCCCAGGTACACCGTCTCGATGGCGCCAAGCTCCCCTTCGCGCGACTTGCGCCGCAGCTCGAGCACGAGCCCTTCCACGTACTCGTCGATGGCAGGCGACGCGGCAGGCACCGCCTCGGTGGCGAAGTCGCAGTAGCCGCAGCGCTTCACGCAGAACGGCAGGTGGATGTAGAGGGCCTTGTAGGGGTCGTGCGGCATGCCTCACCGCCTTTCCGCTGCCGTGGCGCCGTGGGTGGCGGCCGCCTCCAGCAGCTCGTCGAACACCGCGTCGAAGTCGGCCAGCGTCATGCAGCCGTTGATGCGCCCGCGTGCGGCCGCAGCACCGGGAAGCCCCGTCAGGTACCATGCGGCGTGCTTGCGCATGCGCACGATGTTGCGCCCCTCGCGCTCGGACAGCAGCCGCGCATGGCGGCGCGCCATGGCTATGCGCTCGGCCACCGTGGGCGGCGCGGGATCGGGCCTGCCGGCCAGCGCCGCTTGCACGCTGGCGAACACCCAGGGGTTGCCCTCGGCGGCCCGGGCCACCATCACGGCGTCGCAGCCCGTCTGCTCCCCCATGCGCACAGCGTCGGCTCCGCAGCGCACGTCGCCGTTGCCCACCACGGGCACGCTCACCGCCTGCTTCACGCGGGCGATGGCGCCCCAGTCGGCCCGGCCGCGATAGAGCTGCTGGGCATAGCGCCCGTGCACCGTCACCGCCGCGGCGCCCGCCGCCTCCATGCGCCGCGCGAACTCCGGCGCGCACTCGTCGCCCTCGGCCCAGCCGCGCCGGAACTTCACCGTCACCGGATGCTCCACCGCGGCCACCACGGCGCCCACGATGGCCGCCGCCAGGCCGGGGTCCTTCATCAGGGCCGACCCGTCGCCCTTGCTCACGATCTTGCGGGCCGGGCAGCCCATGTTGATGTCCAGGTGCGCCAGCGCGCTGCCCAGCTCGTCCTCCACCCAGGCCGCCTGCGCCGCCATGACGTCGGGCTCATGGCCGAACAGCTGCACGCCCATGCGCTCCTCGCCAGGGGCGAGCGCCAGCAGGTGCCGGGTCTTCTCGTTGGCGTAGGAGAGCCCCTTGGCCGACACCATCTCGCAGAACGCAAGGTCGGCCCCTTGCTCGAGGCACAACGTACGGAAGGCGACGTCGCTCACGCCCGCCATGGGCGCCAGCAGAACCTTGCATCCATCGAAAAGGCCGTCCAAGGCAGCCTAGCTCCCCAGGTCGCTGCCCAGGGAAAGGGCACCGCAGGCCACCACGGCCACGAGCACCACCAAGGCCACGACCACCAGCAGCGCCAACAGCACGCCCAACCGCGAACAGCCCGACATCTGGGCCTGCTGCAGCTCCTCGGCCGCCTTCTTCTCATCGAAGGGGTCGTTCAGCCAGTCGTATTCCTCGCGCTTCCTGCCCATCTACTCGTCCACCTTCAATATCGCCATGAAGGCCTCCTGGGGCACCTCAACGTTGCCGATGGCCTTCATGCGCTTCTTCCCTGCCTTCTGCTTCTCCAGCAGCTTGCGCTTGCGGGTTATGTCGCCGCCGTAGCACTTCGCCAGCACGTCCTTGCGCTTGGCCTTCACCGTCTGGCGGCTCAGCACGCGCCCGCCGATGGCTGCCTGGATGGGCACCTCGAACATCTGACGCGGGATTATCTCCTTCAGCTTCTCGGTCAGCACGCGACCGCGCTCGTAGGCCTTCTCGCGATGCACGATGAACGACAGCGCGTCGATGGGCTTGCCCGAAAGCAGTATGTCGAGCTTCACCAGGTCGGACTGCTTGTATCCCAAGAACTCGTAGTCCAGGCTGGCATAGCCTTTCGTGTGCGACTTCAGCTTGTCGAAGAAGTCCATGATCAGCTCCGACAGCGGTATCTCCCACAGCATCTCCACCGTGGTCTCGGAAAGGTAGTTCATCGTGACGAAGGTGCCGCGGCGCGCCACGGTCAGATCCATCACCGCGCCCACGTAATCGGGCGGGATGAGCACCTTCGCGCTCAGGTACGGCTCCTCCACGTGGTCTATCTCGCTGGCGTCGGGCATCTCCTGGGGCGAATGCACCACCAGCATCTCGCCCCCCTTGCGGAACACGTGGTACTCCACGCTGGGCGCCGTGGCCAGCAGGTCGAGCCCGAACTCGCGCTCGAGCCGCTCCTTGATGACCTCCATGTGCAGCAGCCCCAAGAACCCCACGCGGAAGCCGAAGCCCAGCGCGTGCGACGTCTCGGGTTCCCAAACCAGGGCCGGGTCGTTGAGCGAGAGCTTCTCCAGCGCCTCCTTCAGCGGCTCGTACTGGTCGCCGTCGATGGGGTACAGCCCGGTGTACACCATGGGCTTGGCCTCGCGGTAGCCGGGCAGCGGCTCGGGGCAGCCGCCCTCGGCCGCGGTGATGGTGTCGCCCACCTTCACCTGGCTCACGTCCTTCAAGCCCGTCACCAGGTACCCCACCTCGCCCACCGTCAGGTCGGGCAGCGCGCATTCGGCGGGACGGCGTGCGCCCACCTCCTCCACCAGCGTCTCGGTGCCGGTGGCCATCATGCGTATGCGATCGCCCTTGGCAATGCGGCCGTCCACCACGCGGATGAGCGCGACCACGCCCCGGTAGGCGTCGAAGTAGCTGTCGAAGATGAGCGCGCGCAGCGGCGCGTCGGTGCGACCCTCGGGCGCCGGGATGTTGTAGACCACGGCCTCCAGCAGGTCATGCACGCCTTCGCCGGTCTTGCCGCTGGCCAGCACCGCGTCATCGGCCGGTATGGCCAAGCCGTCCTCTATCTCGGCCCGCACGCGGTCGGGCTCGGCCGCTGGCAGGTCGATCTTGTTGATGAGCGGGATGACCTCCAGGTTGGCATTCATGGCCAGCATGGCGTTGGCCACCGTCTGCGCCTCGACGCCCTGGGTGGCATCCACCACCAGCACCGCCCCCTCGCATGCGGCCAGGCTGCGGCTCACCTCGTAGGTGAAGTCCACATGCCCCGGCGTGTCGATGAGGTTCAGCTGGTACACCTCGCCATCGTCGGCGGTGTAGCTCACGCGCACGGCCTGGCTCTTGATGGTGATGCCCCGCTCGCGCTCGATGTCCATGGTGTCGAGCAGCTGCGCCTGCATGTCGCGCTCGGCCACGGTGCCCGTCTGCTCCAAGATGCGGTCGGACAGCGTCGACTTTCCATGGTCGATGTGGGCGATTATGGAGAAGTTCCTTATATGGGAAGGGTCTGTAGCCAATTTTCTCTGAGGTTTCTCTCGCAATTACGGTCAACCTGCGCTATTCTATCATCTTGTGCAGATGAGCGCATTCGAGCTGGCGCGCAAGCGCATCCGCAGACGAGGCTGCAAAGGACAAGGCTCGCACGCTTGAGACGGCCATCAGGTCGGCAAGGCAGAGAAATCCTGTTCTGCCTTCACGCACCGCTTCGAGAGCGCATCCTTCGCGGGCTGCGCCGGATGCGGCGCCCGACTGTCATGGCACTTCAGCCGTGCAGCTTTCCCCCTTGCAACCTTACCGCGATGCCTCCCGCGCCAGCCATGGCTGCGTCGCTGCGCACCGGCCCGGGCATGCTGCCTGCGCCGTCCGAGGAACAGGCCGCCTGCGCGGCCGCGAGCAACAAGGAAGAAGGAGCTGGCAATGGCCAACATCAAGTCCCAGAAGAAGCGCATCATCACCAACGAGAAGCGCCGCCTGCGCAACCGCGCAGTCAAGAGCGAGCTCAAGACCGCTACCCGCCGCGTCAAGGACGCCGTGGCCGCTGGCGACGGCGCTGCCGCCTACGCTGCCGCGCTGGCCGCGTGCCGTTTGATGGACAAGGCCGCCACCAAGGGCGTCATCCACAAGCGCCAGGCTGCCAACCGCAAGAGCGGCATCATGAACCTGGCCAACACCGTGGTGACCGACGCCGACCGTGCCGCCTACGTGAAGCCCGAGCCCAAGAAGCAGGAGAAGACCGGCTCCAAGAAGGCCGCCGCCAAGGAGGCTCGCAAGAAGGAGATGGAGAAGGCTTCCAAGGAGAAGGCCAAGCGCCGCGAGAAGCAGCTGAAGGAAGAGGAGGCTGCCAAGAAGCGCAAGGCCAAGGAGGCCGAGGCTGCCGCCAAGGCCGAAGCCGAGGCCGCTGCTGCTGCCGAGGCCGAGGCTGACGCCGAGGCCGTGGCCGATCCCGAGTCCACCGAGGCCCAGGGCACGACCGAGGAGCCCTCTGCCGAGGCGCAGGAGGAAGCCGCCGAGGAGGCTGCCGAGTAGCATCCGCTACCCCGGCATCACCCACCGAACGCAGAAGGCCCCGGGCATCCCCGGGGCCTTTCCTTTTACGCGACTCTTTGAGCGCAGGGGCCTTACACGAACTCGATGCGCCTCTGCTCCCGCGCGCACTGCATCAGATACAAGTTGATGAGCCGTTGGTACGGGATGCCCGTGCGGTCTGCTTCGCGCCTGAAATAGTCGACTGCGAACATGTCAAGATTCATCGTCACCGGCTTCCGCAGCTTCTTGGCGTACGGGTTCGGCGATGCGTCAGAAAAATCGTACTCAGCCTTCATTGCGACGCCTCCAATAACTGGAATCCTCGGCCTTCGTGGCCTTGCGGGCAGAGATGATGCGTATGACCTCGTTCACTTCCCGATAGCAGTGGCACACTGTGAGCGTTCGCGCTATCGCGCTCAACCCCAGGATGACGAACCGATCCTCATCGTAAGAGTGAGCTTCGTCATGGATGACCAAGGCGTGCGGGTCGTAGAACACCGTTGATGCCTCATCGAAGGAAACGCCATACTTGCGCAAGTTGCTCTCGGCCTTCGCCTCGTCCCACTCGAATGATATGACACCATATATGAACATATCATTATTATGGTAGCTATATTTATATTGTCAATATCAACAAGCATCCTATAGCCACCGTGAGGAATCGTCGAATAACCCCCTATCTTGTGCCACATGCTTGAACATCATGCGTCAATCGCGGAAGGCCCCGGGCATCCCCGGGGCCCTTCTTTTTACGCCAAGCCGACCGTGTAGGCTACCCGGCAGATGGAAGCGCTCGCCTCCTTGAGTTGCGGCAGCAAGGCGTCGGGGATGGCGAATCGGCATCAATTTTCAAAGTCATCCGAACGCCTCTCTCGCCCCACTAGCCGCATTGCCCACGCGCCAGCCCCGAAAGCTCCCATGCGGCCAAGAACGACCCGATCGCGCCTGCGAACCCGTGCCCTCCTCCCCCTTGTTGCGCGCTGGTAAAATCCCTGTTTCGCAACGCGAAAACCAACCGTCCCGGCGGCCGAGCAACCCCAAGGCACCGCACGCGAGTTGCTATAATGGGTGCATCTTTTTTTGTATCCCCGCCTCGAACGCCCTGGAGGAGCCGCCATGCGCGAAGGTTTCGACAACAGCAAGTACATCGCCCTGCAAGCCGAGCACATCCGCGAGCGCATCGACCAGTTCGGCGGCAAGCTCTATCTTGAGTTCGGCGGCAAGCTGTTCGACGACTACCATGCCAGCCGCGTGCTGCCCGGCTTCGAGCCCGACATCAAGATACGCATGCTGCAGTCGATGGCCGACGACGTCGAGATAGTCATCGCCATCAACGCCAACGACATCGAGAAGTCGAAGGTGCGCGGCGACCTGGGCATAACCTATGACGAGGACGTGCTGCGCCTCATGGACGTGTTCCGCTCCATGGGCTTCATGGTGGGCAGCGTGGTGCTCACCCGCTACGCCAACCAGCCCGCCGCCGACGCCTTCCGCAAGCGCCTGGCCGAGATGGGCATCACCCACTACCTGCACCATTCCATCGAGGGCTACCCCAACGACCTCGACCGCATCGTGAGCGAGGACGGCTTCGGCAAGAACGACTTCATCGAGACGACGCGCCCGCTCGTGGTGGTCACCGCGCCGGGCCCCGGCTCGGGAAAGATGGCCACATGCCTGAGTCAGCTCTACCACGAGAACCAGCGCGGCGTGAAGGCGGGCTACGCGAAGTACGAGACGTTCCCCGTATGGAACCTGCCTCTGAACCACCCGGTGAACATCGCCTACGAGGCCGCCACAGCCGACCTGGACGACGACAACATCATCGACCCGTTCCACCTGGAAGCCTATGGCGAGACCACGGTCAACTACAACCGCGACGTCGAGATATTTCCCGTGCTGCGCGCCATGATGGAGCGCATCATGGGCGAGAGCCCGTACAAGTCGCCCACCGACATGGGCGTGAACATGGCTGGGCTGGCCATCGTCGACGACGAGGCGTGCCGCGAGGCCAGCAACATGGAGATCGTGCGCCGCTACTTCCAGACGGCGGTGGAGCACAAGCGCACCGGCTGCGGCGAGCGGGCGCTGAGCAAGATCGAGCTGCTCATGAACCGTGCGGGGGTCACGGCCAACCTGTCGCCCGCACGCAGCGCAGCGCTGCTGAAGGAGGAGATGACCGGCGCGCCGGCTGGTGCCATGGTGCTGCCCGACGGCACGGTGGTCACCGGCAAGACCGGCAACCTGCTGGGCGCGGCATCGGCGCTGCTCATGAATGCGCTCAAGGGCGTGGCCGGGCTCGACGACGAGCTGGAGGTCATATCCGACGAGGTGCTGGAGCCCATCTGCCACCTCAAGACCCAGCACCTGCACAACCAGAACCCCCGGCTGCATTCCGATGAGACGCTGCTGGCGCTTTCCGTCAGCTCGGTGCAGAACCCCCTGGCGGGCGACCTCATCGACAACGCCGACAAGCTGCGCGGCTGCGACGCGTACTTCTCGGTCATCGTGTCGTCAGCCGACGAGAAGCTGTACCGCACCCTGGGCATCAACGTGTGCTGCGAGCCTAAGTACGAGCAGCACCGGTACTACCACAAGTAGCCCCGCGTCGCAGGACCATCCATGCAAAAAGGAAAAGGCCGCATCTGCGGCCTTTTCTCTCTGCTGGTTCGCCTGCCTTTACAGGTTCACGTAGTTGCGGGCGTTCACCGGCGTCCCGTTCACCTCCACCTGGAAGTGCAGGTGGTTGCCGGTCGATTGGCCCGTGGTGCCCACGTAGCCGATGACCGTCCCCGCAGCCACCTGCTGGCCTACCGTAGCGGCCTGGCGGCTCATGTGCATGTAGATGGTGCGCACGCCACCGCCGTGGCTCACGATGACGGTGTTGCCGCCGCCGCCGTACCAGCCCACGTAAGACACCGTGCCCGGCCCAGACGACATGATGGGCGTGCCGCCGGGGGCTGCCAGGTCGGTGCCGTTATGCCAGTAGCCATGCCACGACGAGTAGCCGAACTCGGTGGAGATGTAGGTGTAGCCCGGGCACGGATGCACCCAGCCCTCCACGATGCCGCCCGGCACGACGACCGCATTAGACGCATCCTGGCGCTTCGCCGCCTCCTCGGCGGCCATGCGCTCCTCTTCCTCGCGAGCCTGGAGCACCGCCACCTCCTCGGTGACCTTCTTCAGCTCCTCCTCCATCGACGCCTTCGTGGCCTCGATGTCGGCCTGGGCCTCCTCGGCCGCCCTCATCTCGTCTGCGGCCGTCTGCTGCTGCTCGCGATACTCCTTCTCGGCCGACTCGGCCTCGGAGCGCTTCTGCTTCGACTCGTCTATCATGGCGGCGTCTTGGTCGGCGATCATCTGCATGGCATCCCACGAGGTCAAGAACGACTCGAAGCTCGTGGCGCCCAGCACCACCTCGAGGAAGTTGGTGTTGCCGCCGGTCTTGTACATGGACTTCGCGCGGCCGCCCAGCAGGTCCTGCAGCTCCACGATGCGGGCGTGGGCAAGCTCGGCGCGCACCGAAGCGTCCTCGGCCGCCGCCGTGGCCGCCTCGTAAGCCTCGGTGGCGCGCTCGTACTCGGCGTTGGCCTCGTTGAGCTGGTCCTGCAGCTTGTCGATGGTGGCGGCGATGTTGTCGGCTTCCTCCTGCTTCTCCGCCGATGTCACGGCGAATGCCGACGATGCCCCATAGAAGGGCAGCGCAAGGCTCGCAGCAAGGACGACAGCCAGGGTGGCAGCCAGGGATGCCCCGAAGGGCCGCTTCGCGTTCTCGGTCACGATTGCACCTGTTCCGTTGAATGCTCCATTTGCACAGTCGCGCGCCCGCGCCAAGGCGGGCACCGCGTGGTAAGCATGAATATTACCGCGCGGTAACGAGGTTCGGCGGGCGTTCCATTAAAGATACACACCCTACCTGCGGTTTCTTGACCTGGGAAAGCCTTAAGCGCCCACAACTTCTTGGGGTCGGCGCGCGGGCCGACCACCTTCCCTAGTGGAAGAACACTCCCGCGATGCGCTTGTAGAAGTTCACCTCGACCAAGCGCAGCAGCTCGGTCGGGCGCGTGCCGGCATGCACGCGCACGCGGTGCAAGCGGCCTCGCACGGGCAGCACATCGCCATCGAGGAACACCGCAACCTCGTCCTCGCCGTACTGGCCATCCAGCACCACGTCCACAACATCTGCCGACTCGGTGCAGATGGCGCGCGAGGTAAGGGTATGCGGCGCCACCGGCACCACCACCAGGCCCGGGAAGGCGGGCGACACCAGCGGCCCTCCCGCCGAGAGCGCATAGGCGGTCGAGCCAGTCGCCGTGGCCACCACCATTCCGTCGGCCCGCATGCGGGCCACATGGCCGTCGTCGATGTCCAGCGCGAAGTCGACTATGCGCCCCGCCGCCGAGCGCACCACCACCTCGTTCAGGGCGAAGCAGCGCCGCATGCCGCCATCGTCGGCCACCTCGACCCACAGGTTCGTCCTACGCTCCACCTCGGCCTGGCCATCGAGCGCCGCCTGAACCATGGTCTCCACCCCCTGCTCGCAGGGGTTCGCCAAGAAGCCCAGGTGCCCGAAGTTGATGCCCAGCATGGGCGCGCCCAGCCGCTCTGCCACCCGTGCGGTGCGCAGGATGGTGCCGTCGCCGCCCAGCACCACGATAAGGTCGGCCGCCTCCACCGGGGGCGCCTCGTCCAGCAGGCACGATGGCAGCTCCCGGGCTGGGCATACCGCCATCTCGTGCTCCTCTTCAGCCAGGAACGGCCCAAGCTCGGCCAAGGCCGCCACCGCGCCCTCGTTCCCCTCGTTCAACACCACCAGGATACGTGCCATTGCAACCTGCCGTCATCACCAGCCTGAAGCCCCTTTCGTGGCCTTCAGGCGCCTTCTTTCGCTTGCTGTATTATACGCGGTCGCCCCACGCCCAACCGGCATCGCGGGGCAGCCGTCGCCTTATCGAAGTTTCGCGGGCGCCAGGGCCCTCACCGCCCCAGCCCGCGCAGCGCAAGGGTACAATAAGGCAGTAACCGTCAGAGGCGAGCCGTCCGATACGGCCCGCGGAGGATCCGCCTTGGCAAAGCACGCCGCCCCACAGAAGCCGGCCGAGCCGCAGAAGGCCTCGGTGGCGCGCTCCACCACGCTCATGACCGTGGCCACGTTCGGCTCGCGCATAACGGGCCTCGTGCGCACTTGGGCCATGGCATTCGCGCTGGGCAACACGTTCATCACCTCGGCTTACCAAGTGGCCAACAACATGCCCAACATGGTGTACGAGCTGGTGGCTGGCGGGCTGCTGGGAGCGGCGTTCATCCCCGTGTACCTGCTGCAGAAGGAAGGGCGTGACGGCGGCGACGGCAACGGCTTCGCCTGCAACATGCTCAACCTCACCATCGTGGTGCTCGGGCTGCTGTCGGTGCTATGCACCGTGTTCGCCCCGGCGGTCATCGCCACGCAGACCTTTGCCACCGGCCCCGCCGACGAGGTGTCGCGCTATGCCGTGCTGTTCTTCCGCATCTTCGCCGTGCAGATACTGTTCTATGGCATCGGGGGCATCGTCACGGGCATCCTCAACGCCAACCGCGTGTACTTCCTGCCCTCCATCGCGCCGGCGCTCAACAACGCGGTGGTCATCGCGTCGTTCTTCGCCTACATCCCGCTCTCAGCCGTCGACCCCGATCTGGCGCTGCTCGTGCTGGGAGGCGGCACGTCGCTGGGCGTGGTGGTGCAGTTCGCCATCCAGTTGCCGGCGCTACGTCGCATCGGGTTCAAATGGCGCCCCCGCATCGACCTGCGCGACCCGGCGTTGCTCGAAGCGCTCAAGATAGCCGTGCCCACGGCCATCTACATAGCCGGCACCATGGTGGCATTCTCATGCCGTAACGCGTTCTCGCTCCAGACGGGCGAGAACGGGCCAGCCACGCTGCTCTACGCCTGGACGTGGTACCAGCTGCCCTACGGCGTGTTCGCGGTGTCGCTGGCGCGCGCCTTGTTCACCGAGATGAGCGAGGATGCCGCCAAGGGCCGCAAGCGCCAGCTGCGCCAGCACATCAGCTCCGGCATATCGGGCACACTGCTCGTCATCATCCCGCTGGCTGGGCTCATGGGAGCGCTGGCCACGCCGCTCATGCAGCTGTTCCAAGCGGGCGCCTTCAATGCGGAAGACGCCGCCTATGTCGGCTCCATCCTGGCGCTTTGGGCCGTCAGCCTGCCGTTCTACTCGGTGTTCATGTACATGTACAATGTCTACGCCAGCCTGCGGAAGTTCATGCTGTTCGCCGCGGTGAGCACCGTGCTCGTGGTCGTGCAGTGCTTGCTGTACATGGTGCTCTGCCCCACCGACGTGCTCGGGCTTGCCGGCGTGCCCATCGCCGATTTGGCCTACTATGGCATCGGCGCCATCGTGCTCGCGGTCATCCTGGTCAACCTGGTGGGCCCCTACCACATCGGCTCCATCATCTCCCAAGCGGTGCGCGTGCTGCTGGCCACCTTCGTTGGCGTCGTGGCCGTGCTGCTGCTCCAAGGGCTGCTGCCCTTCACCGGCTCCAGCATGCTCACCGGCCTTGCCACGCTGCTCGTATGCGGTGCAGCGGGACTCGTGGTCATCTTCGGGCTGTGCGCCGTGCTGCGCGTGCCGCAGATGGCCATGCTCGCCGGCCTCGCCAAACGTCTCTTGCGGCGATGAATGCCCTTTGGAATGCCCCCTTGGGGCGCCAAGCGTCCCTTGCGGCGCCCTTGCAGTGGCAAGGCGTCCTTGCGCCACGGGGCTGACCAAGTCCCGCAGGGGCGATCAGCCCCTCATGACCCACGCAGCCTCACCGCTTCCCGATAACGCACTTGCCTAACTCCCCTACGGCGCCCAGGCATGAAAAAAACCGCCCCTACGCCATGCGCAGGGGCGGTTCCTTAGGTGCGAGCGTTAAGCGAAGCTACTCGGCAGCCTGGGTGTAGGCGCGGGTCACGCCGGCATCCACCGGCACGCCCGGGCTCATCGTCGAGGAGATGGCGATGGACTTCACGTACTTGCCCTTGGCAGCCGAAGGCTTCATGCGCAGGATCTCGTCGTAGACCGCGCCGTAGTTCTCAGCCAGCTGCTCGGGGGTGAAGCTCGCCTTGCCCAAGATGACATGCACGATGCCGTAACGGTCGGCACGGTACTCCACCTTGCCGCCCTTCAGGTCGGTGATGGCCTTGGCAACGTCGTTGGTCACAGTGCCCAGCTTGGGGTTGGGCATCAGGCCACGGGGGCCGAGCACCTTGCCCAGGCGGCCCACCTTGCCCATCTGGTCAGGGGTGGCCACGGCGGCGTCGAAGTTGAACTCGCCCTTGTTGATCTGCTCGGTCAGCTCGTCGGTGCCCACGATGTCGGCGCCAGCCTCCTCGGCAGCGCGAGCGGCCTCGCCCTCGGCGAACACGGCCACGCGCACGGTCTTGCCCGAGCCGTTCGGCAGGCTGATCATGCCGCGCAGCTGCTGGTCGGCCTGACGCGTGTCGATGCCCAGGCGGAAGTCAGCCGTCACAGTCTCGTCGAAGTTGGCCGTGGACATCTCCTTGACCAGCTTCATCGCCTCGATGGGCGCCACCTCGCCCTCAGGGAGCAGCTTCTCAGCGGCGACGTACTTCTTGGTCTTCTTTGCCATTTTCCTTGTCTTCCTTTCGTGGTAGCTAACGAGAGCTGCTGCGATGCCTCATGGCCCCCGCAGCGCTCCCTTCCACTGCTATCGAGAACGCGCCTGGCTCGGCGCGGCTCTGCCTTGCAGAAGGCGGCTCAGCCGCTAGAGGCTTAAGCGCCCTCGCCCTCGCCGTCCAGGGTCTCGCCGCGCAGCATGGCGGCAACCTTGCGGGAGGGGACGTACTTGATCTTCATGTCGCGGCCCTCGATGCGCACGCCCATGGAGCGAGCGGTGCCGGCGATGATCTCCATAGCCGCCTCGATGGTGTTCGCGTTGAGGTCGGGCATCTTGATCTCTGCGATCTCGCGCAGCTGATCCATGCTCAGGGTGCCCACGCTCTGCAGCTGCGGGATGCCCGCGCCGCTCTGGATGCCCAGCTTCTCCTTGATGAGCACGGCAGCCGGCGGGGTCTTGCAGATGAAGTCGAACGACTTGTCCTCGTAGACCGTGATCTCAACCGGGATGATGGTGCCCTGCTGGTCCTGCGTCTGGGCGTTGAACGCCTGGCAGAACTGCATGATGTTGACGCCCTGCGCGCCCAGCGCGGGGCCGACCGGAGGCGCCGGGTTCGCGCCGCCGGCAGGAATCTGCAGCTTGATGAAACCGCTTACTTTCTTGTCAGCCATGGTAGGTGCTCTCCTCGATGATGTTACGTTTGCTTCGCTTGCTCTATCACCAAAGCCTGCGCGCCCTCTTGCGAGAAGCCCTTTGTCCACTTAAGGCGCAAACGGCGCTTGCAGGCTCAGTATGCTCAACCTTATATGCGAGCCACCTGGTCGAAGGAAAGCTCGACCGGGGTCTCGCGCCCGAAGATGGAGACAAGCACCTTCACCTTGCCTGCCTCGGGCTGCACTTCCGACACGATGCCGTCGAACTCTGCCAAGGGGCCGGAGGTCACCTTCACCGCCTGGTCCACCTGCAGGTCCGTCGAGGTCTTCTTGGGAGCCTCGCGGCTCGTGCGCTTCATGATCTTGTTGTATTCCTCGCGCGTCAGCGGCGAAGGATTGCCCTGGCTTCCCACGAAGCCGGTCACGCCCGGGGTGTTGCGCACCGCAGCCCAGCTGCGGTCGTCCAGGTCCATGCGCACCAGCACATAGCCCGGGAACACCTTCTTCTCGCTCTCGATGCGGCGCCCGCCCTCTTTGATCTCCGTCACCGTCTCGGTCGGGATCTCGATGCGAAACACGTTGTTCTCGAGGCCCATGGTCTCGATGCGCGTCTCGAGGTTAGCTTTCACCTTGTTCTCATACCCAGCGTAGGTATGCAGGACGTACCATTTCTTCGCCATAAGCGCTTAAGCTCCAATACCAGAGATCAACACGAGCAACGGGGTTATGATGGCGTTGTCCAGCAGCGCCACGAACACCCCGAAGAACAACAGCGCGGCCACCACGACGCCGCTCCAACGCAGAACGTCGGTGCGGGTGGGCCACGTGACGCGCTTCAGCTCGCCCTTCACATCGCGGAAGAACTTGAAGCGCTTCTTCTTGGGCTTGGAGTCGGCCTTCTTCTCGACCTTCTTCGCCGTTTCCGCTGCCTCTTTCTTGGCGGGTTTCTTATCAGAGCCGTCATCGGCCGCCTTCTTCAGGAACGGCTTCTTCGGCTTCTCCTCGACCGCAGGCTTCGCTTCCTCGGCCGTGGTCTCCTCAGGCTGCAGCTCGCGCTCGGCCTTGCGTGCCTGACGCGCCGCAGAGGCCTTGGCCCGCTGGGTCTTTGACTTCTTCGCCATAGAACTTACCTTAACTGCCCGTCTCTAATCCTCGTCTAAACGCCAAACAAGCAGCCGACCAGGTGCTGGGGCTGCTCGTGAAACAAGCTGGCAGGCCAGGAGGGACTCGAACCCCCAACATGCGGTTTTGGAGACCGCCGCTCTACCAATTGGAGCTACTGGCCTATGCCTGTTCGTCAAAACTCAACTGATCTTAGCGAGTTTCCTTGTGCAAGGTGTGCTGACGGCACCACTTGCAGTATTTCTTCAACTCCATGCGATCAGGAGTGTTCTGCTTGTTCTTTTTGGTCGTGTAATTGCGGCGCTTGCACTCAGTGCAGGCCAGGGTGACCAAAGTACGCATGAATTCTCCTTTTTGCCTTCTATTTCAATGCGAGCTTTTCATTATACACATGCGCGCAGATGAAGGGAAGGCAGGCATGAAGTCTGCCTTCCCTTTCGTTCAGCAAGAGCGGAAGCTACTTGATGATCTTGGTCACACGACCGGAGCCAACGGTGCGGCCACCCTCGCGGATGGCGAAGCGCAGGCCCTCCTCCATGGCGATGGGGTGGATGAGCTCGCCCCTGAGCTCCACGTTGTCGCCAGGCATGACCATCTCGGTGCCCTCGGGCAGGTGAGCCACGCCGGTCACGTCGGTAGTGCGGAAGTAGAACTGCGGACGATAGCCGTCGAAGAACGGGGTGTGGCGGCCGCCCTCGTCCTTGGTCAGGATGTAGACCTGGCCCTCGAACTCGGTGTGCGGGGTCACGCTACCAGGCTTGCAGAGAACCTGACCGCGAACGATGTCCTCGCGCTTCACGCCACGCAGCAGGCAGCCGATGTTGTCGCCGGCCTGAGCCTCGTCGAGCAGCTTGCGGAACATCTCGATGCCGGTGCAGACCGTCTTCTCGGTGTCCTTGATGCCCACGATCTCGAGCTCGTCGTTCACGTGCAGCGTGCCGCGCTCCACACGGCCGGTGGCAACGGTGCCGCGGCCGGTGATGGTCATGGTGTCCTCGACAGCCATCAGGAACGGCTTGTCGATGTCGCGCTCCGGGGTGGGGATGTAGGAATCCACAGCGTCCATGAGCTCCCACACCTTCTCCTGCCAGGCAGCGTCGCCCTCGAGGGCCTTCAGCGCCGAGCCGCGGATGATGGGGGTGTCGTCGCCCGGGAACTCGTAGCTGCTCAGCAGCTCGCGAACTTCCATCTCGACGAGCTCGAGCAGCTCGTCGTCATCGACCATGTCGCACTTGTTCAGGAACACGACGATGTAGGGCACGCCCACCTGACGGGCGAGCAGGATGTGCTCGCGGGTCTGGGCCATGGGGCCGTCGGTGGCGGCGATGACCAGGATAGCACCGTCCATCTGGGCAGCGCCGGTGATCATGTTCTTGACGTAGTCGGCGTGGCCGGGGCAGTCAACGTGAGCGTAGTGGCGGCCGTCGGTCTCGTACTCGATGTGAGCGATGGAGATGGTGATGCCGCGCTCGCGCTCCTCGGGGGCCTTGTCGATGTCCTCGAAGGCAGTGAAGTCAGCGGTGGCGGTGCCATGGGAACCGTCGTTGCTGGAAAGGGTCTTCGAGATAGCAGCCGTCAGCGTGGTCTTGCCATGGTCGACGTGACCGATGGTGCCGATGTTCACATGCGGCTTGGAACGCTCGAATTTCTCCTTAGCCATGGATTTCCTCCTAAAAGGGATTCATGTCCCGCGCAAAGCGCGGGAACGAGCAAACGTGCCCGAAGGCACGCATTATCAACATGGTAGCGGTGACTGGATTTGAACCAGTGACGCCACGGGTATGAACCGTGTGCTCTGACCAACTGAGCTACACCGCCGTTTATAAGGGATTCATACGGTCCGTATGCTTCGTCAATCTCGAAGTTGCCATCTTCGGTCACAGCGCGAAGGCTGCTCCCTCGATGGCCCTTCGGATTTCCTCGCCTCCGAACCCTCTGAACCCTTATAACCAAACATAAGGCTCTCGAAGCTTCGGAGGCAATATCCCTTGATAGCAAAATGGAGCCTGCGACCGGACTTGAACCGGTGACCTCTTCGTTACCAACGAAGTGCTC
>CAJUQH010000003.1 GCA_910588095.1 uncultured Eggerthellaceae bacterium
CCTCGACGAAGGACGAGGACCGCAACATGGGGCCCATCGAGGTGTTCGCGGCATAAGAAGCACTACCTTCCCTCCATCTGCAGTCCGTAGAATGAATCAAGGAGGCTGCGGTCGCAGGAGGAGGGAAGGATTTTCCATCAACCCGAGGAGAGGAGCAAATGATGGAAAGCACATCTGTACCGATGCCTAAGCGTATCATCGGAATCGCACTGGCGGCCGTATGCATCGGGGTCTCGTACTTCCTGCCGGGGAGCGAGGCGCTGTCCCATGAGGGCATCGTGGCCTTGGGCCTGTTGGTGGGCCTCGTATGCTTGTGGGTGACCGCGGCGCTGCCCTTGGGCGTCATCGCGCTGCTCATCACCGTGCTGCTGGCGTTGCTTGGCGTGGTGCCTACGAACGAGGCGTTCGCTGGCTTCGCGAGCGGCCCCTTGTTCTTCATCATCGCCGTGTTCTCGCTGCCGGTCATCATGCTGAAGACCAAGTGGGGAGTGCGCCTCATCAACCAGCTGCTCAAGTGGACGGGCTCCGACTCCAAGAAGATGGTGCTCGGCTTCATGATCGCCACTACCTTGGTGTCCACCGTCATGTCCGACGTTCCCACCACGGTGCTGTTCCTGGGCTTCGCCCTGACCATCCTGAAGGCGGCTGACGCCAAGCCTGGCTCGTCCAACCTGGGCAAGTGCCTCATGATAGGCATCCCGGTGGCAGCGGTCACGGGCGGCATCGCCACGCCTGCGGGCAGCTCGTTCAACGTGGTGGCCATGAACATACTCACCCAGGCCACGGGAGGCACCATCAGCTTCCTCGACTGGGCCATCGTGGGCTTGCCGGTGGCCATCGTCATGACTCCCATCAGCTGGTTCTTCATCACAACCCTTATCAAGCCCGAGCCCATCGCCGACAGCTGCCTGCAGGGCATCCGCGACGAGGCGGCGGCATCCAAGACCATCGCCCCGTACGACATCAAGGCCATCACCATCATCGTGCTGCTGGTGGCTCTGTGGATCATCGGCAACTGGGTGCCCATCTTCAACGCCACGCTGGTGGCCCTCATCGGCCTGGCGGTCATGTTCATGCCGGGCATGAACCTCCTCACCTGGAAGGAGTTCCAGGATTCCGTGCCGTGGGGCATCGTGCTCATGTGCGGCACCATCATGACCATGGGCGGCGTGGTGCAAGCCACTGGCGGTGCCAAGTTCCTGGCCGATGCCATCATGGGCAGCGGCGTGACGGGGCTGGGCTTCTTCGCGTGCATCGCCATACTGTTCGCCCTCATCTACCTGCTGCACACCGTGTGTCCGGTAGGCGTGGCCATCTTGGGCATCTTCCTGCCCATCATGATCGCCCTATGCGGCGACATGGGCTACTCGGCTGCCGTGCCCACCATCGGCCTGGCGGTCATCGTGGCTGGCAACTACCTCATGCCGGTCAACCCGACGGTCATGCTCACGTTCGGCGAGGGCTACTACACGTTCGGCGACATGTTCAAGACCGGCCTGGTGCCGGCGGTTGCTCTCATCGTGCTCATCACGTTCTGGGTGCCCTTCATCGTGGGGGTGCTGGGAATCTAGCGCGGTAGCGCATTGCGCACGGGCGAGCGGGCAGCAGCGGAGGCGCACGCGCCGTTGCTGCCCGTGCTGCATCGAAGGAAGGCCCGCAGGCGCCGCTCCGGCGCCGTAGCTGGCCGCAAAGCGAAGGAAGGAACGAGGCTATGACGGAATACAAGACCCAAGACGACCCGACTGGCCGCCAGTGGACCTGGCAAGACGGTGACTTCACCGTCTACCGGTCGAGCGCCCGCACGGGCCCGGGCTGCCACGACAACTGCGGCGTGCTCATGTACGTGAAGGATGGCGTGCTCGACCACGTGGAAGGCGATCCCGACAACCCCTATAACCAGGGGCGCCTGTGCCCGCGGTGCCTGGCTTACAACGAGATGCTCAACCATCCCGACCGCCTGCTGTACCCGCAGAAGCGAGCCCGCGCCGATCGCGGCAAGAACGCGTTCGAGCGCATCACGTGGGATGAGGCCTACGACATCATCGAGCGCGAGATGGGCAAGGTCATCGAGCAGTACGGCCCCGAATCCATCTGGGTGACCCAGGGCACCGGCCGCGACATCAACGGCTACGGCCCCTACATGGCCCAGTGCTTCGGCACGCCCAACTACGGCACCGGCTTCCTGTCGGGCCAGGCGTGCTATGCGCCGCGCATCTTCAGCACCGCGCTCAAGGCGGGCGGCCTGTACATATGCGATTACTCGCAGTTCATGCCCGACCGCTACGACGATCCGCGCTGGGAGGCACCAGAGTACATCCTCATATGGGGCAACAACCCTGTCGTGGCCAACTCCGACGGCACGTTGGGCCACTGGGTGGTCGAGTCGATGAAGCGTGGCAGCAAGCTCATCGTCATGGACCCGACGCTCACATGGTGCGCTGCCCACGCCGACGTGTGGCTGCAAGTGCGCCCTGGCACCGATGCTGCGCTGGCCCTGGCCCTGTGCAACGTCATCATCGAGAAGGGGCTTGAGGACAAGGATTTCGTGAGCCGCTGGTGCTATGGCTATGAGGAGTTCAAAGAGCATGTGAAGCCCAACACCGCGGCTTGGGCTGCCGAGATATGCGGCGTTGACGAAGAGCTCATCGTGGAGGCTGCCACCAAGATAGGCAACGCGAAATCGGCCTGCCTGCAATGGGGCGTGGCGATGGACCACACCTCCGAGGGTTTCGTGACCGGCATGGCGTGCTTCGATCTGATGGCGCTTACCGGCAACTTCGAGAAGCCGGGCACCATGGTGGCCGCCAACCCCGTATGGGGCATGAGCGTCACCTGGATGCCCAACGACCGGGTGTGGAAGGGCTGTTCGACGCCGGTCGAGCACCCTGAGATGGTGAACAACGGCGGCTATCCGGCGCTCAAGGCCATGGCGGCCACGAGCCCTGACGCGCTGCTCAAGGCCATGGAGACAGGCGAGCCGTATCCCATCAAGGCCATGTTCATGATGCAGAACAACGCCATCAGCTGCATGGGCGCCCAGCCCCAACGCATCCTGCCAGCGCTGCAGAACACCGACTTCAACGTGGTGGTCGACCTGTTCATGACCCCTACGGCCCTGGCGTGCGCCGACGTGCTGCTGCCAGCGGCTTGCTTCAGCGAGCGCATCGGCATCGCGGGGCATCAGCCCTATGCGCTGTCGGCCATCGTGCAGGCCACCGAGCCCCGCGGCGAATGCCGCAGCGACCAGCGCATCATCTACGAGGTGGGCGCGCGCTTCGGTGGCAAGGACCATGAGCCGTGGACGACCGAAGAGGAGTTCTACGACTACCTGCTGCGCGACACGGGCCTCACCTATCAGAGCCTGCGCGAGCGCAGCTGGGCCTATCCTGAGTTCGAGTACAACAAGCACGAGAAGGGCATGCTGCGCCGCGACGGCGGCGTGGGCTTCGCCACCTCCACCGGGCGGTACAACTTCTACTGCCCCGAGATGGCGCATTTCGGCTTCTCGCCCTTCGCCACGTACGAGGAGCCGCCGGAGAGCCCCATCTCCACGCCAGAGCTGGCCGCCAAGTACCCGCTGGTGCTCACGACCGGTGCGCGCAAATGGGGCTTCTTCCATTCCGAGCATCGTCAGAGCCCGTCCATGCGCCGCATGCACCCCGACCCCGAGATACTCATCCATCCCGATACCGCAGCCGAATACGGCATTGCCGACGGCGATTGGGTGAAAGTGGAGAACCATCTGGGCGACTGCGTGATGAAGGCGCACCTCACGCCGCGCATCCGCCGCGACACGGTGTCGGCCGACCATGCCTGGTGGTTCCCCGAGCGCGACCCCGAGGATGGCACGCTGTTCGGCGTGATGGAGAGCAACATCAACAAGCTCATTCCCATGCGGCCGGGCAAATCGGGCTTGGGCGCGTCGTACAAGTCTGAGCTGTGCGCTATCAGCAAGGCAGAAAGGAACCCCCGCCATGCATAAGTACCTCGCCGTGGACTACGGCTTCTGCACCGGCTGCCACACCTGTGAGATAGCCTGCCAGCAGGTGCATGGCTTGGCGCCGGACAAGTTCGGCATCAAGCTCACCCAGATAGGCCCCGACCAGCTGGACGAGCGCCGCTGGCAGTATGAGTTCGTGCCGGTGCCTACTGACCGCTGCGACCATTGCTCGTACCGTCAGGCCGAGGGCAAGCAGCCCTCGTGCGTGCAGCATTGCCAGGCTGGCTGCCTGTACTACGGCACCCTTGATGAGCTGGCGGATGTCATTGCCAAGCCGAAGGTGGCCATCTTCTCCTAAGGTCTTCTCATAAGAGGGCTTCTGGCCCGAAAGCGTTGGAGAGGGGTGCTCGCATGGCGCGGGCACCCCTCTCTGCTTGCTCGCTGTTCAGCAGCGCTAAGCGCTCGGCTCGATCAGCCGATCACGCCCCTCGTCGGCGCGGCGCATGAGCTCTTCGACGAAGAACGCCAGCTCGGGTCGTTCGGGGTCCTTCCGCAAGAGGGCGTAGGCATCGACGTAGCGCTTCTTGTCGGTGAAGCGCATTATCTTGGTGTGCTGCTTGAGCAGGTCGGCGATGATGGGCTTGTACTTGGGGTCCACGCGGGTGAGCAAGTGGATGCCGTCGCCGGGGTCGGTGGCGTAGAACTCCAAGGGGTCGCTGGAAGGCACCATGGTTATGTTGGGGTAGAAGCCTTCCTCGGCGCACATGGCTATGAAATCCTTGCGGAACTGCTCGCTGTGGAGGTTCGATTGCAGGATGAATCGCTGCTGCGAGAGCTCGCGCAGGGTGACGCCTTTGCGCTGGGCCAAGGGGCTCTCACGCGAGAGGCCCACCACCAGCTCGCCATGGAACTCGGGAATCCAGATGGCCTGCAGGTCGTCCCCGATGTCTGGAGGCATGCCCTCCCCATGGGTGATGATGGTCTCGAACGAGATGTCCACCTTATCCTTCTCGACCATCTGGCGAGCGTTCAGGCCGCCGCTGTCGAGGTTCACGAACTCGATGCGCAGCCCCTCGAACATCTTCTTCGCCTTGGGGCTCACCTCGTTGATGCCGATGAACAGCGTGTTGGCATGCAGCATGTTCACGATGAGGATGCGCCGGTTCTGCGCCGATGGCAGCGATCGCAGGTCGGAGAGCATGTTCTCTTGGTCGCGGATTATCTTCCCGGCGTACTTCAGTATGATCTCGCCTTGCTTCGTAAGGCTGAGCGGGCGCGTCTCGTAGAACAGCCGCGCGCCCACCTCGCGGCTGAGCGTTGCCATGTGCCGGCTGAGCGATGGCTGTGACATGTTGAGCGCTTGGGCTGCCGCCACGAAGCTCTTGTGGGTGGCGAGGGTCATGAATTCTCGGTACAGCTCAATGTCCATAAGCGCATCTCCTCAATGCTACAGCGTAAGGGCCCAAACTATGCAGGAAGTGGATTGGCAGATGACGGGAATCGAATGGAATATCGTCTGATTTCGTGCGCCTGAACTTGCAATATACGTATTTGTACCATACCAGCGCATGCTCCCATAATAGCAAAAGCGAAGGTGCTCGGCCTGGTGCGAATCTAACGGTTTGCCAACAAAAGCCAGCGCCTGGCCGCTCGGCTTGAGCGGCCCATTCTTGAGGAGCCGGTCCCGGTGGGCCGGGGAAGGAGCTACCATGGATTTCAAGAGGACCGAGGAGCAGGAGCTGTTGCTCGAGAGCCTGCGCACCGTGTACGAGCGCGGCGATTTCGAGGAGTACTTCAAGGAGTGCGATCGCAATCACGCCTACCCCTCTAAGGCCGTCGAGGCCATGGTGGAGGCGGGCTTCTCGTCGCTGGGCATCCCGGAAGAGCATGGCGGCACCGAGACCGACCTGCTCACCCAGGTCATGGTGGCCGAAGAGGCCCATGCTCTGGGCTGGCCTTCGCTGTGCTGGATCAACTTCTCCACCGAGGTCGATGACATCTTGGCCTTCGGAAACGAGCAGCAGCAGGCCCAGATCCTCGAGTACGCTCTGCAGGGCCGCAAGCCGTTCACCTTGGGCTTCACCGAACCGCAGGCGGGCTCTGACAGCGCCGCCATGGCCACCACCGCCACCAAGCGCGACGGCAAGGTGTACATCAGCGGCGTCAAGACGTTCAGCACCAGCGCCGACATGGCGCCGTTCATGCTATGCGTGGCTCGCAGCGGCGTGAACGAGAACCCTTACAAAGACTTCAGCATGTACTTGTTCCCCATGGACCGCGAAGGCGTGCGCATATCGAAGCTCGACAAGATAGGCAACAACATGTGCGGCACGTTCGAGGTGTACCTCAACGACGTGGAGTGCGACGAGTCCGACCTGGTGGGCGCCGAGTGCCAGGGCTTCTACCAGCTCATGAAGAACTTCGAGGTGGAGCGCATCACCATCTGCGCCGCCAACGTGGGCATGGCCCGCTGCGCCTATGACGAGGCGCTGCGCTACGCCGCCCAGCGCGAGCAGTTCGGCAAGCCCATCGGCACCTTCCAGCTCATCCAAGAGAAGCTGGTCGACATGCGCATAAAGATCGAGAACATGCAGAACATGCTGTACAAGGCCGCCTGGAAGAAGGATCAGGGCGAGTCGGTGTCCATCGACTCTTCGCTACTGAAGCGTTATACAGGCAAGGCCGCGTTCGAGGTCATCGACGATGCCATGCAGATCATGGGCGGCATCGGCTACGTGAACGACTGCCGCATATCGCGGCTGTGGCGCGACCAGCGCGTATACCGCATCATGGCCGGCACCGAGGAGATCATGGTGCATACGGCTGGGCGCGCCCTGGTCAAGGAAGCCCGCTAGGGAAGGGGAAGGCTCATGAATGTAGTTGCTTGCTACAAAGTGGTCCCCGACGCCCAGGACATCCAGGCGGCGCCGGGTGCGGCTCCCGACCTGAGCCGGGCCGAGCGCGTCATAGGAGAGTATGACCTCATGGCGCTGGAGGAGGCGGCCAAGCTAGCCGAGGCGACCGAGGGACGCGCGGTCCTGCTGAGCGCCGGCAGCTCGGCCGTGAACGACACCAAGCTGGTGAAGGCGGCGCTTTCGCGTGGAGCCGAGGAGCTGTTCTGCGTGGTGGATGACGCCTTGGAGAGCGCCGACGCATGGCAGACCGCCACAGCGCTGGCTGCGGCCCTTGGGCGCATGGAATACGACGTGGTGCTGTGCGGCGAAGGGTCGTCCGACCAGTATGCCCAGCAAGTGGGCTCGCTGCTCGGCAGCATGCTGGGCGTGCCAACCTTGAATGGCGTGAGCGCCGTCACGGCGATCGATGGCAAGCTGCGGGTCGAGCGCACGTTGGAAGACGTGGTGGAAACGGTGGACGTTCCCTTGCCGGCTGTGCTGTGCGTGACGAGCGACATCAACCTGCCTCGCGTGCCGCAGCTGAAGGACATCTTGGCTGCGGGGAAGAAGCCGGTCACCTCTTGGGGCCTCGACGAGCTGGGCGGCTTGGCCGCCACGGCGGTGGAGGTGGAGTCGGTGCTGGCTCCCCAGGATGCCGAGCGCAAGCACATCATCTATGACGAGGTGTCCGACGAGGCCATAGCGGCCGTGGCTTCGGCCATCAAGGCAGCGCGGTAAAGGGAGGTCGAGCATGGAACAAGCAACGTGGGTCATAGCCGAGAAGCCCCAGGATTACCCGGCCTTATGCGCTATCGCCCGTACGCTGGGCGTGCCGGTGACGGCAGTGTGGGCAGGCGCCCAAGATGATTGCGCAGCCGTAGCCGGTTGCGGTGCTGACAAGGTGCTGTGCGCATCCTTGGCCGATGGCGAGCTGTACGAGCAGGCGTTCGGCGCTGTGGTGGAAGCTGCGCAGGCTGCCGCCCCGCGCGCCGTGCTGCTGGCTTCGACGAAGCGCCTGCGCCTGGGCGCTGCGCGCCTGGGCGTGGCCTTGGGCACCAAGGCGGTCAACGATGCCGCCAGCATAACGCTGGAAGACGGCGCGTTGGTGACCGAGCGCATGGTGTACGGCGGAAGCGCCAACTGCCGCGAGCGCATGGCCGAAGGCACGGCCATCGTGCTGGTGAGCGAAGGGCTGCTGGCTGCCCAGCAGCCTGCTGGCGGGGCTGATGCGCCGGTGGAGATGCTGCCGGCCGCGGCACCCAGCGCCATGGCGCTGGTGGAGCGCAGCCCGCGCACGGTCGAGGCAGTGAACCTGGCGGCAGCGCGCCGCATCGTCAGCGTCGGCCGCGGCATACGCGCGAAGGACGACCTGCAGATGATCGACGCCTTGGCGGCGCTGCTCGAAGCCGAGGTGGGCTGCACCCGTCCGCTGGCAGAAGGCGAGGACTGGCTCTCGCGCGAGCGCTACATAGGCGTTTCCGGCGTCATGGCCAACCCTGACCTCTTCATCGCCTTGGGCCTTTCCGGCCAAGTGCAGCACATGGTGGGCGCGTCGGGCTCGCGCACGATCGTGGTCGTGAACAAAGACAAGGCAGCACCTGTGTTCAAGTACGCCGACTACGGCATCGTCGGCGACCTGTACGAGGTGGTTCCCGCGCTTTCCGCTGCCCTGGCTTGAGACACCCCCTGTCAACCTTGCGCCTAGCGCGCGTTAGCAACGAGGAGGAGCATCATGGATAATGAACTGATGGAGCAACTGCGGAAGAACGTGTCCGAGGGCCCCACCCCCTATGTGAACATGGCGGGCCTTCAAGCCGAGGTCGTCGAGCCGCGTCATGTGCGCCTGCGCCTGCCCGTCGAGCCCACGCACAAGAACCATGTGGGCATCGCCTATGCGGGCAGCGAGTTCGTGTTGGCCGAGATAGCTGGCGGCACGCTGTTCATGGCTACTTACGGCACCGACACCTTCGTCCCGGTGCTGAAGAGCGTCGATATCAAGTTCGTCAAGCCTGGCACCACCGACCTCGTGGCCGATGTTGCCCTGACCGAGCAGGAAGCTGCCGAGAAGATAGCCCCCGCCCAAGAGCGCGGCCGCGGCGATTACCTGCTCGATGTTGCCGTAACCGACGAGAGCGGCGAAGCCGTCGCCCTGTTCGCATTCAACTACTTCGCGCTGCCCGCGCAAAGGTAATCCCTGGATCCCCTGCTTTTGCGCCGGGCGAGCTTGTGGAGGCGAGAGCCACTGCCTCGCCTCCCTTGCATCAAGGAAAGGAAAGTCCTCATGACGAAAGACTACGATGCCATCGTGCTGGGTGCTGGCATAGGCGGTTTGGCGGCTGCTCTGCTGCTGGCTCATAGCGGCAAGAGGGTGGCCCTGTTCGAGAAGCGCCCCATACCGGGCGGCCGGTTGGGGTCGTCCAAGCGTGGCGACTTCACGGTCGATTACGGCGTGCACCTCATCTCGCGCGGCGAGAAGGGCCCGCTCATCCAGTTGCTGGAGCGCTGCGGCGTCGACCACGGCATCGAGTTCACCAAGGTGCGCCCCATCCAGAGCACCGGCGGCGAGAGCTTCCGCTTCCCGCACGACCTGAAGGGCCGCGTGCCCGACGCTGACTTCGAGGCGGTCATCAAGATGGTGAACGACGTGAAGGCCATGTCCGACGAAGAGACGGCGGCCTTCGATGCCATGACCCTGCAGGAGTTCTTGGACACCTACACCACCGACCCGCTCGTTCATGCCTGCGTGAGCCAAGTTGGATTCATCTACTGCTGCATACCCGAGTACCGCCTTTCGGCAGGCGAGTTCGCGCGCTGCTTGAAGTGGGAGGCTGAGGCCCATGCCTCCGGCTACCCGAGCGGTGGCTGCGTCTCTATCACCGATGCGTACATGCGCGGGCTCGAGCAGCACGGCGTGGACGTGCGCTTCTCGACTGCGGTGGACGAGGTGCTGGTGGAAGACGGCAAGGCCGTGGGCATCAAGGCTGGCGGGCAAGAGTATCGCGCGCCCATGATCGTCTCCAACGCTGGCATCAAGGAGACGGTGCGTGACCTGGTGGGGCCGCAGCACTTCAGCCAGGATTACGTCGATTACGTCGACGGCCTCGAGATATCGTTCGTGTCGCTCATCGCGCGCTTTGCGCTGGATACGGTCATAAGCCCCGACATCAAGATGCTCAGCAACTTCCCCTCCATGGACCCGCGCGCCTACAACGACATGCTCTGCCGCGGCGAGCTGCCTGACGACATAAGCTCGTTCATCGTGGTGCCGTCGAGCTTCGACCCGTCGGTGGCGCCTGAGGGCAGCCAGCTGGTCATGATGACCACTGCCGTGCCTGCCGACATACCGCCCGAGCATTGCCCAGCCATCCTCGATGCGCTCATCGACGTGGCGGAATCGCATTTCCCTGGGCTGCGCGAGCACGCCGTGTTCGTGGAGAAGGTGCTCCCCGCCGACGCAGCGCGCGTCATGGGCGAGGACGGCGCCGGCATCGGCATCGCACAGCAGGCGGGGCAGGCGGGCAAAGACCGCCCGGCCATCAAGTCGCCCCTGGAGGGCTTGTACATCGTGGGTGCCGAAGCGGGCGGCTCGGGCGTGGGCACCGAGCTGTGCGTCAACAGCGCCATAGAGTTCTTCGACAGCTATGCAGCCTGACCATTGCCCGATAGAGGAGGAGCTATTATGGCAAAGCATGCAGACATACCTGAGTTCGGCAACCTTTCTGGCGTGCGGGTGGTCGTTTCGGCCGTGTCCACCGCAGGCCCCTTTGCCGGCGAGCTGTTCGCCGAGAACGGCGCCGACGTCATCTGGCTCGAGCCGCCTCGCGGCATAGACCCCTACCGCTGGACCCAAGACGGCTGGGGCGTGCAGAACGAGCGGCGCAACATGCGCAACCTGATGCTCGATGTGGTGCGCCCCGAAGGCCGCGAGGTGTTCCTCAAGGTCATCGAAACAGCCGACATCTTCATCGAGGCGTCGCGCGGCGGCCAGTGGGAGGCCTGGGGCTATACCGACGAGCTGCTGTGGGAGCGCAACCCACGCCTGGTCATCGGCCATATGTCGGGTTACGGGCTGACGGGCGACCCGGCCTATGTGAACCTGCCGGGCTATGACTTCACCGTCAATGCCTTCAGCGGCCTCATGTACCTCAATGGGTACAAGGACGGCCCGCCCTACATGATCCAGAAATTCGTCACCGATTACTATGCGGGCCTGTTCGCCTATGGCTCTGCGCTGGCTGCCTACGTGAACGCCCAGCGTACCGGCAAGGGCGACAGCTTCGACCTGGCGCAGTTCGAGGCTGCCGTGCGCTGCCAAGCGGGCTTGTTCGGCAAGTGGTTCGAGAAGCGCCAGCAGGAGGAGCGCGGCGCGGGCGCGCCGCGCGACAACATATCGGCAGGCGCTGGGTACTACGAGTGCAAAGACGGCGAGGGCGTTTACCTGTTCACTGCCGGTCAGACCACGACGAAGAAGGCGATCGAGTTCTTCGGCTTGGAATACGGTTCCGAGCTGTTCCCCGAGGGCATACCGTCGGTGGCGCTGCACTCCGAAGGCGCCCCGGTGTTCGACAAGGCCATCGAGGACTATTGCGCAACGCATACGGCTGCGGAGTTCGCCGAGGCCATGGCTGGGATAGGCATTCCCTGCTCGGTGGTCATGTCCTACGGGATGATGGAGGACCATCCGCATTACCTGGCCCGCAACACGTGGGTGGAGTGGGATACCGTCGACGGACGCCGCGTGAAGGGCGTCACCGCTGTGCCGCAGTTCAAGAACAACCCGTCGCGCATCTGGCGCGGGTGCCCTTCCCAGGGCATGGACAACGACGACATCTTGGCCGACATCGGCATTACCGACCAGGATCAGATTGCCCGGCTCTACGAGGAAGGGATCTTGCGCAAGAGCGATTACATCGGGGGACTGTGATGAACATCGCCGACGTCATCGTCGAGTCGGCCCAGGTGCACCTTGGCAAAGTGGCCATCGCGTGCGACGGGCGCCGCTTCACCTATGAGGAGCTGGTGGGGCGCGTCCGTCGCGCGGCCCAGGCGCTGCAGCATTTGGGGGTGAGCCAGGGCGACCATGTGGCGCTGTTGGCTGACAACTCAAACGCGGTGCTGGAGTGCGTGTTCGCGTGCGCCTGGATAGGCGCGGTGTGCGAGCAGTACAACACCCGCCTTTCGATTTGCGCCCTTGATGAGCTCATGGGGCGCTCGCCGGCTCGGGTGGTAGTGGCGGGTGCGCGCTTCGTCGAGTCGCTGGACGAGCGGTTCATCGAAGGCCCCTGCGGACGGCCCGACGCCTTGGTGCAGATAGGCGGCGAGGCGTCTTTCGCGCAGGAGGCCAGCGCGGAATGCGCGGTCGACGATGGGGCTGGATGCAGCTCGGCGACGGGAAGCCTGGCCGCTGCGGCTCTGCCTGCAGGCAAGAGCAAGGTGCCCCGGTATGGCTACGAGGCTTTGCTGGGCTCTTGCGACCCTGCCCCTGGCCCGCTTTCGCTGCCGCCGGAAAGCCCCTGCATGCAGTTCTTTACCAGCGGCACCACGGGCATGCCGCGCGGGGTGGTCGTATCCCATGAGGCGCTGGTCGAGCGCTGGCGCATCGACGCGCGCGAGCAGCGCTTCCGTGCCGATGATGTCATGCTGTGCGTGCTGCCGCTGTTCCATGTGACCAGCATGGGCGTGTACGTGGCCCTCATGGTGGGCGCCACGGTGGTCATCGAGCGTGCGAGCGACGGCGCTGCCGTGGCGGCCGCGGTGCGCAAGAACGCCGTCACGCGCACGGGGCTGGTGCCCTTCCTCATGCGATCCCTGGTCGACCATATGGAGCGCCACAACGTGCCGTTGCCCAGCTTGGAGTACGTCATCTATGGCGGCGAGCCCATAGACGGCCCCTTCCTCATGCGCTGCCACGAGCGCATGGGCTGCAAGCTCATCCAGGGCTACGGCATGACCGAGACGCTGTCGGCCATCACCATGTTGGGCCCCGACGACCATGGCCATCCCGAGCGGGTGGGCACGGCGGGCAAGGTGGTTCCTGGGTTCGACTTGCGCATCGAGGCTAAGGACGGCCACAGCTGCGTTGCGGGCGAGCGGGGCGAAGTGCTCGTGCGCACGCCCACGCTCATGCTGGGCTATTACGGCGACCCTGAGCGCACGGCCGAGGTGATGCAGGATGGCTGGTACCGCACCGGCGACATAGGCTACCTCGACGAGGACGGCTACCTGATGCTGGTCGATCGCAAGAACAACCTGGTCATAACTGGCGGCGAGAACGTCTACCCTTCCGAGGTGATGCGCTGCATACGCGCCATGGGCGATGCCGTGGCCGACGTGGCGGTGGTTGGCGTGCCCGATGACTACTGGGGCGAGTCGCTGGCGGCTTTCGTGGTGCGCAGCCCTGGGGCCCAGCTCGACGAAGAGGCGGTGTCGGCATGGTGCCGCGAGCGGCTGGGCGCCTACAAGCGCCCGCGGCGGGTGATGTTCGTGGACAGCTTGCGGCGCAACCCATCAGGCAAGATACCCAAGGAATACCTACATGAACTGACGCAGAGCATCCAGGAGGAGAGCAATGGCTGATTTCGACGTGATAGTGGTAGGGGCGGGCTGCGCCGGGTCGGCAGCGGCTTGCGTCCTGGCGCGGGAAGGCAAGGGCGTGCTGCTGGTGGAGCGCGGCACCGATGCTGGCTCCAAGAACATGACCGGCGGGCGCATCTACACCCATGCCCTGCGCGACGTCATCCCCGACTTCGAAGATGACGCACCCCTTGAGAGGCGCATAACCTGCGAGCGCATATCGCTGATGACCGAAGACGCAGCCACTACCGTGGAATATGCCTCTCCTGCGCTGGGGGCGCCCGAGAACGCGTCTTATGCGGTGCTACGCGGCCCCTTCGATAGCTGGCTGGCCTCCAAGGCCGAGCAGGCTGGTGCCGAGTGCGTGTTCGGCATAACGGTGGACGGCTTGGTGAAGGATGGCGCCCGCATAGCGGGCATCCGCGCCAACGGAGACGAGATAACGGCCGACATCACCATCTTGGCCGATGGCGCCAACTCGTTGCTGGTGGAGGAGGCTGGGCTAGGCAAGCGCCCGCTGCCCCATCAGATGGCCGTCAGCGCCAAGGAGACCATCGCCTTGCCCCCGGAAACGATAGACGACCGATTCCGCGCAGCGCCAGGCGAAGGCACGGCATGGCTGTTCGCGGGGTCGCCCACTGGCGGCCATGTGGGCGGCGGCTTCCTGTACACCAACCGCGATTCCGTCTCCATCGGGCTGGTGGCCACGTTGTCAGACCTGTGCACCTCTACCGTGGCGCTGCCCGACCTGCTCGAGCGCTTCAAGCAGCACCCAGCGGTGGAGCCGGTGCTGCGGGGCGGCAAGCTGGTGGAGTACTCCGGCCACATGGTGCCCGAAGGCGGCCTTGCCATGGTGCCCGAGCTGACGGGCGACGGCTGCCTGGTGGCGGGCGATGCGGCCATGCTCTGCGTGAACCTGGGCTATCAGGTGCGTGGCATGGACTACGCCCTGGCATCGGGCCGCATGGCGGCCGAGGCGGCTCTTGAGGCCCTGGAGGCCGGAGATACGTCGGCTGCAGGGCTGCAAGGCTATCGCAGCCGACTGGAGCAGAGCTTCGTGCTGCAGGACATGCGGGCATATCGCGACTTCCCCGCGTTCATGGAGAAGACCACGCGCATATTCGACACGTATCCAGCCATGGCTTCGGACATGATGCAGTCGTTGTTCAAGGTGGACGGCGCCCCGGTGCGCCCGTTGCGCAAGAAGATGATGGAGCCGTTGCGCCGCGTGGGCCTCATGACGGTGCTCGGCGATGTGCGGAAGGGGATGAAGGCCCTATGAGCGAGCAGGCCACAGTGCGCGTCGACGAGAAGCTGGCTGTCGATAAGTTCAACGTCGACGAGGGCAACGCCCATATAGCCGTGGTGGAATCCCCCGATGCGAGCGAGTTCGCCAAGCTCCAGCTGTGCTGCCCAGCCGGGTTGTACCAGCGCGGCGATGAGGGGGAGTTCCTGTTCGATTACGCAGGCTGCCTCGAGTGCGGCACGTGCCGCATCCTGTGCGGATCCACCATCATCGACCGTTGGGAATACCCCAAAGACGGCGCGGGGGTGTCTTACCGCTACGGCTGAGCCTTGGGAGTGGGGGCGTCGCTGGCCGTGGAGCGTGGGGCGGTAGGAGTGCGGTCGTGGTTCGAGGTCGCATCCTTTGGTGCGCTCGCCTTCGCTTCCGCGTCTTCTATGCCCTTCCCTCTGGTCGAGCCCTTCCCCGTGAATGCCTTCATGCGTTGGATGACCACGGCGCCTATGAGGAACGGCAGCCAGAACACGATGCCGCGGTACACCATGACCACGGCCATGCCGGCGGCCTGGTCGATGCCGAACAGCGTGAACGCCACCAGCACCGCCGCTTCCACCACGCCTACGCCTTGGGGAGTGAACGATATCATGGCGAACAGCGTTGCCACCACATAGCCGCAGACGAGCGCCTGGATGTCGTGGATGCCGAACGCCATGCCCACCATGGCGAAGCAGCCCAGCTCGCAAGTGCTCGCCAGCACGGCCAGCAGGAACGTGCGCACGGTGGTGCCAGGGTGCTTCACCATGAGCCCGGCGGCTGACGAGAACGATTCCACGGTGCGTTCGGCCCAGGGGTCGATGGGTCCCTTCTTGAACTTGCGGGCCACCTTGTCCACCAGGCGCTCGATAGGGTGCAGCAGCTTCAGCACCAGGTCGGGGTGGGTTCCGCCCAGGGTCATGACGGCCACGAGGCCGCCCACCAGCGCGATGGCCAGCACGCCCAGCAGCAGCCATCCGGGCTGCAGGCCCACGGTGAACGTGAGCACGCCGAAGCCGGCCAGCATGATGATGACGAACCCGGTGTCGATGGAAAGCTGCATGAGCAGCGCCGCTCCGGTGGCCTTGCCTGCGGGCACGCCGCGCTTGCCCGAGTCGTCCACTACCAGCGTGGTGCCGGCCAGGTTCAGCGAAGGCGCCACCGTGTTGACGAAGAACGTGCCGAACACCAGCTTGAGCCCTTCGCGGTAGCGCAAGTTGGCGCCCACCGAACGGAAGCACCACACGAACTCGGCGCCTTGGGTGAAGTACTTGCCCAGCTGGAACGCCACGGCGGCGATCAGGAACACGGGCGTGCCCTCGCGCACGGTGCGCAGCAGGTCCTCCAGCTGGTCGCCGCGCAAGAACACGAACGCCAGCACGATGACGACCACAAGGCCTGCGACGATCTTTCCTCCGGTGCTCTTCATGCCCTCAAGTATACCTGTAGGCAACGGAGGGCTGCCGGGCACGTGCCGGTTTCGCGCCGGGCTGTTGCCAGCCTGTTTCCGCTTGGGGCCGAATCGGGGCCCTCCAGGCTGGCGTCAGAACGCAATTGCCTGGCGTCGGCGCGCCACCAGGTCGCGGGCGGCCGATATGTGCACCCGTATGAGCTCGTCATCGCTGTGGCAGGTCTCATGCAATGCGTCGAACACCACGGGCATGAGCTCGACGAGGCGCTTCGCGCCCGCGTCGGTCAACTGGATGGTGCGCACGCGGCGGTTCTCGGTCGAGCGCTGGCGGGTTATGAGCCCTGTGGCCTCCAGGTTTCGCAGGCACGATGTTATGTCGCTGGCGTTGAGGAACAGGAACTCGGCGATGGCGCTGGCGGTGCTATGGCCACCCAGCACGCGCAGGGCCAGCAGCGCGCGGAAGTCGTTCGGCGCGAGGCCGTGGGCCTGCAGCGCACGGGTGGTGAGCGAGCGCGAGATCATCACCGTGTCGACCAGCGCGGTGTCCAGCCGCTGCTTGCCGCCCTCCATGCGCGGCGATGAATGGCGCTCCACGGCGGCTACCGAGCTGGCCAGCGCGGCGGCCAGCTGCTCGCGAGTGAGCGAGCGCCAATAGCTGGCCATGACGGCCACCACGGCCGCATCGGCCTGATGCATCAGCGTACGGCCGCGCTGCGAGAGCGTCAGGTCGACAGCACGCATGTCGCACGCGTCCTCATGGCGCACCACGGCTCCGGCGTCAGCCAGCTTGGCCACGGCAGCGGACACGGTGGAAAGCCCCACGCCCAAGCATTGGGCCAGGGCGCCCGTGCGCACGGCATCGCCTTCGGCCAGGCGCAGCATGATGCGGTACTGCAGCGGCGTCACGCCGCACTCGGCGCTGAGCGAATGGGCGATGGACTTGGCCAGCACGTCCATCATGGTGAGGTAGTCGCTCATGAAGTCGAAGGCATGGGCGTTCTCGGGGGCGTCGCAGGCTACGACGTGAGCGCGGTAAAGGGTCTCGGGCAGCGCATCGGGGCTGCGGACCGTTGCGGCATCGGGGGCTGCTTCCTCAAGCAAGGGCTCGATGGCGATGGCGGCTTCCACAAGGGGCTCCCTTCCCCTCAGGCACGCAGGGGAGCCTTGGCTTCCCCATGGCGCTTGGATGTTGGACGGCCTGATGGCTTTCGCGACAAGGGCGCCCTTGCGTCTATTCTAATGACTGAATAGTTCAATGGCAATACTATTCAAGGAAGCCATTGTAGGCGAAGAACCCTTTCCAAACGCCCCGCATAGGGCCTATAAAGGAAGGCAAGATGCGATTCGGCTCGGTGAGAGAGGCCGGCCGGGCGCAAGAGCGAGAGGAAAGCGAGGAAGCCCATGAGCGAAGAGTCCTTCGTCTACACGGCGTGCCCCGGTTGGGGCGATCACGACTACTGCGCGCTCAAGACCATCGTGAAGGATGGCAAGATCGAGCGCATGGAGCGGATCGTCTACTCGGCCCCCGAGGAGCCCGACGGGCACATCTGCCAGAAGGGGTGCCTGGCCGGCCGCCAGCCCTATGATCCTAAGCGTCTGAAGAAGCCGCTCAAGCGCGTGGGCGAGCGCGGAAGCGGCACGTTCGAGGAGATCGGCTGGGATCAAGCGCTCGACGAGATCGGCGAGAAGCTGTGCCGCATCCGCGACGAGCATGGCCCCGACTCGGTGGTGCTCTGGAACCTGGGCGCCGGCGTGCCTGCGCAGTACAGCTTCGAGAACCTGATGCCGTTCCGCTTCGCCAACACCTTCGGCGTCACGGTGCCGCTGGGGTCCATCGGCCTGGACAACGGGCCGTTCTATGCCGAGTTCTACAACGCGGGCAGCGAGTTCCCGCGCACGGTCATCGACCCGCGCATCATGGTGGGCACCGACCTCATCTACGTGTGGGGCTGCAACCCCATCGAGAACCAGATGCGCTGCGCGCAGAACCTCGTGCGTGCGCGCGAGGCTGGGGCGCGCATCGTGGATCTGGGCCTGATCTTCGACGGCACCGCCGGGTTCGCCGACGAGTTCGTGGCCATGAAGCCGGCGTCGGATGGCTACCTGGCCATGGCCATGGTGAACTACATCCTGCAGAACGACCTGCAAGCCAGCGACTACCTGCTGGCGCGCACCATTGCGGCCTACCTGGTCGATGACGAGACGGGCCAGCTGGCGCGCGACGCAGAGGGCAACTTCTTGGTGTGGAACGCTGCGGCGAGCGCGGCTGCGTCCGTGGCGCCGAAGCGCGGCGCGTACCCCGAGGGCGCCGACATCCCGCTGTTCGGCACCTTCGATATCGACGGGCGCAGCTATGCGACGGCGCTGCAGAAGCTGAAGGACGGCGCCGCCGAGTACACCTTCGAGCTTGCTGCCGAGAAGTGCGGCATCTCGGCGGCCGACGCCGAGCGGCTCGCGCGCGACTGGGTGGAGGCCGAGAGCGCCTTCATCCTGTCGGGCTACGGGCTGCGCTATCGCAACTCCAACGAGACGTACCGCCAGTTCCTGCTGCTGGGCGCGCTGACCGGGCGCCTGGGCAAGCCAGGCTCGGGCGTGTTCGAGGCGCTGCAGCTGCAGAGCTGGCCGCTCGTGTTCAACGACATTCCCATCAGCTGCCCCGACGGCGTGGCCGGCGTGAAGTCGGTGCCCGTGCGCATGGCTGAGTGGTTCGCGCGCGCCGAGGCCGACGATAGCCCCTACAAGGCGCTCATCGTGTGCTCGGGCAACCCCGTGCACCAGCAGCCCGACCGCCAACGTTGGCTCGACGTGGTGCGCGACATGGACCTGGTGGTCGACTACGACGTGTGGCTCACCGATACCGGCGAGATAGCCGACTACGTGCTGCCCGACCTCATGTCCTTCGAGCGCGAGGACCTCATCACCGGCGCTTGCTACAACCACATCATCCTGCAGGAGCCGGCCATCGAGCCGCAGGTCGATGGGCATGAGCCCGTGTGGGTGTTCAGCGAGCTTGCCAAGCGCGTGGGGCTGGGCGACTACTTCACCATGACCGGGCCCGAGTACATCGACATCCGCCTGCAATCGCAGTACCCGCTGATCGCGGGCGTGCAGCCGCCGCTGACTTACGAGCGCTTGAAGCAAGAGAAGATGATCCGCGCCGCAGCGCCGCCCGAGCCCAAGTACACGCCCTACCTCAACCCCGAGGAGGTGCTGGACAACGAGACTGGCCGCATGGAGATCATGTATTCCGAGAAGCTTGCCGACCTCGGCATGGCGGTGACGAAGGTGCTCGAGCCGAACAAGATCGGCAAGTCCGCCGAATATCCCTACCAGCTGTTCACCGGCCGCCAGCGCTTCTTCATGCAGTCGAGCTTCACCGATGACCCCATCACCGTGAAGCTGTCGGGCGAGACGCCGGCCACGCGCCTGAACCCGGCGCAGGCCGCGCGCCTGGGCTTGGCGGATGACGACATGGTCGAGGTGTTCAACGAGCGCGGGCACGTGATCACGCGGCTGGTGCTCGATGAGTCGGTGCCCGACGGCACGGTGCACGTGTGGTTCGGCTGGCGTCGCCGCCAGTTCGAGGAGGGCACCTATGCCGAGATCACGCATCAGTGCGCTGGCCAGGATTCGCAAGGCCCGCTCGAGGACAAGTGGTTCGCCGATTGGCTGGCCGCAGGACATCATCCCAACCCCTACGTGGAATCGATGAGCTCGCTGACGGGCTCCACCGACTGCTACTGGGATTCGTGGTGCGACATCCGCAAGTTCGAGGGCGAGGTCACGCCCAATCCGCAAGAGACCATCGTGAAGGAGGCCTAGAGCCATGGCTTACAAGATGTTAGTCGACCTTGAACGCTGCATCGGGTGCTGGACCTGCGCGATGGGCTGCAAGGTAGGGAACCACCTGGCCGACGACGAGTACCGGGTGGAGGTGAAGACGCATGGCTCGGGAGCTGGCATCGACCGCCCGGCCGGCGTGTACCCCGACCTGCACATGTGGTGGCAGCCGGTCTATCTGCCGAGCTGCACCTTCTGCGCCCCGCGCATCGCCGAGGGGCAGCCGACGTTCTGCGTGATGGATTGCCCGACCCAAGCGCTCGCGTTCGGTGACGCGGACGACCCTGCGAGCCCTTACGGCCAGGCGCTGGAACGGTGCATGGCCAAGGGTTGCACGACCTTCGAGCTGCCGACCGATGGCGCCACGAAGCAGGGCGTGGTGTACGCGCAGAAGTAGCAATCCGCCTGATGCCAGGGCCTGCGGCCTTGGCGTGGGACTCAGAGAAGCGGAAGGGGGCGCAGCCGGTCGGCTGCGCCCCCTTCTTGCAGGTGAGGTGATGCGGTAGCGCGCCTTGACCGCGGTTCTTAGGCCATCGGCGGATTGGTCGGCGGCACCTGGGTGGGCTGCACCGGCTGGGCCGCGGGGGCTACCGGTGCCACCGGGGCTGCGGGGGTCACCGGCGCTGGCGCCACAGGCACGGCGCCCATCGGCGGCACGGCAGCGCCAGCGGGGTAGGCCACAGCGCCGTACAGGCCGCCCTCTGCCAGCTGCTTGTCCTTGTTGGCGAACACCGCCATGATTATGCACAGCACCATGACGATGAAGCTGCCGCTCAGCAGCGCGATGATGGCGCCCGCCACGCCCCAGCCGAATACGGTGCCCAGCTTGGCCGGGTTCGCGCAGTTGCGCACGCCCATGATGCCAGCCACCAGCGTGATGACGCTGCACAGCACCACCCAGCCCATCATGCCTATGCCAACGATGCTGGCCAGGGTCAGCAGCGCAAGGGCGTCGTCGGCGTGCTGCGCGAGCTCATGGGAGCTGGAGTAGCTGCTATCGTAGTGGGAATCCAGGTACTCGGGCATGTAGGCGCTGGCGGCGCTGCCGGCCACGGCCGTGAACACCATGCCGATCAGGCACCCCGCCAAAGCAAGGGCCGATATGACGATGATGGCTATGCTGAGCCCTTTGAGGGCCTTCGCGTGGTTCTGCTGCATGGGGTTCCCTTCTTCGTAAGTTTCCGAACCTCGGTATTCTACACCATCGCCTGTTCGTCGGTTCGTCAACAAACCCGCCGTCGAAGGCCTTTTCTGCCGCGCTACAGGAATAATGGTAACCATCGATTGCTCACAGCGACTTGCGTTGCTTGCGAAGCGCGGGCTACGGCGCGGGTGGGCGCGTGGCCGCTGGGCCTCGTGCAGCCCGCCAGGCGCCGGAGCCCACAGGCGGAAGGACAGACCATGAACCATCAAGAACTGCTCAACGCGGCCGACCAGTATCTCGACGAGCATTGGGACGAGGTCGTGGCCGACATAACCACGCTGGTCGAGATTCCCAGCTACGAAGAGCTCGACAAGGTAGCGCCAGGCGCGCCGTTCGGCCCCGGCCCCAAGCAGGCGCTCGACGCGACCTTGGACCTGGCCGAGCGGCTGGGCTTTGCCACGGGCAACGTCGACGGCTACATGGGCTATGCCGACCTGCCGGGCCAGACCGACACCCAGCTGGGCATCATCGGCCACGTGGACGTGGTGCCCGCCGGCCCCGGCTGGACCTTCGAGCCGTTCAAGGTCACTCGCAAGGAGGGCTACCTCATGGGCCGCGGCACCTTGGACGACAAGGGGCCGCTGGTCACGGTCATGCATGCGCTGAAGCTGGCGGCCGACCTGGGCTTCGATCGCCCCTACACCGTGCGCTTCCTCATCGGTGCCAACGAGGAGACCGACCTCATGGATGTCGAGCACTACCGCGAGCGCTACGCCGACCCGGCCTTCGTCCTTACGCCTGACGCGGAGTTCCCCGTGTGCTACGGCGAGAAGGGCGGCTTCAACGGCACCATAACCAGCGCGCCCGTGGAAGACCCGCAGATCCTCGACTTCGAGGGCGGCGCGGCCACCAACGCCGTGCCGGGCGAGGCCTTTGCCGTGGTTAAGGCCGACGGCGCGCAGCTGGCGGGCACCGACCGCATCACTGTGGCCGAGCAGCCCGACGGCGCCGTGCGCATCGATGCCAAGGGCAAGAGCGCCCATGCCTCGCTGCCTGACAATGGGGTGAACGCCATCGGGCTCATCGTCGACTATCTGCTGGATAACGGCATCGGCAACGACTACGAACGCCGTTTCCTGGATTTCCTGCAGAAGCTGCTCAGCCACACCGATGGCTCCGGCGTGGGACTTGCCTGCTCCGACAAGGACTTCGGGCCGCTTACGGTCATCGGCGGCACCATCACCATCGACAGCGACCATCGCATCGTGCAGACCATGGACGTGCGCTTCCCCACGTCCATCGACGGCGACGGCATAACGGCTGCCATGCTGAAGCTCACCGAGCCGCTTGGCGCGACGTTCGAGAACCCGTTGTTGCTGCCGCCGTTCCTCATCGATCCGGACTCGCCGGTCATCCAGGCGCTCCTGGGCGCATACCGCGAGGTGACGGGCGACGACCGCAAGCCCTTCACCATCGGTGGCGGCACCTATGCCCGTGAGTTCAACGCCGGGTCGAGCTTCGGCGTCGAGATGCCGTGGCTGCCCCAGCCTGAGTGGGTGGGCGGCATGCACGGTCCCGACGAGGGCATGAGCGAAGACCAGCTCAAGACCGCGTTCAAGATATATCTGGTGGCGCTGTACGAGCTGCAACAGCTGGAGTTCTAGGGCTACCTCGCGTCGGGCCTTGCGCAAGCGCAGCCCGCTTTGCTATAGTCGCAGTTGCCAAACAGCGATTCTCCGCAAGGAGGATTCGCAAGTAATTGAATACAGGAATGCATTTTCTATTCGCATTTTCTCGCTCCTGTAAAACAGGGAAAAGAGGGCATCTGCCTTTCAAGACCTGTTTTTCTGGAGTGCATTCAGGATTACTTGCGATCTTGCTGTTTGGCGACTGTGGCGGATGCCCTCCTTCCACCAGTCGCCTTTTCTAGGAGCTGCAACGAGGCCTTCCCCACAGTGCGTACTGATCGCACCACGGGAAGGAGCCGGTTGCCATGCGCGTGCCCGCTGTTTCTTTCGTCTACAAGCTTGCGGCTGCCATGTTGGCAGTCATGATGATGTTTTCCCTGGTCCCCGCCGATGCTCTTGCGGAAGGGGAAAGCTCCGGCGCGGTTGAGGACGAGGCCGTAGCGTCGGACTCGACCGGTCAGATGGATGGTTTCGCTGGTTCTTCCGGGGAACCTCAGGGAACCGGTGCCGAGCAGGGTGGGGAAGGCTTGCCCGTAGCTCCGACGCTCGCATCGGGGCTGGTCGGCAAGCCGAGCAGCTTCGTGAGTGTTGATGTGGCCTTCGATGGTGAGCCCATTGTCGGCTCGTTCACGGTCGATGGGATGACCTTCGCGGTAACGGATGGCTCCGATGTCGAGCTCGTTGGGGTCGCCGGGGCCGAGGGGGCATTCGGCTCAGAGGTTCCAACTTCGCCTCAACCCCCATCGGCCCCGACGACCGAAGCTGAGGCTTCGTCGTTCATGCTTCCTGAATCCGTCGCCTATGGCGAAGCCGAATACTCCGTGGTCTCCATCGGGGCCTATGCGTTCTACCTTTCCGGCGTGACCGACGTCTCACTGCCTGCGAGCATCGTTGACGTCGACGACCGCGCGTTTCGCTCCTCGGACGTCGCGTCCGTGACGGTCGCCGGGGGCAATCCTGTCTATTCCTCTTTCGACGGCGCGCTCTACAGCGCCGATATGAGAAGCCTCTTGCTCATTCCCGGGGGCAAGCAGGGCGCCGTCCTCCTCGCCAAAGAGGCGGAGTCAGCGGAAGCCAGCGTGTTCTCGCATTGCTCGCTGGTGGACGCCATCTCCGTCGAGGAGGGCGGCGCAGCATTCGCCTCGGAGAATGGTCTTCTATACGACTCTGACCTCACGACCCTGCTTCGCGTGCCTGCGGGAGCGACCGAGATAACCATTCGTGAGGGCTGCACGACCATCGCCGCCGGCGCGATGGAGGCCTGCGCGAGCCTCACGGCCGTCAACGCGCCCGCAACCGTCAACTCCATCAGTCCTGACGTCTTCCATGCGATACCGACCGTAAGCCTGCCTGCCGCGTCCGTCATCTTGGGCGGAGACAGCGAAGCCGCTGAAGCCGAAGAGCCCGATGATGGTCAAGCCAGCGAATCCGACAGCCAGCTCACTGCCATGGTGGCCTTGTCTTCGATTGATGATGATCTGCCGGAAGTCGAGCCAACAGCTATCGCGCTACAGCTTTCCGCGGACGCCGATGCCTCCCCATGGCGCTCTGCTGGCTTCTCTACAGAAGGTGGCTCGTTTATCTCTAAAGATGGCGAAAACGGTTCCGCCACAAGCGCGCCCGTCGCGGCTTCAATGGTGTCGCAAGACGTCAAACTCGCAACCGAAGGGGCACCAACGCCCTTGCGAAACGATACGTCGAATGAGGCTTCCTCTGACATCCCGGTTGCTTCGCTCGATGCAGCGACTACTTACGCAGCGGCTCCTCTTTATTACTGGAGGAGCGGAGTGATATGGTCCAAGATATCGACCAATAGTGGCTCATCGTGGGGCGGATGGAAAGACTACAACTCGGGGTCGGGCAACGGTTGGATTTCCAATGGCGATGCGGCACGGTACCGATTTTACAAAGGCAATGCATGGAAGAACTCCAATGGTGCCAACTGGGCACGATGGTGCGCTGACCAATCATATGGGGTATGGGACCACTGCTATGTGGCTTCATCAGCAAGTGGCCCTTGGACGCCGGTCGCGGACTCCTCTTCTTGGAGGTCGATTGCATCGGATACGTATATTGCCTTCTGGTGCGACGATGGCAACAACATGAAGACGGTTACCCTAGATAAGGAAGGTGGAAGCGGAGGGACCGGTTCTCCGTTGAAGTGGGCGCCTATAGAGAAGAGCACGCCGAAGATAACTCCTCCTACGCTCTCAGGTTGGACGTTCAGCGGCTATGTCGGCACCCCCGACACTGATAGCGCGGTTCCCTATCTATATGTCGGGGCTGATGGCAGCCCCACCTCTCAGCAAACGGCTTCTTTCGGCACAGGCACTACTCTCTATGCTGCTTGGACCAAGCCCGTGGCGTTTAATGCGAATGGCGGCACGCAAGGTAAGTTGAAGAGCCTTACGGCCAGGAAAGGCGCTCCTCTCGGCCTGGTATGCGACCAAGTAGCCGCAACGAATCCGTCCTATCCCTTGCGTTCGTTGTTCCAGACCTCGCTCACGCCTTCTGGTTGGAAGCCCACGCGTACCGGCTACACCTTCGCCGGGTTCTATGACACGAATGCCGCATCGGGCGGTACTCAGTGGGTCGACGCTAGTGGCAACTTGAAAGTGGCGACGTGCCCCACCGACACGCCATCGACCCTCTATGCTCGCTGGACCGCAAACAAATACGACGTCAGCTTCAATGCCAACGGCGGCTCGGGCGGCCAGTCGGTCAAGGTGCAGGCCACTTCCGGCTCTGCTATGCCGACCATTACCACCAACAAGCCCACGCGCACCGGCTACACCTTCATGGGCTGGTATGACAATGCCAACTATGCGGCATCCGGCGCCAAGCAGTACTACACGGCAGCTTGCGCGTCTGCTCGCAACTGGGACAAAGCCCAGGCTACCACTCTCTATGCAGGCTGGAAGGCCAACACCATCACGCTGACCTGGAACAGCCAAGGCGGCAGTGCGGTTGCCAACACCGCGCAGACCTATGCTTCCGGCACCAAGGTGAAGCTGCCCGCCAACCCGACTCGCGCTGGCTATACCTTCAAGGGCTGGTTCACGGCAGCATCGGGTGGCACCCAGATAACCGCAAACACCGCCTTGCCCGCTTCGAACGCGACCTATCATGCCCAATGGACGGCTAACACCATCCGCACCACCTGGAACGTCAATGGGGGCAAGATAGACGGGAATGCTGGCCCCTTCACGCGCGATACCGTCTATGGCAGCAAGACCTTGGGAAACGCTTGGGATATCTGGGCAGAGGGACGTCTGACGCGGCCGGGTTACACCTTCGATGGGTGGTACACGGCAGCTTCAGGCGGCACCAAGGTCACCCAGTCGACTGCCCTGCCGAGCACGAACGCCGCTTACTGGGCCCATTGGAAGGCTAAGACCATAACGCTGGAGTGGGACCCTGCTTGGAGAGGGGTGCTGGGGCCTGAGCCGGGCGTGCTAACCGACCAGGTTTACTCCGAAGGCGCCAAGCTTGCACCGCCTCAGAGCCCTGTAAGGGATGGCTACTATTTCGCGGGCTGGTTCACGGCGGCGTCAGGCGGCACGCAGGTGACCAACACCACCGCCTTACCGACTGCGAACGCGACCTATTATGCCCATTGGGTAGCGAAAGGGCCGAAGGTGCAGTTTCACGCGCAAGGGACGCTGTGGTATGCCTACGAGGCCTCTGATGGGTTCGACTACGGACCAGCTGCGGCTGATTATCCGCTTGGGAACCCCTTATTCTCCTCTGGCGTCTGGCTCGATGCTGCGGGGAGGGTGGCGTGCGAAGGCGCTGGGGCGTTCGCTGACTTTCCCAAGGAGCTGAGAGGGACCGTGGCATTCAGCCAGTCCATGACTGGCGTCACGAGCGCGTGGCTGGTCACGGGCGACGCCCAGGGCAACAAGGCCGGCTCGTGGCTCTCGTCGAGCGGAGCCTCCGTTGTGGGCAAGGCTTCAGCCGACGTCTACCTCAACGGCTATGGCGCCTCTACCATCACGTGGGACGCCCAAGGCGGCGAATGCGCCACGGCCACCACGCCCAACGTCATGCCCTATGACACGGCAGCATCTCCCGAGCCCAAGCGGGCAGGCTTCGTGTTCGAGGGCTGGTACGACGGCACGGGAGACGACGCGAAGCTCGCCTGCAAGGCAGGGCAGCGCACCCCGCAGATAACGGCGGATATCACCTACTACGCCAGATGGGCGCCGGCCATCCGCGCTGACGCCCCCATAAGCGCGACGGTGAGGCTCGACGTCCTGGGCGTCGAGGACCAGGCCATGGACGAGGAGGCGCCCGGTTACCTGGAGTCGCGCTGCGGCGAGCCTTTGAAGGTGGCCGAGGTCGCCTTCGAGAAGAAGCCGGGAGCGGCAGGCCTCTTCGGCGCGCACGTGCCCGACATCGAGCTGCAGGCGCTCCCGGGCAAGGATGCCTCCTGGGCCGCCGACGCGCCCGCCTTCTCGTTCGCCCTCGATGCGGCAGGAGACGCTGCCACCGAAGACGACGCGACCAAGCTCGCGCCCCTTTCCATGTCAGGCTACGAGGTGCGCATACCCATAAGCTACCGCTTCCTCATCCCCGATGCCCTGCTCGACGAGGTGCTGGACGCCATAGACCCGACTGCCTTCGAGGACAAGAAGACCCCTGTGTGCTCGGTGGTCTACACGGTGGCTTTGCAGAACCCGCCCGCATAGTCCGAGAGACATCTCAGGCTATGCGGGCCTGTCGCCTGAACAGGTAGGTTTGCGCTTTCTCGCGAAGGTGTGCTAGAGTGCGCATCACTTGGCGGCTTCGAGCTTTTCCTGTTGCAATGCGAGCGCGGGGGCAGCAAGGGCGCCAAGGAAACGCGAACATACTTTGCTTTCATTTTTTTGTCGGGAAGGAAGCAAGACGAAATGCGAATCGGGAACGCCTTGCGGCGCGCTGCCGCATCATCTTTCGGCATAGCCTTGTCATTCATGTTGGCCTTCGGCCTGCTGCCCGCTGATGCCTTGGCAGAAGGCGTGGGGGGGGTAGCCCTCTAAGCCAAAGCGAATCGGGTGCTGGTTCGGACAACCCTTCAGCTTCTGAGGGTTCTCAGGTCGACGAGGCTGAAGGGACTTCGCCTGATGTCACCCTGGGCGAAGGCAGCGAAGCTGCCGGAGCCGAAGGGCCCAATGCAAAGCCATTGACCCTCGCCTCTGCCCTTGCGGGCAAGCCCGCCGCGTTCGTCAACGCAGACGTCACCCTCGATGGCGAACCGGTCATCGGCTCATTCACCGTCGGTGGCCTGACCTTCGCGGTCATAGGCGAATCGAGCATCGAGCTCGTCGGCGTCTCGCCTGACTGGCAGCAAGTCACGGACTCTCAGGAAGGCGAGGGCTCTGGTGCAGCCCCGATGCTTGCATCGGGGTCTGACGAATCGGCCAGCCTCGCTCTCCCCGAAACCATCACCTATTCCGATACTGACTACACCCTCACCTCCATCGGCGCCTACGCCTTCTACCTCTCGGGCGTGACGTCCGTCACGTTGCCTGCGAGCGTGAGCGACGTCGACGCCCGCGCGTTCCGCTCGAGCGACGTCGCCAACGTCACCGTCGCCGACGGCAACCCCAGCTTCTCCTCTTACGACGGCGTCCTCTACGACGCCTCCCGATCAAGCCTCCTGCTCATTCCCGGGGGCAGGCAGGGCGCTGTCCGCATCAGCTCAAAGGCCGAGGAGGTGGACGCGTCAGCCTTCTCGCATTGTGCTGGCGTGGATGCGATCTCGGTCGATGCGGGCAGCGCGCACCTCTCCTCCTGGGAAGGATTGCTGTATGACGCCGACGGCACGACGCTCTTGCGCGTGCCAGCCGGCGCCACCGAGATAGCCATCCACGAAGGCTGCACCACCATAGCCGCTGGCGCCCTCGAGGCCTGCGCGAGCCTGGCCACCATCACGGCTCCTGCATCCGTCACCTCCATCAGCCCTGACGTCTTCACGAGCGTGCCGACCGTGAGCCTGCCTGCTGCGTCTGTCCTCCTGAGTGGAGCTGCTGAAGACGATAGCGTCGAGGAACCCCAGCCAGCAGAAGCTCATGAGACTGGCACCCAGCTCACCGCCATGGTCGCGCTCTCCTCGGCCAAAGGCATTTCGCTTATCGTCGACCCTTCGACGATTGAGATTTTCTTGCCCGGCGATGCTTCGGAGACGCCATGGAGCCACGTGGGCTTTTCCGTCCAGCGCACCGCTGGGCAACCAGAGATCAACTCGCAGGAAAATGAAGCAGTTGCAGGAGATGCCGCTGCTTCCGCTGAGGCGCCTATAGCGACACTGCAATCGGCCTCGACTTCAAGGGCGCATGCGACATTGACCTATCGCGCGAATGCGTCGTTTTCCTATAGTCCATATACCGCTTCATCCACGCCCATAGCTACTGTACAGAAAACGGTGGGAGAAGGCGGCTCTTATTCGTATCCTTACGACGAGCAAGTCCGCTGGAATGGCTACTGCATCGAGGCATGGGCTCGCGAGACGAGTGCGGGTGTTACGCCTCACCCTAGCCCTTATTGGTATCTCGGTATTGGTGCGCCCAACGCTGGCGTGAAATTCGCTACGCTCAACGATGAGCCGATGGTCAAGAACCAGTGGTATCGCATTCCGAGCGATGGCAAGGGCGTTGTTTGGATGTATGACCAGACATCTCCGGCAACGGTAACCTGGAACGCGAATGGGGGTTCCGTTTCGCCAACGACGAGCTCCGTTCAGCTGGGAAAAACCGTGAATGCACCGTTCCCTACGCGTTCTGGCCAGACGTTTACTGGATGGTACACGGCATCGTCGGGCGGCACGAAGGTCTGTGGCAGCGCGGCATCGGGTGGCACAACGCCTGCAATCCGAAAGAACGTGACCTATTATGCCCATTGGGCGCCTATCCCGATGGCGGACTACAACGTCACCGTTAGGGGAAACGAGCCATTTACCTATGGCGGCTGGCGTCAAGCCACAGGCACGGGGGCTGTTACCTCTTCCTATTCCTATAAGACGCCTTACGTCAAGTGGGTGCAGTCGGGTGCTCAGTCATATCTGCACATGTATCACGATGACTACTGGTGGTACAACGCAGCATTCGGTGGGCTTCAAGCGGGCATCAAAAATGCGACCATCGATGGCTCGCCTATGAAGCCCAACACTTGGTATGAGACAACCAAGGCGACTGAGATTTGGATCTACAACTGCGAATCGCCTACGACGGTGACTTGGAATGCGAATGGCGGCTCCGTAAGTCCCGCATCAAGCTCGGTCATCTTGGGTGCGACGGTATCGGCACCGTTGCCTACACAGAACGGCTATGCGTTTAAGGGGTGGTATACGGCCGCAACAGGAGGGACCTATGTGTGCGGCGGCGCGACCTCGGGCGGCACTACGGGAGCCATACGAAAGCCAACGACGTATTATGCGTTGTGGAACCTCTTGAAATACGACATAGCCTACAACCTTGACGGGGGCACGTTAGCTTCTGCCAATCCATCAAGCTATGATGTGACCACCGCGACATTCACCTTGGCGAATCCGACAAAGACCGGCTATGTGTTCACGGGGTGGTCGGGTACGGGCCTGACGGGCTCTGCCAACAAGGCGGTTTCTATCCCAAAGGGTTCAACGGGCAACCGCTCTTACGTAGCGCACTGGGCTCCGGCGCTTTCGGCTATCGTTCCTTTGGAGGTTGAAGCGCGGGTAGACATACTGGGTGTTGAGCCGCAAGTGCCAGCGCCGGGATATATTTCGTCGCGTTGCGCAGAAGCTCTCACGGTAGCAGAGATATCCTTTTTGCCCGACCAGCAGGGCATCAACGGTGTATTCGGTTCAGGTGTGAGCAGCGGCAGCTTGGCCGCGGTGTTCCTCGAGGTGCTGGCGGATGGGGCTGCTGCGCCGAATGCGCGCTTTCCGCTTGATGGGTCTGTGTCCAGGATGACGCCATCTTCTCCGGAGTTGTTCGTTATGGGTTCCTACAACGATAAGGTGGACATAGCATATCGTTTTGCCATACCCACCGACTTGCTGGGCTCGCTCAACGAGACAACCGCACCATTGGGTTCGGTGGCCTACACGGTGGCTCTGCAGAACCCGCCCGCATAGTAACGAGCGTACTCCGTGTAGGGGTGCGTATCCGAGAGCCATGGCTCCTTCTGCTACAATTAATTATTGCGATATCGCAATAATTAAAAGGAGCGTTCATGTTATCGGTGAAAGAAAGCGCAGATATGCTTGGTGTAACCCCTGCACGGGTGCGGGCCCTTATAGCCCAAAAGGCATTGCCGGCGCAAAAGGTGGGAAGGTCTTGGGTCATCAAGGAAGAAGACATCCTTGATCGCCTTTCCCGGCATCCTAAGGCAGGGCGACCGGTAAGAACTACTATTGCCGCTTCTGGGGTCCTGTCATCCTCTGTTGAATGCAATGAGGCGCTTCATGATGCGTATGTTGCCTGTAGGGACGCATTTCGGTTCCGTCCGACTTTCGAGCAGTTGCAACAAGCGAGCGACAGCGAAGAAGCCGCTTTCTATGTGGCGGTGGCTGACTTCTTCCTGCAGCAGCGCCAGCGCAATCTTGTTGCGCAGGGGGCCTACTGATGGACGCGCCGTTCTATGTTGTGTTCGCTGGCGTGAACGGCGCGGGCAAGTCGACCCTTTACCAATCTGGCTTATGGCAGCTTCCTGGTATGCCGAGTACTATGGAGCGCGTTAATCCTGACGAGATACTGCGCGAACAAGGGGGAGACTGGCGCTCTTCCTCCGACCAGTTACGCGCGGGTCGCGAAGCACGAAAGCGCATCAATGAGCTTTTCGAGAAACGACAGAGCTTCAATCAAGAGACGACGCTTACTGGGCGCTTGGCAGCCCGGAACATCAAGCACGCACGGCAACAGGGCTATCGTGTCCTCGTTAACTACGTAGGAGTGCAAGATGCGGCCATTGCGCTGGAGCGCATCGCCCATCGGGTCGCCCAAGGAGGCCACGACATTGACGAGAGTGCCGTTCGTCGCCGTTTTCGAGACTCTTTGCGTGCGTTCTCGTGTCTTGTCGGGCAGTGCGAGCGGGCGACTGTGTTCGACAATACCGAGGACTTCAGGACGCTTGCTTACTGGAAAGACGGCATGCTGGGGTGGTGGGGTGGCCAGAATCGCTATACTCCGTGGCTGAAAGACGCCATCTTGGACGAGGAGCTTTGGCGCATTCCTTGAGAAGCCCCCTGCGCAGGTAACGTGTTTTCGCTCGCGGGGTCCTGCGGCGGCTGCCCGCAATCTTCTATACTGAGAACTCTGCGACCAGCGGCTTCGGGCTCGTGCGTCGGGCAGCCCGCCCGCGCAACGACCCCGCGGCCCCACTTATATATAAGGATGGTTCGACTATGGACGTTCTCGTGATGGTCCTGTGCGCCACGGTGGTCATCGGCTTCCTCGTGTTCATCCATGAAGGCGGCCACTACCTGGCAGCGCGCGCGTTCGGCGTGCGCGTGACCGAGTTCATGCTGGGGCTGCCTGGCCCCTCGGTAGGCTTCACCCGCGGCGGCACGCGCTTCGGCGTGACCGCGGTGCCCCTGGGTGGCTACGCGAAGGTGTGCGGCATGGAGCCCGGCGAGATGAGCCCGCACCTCCAGCCGGTGCTGGCCGAGCTCTACCGCCGTGGCACGGCCGACGTGCAGGCCATCGCCACTGCCTGCGACATCACCGACGACGAGGCCTTCGAGGCCCTTGAAGAGCTCACGGAATGGGGCAGCGCCGTCGGCCCTGACAAGAGGGATGCCGACGACACCTACCGCGCCCCGGCCAGCTACCCGCCGCCGCGTCGCCTGCGCCGCCACGCCACCGTGGCCGATGACGTGCCCCTGCCGTGCTACGATCTGGGCGAGGCGCGCCCCGTGCCCGACACCGAAGCCTTGTTCCAGTCGGAGTACCGCCAGCAGTACCGTGCCCAGCCGTTCTGGAAGCGCTCGGTCATCCTTCTGGCCGGCATCGCGGTGAACCTGCTGTTCGCCATGGTGGCGTTCGTCGTCATCTTCTCCGTCATCGGCGTCGACCTGCAGCTGGAATCGGGCGAGGTGGTGCACCGCACCATGAACCCCCTCCAGTCCATCCAAGCCGGCTTCATGTACATCGGCATGGTGGCCCAGGCGGTGGCGGGGCTGTTCAACCCGGCCACGGCCGCCCAGACCGTCAGCGATTCCACCAGCATCGTGGGCATCGCGGTCATGTCCAAGACCTACTTCGAGGCAGGCCTGGTCACGGCCCTTGAGTTCACGGCCATGATATCGGTCTCGCTCGGCATCATGAACCTGCTGCCCATCCCGCCGCTCGACGGCGGTCGCTTCGTGGTGGAAATCTTCCAGAAGCTCACCCGCCGCCCCGTGTCGGTGCGCGCTATGAGCTATCTTTCCATGGCGGGGGTGGCGTTGTTCGTGGGCTTCTTCGTCATCATGCTCAACCAGGATATCCAGCGGTTCATCTTCGGGAACTGGTAGGTTGCGCGTTAGCTAGCGCAAGGGAAGGAAAGGCCGATGAAGCCGAACGAGACGACCCGGCAGGTCATGGTGGGGGGCGTGCCCCTGGGCGGCGGCGCGCCAGTGGTGGTGCAGTCGATGCTGAACGCCCCGGCGAAGGACGTGGAGGCCAACCTCGCGCAGATCGAGGCGCTGCAAGAGGCCGGCTGCGAGGTGGTGCGCATGGCCATTCCCAGCCGCGATTGCCTCGACGCGTTCGAGCAGGTGTGCGCTGCGTCGCCGCTGCCCGTGGTGGCCGACATCCACTTCGATGCCGAAAGCGCCGTGGCTGCGGCCCAGCGCGGGGCGGCCAAGCTGCGCATCAACCCCGGCAACATCGGCGGGCTGGTCGCGTGCGATGCCATCATGGACGCAGCGGCCCAGGCGGGCATCCCCATCCGCATCGGGGTGAACGCCGGCTCGCTCGAGGCCGACCTGGCTGCCCGCACCGACCTCACGCTGCCCGAGAAGCTGGCGGAATCGGCGGCAGGCTACGTGGCCTACTTCGAAGGCCGTGGCTTCCGCGACCTGGTGGTGTCAGCCAAGGCCCACGACGTGCCGGCCACCATCGCCACCTATCGCCTGCTGGCCCAGCGCATGCCCCACGTGCCGCTGCACATAGGCGTCACCGAGGCGGGCACCGCCTTCCAAGGCATCATTAAGTCGGCTGCTGGCCTGGGCATGCTGCTCGAACAGGGCATCGGCGACACGCTGCGCATATCGCTCACCGACGACCCCACGCTGGAAGTGCGCGCTTGCTGGACGCTTCTGCAGGCGCTGGACCTGCGCCGACGCGGGCCGGAGCTCATCAGCTGCCCCACGTGCGGCCGCTGCCAGGTCGATCTCATCGCGCTGGCGAAGCAGGTCGAGCAGCGCCTTCAGCACATCGACCGACCGCTGAAGGTGGCGGTCATGGGTTGCGTGGTCAACGGCCCCGGCGAAGCCAAGGACGCCGACCTGGGCGTTGCCTGCGGCCAGGGCTCGGGCGCGGTGTTCGCTCATGGTAAAATCGTCCGGAAAGTCGAAGAGGCGGCGATTCTCGACGCCCTGATGGAGGAGATTGAAGCGCTATGACCGACATCCTGCGCATGAGCACCCTGTACGCCCCCACGCTGAAGGAAGACCCGGCCGATGCCGACATAGCCAGTCACCGCCTGCTGCTGCGCGCGGGCATGATACGCAAGACCGCGTCGGGCGTGTACACGTTCCTGCCGCTGGGCTACCGCGTGCTGTCCAAGATAGAGAGCATCGTGCGCGAGGAGATGAACGCCGTCGGCGGCCAGGAGATCATGATGCCGGCCCTGCAGCCGGCTGAGCTGTGGCACGAGAGCGGCCGTTGGGACGACTACGGTCCCGAGCTCATGCGGCTGAACGACCGCCACGACCACGGCTTCTGCCTGGGCCCCACCCATGAGGAGCTCATCACCGCGCTCATCCGCAACGAGCTGCGCTCCTACAAGCAGCTGCCCTGCACGCTCTACCAGATACAGGTGAAGTTCCGCGACGAGATACGCCCGCGCTTCGGCCTGCTGCGCAGCCGCGAGTTCATCATGAAGGATGCTTACAGCTTCAACGCCACCCAGGAGTCGCTGCAACAGACCTACGATGACATGAGCCGCGCCTACGGCATCATCTGCGATCGCTGCGGTCTGGCCTATTACCCGGTCGAGGCCGATTCCGGCCAGATAGGCGGCAAGGTCACCACCGAGTTCATGGCCCTGGCCGAAACGGGCGAGGCCGAGCTGGTGCACTGCGCCTGCGGCTACGCGGCCAACACCGAGGCGGGCGAGTGCCTGCCCGCGCCCACCGTGCACGAGGCGGCAGCCATGGAGAAGCTGCACACCCCGGGCGTGCGCACCATCGAGGAATTGGCTGGCTTCCTGGGCATACCGACCAGCAGCACGGTGAAGGCCCTGGCGGGCAAGAACGCCGAAGGCAAGCTGGTGGCGGTGTTCGTGCCGGGCGACCACGAGCTCAACGAGATAAAGATAGACCGCGAGGTGCCCGGCTTCGAGCTGCTCACCGACGACGAGATGCAGGCGTTCGGCCTGCACAAGGGCTCCATGGGCCCGGTGGGCCTTCCTGAAGGCGCCTTCGTTCTGGCCGATCGCAGCCTGCGGGAGGTGCCGCAGTGGGTGGTGGGCGCCAACGAGGACGACTACCACTACGTGGGCGCGCGCCTGGGCTCCGACTTCACAGTGGACGCGTGGGCCGACCTGTGCGTGGTGGCGCCGGGCGACGCATGCCCCGATTGCGGCAAGGCGCTGGAAGGCGCCCGCGGCATCGAGGTGTCGCAGGTGTTCCAGCTGGGCGACAAGTACTCCCGCGCCATGGGGGCCACCTTCGCCGACGAGGAAGGCAACGAGGTGCCCTTCATCATGGGCTGCTATGGCGTAGGCGTCACGCGCACCCTGGCCGCCGTGGTCGAGCAGCACAACGACGAGCATGGCATCATGTGGCCGTTCTCGGTTGCGCCGGCCCATGTGTGCGTCATCCCGCTGACCGTGGGCGACGACACCGTGCAGCCCGAGGCCGAGCGCGTGGCTCGCGAGCTGGCCAACTTGGGCTTCGAGGTGGCCATCGACGACCGCGACGAGCGCGCCGGCGTGAAGTTCGCCGACGCCGACCTCATCGGCTGGCCGCTGCAGCTGGTGGTGGGCAAGCGCGGGCTGGCCAACGGCACCGTCGAGGTGAAGCTGCGCCGCACCGGCCAGAAGAAGGAGATCGCCCTCGACGCGCTCACCGACCTGTTCTCCTTCGCGCATCGCCATAAGGGCAACGTCTCGCCGGCCGGCATCGGCCGCTTCAGCAGCCTGTTCGAATAGGGAACGCTTGCGTAACGGCGCGCCGCCTGCACGGGTGCGCGCGCCGGCGCTGGTTCATCATAGGGCGTAGAGCAAGGTACGCTTGCGCCCAGCACGCCGGGTCGGCCCGCGCGGGGGCGCGTGGACACGATCGCGAGGTGCATCATGGCAAACGTGACTGACAACATCGCTGGCGGCTTCAAGGACATCTTCCTAGCAGGCGTTGGCGCGCTGGCTATAGGCGCGGAAAAATCGAAAGAGGTCATCGACCAGCTCATCGCCAAGGGCGAGCTGACGGTCGAGCAGGGCAAAGAGCTCAACGAAGAGCTGAAGCATAAGGCGGCCAACGCTGCGGCCGACGTGCATGAGGACATCATCGCGGCCCACATGGCCACCATGACCCCCGAGCAGCGCCAAGCCTTCGCCGCCAAGGTGGCCCAGCTGGCTGCCGAAGACGACTTGGAGCCGACCGACATCAAGGCGGGCTTCGAAGAGGAGGAACGCGTCGTAGCGGAGACGTACAAGACCGAGAAGTAGGGGTTTCGCCCTACCCGCTCTTCCCACGTCCTGCCCTTCTGTTCTGAGGATATTCCGATGGCCGAGAACGCGCTGCTCAAATACGTGTTCACAACGCGCGCGACCGTCAGCGGGCAAGACCAGTTCGACCTGTCGGCAGCCACGCGCCGCACGCGCATGCGCCAGATAATGGCCATCGCGCGCAAGCACGGGTTGCCCGGGTCCATCACGCCGGTGCAGTTCCGCGCCATGCTGGAAGACCTGGGCCCGTCGTTCGTGAAGATAGGCCAGACCCTTTCCACCCATTCCGACATACTGCCGCAACCTTACTGCGACGAGCTGAAGAAGCTCCAGGCCGACAGCGACCCGCTGCCCTTCGACGAGGTGCTGGCGGTGCTGGACGAGCAGTACGGCGCGGCGCGGCGGCGCGAGGTGCTCGCCGAGATAGACCCCACGCCGCTGGGCAGCGCGAGCCTGGCCCAGGTGCATCGCGGCCGCCTGGTCACCGGCGAGGACGTGGCCATAAAGGTGCAGCGCCCCGGCGTGCGCGAGACCATGGCGCTTGACATCGAGATAATGCGCAAGCTGGTCGGTCGGCTGGGGCGCTTCATCAAAGACGACCAGTTCGTGAACTTGCAGGACGTGGTCGACGAGATGTGGACGACGTTCCTGCAGGAGACGAACTTCTGCCAAGAGGCGTCCAACCTCGAGGAGTTCGCGCGCAACAACGCCAGCTGCGTCTACGTGGCGGTGCCCAAGGTGCACAAGCAGTACTCCAACGAGTACGTGCTGGTGATGGAATACGTCGACGGCGTGCCCATCAGCCATGCCGAAGAGCTGCAGGCGCGCGGCTACGACCTGGACGAGATAGGCACCAAGCTGCTGGACAACTACGCGTCGCAAGTGCTCGACCAAGGGTTCTTCCACGCCGACCCGCACCCGGGCAACATCCTCATCCGCGGCGGGCAGATAGTCTACATCGACCTAGGGCTCGTGGGGCGCCTGGGCGATTCCGACCGGGCCGACTTCGGCGCCATGGTGAAGGCCGTGGGCATGCGCGACTCGGCGGGGCTTTCCGACGCGCTCATGCGCTTTGCCGTGAAGGTGGACGAGAGCAAGGTGAACTACCCGCAGTTCCTGGAGCAGCTGGACAGCATCATAGCCAAGTACGCCTCGGAAGACGTGTCCAGCATCGACATAGCGGCGTTCTTGGGCGAGGTGCTGCAAGTCACCCGCGACAGTCACGTGGTGCTGCCCTCCAGCGTGACGAACGTCTCGCGCGGGGTGATAACCATCGAGGGCACGGCGGCACCTTACTTGAAGGACCAGAGCATAATCTCCATCATCAATCGGCATGTGATCGAAAGCGAAGACCCGTTGGCCGAGATGAAGCGCCTGATGGAAGACACGGCCCGCGGCGTGGTGACGTCGAGCCGCGGCCTCATGCAGGCGGCCACCTACTCGGGTCAAGCGCTCAAGATGCTCACCCGCGGCCAGTTGCGCGTGAACACCGAGATGATAGGGTCGGACAACCTGTTCCGCGGCATGTCCACCATCTTCACGCGCGTCACCTTGGCGCTCATCATCATGGGGCTGTTCATAGGGTCGAGCATGCTGGCGCTCAGCCCGCTCGAACCGAAGCTGCTGGGCGTGCCGGCCCTGGCGTTCTTGGGGTTCGCCGCGGCGGTGGTGCTCTCCATCTGGGTGCTGGTGAGCATTCTGCGCAGCGGCTCCAAGTTCTGAACGCGGAAGGCGCCGGGGTGCGCCCATCCGGCGCTGCGAGCCCTCGTCACGCGCCCGTGCTACACTGTGCCCATGGAATACATCGAAGGAAAAAGGCCGGTCATCGAGGCGCTGCGCGGCTCCGTGCCGCTGAAGTGCGTGCTGCTGGCCGACAACGTGAAGCGCGACAGCCTAGTGGCCGACATCCTGCGCAAGGCGAAGAACCAGCAGGTGCCAGTGCGCGAGGTGCCGCGCAAGAAGCTCGACGAGCGCAGTGCCCGGGGCAGCCATCAGGGCATCATGGCCGAGACCAAGCCGTTCGGCTATGCGGGCATCGGCGACATCGTGGCCGCGGCCGATCGCAGCGCCCAGGCCGACGGCGGCCGTGCGCTCGTGGTGGTGCTCGACCATGTGACCGACGCGGGCAACCTGGGGGCCATCGCGCGTAGTGCCGAGATAGTGGGTGCGTGCGGCATCATCATTCCCAACAAGCGCGCCGCCCATGTGACGGCTGCCACCTACAAGAGCTCTGCCGGAGCCATCACCCACATACCCGTGGCCCAGGTGCCCAACCTGCCTGCGGCCCTGAAGCGCCTCAAGCAGGAGGGCTTCTGGGCGGCCGCCGCCACCGAGCACGCGACCGACCTGGTGTGGGACGCTAACCTGAAGGGCAAGATCGCCCTGGTCATGGGCAGCGAGCAAGAAGGCGTCTCGCGTATCGTGCGCGAATCCTGCGATTTCGAGATGAAGCTGCCGCAGGTAGGGCGCGTGGCGTCGCTCAACGTGGCTCAGGCGTTCACGGCCTGCGCCTACGAATGGCTCAGGCAGAATCGAGGCTGACCTATGGACGCTACGAAGATATGCACCTGCACCGACACGGCGTGCCCGGCGCATCCGGTCAACCATGACGATGGCTGCACCCGCTGCATCGCCAAGAACCAAGCTCAGCGCGAGGTGCCCAGCTGCCTGTTCAAGCTGGTGGGCCGCAGCAGCAAGTGCGAAGGCTGGTTCTTCGAGGACTTCGCCTTGAGCGTGGTGGAGGCGGCACGGGCCGAGGGGCGCAATCCGCTGGCCCCGCTCGAATGCCCCGAGGAGCGCTAGGCCAGCCATGGTGCGCCAACGCAAGAAGCTGCTGATCATCGACGGGTACAACGTGCTGCGCTCGGGCAGCCGCTACCGCGACATCGTAGCCGCCAACCCCGACTATACCGACGACGCCTTCAACACCGCCCGCGAGACGCTCATAAACGACGTCATCAACTATGCCGGCTATGGCAGCCAGGCCATCATCGTGTTCGACGGTGCCCATAACCGCTACTCCGAGGGCCAGCCCCAAACCGTTGGCGGCGTCAAGATCATCTTCTCGCCCGCAGGCCAGCCGGCCGACCACGTCATCGAGAAGCTGGCCCACGACGCGCGCGAGCGCATGGTGGAAGCGCTGGTGGTCACATCCGACGCCACCATCCAAGACACCGTGTTCGGCGGCGGCATCGACCGCATGAGCGCCGAGGGCTTCTGCCGCGCCGTGACGGGCCACTACGAGGTCGCCCAGCTCGACGACGCCTACGCCGTCGCGCGCAAGAACACCATCGCTTCGCGCATCCCGGCCGAGACGTTGCGCAAGCTCGAGCAGCTGCGCGACCAGCCGAGCTAGGCGCCGAATCGCCTATAATGGGAGCTTCGATATAAGCGGCGAGCTGTTTCGCAGGAGGACGAGCCGTGGACAACGCCAAGATAGAGCAGGGTGTTCGCCTGATACTGGAAGGCATTGGGGAAGACCCCGACCGCGAGGGGTTGCTCGACACGCCCGCGCGGGTGGCGCGCATGTACGAGGAGGTGTTCGCGGGGCTTACCGAAGACCCGGCACGGCACTTCGAGGTGACGTTCGATGAGCATCATGAGGAAATGGTGCTCGTGAAGGACATCCCGTTCTATTCCATGTGCGAGCATCACCTGGTGCCGTTCTTTGGCAAGGCTCACGTGGCCTACATCCCCGCAAGCGACGGTCGCATATGCGGGCTGTCGAAGCTCGCGCGCCTGGTGGAGGCGTTCGCCAAGCGCCCGCAGGTGCAAGAGCGTCTGACCAACCAGATCGCCGACACGCTCATCGAGCAGCTGGACCCTCAGGGGGTCATCGTGGTGCTCGAGGCCGAGCACATGTGCATGTCCATGCGCGGCGTGAAGAAGCCGGGATCGCAAACGGTGACCAGTGCCGTGCGCGGCGTGTTCGAGAAGAGCGCACCCACCCGCGCCGAGGCGCTGTCGCTGATACTCCGCTGAGCTTGCGGGGTTGCGGCGCCTGCGCGCCTGCGCCCTTGGCGGGCTTTCACCGCGATATAGCGCACCGGGCGGCCTCTTGTTGGCGTGCGGGTGATGGGTGCATGAGACAATAACGGAAACGCAAAGCAAGACGATCGAAACGAGAAGGGCTGGTCAGTTATCATGAAATGCGTCATATCTGTGCTCGGCAAAGACAGCACCGGCATCGTCGCCGCAGTGGCCACCACCCTGGCCGATTGCAGCGCCAACATCGACGACATCAGCCAGACCATCCTGGGCGATGAGGAGATATTCTCCATGACCATGCTCATCACCCTGAAGCCCGAGAAGTGCGACTTCAACACCGTGCAGGAGAAGCTGCAGAAGGTCGGCGACGAGCTGGGCATGCAGATAATCATCCAGCGCGAGGACGTCTTCCAGTTCATGTACCAGGTGTAGCTGCGCTGCGAACCCTGCTGCGGTGGGTTCGCGCGTACGCTGATTCCGCCGCTATGGCGGCTGAACTGGCGTCCTTGACGGATTCGCGCAGGGCATGCAAGAATACGCATCACTGGGCGCTGGAGGCTGAAGGGGAGCGAGAACCTGGAAGCTTGCGCGCCGCACAAGGGCCTTGGCGCCTGATTCGAGCTGAGCGAGAACAGCGAGGAGCAGGGGGATACGGCAAGGCCGGACACATACGGATTTGCTTTCGCTTGTCGGGAAGGAAGCAGCCATCATGCATATCGGGAAATGCCTGCGGCATGCCGCCGCATCGACGTTGTCCATAGCGTTTGCCCTCATGCTGGGCATCGGGCTCGTGCCCGCTGACGCCTTGGCAGAAGGCGTGGGGGGGGTAGCCCTCTAAGCCAAAGCGAGCCGAGTGACGGTTCGGATGGCCCTTCAACCTCTGAAGACCCTCAGGTTGGTGAAGCCGAAGGGGCATTCGGCTCAGGGGTTTCAACTTCGCCTCAATCCCCATCGGACCCCTCGACCGAAGCTGCTAGCCCTTCCGTCGCCCTGAGCGAAGGGGCCGAAGGCGGCGAAGCCGAAGGGTCGAGCTCGAAGCCACGCACCCTGGCCTCTGCCCTTCTGGGCAAGCCGGCTGCCTTCATCAACTCCGACGTTGCCCTCGATGGAGAACCTGTCGTAGGCTCGTTCACCGTCGACGGCCTGACCTATGCGGTCACAGGGGAATCCGCTGTCGAGCTCGTCAGCGTTGATTCCTCCGTCATCCTGGGCGGAGCCGCCGAAGGCGGCGAAGTTGAAGGGCCCGATGAAAACCACGCCAGCGAAGCTGGCGCTGCCAGCCTCACCCTCCCCGGATCCGTCGCCTACGAGGGCGCCGACTACGCCCTCGCCTCCATAGCCCCCTACGCCTTCTACCTCTCGGGCGTGGCGTCCGTCACGCTGCCTGCAACCGTCACCGACGTCGATGAGCGCGCGTTCCGCTCGAGCGATGTCGCCAACGTCACCGTCGCTGACGGCAACCCCAGCCTCTCCTCTTACGACGGCGCCCTCTACGACGCCACCCGATCAAGCCTCCTGCTCATTCCCGGGGGCAGGCAGGGCGCCGTCCGCATCCCTTCGCAAGCATCAGATGTGCCCGCCAGCGCGTTTTCGCATTGCGCGCTGGTGGAGGCCATCTCTGTGGATGCGGGCGGCGCGCACCTCTCCTCCTGGGAAGGACTCCTATACGATGCCGACGGCACGACGCTCCTGCGCGTGCCAGCGGGCGCTACCGAGATCGCCATACGAGAGGGCTGCACGGCCATAGCGGCTGGCGCCCTCGAAGCCTGCGCGAGCCTCGAGCGCATCAACGCGCCATCGACCGTGACCTCCATCAGCCCTGATGTGCTCACCGCCATCCCCACCGTTTCCTTGCTTGCGGCTTCCCTGGCCGGTGCCGATGACCCTGGCACTGCAGGGGAGCCGTCCTCGCAAGAGGCAGCTCTTCAACTTACTGCCATGGTGGCGCTTTCTACGACCGATGATGATCTGCCCGAGATGCAGCCATCCTCCATTGCTGTCACGCTTCCGGCTGGTTCCCAAGAAGATGCTTGGAAGAATGGTGGGTTTTCCGTATCCGCCAAAACCAGTGACGCCCAGCTGTTCGAAGTCCAGGAAGGCGAGAACGCGGACATTGAGCCACCGGCCGTAGCCTCTACCCAATCGGCTGAAACATATAGCGCGAGCAACGTTGTTTTAGATGCTAACGGGGGCAGGTTTACAGGAACCTATCAACGCGCTATTAGTGGAGGGGGAACGTCAAGTGTGGTTTGGGCTCCGGGTGAAACGAAAACGTATTCAAATCTAAGCTCCCCATTCGAATATTCATTCAATGTGAGCTCCGCTATTTATTCCGCGGGAGCGGTTCACTTTTGGACTAATACGTCATGGAATTGGCCAGATGGCTTGACTTCTCAGTACGGATGTTGGTTGGTGTCGCTTGCTCCTTACAAAGAAGGGTATACATTTACGGGATGGCATAAAGGGAGCTTGACGGGGCCTCACGTGACGGGCTCTGCCATACCGATTGCTGCTGGCGATAAGTATTATGCCAGCTGGACTCCCACTATCTATACGGTGACCCTCGACCACGCTGGTGGTAAAGTCGGCACATCGACAGCTAAGGGCACTATCTATCTCAAGTACGGCATCGGGTGGTATTCGAACGCGGCAGCCACGACCGGCATCACAAAGGTCACGGTGCCTACGAGAAGCGGTTACACCTTCGGTGGATACAAGGGCACGGACAAGAGCGGCGTTTCCCGCACCTACGTCGATTCGAGCGGCAGCCTCAAGAACTCCAGTACCTATTGGAGCCACTTCGTTTCGAACACCACGCTCACTGCCCAGTGGACGAAGAAGGCCAGCCACGCCGTCACCCTGAACAAGAACAACGGCACCGGCGGCACGTCCACGGTCTACTACTGGCCTGACAAGGGTTATACCACGAGCTCGACGTCCACCACGGTGGTCTCAACGGGCGGGGCTCTCGTCTCGAGCCTGCCTACGCGGGCCGGCTACACGTTCGCGGGCTACTACAGCAGCACGGCGTCGAACGCGACGCAATATGTGACCTCGGCAGGCATGTTAACTTCGAGCGCTCCTGTGCTTTCTGCTAATGCTACTTGGTATGCTCGGTGGAACTCGGGGATCTACAAAGTCAATCTCAATAACCAAACGGCTACGAGCGCGGGAACGGCAGCAATATACGAGAAGTACGCGACAGGCTGGTATTCCAGTTCGGCGGCTACGACGAAGATAACCAGTATCACGGTGCCGAAGCGAACCGGATACACATTTGGCGGCTACTACACCGAAACGGGCGGAAAGGGAACCAAGCGCATCGATGCAGAGGGCAGCATACTCGCTTCGAGTACCGATTATGCAGATGATGGCATCCTTTATGCGTTTTGGACAACGCCGTATTCAGCCACCATCGACCCAAATGGTGGCACGATAAGCGTTTATGATACCTTCGATGGTTTTCCGGATGATCATCTGTTGGAATCAGGAAAGCCGGCTACAACTATCAAGTGGGATGGTCCTCAACGAATATATGGCGTTTCTGGTGGTTGTGCGCATGTGGTTTTGGGGTCGTTGATAAGGAACTATCGTGTTGTGCGGCCCGGGTACACGTTTGATGGCTGGAGCGGGACCCATCCGGTTTCCACGGCACAATCAGTGCAGATGAAGCCAGGAACAACTTACACGGCTCTATGGAAGGCGAACACCTACGAGGTCTCCTTTAATCCGAATGGCGGCGCAGGTGGTCAAAGCGATGCGGTCATGGCAACTTACGGCAGCGCTATGCCGACAATATCGGCGACTCCACCCAAGCGGGACGGGTATACGTTCCTTGGTTGGTACGACGATGCCGACTACACGAAAGGGGAGCAGTACTACACGGCTGCTGGCGCAAGCGCGAGGAAGTACGACAAAGCATCTACTACCGCGCTCTATGCTGGCTGGTCGAAGTGGCCCTCGATGTCGCTCGATGCTAATGGTGGGTTTTTCAAAATTGTAAACAGTAGTACGGGCGAGGTCGTTGCGCAGGACCAGACTTCTTGGACGACTGACTTCGCGCCCTCGGCGGCGGTGTATCCCGGCGTTGTCCATTACTGGAGGGATGGCTACTTGTTCGTGGTTTACGTTGGCAGACCTGGCTATACGATACAAGGATGGACGGGTTCTCGCCCGGTGAACAGCTCTACGGGCGTTGTTAGTGTCCGCAATGGCGAAAGCTATAAGGCAGATTGGAAAGCCAGCCCCTACACTATCGCCTTCGACACGCAGTGCGACCTGGATGTGGCCGACGTCTCGGCTACCTACGACCAGGACGTGACCTTGCCAGCCCCTCCTGAGCGCAAAGGCTACATCTTCAACGGATGGAACACCGAAGCCGATGGCTCAGGCGAGCTCTACGAAGCAGGAGTCGCGCTCGAGAAGCCCAACCTTGCCGAGAGCGGCACGATGACCCTTTATGCCCAGTGGAGGGCCGCCATATCGGCCGATGCGCCCGTAGACGCCACCGTGCGGGTCGACTTGCTGGGCATCGAGGATCAGGCGATGGAGCCGGGCAAGGAAGGCTACATCGAGTCGCGAAGCGGAGCCCCGCTCAAGGTGGAGAGCGTCGCCTTCACGCGCGAGGCCGGAGCCGAGCAGCTGTTCGGCAGCAGCTTCGGGCAGGTGTCGCTCCAAGCGCTTGCAGGCGACGACGCCTCCTGGGTCACAGGCACGCCTGCCTTCTCGTTCGCCCTCGATGCGGCAGGGGCCGATGCCGTCGAGGACGACGAGGCAAGGCTCGCTCCCTTCGCCATGTCGGGATACGAGGAGCGCATCCCCATAAGCTATCGCTTCGCCATACCTTCTGACGTGCTGGCGGCCATCGACCCGGCTTGCTTCGAGCAGGTGACCACGTCGGTCTGCTCGGTGGTCTACACGGTGGCGTTGCAGAACCCGCCGCAGGGCCCGTCGGCCTGAGCGCCGTGCGCATCGCATGATTGACGGCTTGCGACCTTGGAAGCGCCTGCGGGTTCCCGTGGGCGCTTCCCTTTTCAGTGTCTCGCTAGAATCAATGCCAAGCGCACTGAATTTTTTTGCAATAGTGCTTAACCTCTGAAAATGTGCGCACTAATGTGAATATTTCCTATGAAAATGTGTTAGAAAGAGCTATATTTCCCTATGAAAATGTGTTTCGTGCTTATGGGGGGCGCTATGGATCGATTCTTGGAGCAGCAGTTGGCCCAATGGAAAGAAGATCCTCAGCGCAAGCCTCTCGTGCTTGATGGCGCGCGCCAGGTGGGGAAGACCTGGCTGAGCAAGGAATTCGGCCGACGCCACTTTGAAAGCGTGGCCTACATCTCACTTCAAGACAACGAGCGCATGTCGCATCTTTTTGCTGGCGACATCAGCCCCGATAGGCTTGTGCCAGCTCTTGCGCTCGAAGCGGGGGTGCCCATCAAGCCCCAGACGACGCTTATCATCTTGGATGAGGTGCAGGAAGTGCCTCGGGCCCTCACCGCGCTCAAGTACTTCTGCGAAGTCGCTTCTGAGTATGCGGTTCTTGCGACCGGCTCGTCGTTGGGGATAGCTTTGCATCCAGACACCTCTTTCCCGGTAGGAAAGGTTAAGCTCCTGCGGCTATATCCGATGTGCTTTCGGGAGTTCTTGCTGGCTCTTGGGGAAAGCCAGCTTGAGGAAGTAGTGTCATGTGCGGATGCGGACATGATGGCATTGTTCCATGACAAGCTTCTTGGTTACCTGAAGTACTACCTTGTTATCGGCGGCATGCCTGAGGCGGTGGAGGCCTTTGCCTCAAGCTATCCCAATGTCGATTTTGATTCGATAGATGCTATACAGCAGCAGATATTGACAGGCTATCGCGACGACTTCTCAAAGCATCAGATGGCTGCCCCATCGGGTTTGCCCTTGCGTTTGAACCAAGTTTGGGATTCGATACCTTCGCAGCTTGCCCGCGAGAACAAGAAATTCTTCTACGGCGCTGTGAAGAAAAGCGCACGTGGGCGTGATTTCGAATTGGCGATACAGTGGCTAAAGGATACATGTCTGGTGCTCGAAGTCCCGCGCGTAAGCGCACCACAGCAGCCGTTGGCAATGTTCGAGGACCTGGGGTCTTTCAAGCTCTATCTGTTAGACGTGGGTCTTCTGCGCGCTATGGCCGGATTGGCTCCATCGGTCGTGCTGGATGGAGACGAGCTGTTCGCAACGGCCAAAGGGGCATTCGCCGAGCAATTTGCCTGCCAAGAATTGGTAGCTACTGGCTACAATCCGTTCTATTGGGCGGCGAAGAACGCGACGGCAGAGCTCGACTTCCTTTTGCAGCAAGGCTCTGATGTGCTGCCTATTGAGGTGAAGGCGGGCCAGAATCTGAGAGCAAAGAGCTTGAAGGCTTCGATGAAACGCTTCCAGCTTGATAGAGGGCTGCGCTTCTCGACGTTGCCACCGAGAAGCGACGGCGCGGTTGCCGATTGGCCTCTGTATGCCATCGGGTCTCGTCGTGTCTTCGAGAGGGGCTGATGCTGTGCATAAAGCAAAGGGAAGGCTGCCAGCACCGGAACCTTCCCCTTGCTGGACGGCTGGCGGCACTAGAACAGCGCCTTGCCCTGGCCCTTGCCGTGGGGCGCGATGGGACACCGCCCGTTGGGCCTCCAGCAGCTCTTGTAGGGGCTCTTCCGCGCATTCACGGTAGCGCGCGGCAACCGCTCGCGCGGCTTAGGTGACAAAAGCGCAAAAAGCGTGGTCTTATGGCCTGTTCGAGGCAATTGAAGGTATAATTATCTGGATTATGAGCAAATGCCTCTCAGCAAGAAGGGAATTGGTTGGTGCGCGAGCATAACGTGAGGTCATCAAGCAGAACGGCGTTTGCGCGCATGCTTGCCGCAGCGGCGGTGGGCGTGCTGCTGGGCGCGGCTTTGACGGCCGTCCCTTCCGCAGGTTCGCCGGAGCCGTTCCTTGGCCGGCCAGCCTTGGCATGGGCAGCTGGCGCTGACGATACCGCCGACACCGCAGATGCGCCCGGCGCAGAAGGCGGCCAGGCCAACGGCGCGGCCTCCAACAGCCAAGACGGCGCTTCGTCTGTGGGCGGCACGACCGAAGGCCCCACGAAGCAGACGGCGGGAGCGGCCCAGGGCGCTTCGAGCTCGGCCAGCGCCCAATCGTCGGCCTCGTCCCAATCATCGAGCGCGGCATCTGGCTCTTCCACGGGCGAAGCGGCGGTCGACCGGGGCTATGTGGGCCCCTGGTACGCCCTGAACCATAGCTACGTCGTGGCGGTCGAGGATCGCTTCGACGCCATCACCGACGACGAATACGCCACCACGCTCACCCGCACCGTGCTCATCGCGGTGGCGGCTGCGGCGGCCTTGCTGGCCATCGTCGCCTTCGTGCGCGCCCATCGCGTGCAAGCCCGCGCCTCTCGCAGGCGCCGATAGGCCCACGTGGCGACGGAACGTTGACGAGCTGACCGATAGACCGAGCAACGGAGCAGACGAATGGCAGATAACGAAACGAACGGCGGCCTCTCCCTCGAAGCGCTGCTCGCAGCTGCGCGTGGCGCGAGCGCGTCCGAGGCTGCGCCCGCAGCCACGGAAGAACCTGCTGCAACGCCAGCAGCCGCGGAGCCCGCCCCGGCCGCAGATGCGGCTCCTGCGGCCAGCGCGGCAGGAAAGGGGGAAGGCGCCAAGGCAGCCCCCGAGGCGAAGGCCGCGGCCTCGCCCTCTGTCGAGCCGACCGCCCAGCAGCCCGCAACCGCGCAATCGCAGCCGCAGGCGCAGGCGAAGCCCGAGCCGGCAGCAAGCGAAGGCGGCTTCGACCTAGCCGCAGCCCTGGGCTACGGCTCTGGTTCCAGCGCCCCTGAGCGCCGCAGCAGCGGCAGCTCCTACGGTTCGGCCGTAGCCAGCAACGAGCCCTTCGACCTGGCGGCCGCTCTCGGCTACGGGTCGTCTTCTGCCGGCGCTGGCGCAGAGGCCGATGCGAGCCGTCGCATCACGGTCGATCCGGTGGCCATCGCCGAGGCCGCCATGCGCGAGGAGCAGGCCCAGGCCGCAGCCGACGTGGTCGCCCGCGAGGCCATCGCCCGCGCGGCTCGCGAAGACGCTGCGCCACGCTACCGCAGCCGCTACGCCGACCTGCCGCAGCGCTCGAAGGCCGGCAAGGAGGCTGGCGCCACCGCAGCGGCAGAAGGCGCCTCCCAGCAGGGTGCCGCGAAGGCAGAGCCTGTGGCGGCGACCCAAGCAGGGCAAGAAGCTCAGCCGGCCCAAGCCGCCAAGGCCGTCGATTCTGCGAAGCCCGTTGAGGCTGCTCAGCTTGCCGAGGCCGCTCAGGCCGCGAAGGACGAGCAGGCCCAGGCCGAGCAGCGCCACGTCCACGCGCAAGCCGTGAGCCGCATGGCCGCTGCCTCGACCCAGGCAGCCCAGGCCGCGACCGCTGCCCAGCAGGCAGCCGCCCAGAAGGGCACCGGCTCCTCCACTGAGGAGGCCCCCGTCACGTTCAAGCCGTTCCAGCCTGCCCCCAAGGAGGCAGCACCGAAAGAGCAGCCCGCCAAGAAGGCGGAAGCTGCCGAGGAAGCACCCGAGCCGGCGCTTTCCGTCGAGGAATTGGAGAAGACGCTGGCCTCGCAAGAGCCGGCGTTCATGAGCGTGCAGGAAAGCGAAGCCCGCGCCGCGCAGCGCGCCGCCGAGGAAGCTGCTGCTGAGGAGGCGCGCCTTGCAGCCGAGCGCGCTGCGCAGGAGGCTGCTGCCCGCGAGGCAGCGGCCAAGGCGGCACAGCAGATGGCTGCCCAGAGGGCTCAGGCCGAGGCGGCGGCCCGCGCCCAGGCGCAAGCCAAAGCTCAGGCCCAGGCTGCGGCTGCAGCAGCGGCTGCAGCAGCCACTGCTCCCGCGCAGCCGGTCCGTCCCCGCAAGGCAGCGGTGACCGCCACCGAGGAGATCCTGGTAGAGCCGCTGCCTTCCCAGCGCATCGGCACTATCTCCTACGAGGACGCGGTGTTCGCCGACGAAGCCCGCCAGATGGAGACCGCCGCCGAGCGCAAGGCATCCAAGAAGGCGCGTCGCTATCGCCGCTTGGGAACGTTCCTGGTCATCGTGGCGCTGCTGGCTGCCGCAGGTGCCGTGGCGCTGTTCCTGTCGGGTACGGCCAACGCTTCCGAGGACATAGAGACGAAAGCCGTCGAGATAAGCGAGAGCGCGGGCCGCACCATCACGTACCGCTACCGCGCCACCGATTCCAACGGCACGTTGTGCCCCACTACCGAGGTGGCCACCTTCAGCACGGGCGGCGTGCTCGAGCAGAGCGTCATCACCATGCAGACCTCCGATTTCGAGACGGCGGCCCACACCCTGGCCAACTTCAAGAAGCAGTTCCAGGACAACGCCTACGTCGATGGCCGCGTGGATAACAGCTCGGTGGTGTTCACGTTGCACCTGAGCAGCGAGCACCTCATGAAGAGCACGTACACCGCGCTGGTCATGTCCAACACCGTGGGCTGCGAGGTCATCATCTAGCGCAGGCGCCCCGAGGGAGCCTCGAGCGCTCTCTGCGAGGGGCTTTGCAGGGTGGCGCTTTCGCCTCTGCAAGCGAGAACGCATGGCCCTCATGTCCTCGTGAGAGGCTTTGCAAGATGCCATCTCCGCCTCTGCCTGCCAGCCTGCAAGAAAGCGCGCTTGCGCCATCCCGCCGATCCGCAAGAAGATATCGACGCAAAAAAAGCCCGCCAACAGGCGGGCTTTTCTCTATCCTATGAAGGAGTTGCTACTTGGCAGCGCTCTTCATGAGCTGGTCGGAAACCTCCATGAAGGCGGAGTAAACCTCAGGAGCCAGCATGACGCAGGAGATCTGGTTGTCGGTGACCAGCATCTTCACCTTGTCGTTCTTGATGCTGCGCACGAAGTCAGCCTCATGGGCCTTGCCCAGGTCATCCGAGGTGATCAGCAGGCTGGAAAGGTCGCTGAGACGAGGGAGGTTCATATCGTTGGCCATCTTGTGTATCTCCTTACAGATAATTCGTTCGAACGATAGGGAACATTGTGCCACTCCTTACCCGTTTAAGCAAGGCATTTCCCTTCGACGGCGCGCTCGGCGTGCTGGTTTTTTGCGTGGATTCGCAGAATCGACGAGGGCAAACGCTTCGAGGCACTAAGTAAGTATTATACTTAGCCTACCTATGGCTAGGACTCCTGACAACTTGCTCTGCCCCCATGCGCACGCGGCGGCCTTCCCTTGGAGCGCCCGCGTTGCGGCGCCGAAGGCGCGGCGCCCCAGAACGGTGGGCGCTTATGTATGAGAAGCAAGATGGCAACGGCATGTCGTTGGACAAGCTGCTCTCGCAGGCAGGGTTCTCAGACGAGGAGAAGCTCAGCCTTGCGCCGGGCGCCGAAGAGCAGCCCAAGAGCGCCGAGGAGGCAGCGTCGGACGCAGAAGAAGCCGCCGGGCGCCTGTCGAAGCTGCCAGGCATCCCCAGCTTCCTGAACCCCCGCATCGGGGGCTTCCGCAAGACGTCACGCACCATGGGGCGCGGGTCGGTGCCGCCGGCCGCAGCGGTCGACGACAGCCAGGGCCCGGGGTTCAAGGTGACCGTGCATGTGAGCCCCGACGGCGAGGTGACCGGCCAGCCGGCCGACCCCTACGCCCCGGTGACGTTCTTCTCCCATAACCAGGCGGGCAGCAACGAGTGGTCGGAGAACGGCTCGTTCCTGGCGGCCCCTTCGCCGTTCGCGCGCAACATGGCGGAACCGCCCGACCCGGCGGCCATTCCCTCTACGATGCCTGCTGCGGTGGGCAGCCAGGGCGGTACGGCGGCCAGCGGGCCGTCTTGCCCCATCCCGTCGACGGGCCTGCCCCTTACCGACGAGGAAGCCGCCGCCTTGAGCGGCGCGGCAGCGGGTGCTGGCATGGCGGCTGGCATGGGCGCGGGCGCAGCCAGCGCGGCCCCAGCCATAGGGGCCGGCATGGGCATGGGCTCGGCGGCGGTCACCCAATCGTTCGCCCCGGTGGCGCCGATGGGCGCACCCATGGGCGGCATGGGGGCTACGGGTCCCATCGGCCCGCTGGCGCCTCCGACCGCGGCCCAGTGGACTTACGGCGTCGACATGGCTGGCGCGCCTTACGCGGCCGATGTGCATGGCGTCACCTACCCGCTCGACGGCAACGGCAAGCCCTATGCCTACGACGCCAGCGGCTCCCCTTATACCGTGGACGCCTACGGCATGCCCATGCCCTACAACGATTACAGCCTGACCTCCACCACGCCCGAGGCGGCAGGGGCCGTGGCGGCCATGAAGAACGAGATGGACGATGCCTCGCGTTCGCATCGCAAGTTCCGCAAGCTCATGATCGTGCTCATCATCGCCGTGGCGGCGTTGGCCATCGCGGTCATCGGGCTGGTGGTGGCCGTGTCCACGGGTGCTGTGGACATCCCGGGCATCTCGGGCGGCGGCGCATCCAGCAGCTCGTCGTCCAGCGCGTCGTCGGGCTCTTCGGCGTCTTCGTCCTCAAGCTCGTCGAGCTCGTCCAGCTCTTCCAGCTCGTCGTCTTCGGCAGGGGCCTCGGCTGGCGCTTCGAGCGGCTCGGCCGGCGGCAGCGGCGGGGGCGACACGAGCGGCAGCGGCAGCATGGCTGGCGACGTGCAGTTCTACTACAACCTCACCACGGCCGAAGGCGAGCATCCCTCGTGTCATGAGACGGTCACGTTCAACGAGCAGGGCCTTTGCGTGAAGTCGGTGCTGCGGGCCACGTTCGACTCCCAGGCCGCGGCGGCTGCGTTCGTCACCCGCGTCGAGCGCGATTACGGCCGTGCCTACCTGGGAGGTTCCGTCGACGGCACCACGGGCACGGTCGAGGTGAACATGACCTCGAGCCGTCTCACGCGCCAAGAATACGAGTCTGCTTTGCGCACCACCGTGGAGGACCTTCGGGTCGAAGGCTAGGCTGGCGCCAGGGCCTGCCGGAGCGCTTGAAGAACCGTTACCAAGTTGATAAAATCCAAATATTGCCCTCGGGAATGGGCTCATCTCATTCTTTTGAAGCACCAATTCATGAGCGGCGAGACCTATGAATGCGAACAGGCGGGCCTGTTTGCGCACGCAAGCGCGGCTTTTCTGTCATAGCACCTGCTGTTCGTGACATGGCCGCAAAAAAGGGAAGCGTGCGGGGCCTCTAGCCTATCGCGCGGTGTTGAGCCCATGAGGACAATGCGTCCCTGGGTCGCATACGCGCTCAGGGACGCTTTCTTTCATCCGCATCTCCGGTTTTCCCCGTTTCGCCGCCGGGCATCTGCGCGCTTGGTGCCTGCTCTGCCTCAGGCTTCGGCGCTCGTGCGATGCTTCCTGGCTTCTTGGCCCCTTCCGGCTGCTTTGCCAACCGCGCTTTACCCAGTTGGAGTACAATAGCTGCTATTCAGCAGGCGGCGCCCCGCGCGCCGCGCAACCAAGAGAAGGAGCGCGCCATGGCCGACATCACCGAAGTGGAGTATATCTGGAAGAACGGCGAGATGGTGCCGTGGGCCCAGGCGACCACGCATGTGCTCTCGCATTCGCTGCATTACGGCTCCGGCGTGTTCGAGGGCATCCGCTGCTACAAGGACCCCGATTCCGATCGCAGCTTCGTGTTCCGCCTGCGCGACCACATGGAGCGCCTGCATCGCAGCTGCAAGATAGCCCAGATGGAGCTGCCGTACACGGTGGACGAGCTGTGCGACGCCACGGTGGAGGTCATCCGTGCGAACAACCTGCCGGCGTGCTATATCCGCCCGCTGGCATACCGTGGCTACGGCGTGATGGGCGTCGACCCGTCCGGTGCGCCGCTGGACGTTATCATCGCCGTGTGGCCGTGGGACGCCTACCTGGGCCCCGACGCGCTCGAGAACGGCGTTTCGGTGGGCATATCGTCGTGGCGCCAGCGCTCGAACAATGCCATCCCGCCCTCCATGAAGTCCACGGCGTCGTACATGAACTCCATCCTGGCCAAGCTCGAGGCGAAGCAGCACGGCTACGCTGAGGCCATCATGCTGAACGAGGCGGGGCTCGTGTGCGAGGGCACCGGCGAGAACCTGTTCATCGTGCGCGACGGCGTGCTGATGACCCCGCCGCTCTCCGACGGCGTGCTGGAGGGCATCACCCGCGACTCGGTGCTGGTCATTGCCGATGAGCTGGAGATACCGGCGGGCGAGGTGAGCTTGTCCCGCAGCGACCTGTACGTGGCCGATGAGGTGTTCATGACCGGCTCGGCCGCCGAGCTGACTCCCATCGGGGCCATCGACGACCGTACCGTGGGCAAGCCAGGCGAGGTGACGCGCCGCATCCAGGATCGCTTCTTCGAGATCGTCTACGGCAAGGCCGACGAGTACAGCGACTGGCTGACGGCCATCTAGCCCCTGCTTCGCCGAAGCACGGTCGGCTGAGCTGCCGCACGAGACCATGAACAAGGTATTCACCTACGATTCGACGCTGCGCGATGGCGGCCAGGCGCAGGGCATCGCGCTGTCGCTGAAGGACAAGCTGAGCATCGCCCAGCGCTTGGATGCCTTCGGCATCGACTTCATCGAGGGAGGGTTCCCTTCGTCGAACCCGAAGGACATGGCGTTCTTCGAGGCGATGCGCGAGCTGCCCCTGGCGCATGCCCAGGTGGTGGCGTTCGGCTCCACTCGGAAGAAGGGCGTGGCCGCGCGCGATGACGAGGGCTTGGCGGCGCTGCTGGAAAGCGGTGCGCCAGTGGTCGCCATCGTGGGCAAGACCTGGGACGAGCAGGTGACCCGTGCGTTGCAGGCGCCGCTGGAGGAGAACGTGGCCATGATCGCCGACTCGGTGGCCTTCTGCAAGGCGGCCGGGCGGCGCGTGGTGTTCGATGCCGAGCATTTCTTCGACGGCTTCGCCGCCAACCCCGATTACGCGCTCGCCTGCGTGAAGGCGGCGTCTGATGCGGGGGCCGACTCTGTCGACCTATGCGAGACGAACGGCGGCGCGCTGCCGTTCCAGGTGGCCGATGTGGTGGCGGCGGTGCGCGAGGCGCTGCCCCATACGCCGCTGGGGATCCACTGCCATAACGATTCTGGCTGCGCCGTGGCCAACACGCTGGCTGCGGTAGGGGCGGGTGCCACCACGGTGCAGGGCACCATCGGCGGCATCGGCGAGCGCACGGGCAATACCGACCTGCTCACCGTCATAGCCGACCTGGAGCTCAAGATGGGCTGCACGTGCGTCGGCCCCGAAAAGCTGCATGAGCTGACCGCAGTGGCCCAGTTCGTGGCGGCCCTGTGCAACCTTTCCGTGCCAGCTAACCAGCCCTACGTGGGCAGCGCGGCGTTCGCCCACAAGGGCGGCTTGCATGCGAGCGCCATCGCGCGCTTCCCGCAGGCTTACGAGCATGCAGCGCCCGAGGCGGTGGGCAACCGCCAGCACATGCTGGTGAGCGAGCTAGCAGGCAAGGCCACCCTCATCGCCAAGGCCGAGAGCTTGGGAATCGGGCTGGAAGGTGCCGATGTGCAGGCCATCCTCGATGACATAAAGGCGCGCGAGGCAGCGGGCTATTCCTACGAGGTGGCCGACGGCTCGCTGGCGCTGCTGCTGCGCCGCAGCCTGGGCGCTTACACGCCGTCGTTCACGCTGGAGAGCTTCCGCGTCATCGTGGACGATTACGAGGGATCGGGCGCCCTTGCCCAGGATGCCATGAGCGAGGCGACGCTCAAGATACATGTGGGCGACCAGCGCTTCGTTGCCACAGGCGAGGGCGTGGGCCCTGTGGGGGCGCTTGATACCGCGCTGCGCCTGGCGCTCGGCCAGTCGTACCCGCAAGTGGCAGTCATGGAGCTGATCGACTACAAGGTTCGCCTGCTCGACGAGAGCCAGGGCACCGACGCCATAACGCGCGTGACCATCACCACCACTGACGGGCACCGCACCTGGGGCACCGTGGGGGTTTCCGAGAACGTCATCGAGGCGTCGTGGAACGCGCTGGTGGATTCCATCGAGTACGGCCTCCTGGCCGCCACGGAAAGCTGACCTAAGGGCAAGCCCTTTCCCAGCGGATGTGCTCGAAGACGAGTGGAAGGAGTGGCTGCGATGGCCGACATCCGAACCGATGACGTGAACGACCTGCTGTGCGTGCTAGCGGCGCTTGACGACGAGGATACGGTGTTCGCGCTGCTGGAGGACCTGTTCACCATCCGCGAGATACGCGAGACGTCCCAGCGCCTTGCCGTGGCCCGTATGCTGGCGGCGGGGCAGTCCTATGCCTCCATCGAGAAGGCCACGGGCGCTTCGGCCACCACCATCGCGCGCGTTTCCAAGTGCTTGAGCTACGGCACCGGTGGCTACCAAGCGGCGCTGGACGTGCTGGGGACTCAGGGCCGGGGCGAACGCTGAAAGGCAAGGCCACGTTGCGGGGAGGCAACGTGGCCTTGAGGGGCGGAGCGTGCGCCTGTAAGAAGGGGTAAGCAAGGCGCGCGCTCCTTCAAGGAAAGAAGAAGGGCGAAAGTCAGAAACGCAAGGCTGCGAAGCCTGATTCGTTCAACTTTCTATCCCATATTCTAAAGGCCGGAAGGTGTGCTACCTCCCGGCCTTTCAATCGGTTGCCTGGGCGTTACCCGGGCTGCGCTGCCCTGTGCGGGGCCTTCGCGTGCCGCCTAGAACGCGCGGAACTTATCGGCCGCGGTGAAGCAGATCGGGCACTTCTCGAAGTCGTCGCCCTTATGGATGTAGCCGCAGATGGGGCAGAGGTAGTACTTCTCGTCATCTTCGGCGTCGATGTTGTTGTAAGCCTGCATGTACAGCTCGGCGTGCACCGACTCGGCCAGCTTGGCGCGGGTGAACACGAACACGGCCTTGGGCTCGTCTTCCTCCAGGGCCTTCTGGATGAACGACGGGTACATGTCGCTGGTCTCGTAGATCTCGCCCAGGGCGCCGGCGATGAGGTTCAGGTCAGTCTGGATGCCTTCAGCCTCGGGGGCAGCGGGGCGCTCGTAGTCAGGCTCGATCTGGTTGATGACGCCCATCTCAAGGCCGATGTGGATCTGCTCGGCGGCGCTGGTGGCCTCGAACAGGCGGCTGATCTGGTTGAAGCCCTGCTCCTTGGCGGCAACGGCGCAGGCGGCGTACTTGGCGGAAGCGCCGGTCTCGCCGTTGACGGCGGCCTTCAGGTTCTCGAGGGTGGTGCCCACCTTGGTGATGGGGTCGGGAACGGTGTTGAAGTTGCTGGAGTTCTCCACTGTGGGGATGGCGTCGCGTACTTTCATGAACGGCTCCTAACGTAAGTACAAAGTCGGATTCGCAACATTCCTATTATATGGGTTCTGCGGCTGCGATGGCGCAGGTTTTCAGGGCGTCGCGAAAGCGTTCCCCTCTGCTGCGGCGCGGCCTTCCTCATCCGTTGGATAGAGGCCCCGATAAGGGCGCTGACCTCGGCATGGTGTGCTATCATGGGTGGAGTTTTCTGCGCTTTACCCGACCCCATGAAGAAAAGAGCCATGGCAAGCATCAAAGAGATATTGAGCAGCGCCTCCGCGCGTCCTGCGACGTTCGAGGACTACCTGAACTGCTACGCCGACCAGGTGGGCGATTTGGTCAACGAGTTCATCCCGCGCGGCAGCCATGGCGACATGGATGCCTACCTGTACGACCCGCTGCTGGCCTACAGCCGCAATGGCGGGAAGCGCCACCGACCGCTCATCTGCTTTGCGGCGTGCCTGGCCGTCGGTGGCGACCCCGACCGCGCCATGAGCGCGGCGGCGGCCATCGAGCACTTCCACTCGGCGGCGCTCATCCATGATGACATAGCCGACGAGGCCGAACTGCGCCGCGGCGAGCCGTGCTTGCACCTCACCGAGGGTCTGGGGCTGGCCATCAACATGGGCGACCTGGCCCTTTCGCTGGTCAACGGCACGGTGATGAACGACCCGTCGCTCGACGACGCCACGAAGGTGCGCGTGGTGAGCGAGCTCATAACCATGACGCGGCGCACCATCGAAGGCCAGGCGCTCGACCTGGGGTGGGCCCGCGACGGCCGCTACGACGTGACCCCCGAGGACTACCTGGTCATGGCCACGCACAAGACGGCTCACTATTCCGGGGCGGTGCCGCTGGCCATCGGCGCCATCATCGGCGGCGGCAGCGAGGCCGAGGTGGAGGCCCTGCGCAACTACGGCCTGGACACGGGCCTGGCATTCCAGATCCAGGATGACCTTCTGAACCTGGTGGGCACCGAGGAAGCCACCAAGAAGGATTTCCGCAGCGACATAACCGAGGGCAAGCGCACCCTGGTGGTGGTGCATGCCCTGCAGAACTCGCCCGACCGCGAGCGCTTGGTGGAGATACTCTCCTCCAAGGAGAAGGATTCGGCGGTGCTGGCCGAGGCCGTGGGCATCATGGAGGCTTCCGGTTCGGTGGACTACGCCCGAGCCTATGCTGAGAACCTTACCCAGATTGCCAAGAACCGCCTGATAGACATGGTACCGCCGTCGGAATCGCGCGACATGCTGGTGTCCATGGCCGACTGGTTCGTCAACCGCTTGAAGTAGCGGCGAGGACGACCTATGGACACCATACGCTTGCATGACACCGGGGCTGCCGTCGAGGACGTGCAGCGTCGCCTGGCCATCGCGGGCTTCCTGGATGAAGCCGAGGTGACCGGCACGTTCGACGACCGCACCCAGCAGGCGCTGCGGGCCTTCGCCCGGCACTTCCGCCTGCCCGCCACCGACATGGTGGACGACAAGACCTGGGCCACCTTGGTGGACGCCTCGTTCAACATGGGGGACCGCACGCTGTACCTGCGCATGCCGTACTTCCATGGGGCCGATGTGGTCCAGCTCCAACGGGCACTGGGCGCGCTCGGGTTCGCCAATGGCGAGCACGATGGCATCTTCGGTGCCCATACCGAGCTGGCGCTGCGCAAGTTCCAGACTAACATGGGCCTGCCTTCCGACGGCATAGCGGGGGCGTACACCTTCGCTGCGCTGCGCAACCTGAGCCATTCTTGGGAAGGCAAGGAGGCGGCTCATCTGCCGCGCACGCTGGGCTTCGCCCGTGCAGCCGACGTGCTGGAGGCCCATGCCCTGGTGCTGTTCGGCACCGATGAGTTCACGCGCCAGGTGGCATCGCGCATGTCGAACCTCTCGTTGGCCACCAACCCGGCATCGCGCATGGTGAGCGCCGATGCGCTGCTGGTGCCGCCGGACGACACCATGCTGCTGGTGCAGGTGACGCTGCCCGAGGCCGAGGCTGCGGCCGACGCCCCGCGCGTCGCCTACGACGACGAGGACACGTTGAGCCTGCGCCTGCGAAGCGCGCTCAATGCCGCCCGCGACCCGCGCGCCCCGCGTCCGGCCCGCGTCATCGTGGAGCTGCCGGGCACGGTGTGGGAAGACGCCGGTGCTGCCCGTAGCGCCCAGCACTTCGCCATCACGCTGCTCGACGCCCTGTGCGCCGCCCTCTAAGAGAAGGAAGAGCCTATGAAGTTCAACAAGGTATACGTTCCCGTCGATGCGTTCTCGAAGCATGAGGACTTCGACACCTGGTACGAGGACGGCGACCTGTTCTATCGCTTCGAGTGCAAGAAGGGGTGGCAGAGCGAGAGCGACAAGGTGTCCGTCATCGGCCGCATGGGTGGCGAGAACGGCCTTATCCGGCCTGATAACCGCTGCTTGAACTACTTCATCCGCTTCGAGCGCTACGAGTACATCATGCACCCGTACGTGGTGGGGCTGCATTACTACATCGAGGGCATGCTGTGGGACATCTACGGTTCGGTGCTCAACCCCCCGGTCGACTTTGTCACCGAGACGCGCACGAGCTACACCCATAAGGACGTGCATGTGCGCAAACGCAAGTTCAAGGGCCACGGCGAGTGCTTCGAGATCCATGTGCCCGACCTGAACAAGCTGCGCGTCGCGGTCATCGCGTTCGTGGCCATGGGCATCAAGGAAGAATGGAAGGGCCTGAGCGAGGGCGAGGATTGCGAGGGCGCCACGTGGCTGGAGCGCTTGAAGGGCCGCGTGCTCGAGAACAAGGGCATCCCATACCCTGAGATGCAGCGCCTCATCGAGGAAGGCTCGCCTCTGGCGACGCCGGTGCGGCCCATCGGGCGCCCTATGGATAACAACTAAGGCATCATCGACGACAGCTGAGGCATTGGAAGGGCGGCCTACGGGCCGCCTTTCATTTGCGTTGCGGCTTCGCTGGATGACAAGCAGCTTGCACTAGAAGCATCGCACAGAATGAAAAGACCCCGTCTGGGAAGGCGGGGGTCTTTTCAGCATGAAAAAGGGCCCGCCTGGAAGACGGGCCCTTTTCGGTCGGATAGACCGGCTAGCTTCGACTTGCTGTTAGTTGTAGAGCTTGTCGACGCCAGCAGCCTTCTCCTTGCCGAGGCCCTGGCCGCCAAATACGAAGAAGTAGAGGAAGGGCAGGAGCATGGCGATGAGCATGATGGGCAGCGCCATGTCGGTCTTGGAGAAGTTCGGGATGGTCAGCGGCAGCACGATGCAGCCGATGAAGTTGATGAGCACAACCGCGAGCATGATCCAGAAGCGGGCGTTGCCGTCCGTCTCGGAAAGCGGGTTGTCCTCGGTCATCTTCTGGAGCTCGTCCATGGTCTTGCCGCCGGTGTTCTTGACGAACAGCAGGGTGCACACGAGGCCGAGCACGAAGGGGATGAGGAGCACGAGCACAACCATGGACCAGTTGTTGCTCATGGTGCCGTTGACGTCATGCTGGAACATGGCCAGGCCGGCAGCAGCGCCAAGCACGATGGAGGAGCCGGAGCCACCGAAGCGGGCGAACGCCTGGCACCAGGAGGTGCCGGTGTTGCGCAGCGTGGTGGGATAGGACTCGGGCATCAGGGGCTGAACAGCGGTGATGGCGTAGTTCAGGCAGAAGCCGAACAGCAGCATCAAGAAGATGCAGGGGATGAAGTTGCCAGCGGCGGCGCCAGCCAGCGGCGCGCCATTGACGGGGGCCTCGCCCGGGAACATCGGAACGAACACGGAGCAGGCGATGATGGCTACGATGCAGGCCACCCAGCCGATCCACAGGGCGCGCTTGCGGCCGATGGCGTCGGAGATGAAGCCGACGACGATGTTGGACGCGATAGCGGCCACGTTGTTCCAAGTCTGCAGGGTCACAGACTCAGCAGCGGTGAAGCCGTTGCCCTGGAACCACGTGGGGATCCAGGCGTTCATGCCGTACACGCAGAACTGGCCGACGAAGTAGGCGGACCAGATGGCGCAGGTGGCGACGATGAACTTGGAGGAGAAGAGCACGGCCGGGCCGGTCTTGGCCGGCTTCGGCGGCACGATGAGCAGGTTTGCGTCGAACTCGACATCGACGTGACGGGTAGCCGCCACGATCTGGGTCAGGCGCTCGCAAGCCTTGTCCTTCTGGCCATGGTTGGTGTACCAGTGCGGCGTCTCATGCATGCAGAAGATGAGCACGATGCCGTACACGACCGGCAGGGCGCCGATCAGGTAGCAGATGCGCCAGTTCTCCACAGCGGTGGCACCGGTAGCCAGGGTGATCTGGCCGTCGGTGAGGCCGGGGATCATCGAGACCGGGTTGGAGCAGATGGGAGCTGCAACCAGACCAGCGATAACCCAGCCCATGACCATGAAGGCCATGCCGAAGGTAACGAAGATGCCACGCTGCTTGGAAGGCATGCTCTCGGAGAACACAGTGGTCACAACCGGGATGCAGGAGCCGACGCCGAAGCCAGCGATCAGGCGGAACGCGCAGAAGAACGCGTAGTCAGGCGCGAAGGCCTGGGGCAGCGTGAACAGGCCGTAGAAGATAACGGCGATGGTCAGCATCTTCTTACGACCGATGGCGTCGGACATGATGCCGCCGACAGCGCCACCCAGAACCATGCCCAGCAGGCCCCAAGTGGTAAGCGAGCCGGTCAGGGCCGCGATGGGCTTGCCCGCAGCGATGTCAGCCGCGAAGAACGTAGGTGCAACATAGGTGTTGGTCGAATTGACGATCATGAAGTCGTAGCCATCGAAGATCATGGCGAAGGCCAGCAGCACGAACACGACCCACGTGTGCGCAGAGATGCCAGCACGGTCGATAACTTCAGATACAGTGAACTCTTTACCGTCCATCAATCCCTCCTAGTTTGATTAATCGGAACGGATACAGATGTGCCTTGCATGAAGGCGCGTTCAGAAAACCTGAAAGAATGGGAACTGCGGAAACTCCTCCCAAACTTTCCGCTCGCGGTAGCAAGACCGATGGGCTGCCCTTATACCTTTATATAAGGTTCTATATAAAGGTGCATCGAAGGTGGCTCCTTCGGAGAAACGACCGCGCGTTTCCTCCTTCCACGATTCTCTGACCTTTCAAGCATTCGCTTTCCAGGGACGAAGCTTAGGGAATCCGCCTCAAGAAAGTGAATGATGGGGATAAGAGTACAGTATAAAGAGGGGCTTGGGAACCCGGTTTTATGACTTTTGGCCCCATTCCCTCAACCCGGAAGGTTGATTTTTGAGCGCCTTCAACCGTCGTGAGCGGTAGTTTCGCAGGGGTGGCCGGTAGAATCGGGGTCGCTCGTCATGTATGAGGTATGAGGGGAAGGTTGATGCACTGCAAGGTCGTGCCGCAGTCCTGACGGCACCAGAGGACGTTCTGAGCATCACTACCGAAGGGGTAATGCGCCCTGCCCCCGCAAGAGTGAGGGGCGTTGGCGCGCGTGGGCTGCCTTGAAGGGTGGCACGGCCGATCCGTGGGCATGCTAGGCGCGGGCTAGCAGCTCCTTAAGGCGCGCGGTGGCCTCAGCCAGCTTGGCGCGGTCGTCATTGGTGACCTTGGCGGGCTTCTTGAGGAGGTAACGGTTGGCTTCGGTGGTGGCGGCCTTTATGTCGCGGCGCAGCTGCTTGTCCAGCTCCTTGCCTCGCTGGCGCACGAGCTCGTTCGCCTCGTTCACCACGGCTTGCGCCTCGTTGGCCTTCTCGATGGCATCGCGCCGGGCAGCGTCGTCGGCGGCATAGCGCTCGGCATCGGCTTTGGCGGCGGCTATCTCGTCGTCGGACATGCGCTCCGAATCGGTGATGGTGATGGACTGCTGGTTGCCCGTGCCAAGGTCCTTCGCCGACACGTTGAGGATGCCGTTGGCATCGATGTCGAAGCTCACGAGAATCTGGGGCACGCCGGCTGGGGCTCGCTTGATGCCTTTGAGCTGGAACTTGCCGATGGTCTTGTTGTCGGCGGCCATGGGGCGCTCGCCTTGCAGCACGTGCACCTCCACCTTGGTCTGGAAGGGCGCGGCGGTGGTGAACACCTGCTCGTAGTGGATGGGCAGCGTGGTGTTGCGCTCTATCACGCGGGTGGCAATGCCGCCTACCGTCTCGATGGCGAAGCTCATGGGCACCACGTCGAGCAGCAGCAGGCCGCCGCCGCGCGGCACGAGGCCGGTGCGGGCGCCTTCGAGGGTGGCGCCCTGGATGGCCGCGCCTTGGGCCACGCATTCGTCGGGGTTGATGGAGCTCGAGGGCTGCTTGCCCGTGAGGGAGCGCACGTGGTCGGCCACGGCGGGGATGCGGGTCGAGCCGCCAACCAGCAGCACGCTGCCCAGCTCGCTGGCGGCTATGCCGGCGTCGCCGAGGGCCTGCTGCACGGGACCTGTAGTGCGCTCCACCAGGTCACGGGTGAGGCGGTCGAAGTCGGCGCGGGTCACGGTGGCTTCCAAGTGGGCTGGGCCGTCGGCTCCGGCGGCCAGGAACGGCAGGTTCACCGTGGTGGAATCGAGAGACGACAGCTCGCATTTGGCCTGGCGCGCCGCCTCGCGCACGCGCTGGAGCGCCTGGGCGTCGCGCGTCACGTCGATGCCGCTTTCGCGCTTGAAGCCGTCGGCCAGGTGCTGGGCCAGGCGCTCGTCGAAGTCGTCGCCACCCAGGTGGTTGTCGCCGGCTGTGGCCAGCACCTCGATGACGTCCTCGCCTATCTCGATGATGGACACGTCGAACGTGCCGCCGCCCAGGTCGTACACCATGACCTTCTGCGCCTGGCCATGGTCGAGGCCGTAAGCCAGCGCGGCGGCCGTGGGCTCGTTGATGATGCGCAGCACGTTGAGCCCGGCGATGGCGCCCGCGTCCTTGGTGGCTTGGCGCTGGGCGTCGGTGAAGTAGGCGGGTACGGTTATGACCGCGTCGGACACGGCTTGGCCGAGGAAGCGCTCGGCATCGGTGCGCAGCTTGCGCAGCAGCATGGCCGAAAGCTGCGGGGCCGAGAAGCTCTGGCCGTCCACGGTGGTGCTCCAGGCGCTGCCCATGTGGCGCTTGACCGACGTGACGGTGCGCCCCGGGTTCATGGCGGCCTGGCGCAGGGCGACGGTGCCCACCAGGCGCTCGCCGTCCTTCGTGAACGCCTCGACCGAGGGGGTGGTGCGCTCGCCTTCGGCGTTGGGGATTATCTCGGGCTGGCTGCCCTGGACGGCTGCCATGCAGCTGTTGGTGGTTCCGAGGTCTATGCCGATGACGGTCATGGCGGTTCCTTTCGTTTTCGCTCTGCGTGCAAGCGCGGTGCCGCGCGTTGCGTGCTCCTGCGGTCCGCGGTGTTGCGGCGGTGCGCGGCGGCTCGCCCACGCGGGCGCGCCTTCGACCTAGCGTATGCAGAACAGCGGCAGGCCGTAGCACAGCTGCGGCCCCAGGCATAGGCAGCAGCACAGCGTGGTGGGGTCGAGGAAGCCCATGCGGAAGCCACGGGCTTGCCCTTGTTGCTGGTAGTTGGTGGCGCGGGCGGTTATGTGCTGCTGGGCGCGCTGGTAGTCAGCGTTGCCGGGGTCGAGCGTGCAGGCGCGGCGTATCTGCTCCAGCGCAGTGGCGGTGTTGCCCGCACCGTTGCTGGCCAGCGCGCTGAGGTAGTACCAGCGGGCGTTGCGCCCGCTTGAGGGTATGTTGTTGAGGATGGCTGTCGCGGCAGCGTAGTTGGACGAGTTTATGTGGAACACCGCCTGGCGCACCTCGGCGTTGTCGGTGGCTGCGGCCTCGGGATGGATGGGTGCGCCAGCTGCGCCGCCGGCCCAGGTGGCCCCGCCGAAGATGTCCTCCCAGTTTATCTCGACCCAGTCGTAGGGGCCGTTGCCAGCGCCCTGGCCGCCTGCCCCTGCTCCGTCGAAGGGGTTGCCCGCGCCAGTGCCCCCACCGTAGGGCGAACGGCCCTGGCTGGCGGCACGCCGCGCGTCGGACTTGGCGTACTTCTCGGGGTTCATGATGCGGTCGTAGGCTTCGTTGACCTTGTTCATGCGGTCGGCCGCGGTGGGGTCGTCTGGGTTGAGGTCGGGGTGGTTCTCGCGCGCCTTCTTGCGGTAGGCGCTCTTGACCTCGTCGAGGCTCGCGTCGCGGCTGACGCCGAGTATGTCGTAGGGGTTCTCGTTCATGAGAACCTATTGTCCGCCAACTTCTGCCCGGTCGAGCCCTGTGGCGGATGATTACACAATCTTGCTACGAATGACGGGAGCGAAGGGCAGGTCGGCGTCGCGATAGGTGTGGTTGAACTTCTGCCAGACGCCAGCGTAGATGATGCTGCGCAGCAAGTGCAGGTCTTGCTCGAGAGGCAGCTTCTCGAAGGCGGCTGCGGTTCCGTCGGCCATGACGGCCAGGGCGGTCTGCATGGCGGCGGGCGTGCTGCCCAGGCCCACGAAGGGGTTGTAGCTGCCCGATCCCGCGTCTTCGGCGTAGTCGATGGCGGCATCCATCATATATATGAGGCGCCCGAGCTGCGCGCCGAAGGCCAGCATGGGCTCCGCCCAGATGCCCTGGCCTTCGGCGAACAGCAGGCCGAGCAGCTGCCCGAAGCGCTGCGCCGCGGCATCGGGCCCTGGGTCGGCGGCTGCTTCGATGGCCCGTATGTCGGCCATGGCGGCTTCGATGGCTTCGCAGGCCGCGGGGATGCGCTCGCACGCCTTCGCGTACGCCCCGCGCATCAGCCGCTCGGCGGCCTTCGCCTGGGCAGTCCCGTCGTCGTGCACGTCGTCGAGGCACTTGTGATACGCCAGCGCCACGGCCAGGTCGGCCGCGTGGTCGGTCCATGCCGACCGCGCGAAGGGCTGCGCTTTGAGCGGGTGCGTGACGCAGGGGGCGCTGCCCGCTTGCTCGGGCGGCTCGTGCAGCGAATCGCACAGCAGTATGTAGAAGGTGAGGTCGTAGGAGAGCACGGCGCGGGCCACGTTGCCGTAGCGTTCTTTCAGCGCGCGGCACAGCCCGCAGTACACAGCCTGGTAGCGGGCCTTCTCGGCTTCGGTGACGCTCGAGAGGCTGGCGGTTACGATGCCGAACACGGCGGGGCCTTCCGCAATGGCTAGGTGGTGGCGATGGTCTCGTGCTGGCACTTGGGGCACACCACGCGGATGGTGCCCTTCCCCTTGGGCACCGAAAGGCCCTGGCCGCACTCCTCGCACTCGACGCGCACGAGCGCGCCGCGGTCAGCCGCCTTCTTGCGCCGCCGCTCCCGCGCCGCACCCGGCTGCTTCAGCAGCTCGAGGAAGCGCTCGTTCTCGCGCTGGCGTTGGGGCACGTTGCGCGAGAAAAGCCGGTAGAGCGCGTAGAAGATGCCCATGGATGACAGCATGGACAGCACGATGTTGTAGAAGAACAGGTTGAGGATGCCGCACGCCAGCCCGATGCCCATGGATACGCGCCCCAAGGTGTCGGGGCCGTTGGAGCCTTGGGCCATGGTGGCCATGCGGGCGTTCATCTTCTCGAGCAAATCTTTCATCCTTGGGATTATACCCGTTGCGCCGCGCGCCGAAGCGTGGCGACGCAAACGCCATAAGGTCGGCACGGCTTGGGGGCGCCTCATGGCATCATGAAAGGCGGTGCGAGAACGAACAAATACCTGGAAGAGGCGGACGACACGACGAGAAAAGGCACGCGCTCACATGATAATCCATACCGGGGCCCGCACCGACACGGTGAGGTTCTACACTGATTGGCTGCTGCGACGGTTCGAGGAAGGCTACGTGCTGTCTCGCAACCCCATGTTCCCGACCCATGTGAGCCACCTGAGGCTCGACCCTCATCTGGTGGATTGCGTCGTGTTCTGCTCGAAGGACTACCAGCCCATCCTGGACCGCCTGCATCGCATCACCGACGAGTACAACACGTTCTTCTTCTACACCATCACCGCCTACGGCGACGACGTGGAGCCCCAGGTGCCCTCCATCGATGACAGCATAGGCACGTTGCTGCGGCTCGAGCAGCAGGTGGGCGCCCAGCGCATCGCCTGGCGCTACGACCCGGTGCTGCTGACGCGGCGCTACACCGTGGAGCGCCACCTCGAGACGTTCGATGCCATGGCGGCGCGGCTGGTGGGCCATGTGGACCGCTGCGTGTTCAGCTTCGTGGAGATAGACGAGATGGTGCGGCGCAACATGCCAGGGCTGCTGCTGTTCAAGGAAGGGCAGAAGCGGCAGCTGGCCGAGGGGTTGGGGGCCATCGCGCGGCACCACGGGCTGCCGTTGCAGTCGTGCGCCGAGACCGACGACTGGTCGGAATGCGGCATCGCGCCGAGCGGGTGCCTGTCTCGCCCGATGCTAGAGCAGGCCAACGGCATAGCGCTGAAGCCCATCGCCCGCGACAAGCTGCGGCCTGAATGCTGCTGCATCGCGTCGCGGGCCATCGGCGACTACAACACCTGCCCCGGCGGCTGCCAGTACTGCCACGCCACGCGCCGGCGCGACGTGCTGCGGCGCAACCTGAAGCGCCACGACCCGGAATCGCCGCTGCTCATCGGGCATCTGCAGGAGTCGGACCAAGTGGCCCAGTCGGACCAGCGCAGCTTCCGCATATTCCAGGACGCGCTGTTCTAGGGCGCGCAGAAGGGAAGGCGCTGGCCGCCACGGCGCATGCCCTTAGGCTTGCTGGGCGCCGCCTTGGGGCGGTCGGCCTTCGAGCGGCTCGCGGCCGTTCGCACCACCCTGGCCGCCGGCCCCATCAGGCGGCTCGGGCGGCTGGCCGGCGCCCTCTCGGCCGTCCTTGCCGTCGAAGCTGCCCGCAGGGCCGCCTGCTTGGCTCGGAGCGGTGGATGCGGTGAAGGCCGTGGCGGCGCCGTTGACGAGCAGCTGGCACTCCTGCCCTTCGCCAAGGCCAGGCGCCGACACGTTGACCGCCTGGAAGGCACGCGTGGGCGAGAACGATGCCAGCACGGTGCCGTCGGCGCGCAGGCGCAGCTTCTCCTTGTAGCAGGGCTTCTCGAGCGAGCGCATGATGACGGCGCGCTCGGGCGTGTCCAGGTACAGGCTGCACACCAGCCCGTCACGGGCGCGGTCGCGCTGCAGGCGCGCGGCCAGGGCCCCTTCGATGGCGGCGCGCTCGCGGGCGCTCAGCTGATACATCTCCTCGATGCGCTCGAAGACGCTTTGGATGGCCATGGGCGGTTCCTTCCCCTTTCCCTCTTCGGTTATCTCGGCTCGCCATAATAGGCAACGGGGGCGCCCGTCAAGGGGTGGTGGGGCGCTTCACTATGGCGCGCCACGGAAATACACCGGCCGATGTAGGCGGCCGATAGGTGCGGGATGCGGGTGCGGCTCCTGTCGGAAAGCGATAGATTTCCCAGTTCAAAGCTTCCGCAACCGATAATTGCCCCATTTGCAAACTGGAATCGGTCGCGTGCTTCGGGCGTCTCGCATAGGCTATGCTGGTACCTGGCAGATACGAGGCAAAGGGTCCTATCATGAACATCGATATGGCAAAGAGGTTGGTCAACCGGCGGCGCGCGGCGGGCTTGTCGCAGGAGGCGCTGGCCGAGGAGCTGGGCGTGAGCCGCCAGGCGGTCTCGAAGTGGGAACGCTCGGAGTCGTCGCCCGACACGGACAACCTCATCGCGCTGGCGGCGCTCTACGACGTGTCGCTGGACGACCTGCTGTATCAGGACGTGGCTGACGAGGGGCAGCGCGCGGAAGGTCGTGCGGAAGCGCCCGGCGGGACGGTGGCAGCTGCTGGCGCCGAGGGCAGCTCGGTGGTTGGGGCCGAGGCGGGCAACTCGGCGGCCGCCGACCAGGATGACCCTGCAGCCGTGGAGGTGGAGGCCGAGGTGATCGACGAGGGTGCTCCGGCTGGCTCGGACGAGGGCGTGGACGGCGGCACCTCGGGCGCCCAGGCGGCCCCGGGCATGACATCCAAGGACGGTACGGTGCACATCGGACCCGACGGCATCCATGTGCAGGAGGCTGATGGCAAGGACTACGTGCACATAACCTGGCGCGACGGCGTGCACGTGCGCGACGCGAGCAGGGGCGATGAAGTGCACGTGGGCTGGGACGGCGTGCATGTGAACGACCGCAGCTACAACGACTGGCACGAGGCTCATGCCGACTGGAAGGCGTGCAGCTGCAAGCCTCAGTCGAAAGGCTGGCGCAACTGGAACCTGTTTCCCTTCCCGTTGGTGGCCATACTCTTTTATATAGTGACGGCGTTCGAGAGCGGAGCCTGGGTGCCCGAGCTGGCGCTGTTCCTTGCCATTCCTGTGTACTATGCGCTGGGCGGCCTGCTGTTCGGCAAGCGCGCGTGCGCGTTCTTCTGCACGCTGTACGCGATGGGCACGGTAGGGTGGTTCTTCCAGATGTGCCTGTGGGGCGAACCGCACCCAGCGTGGGTGATGCTGGTTACCATCCCGCTGGTGTGCGGACTGTTCGGGGCTATCTCGCACTGGTGGCATCACCGCAAAGAGGCGTAGCGGCTGCCGAGCCGTCACGGGTGCGGCGGTTGGCGTAGAATGGCAGGGCAGCCGACGGCTGCTTCAAGCGATGCCGAACGAACGGGAGGCCCCTATGCGGCACTTCTTGGCGAACCCCCGGCCCCGCCGTGCTGGAAGGGCTCTTGCGCTGGTGGCTTGCGCCTGCATCCTGAGCGTGGCGCTCGGGGGCTGCGCGGTCCCGGCGGATGACGCGGCTGAGAAGGCGCCGGTCGTCGAGGGCGTGAGGGCAGATTCGCTCATTGAAGGCGCGGATGAGGCGCAAAGCGCCTCGTCGTCTGATCCTGCAGCGGGCCAAGCGTCGCAGGCTGCTTGGGCGGAAGCGTAGCTTTCAGTTCAAGCTCTGCCCGCGAATTCTGCATAGATTCTTCTCTTGCGGCATCGCTGGCTAACAGCATGCGCAGATTCTTCTCTTGCATTGGATAAGGGTGCTTGATACACTCGCAGATGGTGAACAGCGGTTCCCAGAAGGGAATTGCAGTCAATTGAATAAACTTTCTCAGGAACACTCTTTCCTGGAACACAGTGTAAAGAGGGCATCTGCCTTTCAAGACTGTGTTTCTGGAAGAACTCTGGAATTGATTGCAATCTTGCTGTTCACCGACTGTGGTGGATGCCCTCCTCACATCCAGTCGGGTTAGCAGTTTGCGTCTATGGGCTCCTCCGCAGTGTGGATTAACCGCACCACGGGAAGGAGCCGGTTGCCATGCGCGTGCCTGCTGTTTCTGTTGCAAGCAAGATTGTTGTTGCTGCGTTCTCGGCATTGATGATGCTCGCGTTTATCCCTGTCGATGCATTCGCTGAAGGGGAAGGAGCGCCCTCGGCGCCTCTGGCGTCGTCGCTCATGGATGGGTCTGCCAGCGTCGTTCGCGAGGACGTGGCGCTTGCGGCGTCTGAAGACGATGCGACACTTGAGCCTGTCATCGGCTCCTTCACGGTCGATGGCATGACCTTCGCGGTCATGGAAGGCTTCGACGTCGAACTCGTTGGCGTCGCTCCCTCCATCACCCTGAGCGGAGCCGCCGAAGGCGGCGTAGTCGAAGGGTCCAATGAAAGCCTCGCCAGCGAAGCTGGCGCCACCAACCTCGCCCTTCCTGAATCCGTCACCTATGAGGGTGTCAGCTACACCCTCGCCTCCATCGGCGCCTACGCCTTCTACCTCTCGGGCGTGACTTCCGTCACGCTGCCTGCGAGCGTGAGCGACGTGGACGAGTGCGCATTCCGCTCGAGCGACGTGGCAAGCGTCATGGTCGCCGAAGGCAACCAGACCTATTCCTCTTTCGACGGCGCCTTGTACGACGCCTCCCAATCAAGCCTCTTGCTCATTCCCGAGGGCAAGCAGGGCGCCGTCCTTCTCCCCAAGACTGCGGAGGCGGCAGAAGCCAGCGTGTTCTCGCATTGCCCGCTGGTGGATTCCATCTCCGTGGAGAAGGACGGCGCAGCATTCGCCTCGGAGAATGGTCTGCTATACAGCTCTGACCTAGCGACCCTACTGCGCGTGCCCGCTGGCGCGACCGAGATCGCCATCCGAGAGGGCTGCACGACCATAGCCGCCGGCGCCCTTGAAGCCTGCGTGAAGCTGTCCACCATCAGCGCGCCTGCGACCGTGACCTCCATCAGCCCCGACGTCTTCCATGCGATACCGACGGTCGGCTTGCCTGCCGTTTCTGCCATTCTGAGCGAAGGCAGCGAAGCTGCTAGCCCTTCCGTCACGCTGAGCGGAGCCGCCGAAGGCGGCGAAGTCGAAGGGCCCGATGAAGGCCAAATCACCGCCATGGTGGCGCTGTCTTCTGCCGCTGATGACACGTTTGAAATAGATATGTCCGCCATAGATGTCGAATTAGCCCCTGGTGCTGACGCTCGCTCTTGGTTAGTTGCTGGATTTATGATTGATGGCGGGTCTGCTGAAGAAGCGGTCGATAAGGTGGTCAGATTCAATTCTGCGATCATTGCGAAAGAGGTGTCCCTGAATGAGATAAGCGTTCCGGCTCCTTCGCTTCAGGGCGCAAGGAACAACGATGATTCTTTTACGGTGTACGCTGATGGTGGGACGATTAGCCTGTATGCTGATGCGGAATTCAGTAATCGACCCCCTATAAATCTTGATGCGTGGCAAAACATAGATGAAATAACGGTTTATGCAGCAAATTCTGGCCACTCAGCGCCGGCCATCATTGCAAAGAATCATAGTCAAAACATGTGGTTTCAATCTCCGGATACTATTCGTTTCGGCTGGTGGGATAGAGCTTTTACGGGCACTCCCACAGATGCCATTCAATATTATATCGATATAACGAGGCCAGGATACACGCCTGGGGGAATCTATGCTTCAGGCACTTTGACGCCAGAAAATGATGTCAACAATCAAGTTCCCTTTCGCTTAGGCGGTACATATCGCGTCTCTACCTGGGATAAAAAAGACAGCCACAGGGTCATCCTCGACCCAAATGGCGGCGTTGGCGATTACGAGGCCTACTACTGGCCGGACAAGGGCTACACCACATCTAGGGACTCGACCGACGTCGTTGGCGTAGGATCGGTTATCGCTGCGAACAAGCCTGAGCGCGAAGGCTACGAATTCGATGGCTACTGGTCACAGGAGTCTGGCGGCACCCAGTACGTGGATAAGGATGGTAAGCTCACAAGCAGAGCAGGTGTGCTCAGCCAAGGGGATGTCTGGTACGCCCACTGGACACCTACCAACTGTCGCATAAAGCTCGTGACCTATGGCGGTACGGTGAGCGGGTGGTCCGAGGTGTCAGCCACCTTATCTGAGGGGAAGCGATACGAGAGGCTCTACACAATCGAATCCGACGCCACCACGTTGCCCATCCCGCAGCGCGACGGCTACTACTTCACGGGTTGGACGGGTCCAGGGCATACGACCCCGTCTCGCGGTGTTGTGATTGCGAAGGGAACGACCGGCGATGTCGAGTACAAGGCCAACTACGAGAAGATCTACAAGGTCAGCTACTCTTCTGCCCATGGCACGCCAGAGCGGTCCAGCGACAGCATCCACAAAGGCGGCCCTAAGATCAAGCTGCCGTCAGTGACGGCTGATGAGGGCTACACGTTCAATGGGTGGGAGAGCTTGGCCTGGACGGGGCTCAAGGCGGCTGGCCAGGAGGTCACCTTCGCGGGCACAGAGGACGTGACCGTCACGGCAAGCTTCACCAAGATCGAGTACACCATCACCTTGAACACCGATGGCGGCAGCGTGAGTGATTCGGGCTGGACGGCCGCGGTAGCCAACTCGAGGTACACGAAAAGCTACAACATCGAATCAGACGACATAGTGTTGCCCAAACCCATTCGTGCGGGATACACCTTCATGGGCTGGGCGGATAGCAATGGGGCGGCTCCGCAATTGAGCGTCACCGTGAGCAAGGGCACTACGGGTAGTCAGAAATATACGGCAAGTTGGAGGTTTGGCGCCAAAGGGTCGATGACCATCGACCCCAATGGCGGGTCGGTGCACTGGGATTACTATCCTGATGGCTACGGCCTTAACGTCACCCCGGAGGAAAGCGGCACCCGTGAGGGCTCTTTCTTGTGCAGCTATTACCAGGTGTCGTCATGGCATACGCAGAGCGTCAGTTGGGTCAGCGACTCGGACACGGTCCGTCAGCTGCTGACCGAGGAAGGCTGGGATGGAGCTGTGCGCCTTTGGTCAAACCCAGTCAGGCAGGGCTATGTCTTTGCGGGCTGGAAGGCTGTGCCCGAAAACGAGTCGGCAGCTGTTGTAAAAGATGTGGGTGCGCTCCACTATTCCCTCGTAGGGGATGTGAAGGTTGTCGCCCAATGGATCCCGGTTCACAAGGTATCCCTCGATCGCAATGCGTCTGAAAGCGAGGGAGAAGAGATTCAGTCGCTGTATTATAAAGAAGGCACTGCGAAGCTCTATATGGATGCAGCATGCACCATCGAGGCCGAGTCTTCAGATATCGTCTTGCCAAAATTTGCCGGCCATACGTTTCTGGGTTATGCGGCAACTTGCACAGGTGGCACCATCTACATTTCTGCCTCTTTGGAGCCACAAAACCTTACAGCGGCATTGATGACATCGGATTCAACTTGGTATGCGCAATGGAGGTTTGGCGCCAAAGGGTCGATGACCATCGACCCCAATGGCGGGTCGGTGCACTGGGATTACTATCCTGATGGCTACGGCCTTAACGTCACCCCGGAGGAAAGCGGCACCCGTGAGGGCTCTTTCTTGTGCAGCTATTACCAGGTGTCGTCATGGCATACGCAGAGCGTCAGTTGGGTCAGCGACTCGGACACGGTCCGTCAGCTGCTGACCGAGGAAGGCTGGGATGGAGCTGTGCGCCTTTGGTCAAACCCAGTCAGGCAGGGCTATGTCTTTGCGGGCTGGAAGGCTGTGCCCGAAAACGAGTCGGCAGCTGTGATGAAAAGCGTCAGTTCGTTGCACTATTCCCTTGTGGGAGATGTCAAAGTTACTGCCCAGTGGAGGCCAATAGTGTCCGCCGATGCGCCCATAGAGGTGACAGCTCAGGTGGACCTGCTCGGCATAGAGGACCAGGTGCCCGCATCGGGCTACATCGAGTCTCGCAGCGGAGGCGCGCTCAAGGTCGCAGCGGTCGACTTCGCGCCGCTTGATGGCGCCACGGCGCTATTTGGCACGGATGCACCTAAGGTGTTCTTGGAGGCGTTGGCCGGCGAGGGTGCTACCTCAGCCGATGTGCGCTTCTCGCTGGGCTCCCGCGCCACCGAGGATGACGAATCCAGGCTCGCGGCCTTCGTGCTGCCGGACGGCTTCGGTACCCGCATCCCCATAGGGTATCGCTTCGCCATATCCGACGAGGTGCTGGGCGCTATAGACCCTGCGACCTTCGAGGACAAGAAGACCCCTGTGTGCTCGGTGGTCTACACGGTGGCGTTGCAGAGCCCGCCCGTATAGTCCGAATGGCATGGCCTAAGGGAAGGTGCATGATGGGGCGCTATGAGTATGCAGTAGTGCCGCTGGGCGACGAGGTCTATCTGGGAGATGCCCGGCAGGCGCTCGGGGACTTGTTCGACATAACTGTGAGCATGTGCGCCCTACGTGAGCAGCTGCGGGCGAACGCTGCCTTCTGCGTGCGGCTGTGCTATCGTAGGCCCGAACAGAAGCTACCGAAAGGACGCGCCCATGGCCACCTTGAATGCCGGTATGACCCGCGACGACGCCTTCGCCCTGCTGAAGGCCCACAACACCGACCCCTTCCATATCGAGCACGGCGAGACCGTCGAGCAGACCATGCGCTACTTCGCTCGCGAGTTCGACCCCGACAATGTCGAGTTCTGGGGCATCGTGGGGCTGTTGCACGACCTGGACTGGGAAGAGCACGACGACGAGCCCGAGCTGCACACCATCTACGCCGCCCCGCTCATCGAGGAGGCGGGCGGCACGCCGGAGCTCATCCGCGCCATCCAGAGCCACACCTCCGACTTCAACCCCGACCTGCCCAAGCCTGAGCTCCAGATGGAGAAGGTGCTGTTCGCTACCGAGGAGCTGACCGGACTCATCGGCGCGGCGGTGGTCATGCGCCCATCCAAGAGCGTGATGGACTTCGAGGTGAAGTCGCTCAAGAAGAAGTTCAAGGACAAGCGCTTCGCCGCTGGCGTCGACCGCGAGGTCATCCGCAGCGGGGCCGAGATGCTGGGCTGGGAGCTCGACGAGCTGTTCGATCGCACCATCCAGGCCATGCGCTCCTTCGCGCCCGACCGCGACACGTTCGTGCCCGCCGAGGGCTAGCGCCCCCGCCCGCCGCCCGAGCCTAGCCCGACCGCGCCCATGATCACCCCTGTGACCGACCCTGCCGCTACCTCAGTGGCCGACACCATCGACACCGCCACCGGCGAAGCGGCGCCGCCCGAGCTGTCCACCGAGCGGGTGCACGCCATCTTCTCCCACATCGCCCGCAAGTACGAGCGCTTCAACGCCGTATCCAGCTTCGGCGCCTACCGCCTGTGGCTGAGCGGCATGATGCGCCAGGCCCCCATAGGCCCGAGCGACCGCGTGCTCGACATAGCGGGCGGCACGGGCGACGTGGCCTTCGCCTGCGCCCGCGCCAAGCACCCGGCCCACATCCAGTGCACCGACCTGGTGCCCGAGATGCTGGAGGTGGCCCGCGCCCACTACGCCGAGGGCGCGGCTGGTGACGTGCCGGTGGGCTTCGCGGTGGTGGACGCGCAGGACATCCCCTACGACGACGCCAGCTTCGACGCCATCACCATGGCCTATGGCATCCGCAACATGCCTGACCGCCCGCGCGCCCTGGCCGAGATGTTGCGCGTGCTGAAACCGGGCGGCACCTTGACGTGCCTCGACTTCTCTACGCCGCCCAATCCGCTGTGGGCGCGGCTGTACTACTTCTACCTGAAGCACCTCATACCGTTCTGGGGCGGCCTCATAACGGGCGATCGCGAAGGGTTCGTGTACCTGGGGCGGTCCATCCGCGCCTTCCCCGACCAACAGGGTCTGGCCCAGCTCATGGAGCAAGCCGGCTTCTGCGATGTGACGTGGCGCAACTACACCGGCGGCATAGCGGCCGTCCATGTCGCCCGCAGACCGCTTTAGCGGCCTGCGCAGCGGGGGTGCGTGGTATCATAACCGGCTATAACACGGCTTTCCCAATGGACGCGCATCGAGGTGCCCATGCTTTTACTTTCGCAGTTCATCTTTCCCATAACGTCTGAGCCGCTGGCCAACGGCGCGGTGCTCGTGCGCGACGGCAAGATAGCCGACGTGGGCACCGCCGACATGCTCAAGCTGCGCTACCCCGACGAGGAGACGGTCGACTTCGGCGCGGCGGCGCTCATGCCCGGCCTGGTGGACTTGCACACGCGCTTGGAGGAAGCGGTCATGCGCGGCCTCATCAACGACGAGCCCTTCGCCAAATGGGTGGTGTCGTGCGCGGAATGCTCCAGCGGCCTCGAGGCGCCCGACCTGTACGAGTCGGCCATCCTGGGCGGCCTGGATGCGCTTTCCAGCGGCATAACCACCCTGGCCGACTCCACCGTGACCAGCGCCACCGCCCGCGCCATGCAGGAGCTGGGGCTGCGCGGCGTGGTGTATCGCCAGGTGGCCGCTGCCGACAAGAACCGCATCGACCACGCCATGCGTGCGGCTGAGAACGACATCGCCAAGTGGAGCGCGCGGGTTGACCCCGAGCGCATCAAGGTGGGCATCTCGCCGGGCGCGGTGTACTTCAACCATCCTGCGGTGTTCGGCCGCGTGTCGGAGTTCGCCACCAAGGAAGACCTGCCGGTGGCCATGCGCCTGGCTGGCAGCCGCGAGGAATACAACTTCGTCATGTACGGCTCGTCGATGTTCTCGGTGCATACCATGCACAACGCCGTGCGCGGCTATGTGGAGATACCGCCGTGGCTGCCCACCGGCGTGAGCCCGGTGCGCTACGCGCTGAACTGGGGCGCCTTCGAGTCGCCCAACGTCATGATGGTGCATGCCATCCACGTCGATGACGACGACATACAGAAGATGCGTGCCTACGACGTGGCCGTGGCTGTGTGCCCGCGGGCGAGCGCCCAGCTCGGACGCGGCACGGCGCCGCTCGGCGACTTGCTGCAGGCGGGGCTGCGCGTGGGCCTGGGCACCGATTCGCCGGCTGCCACCGACAGCACCGACATGATCACCGAGACGCGCATGTGCATGCTGCTGCAGCGCGCCACCGACTCGCGGTTCTTCCCCACGTCGTCCCAGATGCTCGAGCTGGCCACCCTCGGTGGCGCCCGCGCTCTCAAGATGGACGACAAGATAGGCTCGATCGAGGTGGGCAAGCTGGCCGACCTCATAGCCGTGGACCTGTCGAGCGCCCACTACTCGCCAGGCATCGACCCGGTGTCGGCCGTGGTCAGCACCTGCACCAGCAACGACGTGCTCATGACCATGGTGGGCGGCAAGGTGCTCTACGAGAAGAACCAGTGGAACGTCGACGTGGAAGTGGCTCGGAACATCGGCCGCATCATCGAGATACGCTCCAAGCTGCGCAAGTAACGGGAAGGCAAGGCGGCTGTGGCGCAAACCAAGAAGAACCAATCCAAGCAGCGCACGCTCACGCGCGAGCAGCAGGCCGCCCGCGTGCGTGCGGCCGAGGCCCGTGAGCATCAGGCGCGCCTCAAGGCCGAGGCCCGCGAGCGCACGAAGAAGATATTCACTGTCATCGTGTGCGTCATATTGGTGTTGGCCCTGGGCATTCCCACCGTGGCCCTGACCATGTTCTCGATCTAGGGGGCGTCGCGTGTTCGGCATCGGCGGCTTCGAGCTGTTCCTCATACTGCTGTTCGGGTTCCTGGTGTTCGGGCCCGACAAGCTGCCTGCCCTGGCGAAGACCGTGGGCCAGGCCATCGCGAAGTTCCGCGATGCCCAGGCCGAGATGACCGAGCAGCTGAAGCTCGACGAGCTGTTGAAGGGCGCCGACGCCAAGGGCGCGCGGAAGGCCCCCGCGGCGAAGGCAACGGGCGCGGGCGCGGCCGGTGGTGGTGCCAGCGTGGCGAAGGCGGGCGCCGAGGGCGCGCAGGGTGCTGCGGCAGCCGCGAGCCCTGCGGGGGCTGCTGGCGCGCCGGGCGCTTCGAGCGCCGAAGGGGAGCGCCTGAGCTTCTCTGAGCGCAAGGCCCGCTACGAGGCCGAGCGCGCGGCCCAGGCCGCCGCCGAGCAAGACGCCGAAGGGGGCGACGCCTGATGCCTATCGGACCGGCCCGCATGCCCCTGATGGATCATCTGGGCGAGCTGCGCATGCGCCTGGTGCGCATCGTGGTGTGCCTGCTGGTGGCCGCGGTGGTGTTCTACATGGCCACGCCCACCATGGGCAACTTCCTCATCATGCCCATCCAGCAGTACCTGCCCAGCCAGCTTACCGCCCTCGATCCGTTCGAGGCGTTCTCGGTGCGCTTCCAGCTGGCGGTGTGGGCGGCGCTCGTGGCTACGTCTCCGGTGATAATCTGGCAGCTGCTCGCGTTCTTCCTGCCGGCGCTGAAGCCCAAGGAGCGCAAGTGGTTCGTGCCAACGTTCGCCATCGCGGTGGCGCTGTTCATCATAGGCACGGTGTTCTGCTATTGCGTCATCTTGGGCGCGGCGTTCCAGTGGCTCACCGACCAGGCCATGGGCATCGGCGTCATCGAGCCGCGCATGTCGAGCTACATCGACATCATCATAAAGTTCGAGATTGCCTTCGGCTTCGCCTTCGAGCTGCCGTTGATCATCTTCTACCTGGTCATATTCAATATCGTGCCCTATAAGAAGCTGCGCGGCAGCTGGCGGACGGTGTACGTGGCGCTCATGATCCTGTGCGCCATGGTGACGCCTGACGCGTCGCCGGTGACCATGCTGCTCATGTTCGCGGCCATCATCGTGCTGTATGAGCTGAGCCTGCTGGCGGCGCGCGTGGTGCTGGCGCGGCGCATCAAGCGCGAGGCCCTTGAGGAAGCAGAGGAAGGCTAGCCCATGCATGAGCTGGGGATAATGACCGGCGTCATGGAGGCGGCAACCACGTCGGCCCGCGAGGCGGGCGCCACGCGGCTGCTGAAGGTGACGTTGTCCATCGGCGAGATGACCGAGGCCATCGAAGACGCGCTGCTGTTCGCCTTCGAGGCGTTGCGCGAGACCGACCCGTTCACATCCGATGCCGAGATAGACATCCACATGATACGGCCCAAGAGCCGCTGCCTCGAATGCGGCGCGCAGTTCGAGCACGACCGGTTCCACATGTTCTGCCCGGAATGCGACAGCTTCGCCACCGAGCTCATCTGCGGGCGCGAGCTGCAGATAGACTCCATCGAGGTGGATCTGCCCGATGACGACGACGCCCCGGCCCAGCCTGGCCAGCCAAGCGATTAGGAGAGCGTGATGCAGATAGACATGAAGCAGCCCATCCTGGAGAAGAACGACAGCCTGGCCGCCGAGCTGCGCCAGCGCTTCGCCGACAACCATGTGTTCGTGCTCGACCTGCTGGCGAGCCCGGGGTCGGGCAAGACGTCCACCATCTTGGCCACCATCGACGCCCTGCGCGACGAGTTCAACATCGCCGTCATCGAAGGCGACATAGCCAGCAGCGTGGACGCCGAGAAGATATCGGCCCAGGGCATCGCCGCGGTGCAGATAAACACCGGCGGCGCGTGCCACCTGGAAAGCGCCATGATCAAGCGCGCCGTGGACGTGCTCGACCTTGAGCGGCTCGACCTCATAATAGTGGAGAACGTGGGCAACCTGGTGTGCCCGACCGACTTCGACCTGGGCGAGAACGCCAAGGTCATGATCCTTTCGGTGCCCGAGGGCGACGACAAGCCGCTCAAGTACCCGGGCGTGTTCCAGGTGGCCGAGGCGGTCATCCTGAACAAGGTGGACACCATGCCGGTGTTCGACTTCGACCGTGCTGCTTTCGACGAGGCGGTCACGCGGCTGAACCCGTCGGCGCCCGTGTTCCCCATCGCTGCCACCAAGGGCGAGGGCGTGGCGGAGTGGACCGGCTGGCTGGCCGAGCAGGTACGCAAAGTGCAGTAGGGCGAGCGCAAGCGGGGCTTGGCGGCGCGTGGCGCGCGGCCCCTTGAGGCAGGGGGCGCTCGCGGGCGAGGCCTTGCGGTTGGAAGGGAAGGCAGGTGGTGCCATGGAGCGCACCTTTGACGAGATAGTGCGCCAGACGCGCGACTTCGTGCATGGCGCCGGGTTCGACGACGTGGTGGTGGGGCTTTCTGGCGGCATCGACTCGAGCGTGGTGGCTGCCTTGGCTGTGGAGGCGCTGGGCGCCAGCCACGTGCATGGGGTGCTCATGCCCGGGCCCTACTCGACCGAGCATTCGGTGGTCGACGCCGAGCAGCTGGCGGCCAACCTGGGCATCAAGGCGCCGCGCATGCCCATCACGCGCGCCTATGACGCGTTCGTGCACGTGTTCGCCGATGCCAACCAGGGCGTGCTGACGGGACTCGCGGCTGAGAACACTCAGGCCCGCTGCCGCATGGTCATCCTCATGGCGCTGTCGAACGCGCACCGCTGGCTCGTGCTGAACACGGGCAACCGCTCTGAGGCGTACATGGGCTACTCGACGCTCTACGGCGACACGGCCGGGGCCTTCGCGCCCATCGGCGGGCTGCTGAAGACCCAGGTGTACATGCTGGCGCGCGTGGCGAACGCTCGGGCCGAGGCAGCGGGGCGGGTGGCGCCCATCCCGGCCAACGTGCTGACGAAGGCGCCCAGCGCCGAGCTGGCGCCCGGCCAGGTGGACGAGGCATCCATGGGAATCGACTATCCCACGCTCGACGGCATCTTGGCGGCGCATCTCGACCGCGGGCTCGACGCGGAGACCCTCGTGAAGGCAGGGTTCGACGCCGAGCAGGTGAGCTACGTCCTCGGCCGCGCCGAGGCCACCGCGTTCAAGCGTGCCTTGGAGCCTCCATTTGCCGTTCCCCCTGCGCTGAACTCGAAACTGTAGGCGAATCTGGGAAGCGAGATAAGCTAGCGAGCAACCGCAGCGGCAGCTGTTGCGCTTGTCGCGTCAGCGCAAGCGGAATCAGGAGTAGGGGGTTCCGTCCCCGAACAGCAGGTGCCGCTCCTCGCCGGTCAGCGCCGCGCGCGCCTGGTCGCGCAGCTCGTTCATGCCGCTCAGGAACAGTCGGTACATGACCAGCACCAAGTAGCGCCCGCGCAGCGTCAACGTCAGTTCGTCGTGGTCGTTCGTGGCGAACGCCCCGTTCAGCGTCAGGTACGCCATCTCGGCGGGCAGCCCCGCCTCCACGCTGCAGCCGAACTCGCGGCGGAACGCCTGCTTGTCCAGGCGCAGCCGGTACAGGTGCAGCAGGAAGTAGTAGCGCATCAGGTCGCGCTTGCTCATGACCGTCTTGCCCATGAGCGCCATGCGGCCGCTCTCGATGGCTTCGTTGTAGGCGGGGATGCTGAACTCGTTGACGTACAAGCACCCGTTCAGGTGCGTGATGGACCCGCTGCCGATGGCGGGGTACTCGTTGTACGACGTCTGGTACTCGTTGATGGCCACGGCGTCGTCGTGGTGGCCTTCTGCGTCCAGGCGGTTGAACGTCCAGATGGTCTCGCGCTCGAAGAACGGCTGCTCGCCCCCGGCCAGCACGCCGTCCAAGATGCGGTAGAAGCGGAACTCGCGGTCGTAGTCCATGGCGCCCAGCGTGGCGGCCATCTTCCGCGTGGTGGCGGCCGAAACGTACAGCGGCGAGAACGTGGTCTGCCGCGCGCCGCAGGTGACGATCTTCTCCAGGTCGCTGAACAGGATGTCCTCGGTCTGCGAGGGGAAGTTGAATATCATGTCCACGTTCAGAGAGTCGAAGTAGGGCACCGCCTCGCCGATGCGCTCCATTATCTCGGCGCCGCTGCCGTACTTCTCATAGCGGTCCATCTGGCGCAGCAGCCCGTCGTCGAAGCTCTGCACGCCCACGCTCAGGCGCTGCACCCGGCCGCTCAGCTTGTCCAGCCACGGCTGCACCAGGTGGTTCGGGTTGGTCTCGGCGCCCACCTCGGTGATGCTGAACGCGTCGCGGGCCACATCGATGGTCTCGCACAGCTCGTCGAGCATGATGGTGGGCGTGCCGCCGCCGAAGTACAGGCTCTCGAAGTCGTAGCCCAGGTCTTTCAGCATGAGCATCTCGCGCCGCAGGTTGGCGAAGTAGGGGCGCGCCACTTCCTCGCGGAAGGGGTAGCGGTTGAACGAGCAGTAGGGGCACAGCCGCTCGCAGAACGGCACGTGCAGGTACAGCATGTACTTCTCGCCGGGCTTCGGCGCTGGCATGAAGGGCTCGTCGGTGGGGTCCATGGCAAGGCTGCGCTTGATCATGGGCTTTATGAGATGCGTGAGGAACCTCTCGGATATCATGGCTTCTCCTGGGGTCGTTTTCCGTAGGTGATTATGCCATAAGCTGCCCAGATGGGGCGGGCGGGGTAGCGGGGTAGGCGGTGGCTTTCGGGCGGCCATGGCGCGGTGCGGGCGCGATCCTGCGGCGGCGCTGCGCAGGCAGCCGTGTGGCGGCTTGGGCGCGGCCCCTGAGGCTTGGCGCGCCCAGCCGATGTAAACCACACGGTGTATGGCGGCGCGGCGCGCGCATGGGCTACCATGGGCTCATGAAGAAGTACCTTGTGCATAGCGTGGCCATGACCCGCACCGACTGGGCGGTGGATGCCATCGTGGCCGCGGGCGCCTTCGGGTTCGCGTGCTTGCAGCTGACGTTCGCGAACAACCTGCTGGTGCCCGATGAGTTCCTGCGGCGTCTGTTCGGCGTGGTGGCGCCGCCTTCGCCGGAGCTGGCGTTGCTGCTGGTGGCGCTCACCACGTTGCCGCTGGTGCTGCGCCGTCGCTTCCCGTGGCCGGTGCTGGCTTTCACGCTGGCGGTGTGGGTGCTCAGCCAGCCATACGTGAGCACCGCAGCGCTTTCGCTGGCGGGGCCGTTGGTGGCGCTGCTCACCTTGGCCTACGAGCGGCCGCGAGCCGAGGCGGTGGCGGGCGCCGTGGCGGTGGCCGTGTGCGTGCTGCTGCCCTTCGCGCTGGCTGCCGTGGTCGAGCCGCCACGCCGCCATGGCGGAGGCGGCCCTGGGCGCGACCAGGGGCTTTCGGCGTTCATGCTGGTGCAGAACCTGGCGTTCACGGCGGCTGCGGCCTTCGCGGGGTACGCGCTGCATGCCCGTCAGGACTACCTGCGCGCCGCCGAGCAGCGCGCCGAGGAAGCCGAGCGCACCCGCGAGGCCACGGCCCAGCGCCGCGTTGAGGAGGAGCGCCTGCGCATTGCGCGCGAGGTGCATGACATAACGGCCCATTCGCTGTCGGCCGTGAGCATCCAGGCTGCGGCGGCCGAGCGGCTCGTGCAATCCGACCCGGAAGCGGCCGAGCAGGCCATCGGCCAGGTGCGGCTCATAGCCAAGCAGTCCTTGGGCGAGATGCGCGCCATCGTGGGCGTGCTGCGCTCGGGCGGCGCGTCGGCCGGCGAGCACGTGCCCACCCAGGGCACCGATCGGCTGGCCGACCTGGCGGCCTACCTGGCTGATGCGCGCGTGGAGGCGATGGTGGACACGGCGGCCTACCGCCGCGATGCCGTGCCTGCCTACATCGACGTTGCGCTGTTCGCCATGGCGCGCGAGGCGGCCACCAACATCGTGCGGCACGCGGGGGCGTCCCATGCTTCCATCGTGCTAAGGGTGGCTGAAGCGCCCGACGGCGCGCTGGCGGCGCAGCTGACAGTGGCCGATGACGGGCGGGGCATCGGCGATGCGGGCGCCTTCGAGGACGGGCACGGGCTGTGCGGCATGCGCGAGCGCGCGGCTTTGCTGGGCGGCACCGTCGAGGTGGGCCCGGCCGAGTCGGCGGGCACCGCGGTGCGTGCGACCATCCCGCTGGCAGGAGCTCCCCGATGACGGCGGCTCTTGCGCAGCCGGCCGAGCGGCCCATCACGCTGCTCATCGTCGACGACCAGGAAGTGGTGCGCAGCGGCTATGCGGCCTTGCTCGGAACCTATCCCGACCTGCAGGTGGTGGGCACGGCCGCCGACGGCGCCGAGGCGGTGGAGCTGGCCACCCAGCTCAAGCCCGACGTGGTGCTCATGGACATACGCATGCCGGTCAAAGACGGCATCCAGGCCACGCGCGACATCGCAGCCAACCCGCTGCTGGCCCGCACCCATGTGCTGGTGCTGACCACCTTCGACCTGGATGAGTACGCCTACGACGCGCTGGCCGCTGGTGGCAGCGGCTTCATGCTGAAGGATTCCGAGCCCGACGACCTGGCCGCGGCTATCCGCGTGGTGGCCAGCGGCGAGACGCTCATCCAGCCTCGCGTGCTCACGCGCTTGGTGGAGGCGTTCGTGGCGGCGCGCCCGCGCATGGGCGGCCCTGCTCCGGGCAGCCAGGCGGCTGAGGCGCTGCGCGCGCTCACCGATCGCGAGCGCGAGATACTGGTCGCTGTCGCCCGTGGCTTGTCCAACGACCAGATAGCCGCCGAGCTGTTCATATCGCCCGCCACGGTGAAGACGCACCTAGCGCGCATCATGGCGAAGGCCGACGCACACGACCGCGCCCAACTGGTCATCTTCGCCTACGAAAGCGGCCTTGTGACCAGGTAAGGTTGCGCGCGGAAAACGTCCGTGCTATCTTTTGGGCACTTTGACGGCACGCGCGCAGACGCGCCCCATGCGAGTGGAGCAGCGAAGGCTCCAGGGGTTGCAAGCCCGCCAAACCGTCACGCGGCCGAGCGCTGCGCAGCCCATGCGAGGGAAGACGCGAAGCTTTCCGGGCAGCACGCCACGGCGCGACAAGCGAATACATTGCTTACCGACCGGGAAAGGGAAGCAGAATGCACATCGGGAGCGACGGGCGCAGCTTTGCGAGGGCTGCAACGTCAATGGTTCTGGTCATGATTCTGGCCGCTGGGCTCATGCCTGTTTCTGGATACGCTGAAACCTCCGACGAATTCGCGGGGGGGGGCGTCAGGAATTTTCTGTAGCCTCTGAAGGGCTTGCGAGCGGCGATTCAACCGAAACATCCGAAAAAACCGAAGACGAGGCAGAAGACCCCGCAGGCGCGACGAGCGCGCCGCTGGCAGCGGCATTGGTGGGCGGCACCGGAACTTCCATGGTGCGCGCCGATGTGGCGCTGACCGGGCTTGATGGCGATGCGAAAGCGGTCGTCGGGTCGTTCACGGTCGACGGGCTCACCTATGCGATCGACGGCGAGGGCCAGGCGGCCTTGGTGGCCGTTGCCCCGCTCGGGGGCGGGGAAGGGAAAGCCGAAGCTGATGCTTCTTCTGCTGCTTTCGGCGAAGGCGCAGAGGACTCTGGAGCCGAAGGGGCTCGCGCAGAAGCCGACGGCGCGACCCTGACCCTTCCTGCTGCCGTCAGCTACGGCGGCACCGACTATTCCCTCATGCGCATCGCGCCCTTGGCTCTCGATGGCTGCGGGGCAGCGGCGCTTTCCATTCCTGCTTCCGTGGAAACAGTTGATACCGCAGCCGCCCTTGGCTGCGACACGCTTGCCGAGGTCACGGTCGCGGAAGACAATCCCGCTTTCTCTGTGCTCGACGGCTACCTTGCCGACAAAGCCCAGACGAGCATCCTGCTCGTTCCCGAGGGCAGGGTGGGGCAGCTCCGCATTCCCCAATCTGTGCAGGCGGTGGACCCGCGCGTTTTTTCGCATTGTACGCGCGTGACCGACCTGGTGGTGGATGCGGGCTGCCCAGGCCTCACCTCGTGGAACGGTTCGATATGCACCTCCGACCTTGCCACCCTCGTGCGCGTGCCGGCGGGCGCGCGCACGGTCACGTTGCCGTCGGAGTGCTCCGCCATCGGCGCGAGCGCCTTCAGCGGCTGCACCGAGCTGGAATCCATCGAGGTGCAGGGCAATGTGGAGAGCATCGCTCCTTCTGCTTTCGGCGAGATAGAGGAGGCCACGCCGCTTGTCGCGCAATCCGACACGGCCCGGATAACCGGCCTGGTGGCGGTGGCCAACAGCGCCTTGAGCTCCATCCAGATAGACAAGGCCAGCATCACGGTCACGCTGCCTGATGGGGCCGACCCTTCCGTATGGGAATCTGCCGGCTTTACGCACGCTACCTCGAATGAAGGCGCCGAAGCGCCTGCCGCCGACTTTGGCGAAACTGAAGAGGGCACAGCTCTCAACATGCAAGACAGCGCCACGTTTGCCGCGGTCAACAAGACTCCGTTGCCCTACATCGATACGAACGTCTGGGACGATGCGGCTGGAGGATACGCTCGCGGCTCGAATGATGTCTCAAAAGCATGGTGGGAGATAACGGGCACGACTCTTAAAATCGGCTCGGCTCCCGGGGTTAAAGTTCAGGATCTGGGGTTTGCCAGGACTACGGCTAGCCACTGGCGACCGTACCTCAACACGAGCGGTACGGTGACGGCGGTTGACACGACGGAGCTTTCCGGCGCCGAGAGCATGAATTATTGGTTTTCGGCTCCTGCAAATGTATCATCGATTGAGGCACGCACAACGAGTATCTCGAATATCACCAGGTTGGTAATTCCCTCAGATTATGATGCTGATCCGAGGAAGAGCATGGTGCCTGAGAATGTCCAATGCCTTTTGATACAGTCGCGCATTACGGCAATTCCTGCGACTGCTTCCATTCCCTTCGGAGTGAAGGGCGCTTTTCAAGCGTATGCGATGAACTATTCCTTGAGTCGCGTTGAGGATGGCTTCACTGTCGCTGAAAGCGTCACAGACCCTGGCGGCTTGCTGTACGATAGCTACTCGCTCTCGTATATCGGAGAGGGGTTTGGCGGCAACTGGAGCAAAACAGAGGCTGTCAACATGTATCGCATAGTCGCTTATACGGGACTAGTGACGCTTCCAAAGAGCTTCAGCTTCCCCGCGAAGGTTGCAGGGAATCCAGATAATGCTTTCACTGGATACCAGCGAAACGTTGGCTTGGTGTCTCTCAATATGACCTATAAGGGCGACACGGTCAGCAATCTTATGCCAGCAGATTCCTCTACGGATGTGTGGGCTTATTGGCAAAGCAACTTTCGAAGAACGCTGTATCCAACCCAAGCGCAATGCTGGAAGGTAACTTTCAAATATGAAGCAGATGGCTCGTTCGCTGCAACAGCATGGGTGCGTAAAGGGGGATTGTGCTCGATACCGAACCAAATCAACAATGAGAAGCGATCTTGCTATACGCTCGATGCCAATGGCGAGCAGGTACCGTTCGTTTTCGATGAAACGCCAGTAGTTGCAGAGACAACTGTATACATACGGGCAGAATCGCGGATTACCTATATCAACGAGGATGGGTCTGCCATTAATGCTGAAGGGTCGGATACGACAGTTGCGCCGGAGTTCTTCTTGCAGCCGACCTTCCATTCAGGCGAGAAGGTCATCATCGACGCGGTGCCGGTGAGGGAAGGCTACGAGTTCCTGGGCTGGACCATCGAGGGCATCACCGGCGACACGCCGCAGAAGCAGGCGGTCATCCCTGCGGGCACGACCGGCGACAAGGTGGCGGTGGCCCATTGGGCCGAGCTGCCGAAGAGGAACTACCTCATAACCACTGCTGACGCGGCAGCAGGCTACACGGTGGACGACTTCCCTGTGGAAACCGGCGTGAGCTCGCCCAAGGCCTGGTGGACGCTTGATGACAACGGAGAGCTTTATATCGGCTGTGAACTCGGTGCAACCATTTCGCAGAAGAATTTTGAGAATTGGAAAGCCGTCAAGCCGCCAAGCATAGAAGGCAACAATGTTGGAGCATGGGGCATGGAGGACATCCGGAGGCAGGTAACGGCAATCAGGATGGATGAGAAGTTGCAGCTTGAGCCAACCCATCTTTCGACAGACCAGATCATGTCTGATGATTGGGCTTCTGCGGGATTAGGGATGAACTACTGGTTTCAGGGGATGCCAAGCCTTGCAGATATATCCGAGGTGAGGATTTTGCCTGGAGTGCAGATAGTATTCTGTCTCTTCTACGGAGACTATTCGCTCAAAAGCATTCCTAACGACCTTGCTCTGCCAGATTCGCTCTTGTCCATCAGGAGCATGTTCCCCTTCACTGGCATCGAGTCGATTCCCGCTTCGTTCAATATTCCCTCCCAAATCGTTGACATGCGCTATGCGTTTGAAGGGAATGTGCGGCTAAAAGAAATAGGGGATGGCTTCGCGCTGCCTTTCACGGTGCAAACATATCAAGGGATGTTGCGTAATTGCGATTCCCTTATATCCCTTCCTGCTTCCTTGAATCTTTCGAGGTCGACAGCCAAAGGAGACCCTGCAAGAAATGCGTTCCAGCAAGGCTATGATGCTCGTATCGACCCTTCCTGGCAACGTCCGGCGTTTCCTTTGAGGACGTTCTACGCAGGCAGCATTCCTGACCTCTACCCGGGAGCGACGGGCAAGACCGCTGCGGAGACCAAGCAATATTGGCTTGCGGAATGGAGCCGCGAGCTGGTGGGGCCAGGCGACCTTGCGTCCCCGCAGGCGGCAGTGCGCTTCCAGGTGCCCAAGGCCGATGGGTCGGGATACGTTTCCTACGACGTGCTGGCTGACTCGAGCGGGCGCGTCACGGCCCCTGCGGTCACGAGGTACGGCTACTCCAAGGTCACCTGGAGATACGACGCCGGCGCCTCTGGCGCTGACCTCGGCCACGTAGCCGTGTCGGGCCCCTGCGGCTCTGAGGGGCTCGCCTTCGACGCGACTGGCCTGCCTGACATCGAAGCCGGGCTCAAGGGGCCGGTCTATGCCGAGGTGTCGGGGCTGATGCTGTCCATGGACATGCCGGTGGGGTCGGGCAACCTCTGGTACGCCATAGACTGCGGCGAGGTCATGGCCCTCGGGCCCTCTGCGAGCACGCGGGCGGGCATGGAAGACGCCCACGAGCTCGAGTTCGAGAGCTACACCCCTGTGCCCACGAAGCTCTCCGCCACCTTCACGGCCAACGATGCGGCTGATGGCACGCCGGCGGCCGAGAAGCTGTTCCCGAACGGCCTGGACGAGGGGACGGGCTTCGCCCTTTCGCTGGATGGCGGCGCGAGCGAGACCGCCGGGCTCAAGGCGCTCATAGGCGCAGGGGGCTCGCAAGGCTTCTCGTCACTGGCTTCCCTCGACGCCTCGCCTTCGGCGAGAGAGCCCGGGCGCGCCTCAGGGACGCTCGCGCTCAAGCTCGGCGGCGCCAACGACGTCGACTTCGCCGAGGAGGCCACCGAGTACTCGGTGGCGGACATCGTGTGGACCTTGGACGCCTCCGCCCAGTACGACTTCTGGGCGACCGATGACGTCGCCACCTACTCCGCCTACGAGATCAAGCAGGCCGCAGAGGCCATCTCGGCCTACGGCGCCACCGCCGACGTCCCGGCCTTCCGCCAGTACGACCGTTACCTGAAGCAGCAGTCCCCCGATGCCGACCCGGTCTTCTCCATCAAGGTCTACGACCAGCCCGACGGCGCCGCCTCCACCCACAAGGTCGACGTGCTCGGCATCGCCCAGGACACCAAGGCATCCGGCGGCAAGGCAGGCTTGAGCTTCGGCTGGCATGGCATATATGCCGTTAACAAGGCGACGGCAGATGGCCAGCTCTTCGACAACGCGCTACATCCATCTAGGAACAACGCCGGAGGTTGGGCTGCGATGCAGCTTCGCACGAGGATCCAGAGCCCCAGTGGATTCTTGGGCTCTTTGGGCGAGCTTGTGCAGGAAGGCATCGTCGCGGTCAGGAAAAGGCAGCAGAACCCGGGGGTGATTTCAGGGGTGACGAGCGAGACGCTGTTCTTGCCGACCGCCTTCGAGGTGTTCGGAGTCGGCAACTCGACCGTGAGGAATCCGAACGAGACGACGGCCAACCAGTTCCAATACCAGTACTTTGCACGAGGGGGCAAGAGCTCAAGCCGGAATGACTATGCCGTTAAGGAGTTCAATGGGGTTGCGGGCACGTACTGGACGCGTTCTGTGACGAACGGCTCGCCTGATCATTTCGTTGTGGTGAGCACGCATACAGTGAATTGGGGAAATACTACGAATACGGGTTGCGGCTTCGTTCCTCTCTTCTGCTTCTAGGGTGTGAGCACCTTCGGTTTGCGGGGAGTTTAAGGCAATGGAAGACAGATAAGGGGCTTGGGAGGCGTGCCGCGCGGAGCTCTGCAGCCATCGGGGACGCAAGGCGCCAGCTGGCGCAGCTAACCGGCGAAGCCTGTCTGAGCACGGCATGCCTCCCAAGTCCCACCATTGCGGGGAGCCGCAACGAGTAATATACGGCCCCCAAGCCGTCTTCAACTTTGTACTGTGTGCTTTTGGAGTGCTAATATACGAACTAGCAAAGCGCCCGATTGGTGAGCATTTCACACATATCCGGCGCTTTACTTATGTCAGCTCTTTGCTGTCTCGTTAGAACGCGGCATCGAAGGGGGCCGAGACGAGCACCTCCACCTGACCGCGAGTGAGCTCGGTCAGCTTCTCTACCAGCGGCTCCTGCGTGCCGTCGAGCATCCGCAGCGTCATGAGCACCTCCGCGCCGAAATCGGCCCCTTCCACATGGGCCCCGGCGCCTTCCGCGATGCGCACCACCTGCTCATAGAGGGCGTAGGGCACCTCGGCCACCACATCCACGCAGCGCGACACCACCACGATGCGCGCCGCCTCGATGGCGGCGCGGGTGGTGGCGGTGTAGGCGCGCACGAGGCCGCCCGTGCCCAGCAGCGTGCCGCCGAAGTAGCGGGTGACCACCACGGCCACGTCTTCGAGCTGGGCATGCTGCACGGCTTCGAGGGTGGGCATGCCGGCCGTGCCACCGGGCTCGCCGTCGTCGGAATAGCGTACGCGACCGCCGCGCAGCACGTAGGCGTACACGTTGTGGCGGGCCATGCGGTGCTCGGTGCGCACCGCGTCCAGGAAGGCAAGCGCCTCGTCCTCGGTCTGCACGGGGGATATGTGCCCGATGAAGCGGCTCTTCTTCTCCACTATCTCGGCCAGGGCGGGGGCGGCTATGGTGCGGTAGGCGGCCATGGGCGCTAGCCTTCGAGGGCTTCCGCGGCGTCGAGCCAGGCCAGCTCCAGCTCGTCGACCTGGGCCTGGAAGGCGGCTATCTCGTCTTGCAGCGCGGTGAGGGCCACATAGTCGGAAGGGTCGGCCGCGGCCATCTCGGCCTGCTTCGCCTCGATCTTGCCCTTGAGGGTGGCCATGCGCTTCTCGGTGGAGGCCATCGCCTTGCGCAGCTCGCGCTGCTGGCCGCCGGAGAGGGCGGGCTTGCCGATGGCGGAAGGCCCTGGTGCGGAAGCTGTCGTTGAGCCAACGCCTTCCGCGGCGCTGGCACCCGCGCCAGCGCGTGCCGTGCCTCCGGCTCCCGCGTCCTGCGCAGCTCCCCGCGCCGTCGCCCCCGCGCCGCCGCCCTGGCCAGCCGCCCCCTTGTCGGCCGTGCCCGTGAGCTCCAGGTACTCGTCGATGCCACGCGGCAGGTGGCGCAGGCGCCCGTCGATGAGCGCGAACTGGTGGTCGGTCACGCGCTCCATGAGCGAGCGGTCGTGCGTGACCAGCAGCAGCGTGCCCGGCCAGGTGTCCAGCAGGCCCTCCAGCGCGGCCAGCATGTCGGTGTCCAGATCGTTGCCGGGCTCGTCCAAGATCAGCACGTTGGGCTCGTCCAGCAATATGAGCATGAGCGCCAGCCGCCGCTTCTGCCCGCCGGACAAGCTGCTCACCGGCTCGTTCAGGTCGGCCGCGCCGAACTCCAGGCGCTCGAGCAGTTGGGCGGGGGTCATCTCCTTGCCGTCCAGCATCACGCGGGCGTTGTAGCGGCCTATCACCTGCCGCACGCGGTCGTCGCCGAAGGCGGCCAGGTTGTCCAAGTGCTGCGACAGCACGGCGAAGCGCACGGTCTGGCCTATCTTCACGCGGCCGCGCGTGGGCTTCTGCAGCCCTTGGATGACGCGCAGCAGCGTGGTCTTGCCCACGCCGTTGGCGCCCACGATGCCGTAGCGGTCGCCGGGGCCGATTATCCAATCCACGTGGTCGAGCACGGGGCGCCCGTCGAACTCCACCGTCACGTCCACCAGGTCGACTACCTGCTTGCCCAGCCGCGCCATGGCCATGCGCTTGAGCTCCAGCTCATCGCGCAGCGGCGGCACGTCGGCGATGAGCGCCTGGGCAGCCGCCACATGGAACTTGGGCTTGGTGGCTCGCGCCCGCGCCCCGCGCGACAGCCACGCCAGCTCGCGCCGCAGCGCGTTCTGCCGCTTCTGCTCGGCCAGGGCTGCCAGCCGCTGCCGCTCGACCCGCTGCAGGATGTAGGCGGAATAGCCGCCCTCGAAGGGATCCACCGTGCGGTCGTGCACTTCCCACATGCGGGTGCACACCTCGTCGAGGAACCAGCGGTCGTGGGTGACCACCAGCAGCACGCCCGCGCCGGGGCGCCAACGCCGCTTAAGGTGCTCGGCCAGCCAGGTGATGGCGCGCACGTCCAGGTGGTTGGTGGGCTCGTCCAGCATGAGCACGTCCCACTGGCCCACCAGCAGCCGTGCCAGGTCGACTCGCCGGCGCTGGCCGCCCGACAGCGTGCCCACCGGCGCGTCCCAGGCTATGCCGCCCAGCAGCCCGTCGATTATGTCGCGCACCCGCGCGTTGCCGGCCCATTCGTACTCCGGCGCGTCGCCCACCACGGCGCGCTGCACGGTGTCGGCGTCGTCCAAGGCGTCGGACTGGCCCAGCACGCCCACGCTCACGGTGCCGTTGCGCAGCACGCGCCCGTCGTCGGGCGGCACGAGCCCGGCCAGCACGCCCAGCAGCGTGGATTTCCCGTGGCCGTTGCGCCCGACGATGCCGATGCGGTCGCCGTCCTCAACGCCCAGCGAAAGCCCCTCGAACACCCGCGTAGTGGGGTATTCGAGCGACACCTTCTCGCACCCGAGCACGAACGCCATAAGCGCGCCTTGCCTTCCTTCCGTGAACTTCCAAGCTGCTACAATTATACGGCGTGCGCTGCGGAAGCGCCCCGCGCGCTGCCCGCGCCCCCATTCGCCCCCACCCGAAAGAGGTGTATATATGTACGGACTCAAGACCGAGAGCAGCTTCGACGCGTCGCATTTCCTCACCGACTACCACGGCAAGTGCGAGAACCTGCACGGCCACCGCTGGCGCGTGGTGGCTTACCTGGAGGTCGAGCAGCTGCAAGCGGAAGGCACCTGCAAGGACATGGTGGTGGACTTCGGTGACTTCAAGGCTGCTGTGAGGCAGCTGACCGACCAGCTGGACCATCGCTTCCTCGTGGAGCAGGGCTCGCTGGCACCCGACACCCTGGCGTGCCTCGAGCGCGAGGGCTTCAAGCTGCTGGAGATGCCCTTCCGCACCACGGCCGAGAACCTGGCGCGCTGGTTCTTCGACCGCCTGGCCGAGGGTGGGCTGCCCGTGGCCCAGGTGGACGTGTACGAGACGCCCAACAACTGCGCCTTCTACCGCGCTTAGCCGATGGGGAAGGGGCCTGCGATGATGGTTGAGGACATGCCGGGCGCTGCGGACGCAGCCGCCGCCGCCCCCGCGACCGCGTCCGTCCAAGGCGCGGAAGGGGCCGACCCGCGGCTCACGGTACCCACGCTGCTGTCGGTGGCGGAGCGCTTCGTCAGCATCAACGGCGAGGGCCCCGAGGCCGGGCGCCTGGCCGCGTTCATCCGCTTGGCTGGCTGCAACCTGGCATGCGCCTACTGCGACACGCCCTGGTCGCGCGCGCCCGAATCGGCCACCGAGGTGCTGGAAGCCGCCGAGCTGGCTGCCTGGGCAGCCCAGACCGGGGCCGGTTGCGTGACGCTGACCGGCGGCGAGCCGCTGCTGCAGCCGGCGCTGCCCGCCCTCGTGCAGATGCTGCTGGCGCTGCCGTTGCGCACCCAGGCCGGCCAGCCGCTGCGCATCGAGGTGGAGACGAACGGCGCTTGCGACCTGGGGCCGCTGTGCGCGCTGCGCACCCAGGCCGAAGGCGAGGGCTGGGGCGCGGGCACGCTGGCGTTCACCGTGGACTGCAAGCTGGCCGCCGCGGGCACCGAGGCAGCCGCCGCCATGCTCACCCACAACTACGGGCTGCTCGAGCCGCAGGATGCGGTCAAGTTCGTGTGCGGCAGCCGCGCTGACCTCGACCAGGCACGCCAGGTCATCGAGCGGTTCGGCCTGGTCGGGCGCTGCACGGTGCTGCTGAGCCCCGTGCACGGGCGGCTGGACGCGGCCGCCATCGCCGACTACCTGAAAGAGCATCGCATGGCCGACGTGCGGCTTCAGCTTCAGCTGCACAAGCTCATCTGGCCCGGCGTGGAAAGGGGCGTGTAACATGGCTCAAGGATGCATCGCAACGCAAACGGCAGCCCCCGCTGCCGCGGCGGCGCACCGGGCGCTCGTGCTGTGCTCGGGCGGCTTGGACTCCACGGTGCTGCTGGCCCAGGCGGTGGAGCGCTTCGGCGCGGCCGACGTGCGCGCCCTGAGCATCGCCTACGGGCAGAAGCACGCTCGCGAGCTGGAGGCCGCCCGCGCGGTGACCGCCCACTTCGGCGTCAGCCTGCGCGCCATGGACCTGGCGCCGCTGTTCGCCGACAGCAACAGCTCGCTTCTGGTCCACAGCGCCGCTGCCGTGCCCCAGGGCACCTATGCCGAGCAGCAGGCCCAAGCTCCCGATGCGCCGGTGAGTACCTACGTGCCCTTCCGCAACGGGCTGTTCTTGTCGGCCGCCGCGGCCGAGGCCCTGGCCTTGGGCTGCGACGTGCTGTGCTACGGCGCCCATGCCGACGACGCGGCGGGCAGCGCCTACCCCGATTGCTCCGAGGCGTTCGTCGGCGCCATGGCCCGCGCCATCGCCGAAGGCACCGGTGGCGCCCTGGCCTTGGAAGCGCCGTTCGCCGCGTGGACGAAGGCGCGCATCGTGGCCGAGGGGCTGCGGCTCAAGGCGCCTTTCGAGCTCACCTGGTCGTGCTACGAAGGCGGCCAGCGGCCATGCGGCCAGTGCGGCACCTGCCTCGACCGGGCGGCAGCCTTCGCGGCCAACGGCGTGGCCGACCCTGCTCTGGACCTCCCGAGCGGCCGCCCCGTCACCGCCCCCACCTTTTGACCTAGCCCACCTGCGCGACCCTTGCGACACCCCGACCGCCACGACCCTCCACGACCCCACGACCGACGACGCGAGAAGGAGCCTTCCCCATGACTGATTCGCTTAAGCAGCTCGGCAACGCCACCACCTATCCCACCGACTATGACCCCGCCGTGCTCGAGGCGTTCCAGAACAAGCACCCCGACCGCGACTACTTCGTGAAGTTCAACTGTCCTGAGTTCACTAGCCTGTGCCCCATCACCGGCCAGCCTGACTTCGCAACGCTCTACATAAGCTACGTGCCCGACCAGCGCATGGTGGAGTCCAAGAGCCTGAAGCTGTACCTGTTCTCGTTCCGCAATCACGGGGCCTTCCACGAGGACTGCATCAACGTCATCATGGACGACCTCATCGCGCTCATGGAGCCCCGCTACATCGAGGTATGGGGCAAGTTCCTGCCCCGCGGCGGCCTTTCCATCGACCCGTACTGCAACTACGGCAAGCCGGGCACCCGCTGGGAGGCCGTGGCGGCCGACCGGCTGGCCAGCCACGACCTTCACCCCGAAAGTATTGACAATCGCTGAACGGAAGCCGCCTGCGAGCGGCTGTTCGTATAAACTGGCACTGTACGTGTATGCAAGCTCGAAAGGGAACATGATGGCAGACGAGCAGAAGACCGAGGGCATGAGCGACGAGGCGCTGCAGATGGCAGCCGACGGCGCCGAGCCCGATACGCATATAGCCGCCGAGGGCACGGGCCCGGTAGCGGAAGACGCCGAGACGGCCCCTGCTGGCGCCGCCATGACCGCCGAGGAAGCCGAGGTCATCAAGATGGCCGAGCCGGACAAGACGGCCGCCCAGGCCCTGGCTGGCGAAGCCCCAGAGCAACCGGCTCCCGTGGCTGAGCCCTACAAGGAATCTCCCGGCCCGCAGGACGATTCTGCGGCCGACCGCGCCCGCGTGGCCGCCTACGACGCCCACGACACCTCCGATGGCGGCATCGACCTGGTGGTGGTCATCGTGGTGCTGCTGGTGGTGCTCGGGTGCCTGGTGGGATCGCTGGCGATGGCCATGAACGCGCCGAAGACCAGCAGCTCCCAGGTGCAGACCAAGGCCGAGCAGGAAGCCCTTAAGCAGGCCGAGGAAGAGGCTGAGGCCAATCGCATTCCCGAGGCGACGCTGCCCGAGGGCGTGGCCGCCATGGTCAACGGCCAGGAGATACCTGAGTCCGAGGTGACCGACGTCATCGAGGAAGCCCGCGTTGCCAGCGGCCTGGAGGACAAGGACGCCTGGGGCCAGTGGATGGTGGCCATGGGCATGACGCCTGACACCCTGCGCGAGAGCATCATCGGCTCGATGGTGGACGAGATGCTGCTGGAGCAGGTCATCGACGAGCTTTCCATCGAGGTGACCGAGCAGGACGTCGAGGATGCCTACCAGGAGACGCGTGCCCAGTACGGCACCGACGAGGAGTGGCAGCAGGTCCTGCAGATGAACGGCCTGACCGAGGAGACCTACCGCGAGCAGCTGGTCGACAACGTCGCCCAGCAGAAGGTGGCCGACATCGCCCTTGAGGAATCTGAGAACGCGACCGAGGTCACCGACGACATGGTGCTCGAGAACCTGAAGGGCTACTACACCGAGTACGCCGAGGCCACCACGCTCGACGAGGTGGATGCCGATATCGCTGACAAGATGCGCTCCATGCTGGAGAACAACGCCCGCGCCACCGCCTACCAGGAGTACATGAAGGCGAACCGCCAGGAGGCCGACCTCAAGATGTCCAAGATGCCTTCCGACGTGCCCTACATCGTGTTCCTGCTGCCCTACTACTTCACCGGCATGCTGGAGGAAGCGGGCCTCGAGGTGAGCATCAACGGCGAAGCTGCGGAATAGCCTAGCCACCAAGAGCGCGGCTGGCCCTGTGCTGGCCCAACAGGTTACGGCGCCGCTCGTTGCCGGGCGGCTGAGCCATCGAGCGAAAGGTTCTGGAACATGGGCAACTGCCTTGTCGCGCAGTCGGGTGGCCCGACTGCGGTCATCAACGCGAGCTTGGCCGGCGTCATCCGCGCCAACCAGCTGAACCCGGCCTATGGTCGCGTGTTCGGCGGCATCCACGGCATCGAGGGCGTGCTGGAGGACAAGCTCTACGACCTCACCGAGCTCTCGGGTCGCGAAATAGACCTGCTGAAGCAGACCCCGTCCTCGGCGCTGGGCACCTGCCGCTACAAGCTGAAGCGCGGCAACGACACCGACTTCGCGCGCCTGGTGGAGGTCATGGACCTGCACGACATCGACGTGATGTTCTACATCGGCGGGAACGACTCCATGGACACTGTGGACGCGCTTTCCGAATGGGCCGAGGCCCACGGCGTGACCAAGCGCTTCGTGGGCATCCCCAAGACCGTCGACAACGACCTGGTGCCCGTCGATCACTGCCCGGGCTTCCCGAGCGCGGCCAAGCTGGCCTGCCAGGTGACCCACGCCACGAGCCTGGACTACGACGCCTACACGCGCCCCGAGGTGTTCGTGCTGGAGACCATGGGCCGCGACGCTGGCTGGCTGGCGGCCAGCTGCTGCGTTTCGGGCGACGTGGACCTGCTGGTTCTGCCCGAGGTGGATTTCGACCGCGAGGCGTTCCTGGCCCAGGTGCAGAAGAAGATGGACGAGAAGGGCTCGTGCTACATCGTGGTATCGGAAGGCGCCCACTATGCCGATGGCACCTACATATCTGCGGGCGACACAGCCGACGACGGCTTCGCCCATGCGGTGCTGGGCGGCGCGGCGCTCACGCTCAAGCAGATGATCGTCGATGCCGGCATCGCCCCGCGCGGCGTGGTGCAGGACCTCTCGCGCGCGGCGCGGTCGTCGAACTTCGCCCAGTCGCTCGTGGACGTGACGGAGGCCTACGAGCTGGGCATGAGCGCCCACATGCGCTCGGCCGATGGCGAGTTCACCGGCAAGGTGGTGGGCGTGCGCCGTGGCGTGGGCCCCGATGGCGGATACAACGCCGAGTACTTCGCCGGCCCGGCCAGCGAGTTCGCGAACTTCGTCAAGGAGTTTCCGGCAGAGTGGGTGCTGCCTGACTACCAGGGCATAACCGACGAGGCGCTGGCGTACTTCCGCCCGCTCATCGAAGGCGAGCCGAAGCTCATCTACGAAGGCGGCCTGCCGGCGACGATAGAGCCGTTCAACCTGCGCTAGCGCGTTGCTCCTTGTTGATGAGGGCCTGCCGCGAGGTGGGCCCTTTCCTTTTTCGGCCAGCCTCTTGCCGCTCACGCCCGACTTGCGGTTCCTCAGGCCCGCTCAAGCTTTCCGATTGGTTGCAAAACTCGCGCTCTGCCTGCGAAGATGCTAGAATAGGACCCAAGAAGAGACACAATTTAAGTAAGGTTGCCCGCCCTATGACAGCGCAATTCAACGTGCTGCCCGCCGACGATGCGGCGGTCGTGCAGCTCATGGAAGCCTGCGCGCTTCCCCGGTTCATCGCTCGCACCCTAGTGGCCCGCGGCATCGACACGCCGCAGCAAGCCATGGCGTTCCTCACCCCGTCGCTCGACCGTGACTGGCTGGATCCTTACAGCATCCCGGGCCTTTCCGATGTGGCGGATGCGCTGGAGCAGGCGGTGCTCGACCACAAGCGCGTGCTGGTGTTCGGCGACTTCGACCTTGATGGCATATCGGCCACCACGGTGCTCACCCGCGGGCTGCGGGCGCTCGGGTGCTGCGCCATGCCGTTCATCCCGCGGCGCTTCGAGGAAGGCTATGGCGTGACGGCCGCCGCCTACGAGCGTGCGAAGCAGCACGAGCCCGACCTCATCGTCACCGTGGACTGCGGCATAGCGAACAAGCACGAGGTGGCCGCCATCGTGGCCGATGGCACGCCCGTGGCCGTGACCGACCATCACGAGGCATCGGAGCTGGTGCCCGAGGGCATACCCGTGGCCGACCCGAAGTTGGGCGACGGCTGCCCGAGCGAGATTCTGGCCGGCGTGGGCGTGGCGCTGAAGCTCGTGCAGATGCTAGGGGCCCGACGCGGCTTCCCGCACCTGTGGCGCAGCTATACCGACTTCGCCACGCTGGGCACGGTGGCCGACCTCATGCCCATGCGCGGCGAGAACCGCGCGCTAGTGGCCGACGGCCTGCGCCGCATGAATGCCGAGCCGCGCCCGTGCATCGCCGCGCTCATCGGCGCATGCGGGGTGGCTGACAAGCCGCTCACCTCCACTTCGCTGAGCTTCTCGCTCATCCCGCGGCTCAACGCCGCTGGCCGCATGGGCGACGCGCAGCTGGCGCTCGATTTGCTCATGTGCGACAGCTTCGACGAGGCGTGCGCCTTGGCCTCGCAGCTGGAGGCTGTGAACGACCAGCGCCGCGCCCGCGAAGCCGAGCTGTCGGCCATCGCATCCGAGCAGGCCGAGGGTTCCTATCAGGGCGAGCGCGCCATCGTGGTGGCTGGCGAAGGCTGGCATGAGGGCGTGAAGGGCATCGTGGCCAGCCGCTTGGTGGGCACCTATGGCGTGCCGGCGCTGCTGTTCACCATCGAAGGCGACGAGGCCCGCGGCAGCGGGCGCAGCGTGGGCGACGTCAACCTGTTCCGCGCCGTGGAGTCATGCGCGAGCCTGCTCACGCGCTTCGGAGGCCACGAGGCCGCCGTGGGCGTCACGCTGCCCACGGCCAACCTGGACGCCTTCCGCGAGCGCCTGTGCGCCTACATGGACGAGCTGCCGGCCGACGCCTTCCGCCCGCAGCGGTCGGTCGATGCCGAGGTGTCCATCGACGAGCTGACGCTCGATGCCGTGGCCTGCCTGGAGCGATTGGCGCCCTTCGGCCAGGAGAACCCCGACCCGGTGCTGCTTACCCGCAACGTGGTGCTGCAGAACTGCCGCGCCGTAGGGGCCGACAAGAACCACTTCTCGTGCCTGCTCTCCAACGGGCGCGCAAGCATCAACGCCATCATGTTCCATTGCGGCACCATCGAGGCGCTGCTGGCCAACGACAGCGTGGTGGACGCTGCGTTCACCGTGCAGGTGGATGAGTGGCGCGGTCGCCGCTCGGTGAAGGCCATGCTCAAGAGCCTTGAGCCCGCTCGGGTGTGCCAGGCGCTCACCGCGTGCCTCGACCCCGAGGCGTGCCGGTTCTGCAGCGGGCTGTTCGATGCCCATGGCGCTGGCGAGGGCGGCCCTGAGAGCGCGGAAGGCGAGCAGGCCGGCCCGTCTAGCCAGACGAGCCAGCCGGGCCCGGCAGCCCAGGCTGCGGAAGCCCCCGTGGCCAGCCCGGCGGGGGGCGCCTCCGCCGAAAGCGCCGCCGCGCCCCCGACGCCCGACGAGCTGCGTGCGTCCAACCGCGCCTACTGGCAGTCGGTGGCCCAGGCCAACCCAGCCCAGCTCGAGCAGGCTATCATCGGCGCGCTCATAGGCAGCGCAAGCCCCCATGCCTCGCAGCGGGCCGTGCTGGACAAGCTCCATGCGGGCGAATCGGTGCTGGCCGTCATGGCCACGGGGCGCGGCAAGTCGCTCATCTTCCAGACCTTCGCTGCCCATTTGGCCCTGGCGAAGGGGCAGGCCAGCTTGTTCGTGTACCCGCTGCGCGCCCTCATAGCCGATCAGGCCTTCCACCTCACCTGCGCCTTCGAGCGCTTCGGGCTTGCCTGCGCGGTGCTCACGGGCGAAAGCTCGCCTGACGAGCGCGCCGCTGCCTACGAGGGCTTGGCCCAGGGCACGGTGGACATCGTGCTCACCACACCGGAGTTCCTGAGCTTCCACGCCGAGCGCCTGGCCCAGACCGGCCGCATCGGCTTCATGGTGGTGGACGAGGCGCATCACATCGGCCTGGCGAAGGCGGGCCAGCGCCTGGCCTATCGCGAGCTGGGCGACGTGGCGCGCCGCCTGGGCGACCCGGTGGTGCTGGCGGTGACCGCCACCGCGCCCGACGAGGTGGCCTGCGACATTCGTGAGACGCTGCCTCTGGGCAGCAGCGTGGTGGACGACGCCGCCCGCGACAACCTGCACGTGTGCGACCACCGCAACCTGCGCAACCGCGAGGACTACCTGGCTCACCTGGTGGCCAGCGGTCAGAAGACCGTCATCTACGTGAACTCCCGCGAGCAGTCGGTGGCCCTTGCGCGCCATCTGCGCGCCCGCGTGCCGGGCCTCGCGCTCATGATCGGCTTCTACAACGCCGACCTCACCCGCGCCGAGCGCACCCGCATCGAGTCCATGTTCCGCAACGACGACCTGCTGGTGCTCGTGGCCACCTCGGCCTTCGGCGAGGGCATCGACATACCCAACATCCGCCACGTGGCGCTGTACCACCTGCCGTTCAACGAGGTGGAGTTCAACCAGATGGCCGGCCGCGCTGGCCGAGACGGCCGCGACGCGTGGGTGCACCTGCTCTACGGCCAGGCCGACGTGGCGCTCAATGAGGGCATCCTGGCCGACCTCACCCCGGCCCGCGACGTGATGGCCCAGGTGTACCGCCGCTTGCGCGCCCTGCAGCGCGAGGCGGGCAGCGGGTACTTCCGCGTCACGCCCGACGAGCTGGCTGCCGCCGCCTCCCAGGCGTTCCGCGCCGTGAGCGCGTCCGCCGCCACCTGCGGCGTGTCGGTGTTCCGTGAGCTGGGGCTCATCGAAACCCGTGTATCATATGAGGGCGGTGCGCAGACGCTGCTCGTGCGCGTCAACGAGGACGCTGGCAAGGTGGACCTCGTCGATTCGGTGCGCTATCGCGAAGGGCTCGACGAGCACGACGTGTTCGTTGCCTTCCGCGACTGGGCGCTGGGCAGCAGCCTGCCGTCGCTGACCGTGCGCGTGGCGCATCCTATCACGCCGCATGAGCGGGGGGAATAGACCGTGAAGGAACTAGCGAACACCCATAGCAGCGCCGGGCTCGTAACGCCCGAATCGCGCTTTGCCGTGCTGCAGGAGCTCACGGCTGCCTACCTGCCGCCCGAGGACGAGGCCATGATCGCCCGCGCCTTCGAGTTCGCGCGCGAGGCCCACCAAGGCCAGGCGCGCAAGTCGGGCGAGCCGTTCATCCTGCATCCGGTGGAGGTGGCCATCATCTTGGCCGACCTGCGCATGGACGCCGAGACCATCTGCGCCGCGCTGCTTCACGACACCGTGGAGGACACGCCGGTGACCGCCGAAGAGGTGGAAGCCGAGTTCAACGACCAGGTGCGCAGCCTGGTCGAGGGCGTCACCAAGATAACCCGCATCGAGGTGGAGAGCCTGTCCGACGAGCAAGCGGCCACCATCCGCAAGATGCTCGTGGCCATGAGCAAGGACATCCGCGTCATCGTCATCAAGCTGGCCGACCGGCTGCACAACATGCGCACGCTGGGCGCCCTGCGCGAGGACCGCCGCATATTCAAGGCCCGCGAGACGCTGGAGATCTATGCGCCCATCGCGCACCGCCTGGGCATCAACTCCATCAAGTGGGAGCTGGAGGACCTGGCGTTCTACTACCTGGAGCCCAACAAGTACAAGCAGGTCAGCCGTATGGTGACCGAGTCGCGCTCCGAGCGCGAGACGTACCTCGAGAACGTCATCGCCATCATCTCCGACGAAATGGGCAAGGTGGGCATCGACGCCCAGATAATGGGCCGCCCGAAGCACCTGTACTCCATCTACCAGAAGATGACGAAGAAGGGCAAGGGCTTCTCGGAGATATACGACCTCATAGCCGTGCGCGTCATCGTGAAGTCGGTGAAGGACTGCTACTCGGCGCTGGGCGCCGTGCACACCCTGTGGCACCCCATGCCCGGGCGCTTCAAAGACTACATAGCCATGCCCAAGTTCAACATGTACCAGAGCCTGCACACCACGGTCATGGGGCCGGCGGGCCGGCCGCTCGAGGTGCAGATACGCACCGAGGACATGCACCGCATGAGCGAGTACGGCGTGGCGGCGCACTGGCGCTACAAAGAGAAGGGGTCGGGCTCGCGCGCCAACCCCGATGCACTCGAGCAGCAGCTGGCGTGGTTGCGCGAGATGGTGGACTGGCAGGACGAGAACGAGGATTCTCGCGAGTTCCTGAAGTCGCTCAAGATGGACCTCGACAACGACGAGGTGTTCGTGTTCACGCCCCAAGGCGAGGTGAAGAGCCTGCGGGCGGGCGCCACGCCGGTGGACTTCGCCTACGCCATCCACACCGAGGTGGGCAACCACTGCGTTGGCGCCAAGGTGAACGGCTCCATCGTGCCGCTGAGCTACCAGCTGCAGGTGGGCGACCGCGTGGAGATACTCACCCAGAAGAGCGCCAGCCCCTCGCGCGACTGGCTCAACATGGTGCGCACGTCGTCGGCGCGGTCGAAGATACGCAGCTACTTCAGCAAGGCCAGCCGCTCGGACGACATGCAGATAGGACGCGACCGCTTGGGCCGCGAGATGCGCAAGCATGGGCTGGGCATATCGAGCGCTCAGTCGATGCGCGCTATAAAGGAAGTGGCGGCTGCGCTCGGGTTCAACGACCCCGACGACATGTACGTGCAGCTGGGCACGGGGCGCGAGAGCGCGCAGACCGTGGCGAACCGCCTGCTCAAGGTGCTGGTGGACAAGGGCAATGAGGAAGCGGCGAAGCCCGCGCTGGGGGCTTCCGCGTCTTCCACGGGCATCATGCCGCCCATGGTGACCAGCGTGAACCGCCCGAAGAAGCACGAGACCCACGCCAGCAACGGCGTGGTGGTGAAGGGCATCGACGACGTGCTCGTGCGCCTGTCGCGCTGCTGCAACCCCGTGCCAGGCGACGAGATACTAGGCTTCGTCACCCGTGGACGCGGCGTGTCGGTGCATCGGGCCGACTGCCCCAACGCGGTGGACCTCAAGCGCGAGCCTGAGCGCATCATCGACGTGGAGTGGGAGGGCAGCCCCAGCGCCGAGCAGTCCTACAAGGTGGAGATAACCATCGAGGCCATCGACCGCTTGAACCTGCTGCTCGACGTGACCCGCGTCATATCCGAGGCGGGCGCCAACGTGCTGTCGTGCCAGACCAACAGCCACCGCGACGGCGTGGTGGACATGCGCTACCTGTTCCAGATATCCGACCTGTCGCTCATCGAGCGTACCCTCAAGCATCTGTCCGAGGTGGAAGGGGTGTTCGAAGCGCGCCGTGCCGACCCCACCCAGAAGATACACGCCAAGTGAGCGCGGCGCCTGCGGGCGCGCCTCTGTGGCTTCCCGAGCGAAAGGAACCCTATGAAGACCGATCTGTTCGAGGTGCAGGGCCTGTGCGTCGATGTGAGGTACCTGGTGCTGGGCCCTATCCAGAACAACACCTACCTCATATCCGACGGGCAGGGCACCATGGTGGTCGACCCTTCCTGCGACGTCGACAAGATACTCGAGGTGCTGGATGGCGCCGTGCCCGATGCCATCGTGGTCACCCATGGGCACTGGGACCACTTCGGCGCCGCTGCTGCGCTGCGCGAGGCTACGGGCGCTCCGGTGGTGGCCAGCGCGGCTGACGCCCCTTACATCGAGGAGCCGCCCGAGAAGGGCCTGGCGCGCAAGGCGGTGCCGTGCTCGGTCGACCGCACCGTGGGCAACGGCGACATCGTGAAGGTGGGCGGCATGGAGTGGAAGGTCATCAGCACGCCGGGCCACTCCAAGGGGTCCATCTGCCTGTTCATCGTGCCACCGTTCGGCAACCACGCCGACGGCCTGCCCGTGCTGGTGTCGGGCGACACGTTGTTCGAGGGCACGGTGGGTCGCACCGACTTCGAGGGTGGGTCGCTGGCCGAGATGGCGGCTTCCATCAAGAAGCTGGCTGCGCTGCCCGACGACACGGCGGTGCTGCCGGGCCACAACAACCTGACCACCATCGGCGCCGAGCGGCGTCGCGTGTTCACGCGCTTCGGCGACGAGCCCGAGGAGCAGTAGGTTCCGTCCGCGCTGACGGCAGCCTGATATCGAGAGAGAGGTTGGCGTGATTTTCAAGAACGTCACAGAGCTTATCGGCCATACGCCCCTGGTGGAGCTGACGCACTACGAGCAGGCTCACAACCTGCCAGCTACGCTGCTAGGCAAGGTAGAATCGTTCAACCCCGGCGGGTCGGTGAAGGACCGCGTGGCGCGCGCCATGCTCGATGCGGCGGTGGAGGAAGGCAAGATCGATGCCGACACGGTCATCATCGAGCCCACGTCGGGCAACACCGGCATCGGCCTTGCCATGCTGGCGGCCGTGCGCGGCAATCGCCTGGTCATCTGCATGCCCGACACCATGTCCGTCGAGCGCCGGCGGCTCATGGCTGCCTACGGCGCCGAGCTGGTGCTCACCGACGGCGCGCTGGGCATGCAGGGTGCGATCGACCGAGCCGAGCAGCTGGCGGCCCAGACCCCCAACTCGTTCATCCCTTCGCAGTTCACGAACCCTGCCAACCCCGAAGCCCACTACCGCACCACCGGCCCTGAGATATGGGACGGCACTGACGGGCGGGTGGACATCTTCGTGGCGGGCGTCGGCACCGGCGGCACCATAAGCGGCGTGGGGCGCTACCTCAAAGAGCAGCGGCCCGATGTGCAGGTGGTGGCGGTGGAGCCGGCCGGCTCGCCCGTGCTCTCCCAAGGGCGCGCTGGCAAGCATGGCATCCAGGGCATCGGCGCGGGGTTCGTGCCCGAGACGCTGGATGAGGGCATATACGACGAGGTCATAGCTGTGAGCGACGAGGACGCGTTCGCTGCTGGGCGCGAGCTGGCAGCCCATGACGGGCTGCTGGTGGGCATATCGTCCGGCGCGGCGGTGGTAGCAGCTGCCCAGGTGGCCCAGCGCCCCGAGAACGCCGGCAAGACCATCGTGGTGCTGCTGCCCGACACCGGCGAGCGCTATCTTACGACCGCCATGTTCAGCGATTGCTAGTGCGAGCCGCGGGGCAGTGGCCTTTCTTTTTGGGTCGGCTGCCGCGGGCCGGGTCGCTTGTGACGTGCGTTTCGTCGCGGGCCTTTACCGAAAAAAGTAAAACGTTTCAACTTATCGAGAAGTCCAAGGTAGAGCGGTAGTTCTTCCTGGTGTGGCTTGTGCTGCGAGGCTGCCCAAGCGGCTGTGCGCGTTTGACAGTTTTCAGAATCGCGTGTATCTTGCGGGGCTGAGCAATGCACCGCGCAGCGGGGACGAGAACACCCCCAGGCGATCCATGCAAGCTGCGCAACAGAATACGACGTGCTCCTTCGGGAAAGGGAACACTCACCATGGAACTCGGGAAGGTTCTATCATCATCGTTCAAGCCCTGCATGGGCATCATCCTGTCTGTCGTCTTGGCATGGGGCCTGCTGCCCGCTGATGCCGTGGCAGAAGGCGTGGGGGGGGTAGTCCTCTAAGCCAATCCGAATCAGGTGCTGGTTCGGATGATCTTTCAACCTCTGAAGAAGCTGCGGAAGGCGGTGCAGACGCTGATGCGGAAGGCGCATCCTCCGTCACTCTGAGCGAAGGGGCCGAAGGCCCCGCGGTCGAAGGGTCCGGCCAAAGATCGCAAACCCTGGCCTCTGCCCTTGCGGGCAAGCCCGCCGCCTTCGTCAACGCTGACGTGGCCCTCGATGGCGAGCCTGTCATCGGCTCCTTCACCGTCGGCGGCCTCACCTTCGCCGTCACGGGCGAATCGACCATCGAGCTTGTCGGGGCCTCGCCTTCCGTCATCCTGAGCGGAGGCAGCGAAGCTGCCGAAGCCGAAGGATCCGATGAAAGCCACGCCAGCGAAGCTGGCGTCGCCAGCCTCATCCTCCCTGAATCCGTCACCTACGAGGGCGTCGACTATACCCTCGCCTCCATAGCCCCCTACGCCTTCTACCTCTCAGGTGTGACGGACCTCACCTTGCCTGCGAGCGTGAGCGACGTGGACGACCGCGCGTTCCGCTCGAGCGACGTGGCCAACGTCTCCGTTGCCGAAGGCAACCCAACCTATTCCTCACACGACGGCGCGCTCTACAGCGCCGACAAGACCCGCCTCTTGCTCATTCCCGAGGGCAAGCAGGGCGCCGTCCGCATACCAGCGGCCGCGAAGGCAGCTCCTCCGTCTGCGTTCTCGCATTGCGCAGGCGTCGATGCCATAGCAGCCGATGCGGACGGCGCAGCATTCGCCTCGGAGAATGGTCTTCTATACGACGCCTCGCTCACGACCCTGCTGCGCGTGCCCGCAGGCGCAACCGAGATAACCATCCGCGAGGGCTGCACCACCATCGCTGCCGGCGCCCTTGAGGCTTGTGCGAAGCTCGCGACCATCAACGCGCCTGCGTCGGTCACCTCCATCAGCCCTGACATCTTCCATGCGATACCAACCGTGAGCCTGCCTGCCGCATCCGTCATCTTGGGTGAAAGCGGTGAAGCTACCGGAGCCGAAGGATCTAACGAAGGCCATGCTAGCGAAGCTAACGCCCAGCTCACCGCTATGGTCGCCTTGTCTTCAGCAGATGATGACCTTCCTGAAGCCAGCCCTTCGACCATTGTGGTCAGCGTTCCTGAAGATGGTGATGGCGCGCCGTGGAAGGCGCTAGGCTTCAGCGTGGAGGATCTGATAACCCCAGAAGCAACTATGGAATCTGGGGAAGCATATACTGCAAAAAACCTTTATGAGAATGATGGGGTCAACTTATGCTGGCCGACGGATATCCGATACAACACCCATACGACCTTAGGTGATCGAGTTCAGAACGTGACTCCCGATGAATGGGTTGGCCTTTCCAACTCAGTTACCTACTATCGATTCTACCAGGGGGCATTTTGGACGGCTCATAGCAAGCAAACAGAGCTGAACAGGTGGGGTCTCAATGAAAACCGCACAGGTGTGACCAAAGTGGAGGTCGGACCATCTCCCACGGAATTATCGCCTCTCGTAGAGTCCAGCACGCTCATTCCCTTAGAGGGAGTGCTTTACGTTTCCGTAGATGGGGCACGCGAACGGCATACTGTTGCATGGGATGCAGGTTACGCAGAAGGTGAGAGCCAGGTAGATGAAGTGGAGTATGGCCGCACGACGATTGCTCCGCAAGTAGAGCGTGCTGGCTGTGAGTTCTTGGGCTGGTCATCGTCTCACGATATGGCTGATATGGTCTACGGCGACCGGGAGCGGACAAAGCCCATTTACGAAGATAAGGTCTACTACGCATGTTGGAGGTTCGCCGACTGCGACCTTGGCTTCGACGTTGATTCTGAACCCGGCGACGAGGACTACCCAGGCGTCGACAAGCCCGAGCAGACGATAACAGGGGAGCAGATAGAGAACGGGCATCATGTCGAGATAGAAGACCCCAAGCGCCCAGGGTATGTCTTCCAAGGGTGGACCATCCCCGATGCGAGCGGGACGCATGGGAACCTGAGCTCTCTCGTCTACGAGGGCGAGGACGGCAAGTGGTACGTGGATGCCTCCAAGCTTCCAGACTACGCAGGAGAAGACGGGCGGGTAGAGCTCACAGCTCGCTGGACCTCCGTCATCAGCGTTGACGTGCCAAGCTCGGTCACGTTCTATGCCGATGTGGTCACGCAAGGAAACGAGTCACGCGAGGGCTTGGCCTCGGGCGCCTTCGGCCAGAGCAAGGTGCAAAGCCTGTCCGAGGTGGACCTTCGCATAGTGGGCCTCGAGTCCGAGCCGGTGCGCGGCAACGGCACGACGAGCCTGGGCGCCACCGACCTCATCAAGAGCAAGGACGGCAAGCCGGTGTCGACCACGGTGGACATGCTGTTCAGCGTGTACCCGGTGGAGAAGGCGCCGAGCGAAGGCGACCTCAAGGACCCAGGCCGCAAGTCGGAGAAGCCCGAAGGGGCAGCGAGCTTCGCCCTCGACGACATATTGCTCGAGAAGGAGTTCGCATCAGCTGACTTCTCCATACCGGCAGGGAAGTCCTTGAGCCTGGGCTATCGCTTGAACCTTCAGGAGGCAGGGGCTGTCCTCGACTATGATAAGCTCTCAACTCTTAGCGAGGGCACCTCCGCCTCCATCGCGAACATCAGCTATTGCTTTGCAGCGGATGCCATCCCGTCTGATTGGGGGGAGCCCTTCTGGTTCGAGAACAGGGACGAGGGCTTGGGCCGCACAGGATACCACTGCCTCAACGACATCAAGGCCGCAGCCGATGACCTGTCAGCTCACGCAAGCGACCCGGCCCAGTCCGAGCACTACAAGCTCTACAGCTCCCTTGTTGGCACGGGCACCTTCCACTTGAAGGTCGATGGCCGCTACCTCGATGTGCAGCTGCTCGGCATCTGCCAAGACACCAAGACCTCAGGTGGCAAGGCGGGCCTCACGTTCCAGACCAAAGACATCTATGCTCACTCTGGCATAAGAAGCAGCGCAGCTGGTGGAGGCGAGTTCCCGTGCCAGATGAACCCAGCTGGCTCTAAGTCAGACGGCTGGGCATCTTCGGCCATGAACGATGCTTTGCGCTCTATCTTTTGGGGCTATCTGCCCGAAGAAGTGCGGGCTGCCGTCGTGGGTGTAGACAAGTTCCAGCAGCTCTATGGAGATGCAACGGGTAGTTACTTGCAGAAAACCTCCGATGAGACTATTTGGCTGCCATCGATGTATGAGGTGTTCGGCACGACATTCACTTACTATAACGACTCCGAAGGCATACCGGTTGATGGCTATATCCCTTTCCAGTATCAAGCTTATGCGGGCAACGGTGGCTCCGAGGCGAATGCCAAGGCCGTCAAGACCTACAACGGGTCCGCAAGCCGTTGGTGGCTGCGTTCGGCCCTTCGGGACAATGCCGAGCAATTCTGCATTGCGTATTCGGATGGTTATCGCGGCGGCAATCCTGCGAGCGACACCCGCGGAGTAGCGCCCTGCTTTTGCTTGTAGCATGATGAATAGTGCACGTCCCCTATTCATCGTCCCTATTCATCATGGTGCTAGTTCAAACGACGACCATCGTCCAAGCGGTGGGGAAGGGAAGGGTCGAGGCCGACTCGCGCAGCAAAACAGAGGAAGGCCCTGCTTACGGCAGGGCCTTCCGCATATAAATGCCTAAGCGAGCGTCCCTTCGAAGGGCGCACGCCCTGAGAAGGGTTCAAGCGAGGAGGCCGAGCTCTTGCCTGAGCCGCCGCGCTCGCGAGAGCCCGAGCACCCATGGCTGGTGGCGCGCCTGAGATAAGGTGTCGCGAAAGCTGGACGCTTCCGCCCCTGATATTGGATCCCTCGACTGCGGCGCTCGCAGCGGCTTCGCTCGGAATGACGATAGGCCGCTAGTGGGATGCAGCGCTTCCGCTCTGCGAGGCGCTATTCAGCGTTGTTCTTCGCGTCCATGCGCTTGGCGACGCGCCCGTACACCAGCAGCGCCACCACGGCTATGAGCGCGGTCACGGCGAAGATGGCGATGCTCTCCGCGTAGTCGCCCGTGGCTAGCCCCGATGCGGCGTAGGTCGAAAGCGCGATGCCCGGCAGGCGTGCCAGGTTGCTCAGCAGCACGAACGTGGGCAGCTTCATGTCGGTAAGGGGCACCAGGTAAGTGAACACGTCCTTGGGCAGCCCGGGTATCAGGAACAGCACGAACACCAGCATGTTCAGCTTGCCCGTGCGCTCGAAGGCGCGGAATTTCTGCAGGGCGCCCTCGGGTACCATGGCCTGCACGAAGGGCATGCCCAGCTTGTGCACCAGCACGAAGATGAACGCGCTGGATATCACGCATCCGATGAAGATGATGAGCGCCCCCACCCAAGGGCCGTATATCATGCCGGCGGCTACCTGCACTACCTCGCCAGGGATGAACGCCACCACTATCTGGAGGAACTGCACTGCCAGCAGGATGAGGAACCCGGCTGGCCCGGCCTCGCGCACATCGCGCGTCACGCGCTCGAGCCCGCCTTCCGAGAACAGCTCGCCGATGAGGGGCCACAGCAGCACCACGGCTATTATCATCACGGCGAAGAAGGCTATCAGGCCGCCGAACTTCAGCACGTCGGCCATGGGCATGGCGTGGCCGCGCACCGTGGTCTCGCGGGTTGCATCGGCCTTCAGCTTGCGGGCATCGGCGCGCAGGTCGTCGGCGATTTGGTGCTTGGCATCCTCGATGGGCGCGCCTTGGGCCCGGGGGGCAGGTTGGAATTCGGCTCCTGCGGTGGCAGGGCTGGTCGTGGTAGGATTAGTCTTCGTCATCGCCGTTCCGTGCTTTGTCGTACTCTTCCTTGAAGGCGGCGAACATGCCGGTTGCGCGTCCCAGCTGGCGCCCGGTGGCGAACGCGGCCTTGCTGGCTGCGGCACCGGCCGCATCAGCGGCCTTCTGGGCTTTGGGGGCGGCGGTCGCTGCGGCGCGTTTGGCCTTGCTGGTCACGACGGCCGTGGCCTTGCCCGCAGCTTCGGCGGCACCGCCCGAAAGGGCGCTTTCCGCATCGCCTTTTATCAGGATAGCACCAGGAAAGCCCTCCAACGGAATCTTACGGAATCCTAAGATGCTCTCTGCAGAAACCACACGACGGCCCAGCAGCGCGTTGGCGGTGGCGCCTTGCGATGCCTGCACCTCGACCACGGCCCCAGTGCGTGCATCGAAGCTCACCGAGCCCACCGTGCCCAGCACCGTGCCATCTTCTGCCATCAGGGGCATGCCAGCCCATAGCACGCAGTCGTCCAGGCTCACGCCTAGGGCCTTCTCGGCGCCCCTGCCGGTGCCGGCATCGTCGTCGCCTACCACCACGCCGCCCTCGACCCAAGTGCAGCCAGCTAGCGCTGCGAACGCATCGCCGCGCTTGAACATGAGGGCGGCATCGGGGCGCTTCACCAGCAGCCCCACGCAGCGGGCCTCGGTAGGGTGGAACACGCACCCGTGCACCTTGCCCAGCTTCTTCAATGCTTCGGGCTCGGCCTTGCGCGGGCAGCGCCGGTACACACGAGTGCCCGCCAGGTCGTGCGTGTTCAACAGGCGCGAATCCATGGCGGGCACTGAAAACGTCAGAGCGAAAAGGCGGAGCGGCTACTTGCCGTGCTTGGTGGCGGCTGCCAGATCCTCGACAGCCTTCTTGGTGCCGTCGACAGCGTCGGAAGCCTTGTTGCCGGCCTCCTTGACAGCGTCCTCGGCCTTGTCGGTGGCAGCAGGGATGACCTCATCGGCCTTCTTGGCGGCCTCATCAGCGTTCTTGCTAACCTGGGCTGCGATGCGGTCGCGGGCAGCGTCGATCTTCTCGCGCAGCTCGTCGCTCTTTTCGCTCACTGCGGGCATCACGTTGCTGGCGGCGTCCTGCACGTTCTTGATGACCTCTTGGCCCTTGGCCACGGCCCCGCTTGCCAGCTCCTGGCCCTTCTCGGTGGCCTGCTGAGCGAACTCCTGGCCTTCCTTCAGAGCCTGGTTGCCCCAGCTCTGAGCGTCGCTTGCGATGCTGGTGGCCTTGTCGGCCACGATGGCGCGGGTCTCCTCGCCAGAGCGAGGGGCCATGAACAGGGCGCCGATCGCACCGACGATGCCGCCCAAGATGAAGTATCCGAACCTTGCCATGATTAACTCCTTAAATCTTCTAGGGGTTGACCTGATTGGCCCATTATAGGGAACGTCCTGCGGTGCGCTCGGTCGGCAGGGCGGTGGTTGCTGTTTCGTCACCGTGCCGCAATCAAGCCCCGCAAGGCGCCGCCCAAGGGCCGTTCCCTTCGCTAGAACGACACTCCGCGCTCGTAAGCGTGCTGCACCAGCGTGTCCATGAGCGCTGGCAGCGTGATGCCGGCAGCTTCGCATGCCATGGGGAACAGCGAGCGGTTGGTCATGCCCGGGCTTACGTCCACCTCGAAGCAGCGAGCGCTGCCGCCGTCCCATATCATGTCCACGCGGCCGAAGTCGCGCACGCCGTAAGCGTGGTATACCTCAAGCGCCGCGCGCTCTATCTCAGCGCGCATGGCCTGGGCATCGGCCTCGTCAGGCGAGAGGCTGGCCAGGCGCACGGGGCAGAAGAAGTCCACGCGGCCTTCAGCCATGCGAGCCTCGGCGTCAAAGAAGCCTTCGCGGGCCACGATCTCGACCGGGGGCAGCGCGTGGGCGTCCCACCCGGTGCCCAGGATGGAAACCGAAAGCTCCACGCCCTCTATCCATTGCTCGATGTTCACGGCGTCGTCGTAGGACAGCGCGTCGAGCACGGCCTCGCCCAGCTGCTCCTGGTCGTCAACGCGGTGGATGCCCAGGGCGCTGCCGCCGTGGGCGGGCTTCACGCACACCGGGTAGCCTCCGATGATGCGCTCTGGCACCATGTCCAGCGCCATGGCCGCGCCCATGTCCTTGAATGCGTCGCGCGCGATGTAGACGCCCTGGGGCCAGCTGGCTATGCCGGCCTCGCCGGTTATGTCGCGGTACTTCTCCAGCGAGGAGTGCAGCGAGTCCTTGTTCCAAGCGCGGTGGCACATATGGGCCGGCGACCCCACGAAGGGTATGCCCAAAAACTCCAGCAGGCTCTGGATGGTGCCGTCCTCGCCGTGCTTGCCGTGCAGCGCGTTGTACACCACCTGCGGCTTCTCGCTGCGCAGCGTGGGCACCAGCGCGTCGTTGGTGTCGAGCGCCACCACCTTGTAGCCTGCTTCCTCCAGCGCGGCGCACACGCGCTTGCCGCTTTCGAGCGACACCTCGCGCTCGAAGGACTGGCCGCCCATCAGCACTGCAACCTTCAATGACATCCTGCACGCTCCCTTCAAGGCCTCTCATGCCTTCTCATATATAAGTAGGAAGGCGCCCTGCGCGGGCCCCTTTCGCAACTTGCCCTAGCTCGCTTCCTCCGCCGTGCCCGCGTCGGCCTTCTCGACCCGTTCCTTGTACGACTCGATGGCCGCGCGCGTCTCGGGGTCCACCTTGATGGCGCCCGCCTTGATGAACGCGCGGTACAGCTCCAGGCGCTCGTCGATGACGCCGGCCAGGCGACGGATGGCCTCGGTTATGTTCTCGGGGCTCTCGTAGCTGAAGTTGATGCGCATGGAGTTGCGCCCGGTCACGCCGTCGGGGAAGAACGAGTTGCCCGGCACGTAGGTTACGCCCGCTTCGAGCGCCGCGCCCAGCATGGAGTCGGTGTCCACGTACTCGGGCAGCGTCACCCACACGAAGAAGCCGCCTTCGGGCCGCGTCCAGCGGGCCTCGGGCGGGAAGAACTCGTCCAGCGCGGCTAGCATGGCGTCGCGGCGCACGCGGTAGGTCTTGATGAACTTCTGCAACGTGCGCTCCCATGGCGTGTCGGTGAAGTAGTGGCGCACCACGGCTTGGTCGAGCGAGCTGCCGCACAGGTCGGCACCCTGCTTCACCAGGTTCACGCGGCTCAGCACGTCTGCCGGCGCCACCATCCAGCCCACGCGCAGGCCGGGGGCGAATATCTTGGACATGGTGCCCAGGTAGATGACCCTGTCGTCCAGCACCTTCAGCGGTATCATGTGGCCGCCATCGTAGCGCAGGCGGCCGTAGGGGTCGTCCTCCACCACCAGGAAGCCGTACTCGCGCGACAGCTCCAGCAGGCGCTTGCGGCGCTCGGGCGCCATGGTCACGCCGCCGGGGTTCTGGAAGTTGGGTATGACGTAGCAGAGCTTCAGCCGCGGGTTGCCCTTGCCGATGCGCTCGAGCTCGGCTTCGAGCAGGTCCATGCGCATGCCGTCGTCGTCGAAGTCGATGCAGCGCACATCGGGCTCATAGGCCGAGAACGCCTGCAGCGCGCCCAAGTAGGTGGGGCCTTCGGCCAGGATGATGTCGCCGGGGTCGATGAAGCATTTGGCTATGAGGTCGAGCGCTTCCTGGGCGCCCGAGGTGAGCAGCACGTCGTCGGGCTTGCAGCGCACGCCCAGGTCGCGCATGAGGTCGCACACCACCTGGCGCGTGGCCACGTGGCCGGGGGTGGAGCCGTACTGCAGCGCCACGGCCCGCTCGGCATCGTCGTCGAGCGCCTTGCGGGTGGCCTTGCGTATGGACGCGGCGGGCAGCAGCGACACGTCGGGCATGCCGCCCGACAGCGATATGATGTCGGGGCGCACTGCGGCCGAGAACAGGTCGCGCACCTTACTGGAGCGCATCTTGGCTACGCGCGTGGCGTTCTTGCCGCCTATCTCGTCGAAGACGATATGGGCCGTTTGCATGAAAGGCTACCTCCTCAGAAGGTCATTCAAGCACGCGGCGGCGGTCTGCACCGCCTCAAGCGCGGTTAAATCATCATAAAAGCTTACCTCAATATGGGCGCGCCCGGCCTCTTCGTCCAGCCATAAGGTAATGCCAGAGAACGGGGCGGTAGCAGGGGCGGTGCTGGCGCGCACCTGTTCGTCCAATATCAGGTGCTCCAGCACGTGGGGGATGGAGGTGCTGTCCATCACATGGCCGAAGCTGGGGCCGACGCCGTTCACGCAGGCGTGGGCCTTCAGGCTGGGTCGCATCGCGTCCAGGCGCGCAGCCAGCTGGGGGTCCATGGAGCGCGGGGTGCTGGGAGCCAGGGCCACTTCGAGCACCAGCCGGTCGGCCTGCACGGTCACCGCCTCGACAGCAAGGGGCTGGGTCATCGGTCGCTCAAGTTGCCCAGCAGGGAATCGACGTCGCTCGTGGCGTTGGAGCTGCCGCCTGCGCCGGCCGCGTCGCCGCTGCCGTCGGAAGCGGCGGTGCCGTCGCCCGCGACGTCGCCTGCGCTGCTTGCGTCGCCGGACCCTTCCGCGTCGGCTGCCGACCACACCACGCGCGGGCCTTCGGGCGTGGTGACCACCTCTGCGCTTATCGAGCTGTCCTCAGCCGAGCTGCGCGAGAACAGCGTGACGTTATAGAAGGCGCCCTGGGCCAGGTCATTCGGGCTTTCCGTCGCGTAGTCGAGCAGCGCGCGCACCAGCCACGACACGTCGGTGGAAAGCGACTGCTCCCACGAGTAGGTGCCGTCGAAGATGACCAGGTACTGCCGGTCGAGCGAGAAGCGGTAGTGGCCCTGGCCGCTCAGCCCGCCGAAGGAGAACGTGATAGTCTTGCTCGACGGGTCCAGCTGGTAGCGGTACGACACGTCGTCGGTGAGCACAATGGTGTCGCCCGTTATCTCTATGGGGGTGTCGGTGCCCGACACGTACCAGGTGCCCTGCATGTCCAGCGCATCATCGTAGGCGTACCAGCGGTGGTACGAGATGCCCGCCGCCACGGCGCCGACGGCGATCACAGCGATGACCGCTACGGTTATGAGCAGAGTGCGCACCACGCGCAGGATGCGTTGGGTGGTGGTCATCTGCGCGCGCTTGGCAGCCTTGACCTCCTTGCGGCGCTGGCGACGGTCGCGCCGCTTCGACGCGCGCTTCTTGCCCTTCTTGCCCGATGCAGGGGCGGCGTCGCCCTTGGCATCTCCTTCCTCGTCGGCGTCAGTCTCGGCGGCAGGCGCGGAAGCGCTCGCACGCCGGGCCCCGGCGACGGACTTGCGGGTGGGGGCAGGGGCTGGCGCCGGGGCCGCTCCCCCTTCCGGCTCGGCTTCCGCATCGACCTCGGCCGCCGCGCCGATGACCTCCAGCTCCTCGGCTGGCGCTTCCGGCGGCAGGGAGGCAGCAGCGGCGCCGCCCTCGGCAGGCGCGAGCGGCTGGGTCGCCCCGGCGCCGACGCCCGCGGCATCTGCGCTTGCAGCGGGCGTCACGGCCCCTTCCGCGACTGCACCATCGGCCGCATCGGCAGCGCGCTTGGCGGCACCCACCTTGCGGGTGACCACCGGGCCATCTGCCATGTTCTTCCGTTTCCGGGGCATTGGATGCTCGGGAGGGCCTGACGCGCCGCGTCGCAGCCCTTAAGCCTGGGGCGTCAGGTCGTCGGCGGTTATCACCTCGAGGCCGCCCATGTAGGGCACGAGCGCCTTGGGCACGGTCACCGAGCCGTCGGCGTTCTGGTAGTTCTCCAGGATGGCGGCCATGGTGCGGCCCACGGCCAGGCCGCTGCCGTTCAGGGTGTAGGCGAAGCGGCTGCCCTTGAAAGCGGTCGGGTCCTTGTACTTGATGTTGGCGCGACGAGCCTGGAAGTCGGTGCAGCAGCTGCACGACGATATCTCCTTGTAGCTGTCGTAGCTTGGCAGCCACACCTCCACGTCGTAGGTCTTGGCGGCCGAGAAGCCCAGGTCGCCGGTGCACAGCGTGATGACGCGGTAGGGCAGCTCGAGCTTCTGCAGGATGTTCTCGGCGTCGGCCGTCATGGCCTCCAGCTCGTCGAAGCCCTGCTCGGGCGTGGTTATCTTGACCATCTCCACCTTGGAGAACTGGTGCACGCGAATGATGCCGCGGGTGTCGCGCCCGGCGCTGCCCGCCTCCTCGCGGAAGCACGGCGTGAAGGCGCAGTAGCGCAGCGGCAGGCGGCTGGCGTCCAGCACCTCGCCGGCGTGGATGTTGGTCAGCTGCACCTCGGCGGTGGGGATGAGGTACAGCCCCTCGCGGGTGTGGAACAGGTCGTCCTCGAACTTGGGCAGCTGGCCCGTGCCGGTCAGCGTGGTGGCGTTGGCCATGACCGGGCACCACCATTCCTTGTAGCCGCGGCTCGTGTGGGTGTCCACCATGAAGTTGATGAGCGCGCGCTCCAGGCGGGCGCCCGCGCCGCCCAGCAGGTAGAAGCGGCTGGCGGCCAGCTTCACGCCGCGCTCGAAGTCGATGATGTCCAGGTCGGTGCCCAGGTCCCAATGGGCCTTGGGATCGAAGCCGTCGGCGCCGAAGTCGCGCGGGGTGCCCCAGCGGCGCACCTCCACGTTCTCGTCCTCGTCGGCGCCCACGGGCACGCTGGCGTCGGGCAGGTTCGGCACGCTCAGCAGCAGGTCGCGCAGGGCGCTGTCTGCCTCGTCGCGCTCGCGGCCGATGGTCTCCAGCTCCTCGTTGACCTCGCGCACGCGCTCTTTGGCCACCTCGGCCTCTTCGCGCTGGCCGGCGGCCATCATCTGCCCGATCTGCTTGGATGCGGCGTTGCGCTCGGCCTGCAGCGCCTCCTCGCGCGTGATGGCCACACGGCGCGTCTCGTCCAGCTGGGCGAAGCGGCTGGCGTCCCAAGGGGCGTTGCGGTGGGCCATGGCGGCCGCTACGGCGTCGCCGTTCTCGCGTACGAACTTTGCATCCAGCATGGGGCGCTCTCCTTCGGGGTAGGTGGCCGTCGGGCGCGCGGCGGCTCCGCGGGCGCCCGCAGCGGGCGTGCGGTGCAAGGGGCGCCGTCAGGTGATTAGTCGTTCCAGTATATCGCAAGCGATAGTATACTTTCTACGGGTTGCGCGCCCTGTTCCGGCGCGTGCAGCCCCCTATCCGCCGAAGGAGGCCCATGGATTTCGCCGCGCTGTACCACTTCCTGTTCGAGACCGTGCCTGGCATCGCCGTGCTCATCGGCGGCGGCCTCGTCATCAGCGTGCTGGTGAGCGTGGTGCTGGAGTTCAAGACGCGTCGCCGCTTCCGCAACCGCCCCGAGCCCGAGCATGATGAATGGTCGATCTTCGGCAGCGGCGAAGGGGAGGATTCCTAGCCTTTGGCCCTCAAATCCTGAGGAGGCCGAGCTCTGCTCATGGGCTCTGCGCCGCAAGATGAAGGCCCCGGACGCGAAGCCTCTGCGGTGCTCGCGCCGAGTCCTGGCCCCGCCTAATCCTCGGTGCGCGCCTTGTCGGGCACCCCGATGGCCGCGCACACGATCCCAGCCACGCCTGGCACCAGGGCGCACACGAGCGCCAGCGGGTCGAAGGCCCCGCCCGCAGCGAAGCTGCCTCCCAGCACCCCGGCCAGCAGCACGCCTGCCGCCACCACCGCGCCCAGCACGTCGAAGGTCTGGGTGCCGCGCACGCAGCACAGCGCGTAAGCCGCCGCGGCCACCACCCAGCTGCCGGACACGCACCAGGTGGTGGGGCTCATCAGCATCTCGAGCGCAGCCGTGCTCATCGACGCGCTGCTTATGAGCGGGTTGGCCGCAGTCACCGCGTTCATCGTCACTGCCCAATTCATCAGGTCGCCCGAGCCCAGCGAAGCGAAGGCGAAGGCCACCACGGCCGCCGTCAGCGCCGTGGCTGCCGCCTCCACCACCGAGAGCAGCATGCCGGCCGTCACCGGCGCCACCGCGCCCAAGCCGAACGCCCCGCACAGCGGCTGCAGCATGAGGGACAGCGCCGTCTCGTAGCTGCGGCGGCCGAACAGCCACCACCATGCTGCCACCACCACGGCCACCACGCCGCCCAGCAGGTAGGCGCCATTGAAGAACAGCATGACCACGAAGGCGGCCAGGGCCACCAACGCGCCGATGGGCGGCCATACGGCGCCCACGGCCCCTATGGCGGCCAGCAGTATCCAGAACACCGGCATGGCGCTTGAGAACAGCCCGTACACGGCGCTGGGGTCGAAGCGCATGTTCACCAGCGAAACCGCGCCCACCATCAAGCATGACAGCAACGAGATGATGCGCGCGAGCCACACCGCGCCCCCGCCGGCCATGCGCTCCACCAGCGGCACGTGCGGCTTCTTCGGGCGCTTGGGCTTGGCGGGCCTGGCCGGGCGCGCAGCTCCGGCTGCCTGGCCGTAGGGTTGCGCGATGCCGGCCGCCACCGCGCCCGCGGCCCCCGCGGCAGGGCGCGCGGCCTCCGGCGGCTTTACCACCGCGGCCAGCTCCCGCGTTCCCTTCTGCACGTTGCCCAGATAAGGGGCCAGCTCCTCGGCGAACTCGGCCACGGTGTCGTAGCGCTCGCTCACGTCGCCGTCCAGCGCGGCGAATATCACGTCGTCGGCCGCCGGATCCAGTATGTCCCAGCACATCGACGGCACCACCAGCTCGGCTTCCTCGATCACGTGCTCGGCGCTGGCCAGGTCGTCGGCGAAGAACGGGTTGACGCCCGACAGCATCTCGTAGGTCAGGCTCGCCAGCGCCCATTCGTCGGTGCGGCCATCCAGCGCCTCCTGGCGCATCTGCTCCAGCGGCATGTAGCCGATGGTGCCGCCGCCGGCCGTGCCCTTGCCGCTGGCGTCGATGAGCGTGGCCAGGCCGAAGTCGGTCACCTTCACGATGCCCTTCGAGTTGACCACCACGTTCTCGGGCTTCACGTCCAGGTGGAGCACGCCAGCGTCGTGGGCCACCTCTAGCGCGTGGGCCACGCTGGTGAATACCGCGGCTATTATGTCGAGGTCTATGTCGTCGGCCACCTCGTTCATGATGTTGGCCAGCGTCTTGCCCTCGATGTACTCCATGATTATGTAGATGGTGCGCCCGTGCAGCTCGCAGTCGTACACCGTCACGATGTTGGCGTCGTTGAGCTGGGCGATGGTGCGCGCCTCGTTGAGGCCCGGTATGTGCGCGAAGGGGTCGGTGCCCGTCAGGTCGGTGGCAGCGGCGCTGGCGAAGGCCTGGGTGAGCGAGCCCTGCGGCGCGTCGAGCAGCGCGGCGTTCTTGCGCTTGGGGGTCGGGGTGGCGAAGGCTCCGTCGGTGCCCAGCGCACCAGCGGGCATGGCCGTGGAAGGCGCCGGGGCGAAGGCCGTGGTCATGTGGCCCGGGTCGGGGGCGGTCATATCGGACAGCGACACATGGGGAGCGGCTGCCGCGACACCGGGGAGGCCAGTGGCTGCGGCTGCGTCGGGCGCGCTGGCGTCGGCGGGGAATCCTTCCGTCTGGATGCCGTCCTGGCCCAGGGCCGCCGCTATCTGGTCGGGCGTAGGGATGAAGGGCAGGTTGCTGTCGGGCGCACTGGCCGTGGGCACTGGCGCCGTGAGGGCTGCCGTTTTGTTGGTGCCGCCCAGGTGGCGCTTGTGCAGGCGCGGGTTCTTCTGCTGGCGGCTGGCGTCCAGGGCATCCAGGAACGCCGGCTCGTCAGGGAACCCGGCAGCTGCCGCGGCCTGCTGGCTGCTGCCACCGGCCCATTCCGCGAAGGATATCTTGCTGCCGGGGGTCAGGCCGTCGGTCTCGGCAGGAGGCATCACATGGCCGGCCGCTGCTGCCGTGGCCGCGTGGGCCGCCGCTGCCGCCTGGCGCGCTTGCTCTTGGCGCAGGCGGGCCTTGTTGGCCAGGGCTTGGGCGCGCTCGATGTCGGCAGCCGAAAGCTCCATGGACTTTATGGCCACGTCGCGCTTCAGGTGCGTGTCATAGGCGTGGTACACCGTGGCATAGCCGCCGGCGCCGGCCACCTCTATCACGCGGTAACGGTCTAATATGAGCGATTTATGCGCCATGATGGCTGAAAGGAAGGCCCTTCCTGGTTCGTTTCTGCTGCGTTTGCGGGTCGTTAAGATGTCAAGGCTAATGCTAGCACATAAGCCCTTGCGGCTACAGGCCCCGGGTGGCTATCAGGCGTGGCTCTGGCCTTCCGCAGCCTTGAGGTAACGAGGCAGCGCAGCCGCGAGCGCATCGGCCACCAGCTTGACCATGGCGGTGCCGTCGCGTTCTTCCACCGTCTCGGCGAAGCCATGCATGGCTCGCTGGCACCTCTGCGCCGATTTCGCATCAGCTTTCAGGGCGCAGGCGGGGCATCCCAGCGAAAGCAGCCCGAAGCTGGGGCTCATTCGGGTATGCCCGTCCACAAATGAAAAACCGCCCGAAGGCGGCTTAGCTTCAAGTGGTGCGGGCGAGAGGACTTGAACCTCCATGAGCCGAAGCTCACATGGACCTGAACCATGCGCGTCTGCCAATTCCGCCACGCCCGCACAGATTGGCGCTCTCAATAAGAGCGTAGGTTATGATACCCCAACCTATCGGGGGCGGCAAGGCCCGATTTCAGGAAAGATGCGCTGCGGAAAAAGCGCAGGAAGCCGACAGCGGGCAATCCCCAGGAATCGGTCCGAACTTGGCCATTGACAATTAGTGGAGCATGTCATATAGTGAAAACGGTCTTAAACACAGGAAAGCGGCCTGGTGTGCTCTATCCCTTTTGCACATCAGGCCGTTTTCTGTTCTCCAGCCAATTCTCTTGCCCGGGGGCTGCGGGGCAAAAACGTGATCGGCCCCGCTGTGGGCGTGGAATACCGTGCAATGCGGCATCCCAGCTTTGAGGGGAAGCGTCCTAGAAGCGTTGGAATAGGGCCGCTGGTTTCGCAGCGGCCCTACGAGCTAATGCCTAAAAGCCGTACGCCTCGCTTTTGCGCTTACAGCGCGAAACATGGCGCGAAGTACGCCTTCGAGGTGGTGCTCACCCTGCTCATCGAGCCATCGGAGAATGCACCGCTGATGCGGGTCGTCAGGTTGCTGTCGTACTGGGCCGATCGCCCCACCCAGATGCGCGCTGTGCCCCCGGCATCCCTCTTGACCCGATACGAGCTGGCATTGGTGTTGGCGCCCCCTTTGGCGAAGTGCTGGTACTGGAAGCTGTTCGAGCTGTTCTCGGCGTTGTTCCAGCCTCCTGATGTTCTCGTCACGCCGAATATCTCATAGAAGCTCGGCACGAACACATGCTGGTAGACCGCAGTCTGGAGTGTCATGCTGTTGTTTACCTGGTGGCGCTTCGTGACGCCGGCGATGCCAACTCGCTCATCGCGCATCCTCGCGTCCAGGCTGCCATAGAAGTCTCCCTCGAGATACGTTTGGAGATTGGAGCCGTTGTAGCCGTAGCGGCCGCTTGCGGGGACCACTTGCGTGTCACACACGTTCTTCATCTCGAAGGTGAGCCCGGCCTTGCCGCCGTCGGTGAGCACGTCTTGGCAGATGCCGATGATGTGCACGTCATGATAGGAGTCGCCGACCAGCAGATGGAACGAGGCGTTGGAGTCGAGGAGGCCCTTGTAGAGCTGGTAGTAGCTCGATTCGGTCGTGTTCGTTGCATGGGACGACAGGTCAAGGGCGGCTCCTTTGATGTCGCTCAACAGCAAGAATCCCGCTCCTTGCGGATCCTCTATCCATAGTGGCTCCCTCCAATCAGCTGGCGTGAGGCCGTCTGCCGCGAAGCAGTAGCTGATGTTCGCGATGGAGGCGGAAGTGCCTTCGTCGAGGGCGGAAAGCTTGTCGTAGTCGAGCTCGGTGCTCGTCTCTTGGAGGTTCAAGCGGTAGCCGAGCGAGAGGGCGCCTCCGGCTGGGATGGTGAACTCGTCCGCGGCAAAGGACTTCTCGAGCAGGATGTCATCGAGGGAGAAGTCGACGGCACCAGCTGGTTTGGAAGCCGAGGTCGCATCCGGGTCCTTGAGGTCGTCTTCGGTAAGCTCGCCAGTTGCCGGGTACAAGCTGAGCAGCTTGTCGGCTGTGCCGGATACGGTGCTGCCATCCTTCTTCTTCAGGATGTCGGAGGCGCCGAGACTCGTCGAGCCATTGCCTTTGACCTGCTTGGACTCAAGGCCCACTATGCGAAGGTCCACCTCTGATTGGCTTTGCACCTTGCTCTGGCCGAAGGCGCTCGAGGCCAAGCCCTCGCGTGACTCGTTTCCTTGCGTGACCACGTCAGCGTAGAACGTGACCGAACTCGGCACATCCACGCTGATGACGCTCGTCCAGCGAGCTGTGAGCTCTACCCGTCCGTCATCCCCTGCGTAATCTGGCAGCTTGGAGGCATCCACGTACCACTTGCCATCGTCTCCTTGGTAGACGAGGTCTTGGTCGATGGCTTCGGTGCCCCCAGCATTGGGGATGGTCCAGCCTTGGAACACATACCCTGGGCGCTTGGGGTCTTCGATGACCGTGAGGCCGTCTTCGACGTTCATCGTCTGGTCATCTTTGGGCTCGCCTTCGTAGTCCTCGTCGCCAGGCTCAGAATCAACATCGAAGCCGAGGTCGTAACCTACGCGCTCCCATCTTGCGGTGAGCTCGAAGGCGTCTCCTGCAGACAATGCGGCATCGAACTGCGATATGTTTGAGGTAGCGGTCAGTTGCCCTGGCGTGAATATAAGATTGCCGTTGTTGTCTTGCCAGCCTGCGAACTCAAGATTGCGCGGAGCTACTGGCTGCGGGATGGAAATGACCTGCTGAGTTGTGCTGTAAGGGATATCCGCCAGCTCCTTTGGTTCAGAACTCCCATCATCCCATGTTCCTCCTGCCACATTGAAAGATAGCGAGAAGGGAAGGAAGTATCCGCTGAAAGTTATGGGACGATTCCTTTGAGCCTCAAGGGTGATGCCGGGCGGTAGGATTTTGGTATAGCTTCCCACCCTCAAGCGTCGCCCAGTCTTGGCATCCTTGGCTATCATGATATTGTCTGGCTGCCCTGGATTCCATACGTCTGGGCATATATGCATATACCCATACCGGCTATGAATATACATATGGAAGATGCCGGTCGTGCACTTGTAGTAACCGTTCTGGAAATGAGAGTCGGTGAAGAAGTTATAGTTAGGGCGACCAGAATCCACATGTGCATTTCTCATGGCCTCAGCATATACATCATCAGAAGCAGGCCAGAGTGACGTGCCTCCACTACTGGCCGAAACTCCGATGGTCTCGACGAATGTGAGGGTATAAGCCTGCTGGAGGTCTCTTTCTTGGAGGGATGCTTCAGGCGACGCAGTACTGATGACTGTGAAGCCATGGATTGCCCAAAGCCTGTCGTCGGGATCTTCGGGAAGCGCTACCGTGATAGACGAAGCTTTAACCTCGGGTAGCACAGTATCGAAGGCCGGTAATGGTACGACAGATGATATCTGGGCCGCTCTCGAGGTTTCAGGGTTCGGCTCTTCGACTTGTCGTGGCTGGTTTGTCTCATCATGCAAAGCGAACTGAGATAGGGGTGAAACCGTAGGCATCGACTCGAAGACGTCGGGGCTGATGGAGGTGACGGTCGCTGGCGCGTTGATGGTGGTCAGCTTGGCGCAAGCCTCGAGGGCGCCGGCAGCTATGGTGGTGCAGCCCTCGCGTATGGTGATTTCCGTCGCGCCGGCTGGGACGCGGAGTAGGGTCGTTAAGTCAGAGCTGTATAGCAAACCATTCTCCGAGGCGAATGCTGCGCCGTCCTTCTCCACGGAGATGGAATCCACCAGCGGGCAATGCGAGAACACGCTGGCTTCTGCCACCTCCGCAGTCTTGGGGAGAAGGACGGCGCCCTGCTTGCCCTCGGGAATGAGCAAGAGGCTAAGACGTTCGGCGTCATACAAGGCGCCGTCGAAAGAGGAATAGGCTGGGTTGCCTTCAGCGACTCCAACATTTGCGACGTCGCTCGAGCGGAACGCGCGGTTGTCGACGTCGTTCACGCTCGCAGGCAACATGACGGACGTCACGCCTGAGAGGTAGAAGGCGTAGGCGCCTATCGAGGACACGATATGGGACACGCCTTTGTAAGAGACGGTTTCAGGGAGGGTGAGATTTGTGACGCCAGCTTCGCTGGCGTGATTTTCATTGGATTCTTCGACTCCGCCAGCTTCGCTGCCTTCGCTCAGAATGACGGAAGGCGAAACGCCAACGAGCTCGACGTAGGGGCCATCGATGACAGCATAGGTCAGGCCATCGACCGTGAAGGAGCCGATGACGGGCTCGCTGTCGAGGGCAACAACGGAGTTGATGAAGCTACCTGGCTTGCCAGCCAACCCCGATGCAGGCATCGGGGCTACAGGCGAGTCTTCCGTATCCTGCTCAGTGCTGATTCCTTGGAGTTCTCCAGAGGAAACAGGGGAAGCATCCGACTGGTCAGCCAAGGCCGACGCTACGACTTCAGAGTTGCCTTCGTCGGAGTCTTCCCCGTACGCATTGGCAAAAGGCACAAGGGTGAACGTGAGCAAAGCCGCCAGTACGACGGCAGCAGTCTTGCGGATGAAAGAAACAGCGGGCGCTCGCATTACAACCGGCTCCTTCCGACTGTGTGGCTATGACCACTGGGAAGGTGCCCGTTGCGACTTTCTATCAGGCGAGAGAATGAGGGCACCCGCCACAGTCGCGAAACGGCAAGCCTACAAAATCCGGAGTTTCCTCTGGGAAAAAGAGTCTTGAAAGGCAGGTGCCCTCATTGTCTCTTTTTCGCACAAAGGAAATACACGGCTACTAAGGAGATAAATCCAGTATTCATTTGTAGGCGCTCCCTTAATCGGGAGATCGCCGTTTCGCACCTGCGAGGATAGCAATCGCACCTGAAAATTGCAAGCATGGCGCTTGGATTGACGGTCGTGCAAAATGGGGCACTCTCGTCAACGAGACGCGCTCGCCCACTGACAAACTGGCTAGATGACGGCATGGTGGCGGCTTCGGGACATTCCGATTGCCTGCCTTATACTTATGTACCCGAACAGCATCGGCAGAGGAAGGCACCCCATGGCTGACGACAGCAACCCCGTTCCTGCGCGCCCCGAAGGCGTGCAAGCCAAGCGCAGCACGCTCACCCAGGCCGCCGGCGCGCCGCAGGTCGGCCGCCGCGAAGCTCCTGCGCCCACTCGCGACCCCGCGCGCACGCGTCGCATCGTCGTAGGGCTGCTGCTCAGCGTGGTAGTGGTGGTGGCTGTGCTCGGCCTGGTAATGGGGCTCGCCGCCGATATCTCCCGCTGAATGTCCGCCTTGAGCGCTATGCTCGGTACCTATGCGTAACACGAGGAAGGGAACCCTTATGTACAAGGTCCATTGCCTGAACAACATATCGCCGGTCGGCCTGGCGCTGCTCGACGACGAGTTCGAGCTCACCGGCACCATCGACGACGCCGACGCCATCCTGGTGCGCTCGGCCAACATGCACGAGATGGAGCTGCCTGACACCCTGAAGTGCGTCGCCCGCGCCGGCGCTGGCGTGAACAACATCCCGCTGGAGGCCCTGGCCGAGCGCGGCATACCGGTGTTCAACACCCCTGGCGCCAACGCCAACGCGGTGAAGGAGCTCGTGCTGGCCGCCATGCTGCTGGCGTCGCGCGACATCGTGGGCGGCGTGGCCTGGTGCCGTAGCAACGCTGACGACGAGAACATCGGCAAGGCGGCCGAGAAGGCCAAGAAGCAGTTCGCTGGCGGCGAGATAATGGGCAAGACCCTGGGCGTCATCGGCCTGGGGGCCATCGGGCGCCTGGTGGTGCAGGCTGCCGAGGCCCTGGGCATGGACGTCGTCGGCTACGACCCCGGCCTGGATGCCGCTTCGGCCAAGAGCATCTCGTCGACGCTGCAGGTCGCTGGCGACCTGGCCGCGCTCTATGCGGCCAGCGACTTCATCACCATCCACGTGCCGGCGCTGCCCAGCACCATAGGGATGATCGATGCCGCCGCCCTCGCGTCCATGAAGGACGGCGTGGTGTTCCTCAACTTCTCGCGTGACACGCTGGTGGACGATGCTGCCATGGCCAAGGCCCTGGCCGATGGCAAGGTGGCCTGCTATGTGACCGACTTCGCCAACCCTGCCGTCATGGCCATGGGCAACGCGCTGGTCATCCCGCATCTGGGTGCTTCCACGGCCGAGGCTGAGGACAACTGCGCCAAGATGGCGGTCGAGGAAGTGATGGATTACCTGAAGACCGGCACCAAGACCCACTGCGTGAACATGTAGCGCGCGGGCTAGCGCTCGCCGAAGATGCTCGATGCCGCCCGGCGCTGCCCGTCGCGGCCATCGCGCCCAGAATCAGGCCCCGTGGCCGGCCTCGCAGCCGACTCGGGGCCTTTCCCTTGCTCCATGAGGTTGAGCAGCTCTTGCTGGGTGTGGATGTCAAGCTTCTTATAGATGTGGTTGATGTGCGTCTTGGCCGTGCTCTTGGAGATGCACAGCTTCTCCTGGATGAAAGCGGCGTTGTGGCCCTTGGCCAGCAAGCGCATGACCTCGGTCTCGCGCCGCGAGAGCAGGTAGGTGCGTGCCACGTCGTCGCAACGGGCTTGGAAGCGGCCACGGGCTTGCGAGGCATCCTCGGCATCGGTTCTGGCTGCCTCGTCGGCAGCCTTGCGCGGCGCTTCTGCCAGGGCTTCCGCAACGGCGATAGCGACAGCGTCTTCCGTAGCCTGGTCATGCCCGGGCGCAGAAGCTGCCAGCTGCGCAGCGCTTGGTGCAGTGCGGCGCACGCTGTGCATGAGGGCTGCTATCTCGCGCTGGCGCGGCAGCGAAGCGTAGCCCATCACCAAGGCCAGCAGCAGCCCCGGCACGGCCCCTGCCAGCGCCTCGACGCTGGTCGGCTCGCCGAACAGCGGGTGGATGGCCAGCGTGGCGCCCAGCACGCCCAGCAGCAGGAAGCTGTTGCCCAGCCCGAACACGAAGATGGGCGAGAGCGCGAATTCCTGCGAAAGGTCGGCGAAGAGTATCCACATGACGGCCTCGAAGCATACGAACCCGCACACGGCGAGGAACGCGCACAGCAGGCTGTTGGGGCCAGCGAGTCCCGTGAGCGCGAACAAGCCCAGCGCGATGACCGGCACCACGCAGCGGAACACGATGTCCCAATGGGACACGCTCTTCGACAGCATGACCACGATGACGATGAGAAGCAGCGCGATGACCGCCGCAGCGAACACGCACAGCTGCATGGCGATGCTGTCGGAGGGGAGTATGGCCCCCAGACATACGGCTTGCAGCGCCCCGAAGGGCACGCCGAACAGCAGCGTGGGCACCCCTAGACGTATGCCGAAGGGTATGTGATGGCGCCCCAGGGGGCTGAACACCGGTGCCTCATGCCGCGCGTAGTAGGGCGCGGGCATCGACCGCCACAGCAGATGGAACGAGACGACGGGCAGCAGCCCCACTATGAAGTAGGACGCCGGAGCCGGTACCCAATGTATGAGCACGATGGCGATAGCCAAGGCCAGCGCGATGGCCAGAACAGTGTTGAGCACGATGGTGGTGAAGGAATGGTGCGCGAACGCGGTTCCCCACAGCACCAGCGCCAGCGCGCCCGCCAAGCCCAGCAGCACGCCAGAGCCCACCGTCACGGCGGCTCCCAGCGCCCCGCCGCCGGGCACGCACAGCAGTGCCGTGCCCGCCACGGCCAGCACCGTGGCCGCCACTGGGGCTGGCCTGCTCACATAAAAGGCTAGCAACCGTTGGTTGGTGAACGCTGCGACCAGCAGGAATACCGCGCAGGCCAGCAGCGCAGCAAGGTTGAGCAGCGGCACCAGCTCGCCGGGCACGGGGAACATCTCCGGGGCGCCCTCGCTGAAGGCATGGATGCACCCGGTGCTCAGCAGGGCGAGGAAGAACCACGCCAAGAACAGCCCGAGCCCCACCGAGAGCGAATTGAGGTCGCTCGTCACCTCGCCGCGGTCGGTTCCGCGCGCGATGCTGATGGTTATCTGGGGCAATTTCTTGTTCATACCGCTCCTTCTCGATGGTGCCCATTATAAAGCAAGGTTTTCAAACCCGCTCATACGGAGAGCCATGAAGAAATCAACCTTCTGGGTTGATGCCGAAGGGGTCAAAAACGACCCTCTGGAGCGATGCTGCTCACCCTGCACTGACTAAACTTTCTTTCGGTTGCATGTTGTACCACGAGTACTAAGCATGCTATCCTTTGCAAGCCGAAGCGCACCTCCCCTTATACGCGGTAGCGAGGAGCGTTCTCGGTGGAAAGTTGAAGGTCCATCGTCCGCAACACTTATATAGAGAGGGATATATAGGTGCGGGTGGTGGAGAAACGCAAGGAGGATCCGTTATGTGTTTTAGACCCGCAGATGCCGGTGCCGGCGATGGTCCCAACAAGTGCCCCGAGTGCGGCAAGACCATCCAGGCCATGGGCGGCCTCGTGCTGAAGTCCTGCCCTTTCTGCAAGTGCGACTTCACCAAGTACATGAACGAGGATGGCACGCCTAAGGCGGCTGCTCCTGGTGCCCCTGCGGCTCCTGGTGCCCCGGCTGCTCCTGGCGCTCCGGCTGCCCCCGGCGCCCCCAAGGCCCCCGGTCAGTAGTCAATCTGCAGTGGCTTATGAGCCTGTTCGGTAGGTTCATAAGCCACTTTGTTTTTCTGGTCCGAAACACGACCCGCTCTTTGGCTTCGAGCAGCGCGGCCCTTGCTTAGGGATTTGAGGGCCACTCGCCCAGCCGGCTTCCACCGGACGGACGGGCTGCTTGTTGATAGCGCGCCTACCACGGGCGCGTGAAGAAAGTTTCTACAGGAAGAAACGTGGAGAAAGAAGGAAAGTATGGCATACGGTAAACAGTGGCAAACCGTAATGGAGGACGGCACGGTCGTCACCCGCTCCAACACCTGGTCTCCTCCGGGGTCTCACCCCGTGGGGTACGGCGTCAAGGTCGTGACCAAGGACGGCAAGCTCGTCCGCATCGAGGGCGATGACGACAACCCGATCACCAAAGGCCGCGTCAACGCCATGAACCTGGCCCTGCGCGAGTACACCTACGCCGACAACCGCATCATCTACCCGATGAAGCGTGCTTTCGAGGATCGCGGCAAGGACAAGTGGGAGCGTACCACTTGGGACGAGGCCATGGACACCATCTGCGAGAAGGTGCGCTACTACCAGGATCCTGCCAATGGCGGTCCCGAGTCCATCGTGTGCTTCGGTGGTACCGGCCGTGAGGCTTGCATCTTCTACTACGCGCTGACGTTCTCCGTGCTGCAGTCCCCCAACTGCTGCTACACGCAGTCCGGTTGGTCTTGCTACGGCCCCCGTTGCTCCATCGCCGACTACGTTCTCGGCGCTGGCTACCCCGAGCTGGACTACGCTGGTCACCTGCCCGGCAGCTACCATGACCCGGCCTACACCCTCTCCAAGTGGGTTGTGGTTTGGGGCAAGGAGCCTCTGCCCTCCAACGGCGACGGCTTCTTCGGTCACTGCCTCGTCGACATGATGAAGCTTGGCACCAAGATCATCTCCATCGACCCCCGTATCACCTGGGTCGGCGCTCATGACGGCAACATCAACGTGCAGGTTCGCCCGCAGACTGACACCGCCATGGCCCTCGGCATCATGAACCTCATGTTCCAGAACGACGAGTACGATCATGAGTTCGCTGAGAAGTGGATCTACGGCCTCGACGAGCTGAAGGCTCGCGCTGCCGAGTACCCGGTGGAGAAGGTCGCTGAGATCACCACCGTGTCTGCCGAGACCATCAAGAAGGTCGCGCACATCATCGGCACCGAGCGCCCGATCGGTTGGGCTTGGGGCCTCGCGTTCGACCAGAACAAGAACGGCGTGCAGCTGTCCCAGGCCATGATCATCCTGGCCGCTCTGGCTGGCTCCATCGACCGTCCCGGCGGCCTGACCCTCGGCCCGCCGTCTGCTCTGCTCGGCAAGTGGCGTATGGAGCAGCGTGGCGCTATGGACGACGAGGTTTGGTCGAAGCGTATCGGCGCTGCGGCTTGGCCGGGCCTGTCCACGGGCATGGCTACCACCCAGCCTGACGAGACGCTGAACACCATGGAGTCCGACGAGCCCTACGCTCTGAAGATGGGCTGGTTCAACAGCTCCAACTTCCTGACCCCGACCTGCTCCGCTCAGCCGAAGCGTTGGCACAAGGCTCTGCAGAAGCTCGAGTTCGTGGTCGTTCAGGACCTCACCATGACCCCGACGGCCATGGCTGTGGGCGATTACTTCCTGCCCATGTCCACCTGGGCTGAGCATGACGGCATCGTCCTGACCCACTACGGTCGCAACACCGTGTTCATGGGCCCCATGAACAAGGCCCTCACCGTCGGCGAGTGCAAGTCCGACGTCGAGATCTGCCTGATGTTCGGTCAGCGCCTGAACCCGAGCTGGTGGCCGTGGTACAAGCCGGCTGACGGCAAGTCCCTCGACCTCGACGCTCTGCAGCAGGCCGTTGAGGACTTCTACAGCGATCAGCTGAAGGAGCTCGGCTTCGACTGGAAGGGCTTCCAGGAGCTCGGTCTGTACCAGCCTGGTGCTCATGGCTTCGAGTACGAGAAGTACGAGAAGGGCATGCTGCGCTTCGACGGCACCCCTGGCTTCAACACCATCACCGGCCAGATCGAGGCCTACTCGATTCTTTACGAATCCTGGGGCGAGGATCCGCTGCCGTACTACGAGGAGCCCAACTTCTCGCAGGTGTCCAAGCCTGAGTTCGCTGGTCAGTACCCGCTGATCACCACCTCCGGCTCGCGTCGTTACAGCTCCTTCCACTCTGAGCATCGTGCTGTTCCGTCCCTGCGCCAGATCGATCCGTGGCCGTGGGTTCAGATCAGCCCCGCTACTGCTGCCGAGTACGGCATCACCGACGGCGACTGGGTTGAGGTCTACAACATGTTCGGCGAGGCTCGCTTCAAGGCTGAGATCACGCCGGTCATGAAGGACGGCATCATCAACTGCGCTCATGGTTGGTGGTTCCCTGAGCAGGACGGCGAGGAGCCCAACCTGTTCGGCGTGTGGAAGTCCAACTTCAACAGCCTGGTTCCGCACATGAACATCGGTAAGCTTGGCTTCGGTGCTCCGTACAAGGGCGTTATGTGCAACATGCGCCGCGTTCGCAGCCTCGACCAGGACTAACTCGAAAGGAAGTGAACTAAATGGCAGATCAGAAGTACGCTTTGCTCGTTGACTACACCTACTTCTCTGGCAACCATGCTGCTGAGATCGGGTGCAAGGAAGAGCTGGGCCTTCCTCTCGAGCAGTTCGGCATCAAGGAGGTGCAGGTCGGCCCCTTCCGCAAGTGCGAGGGTGACACCGGCGACGCCTGGGAGTGGTTCTACGTTCCGTGCCCCACTTCCATCTTCTCCGAGCACTGGGGTACCGGCGGCGACAAGGCCGGCCAGCGTCCCCTGGCCGTGCAGGTCGAGGAGTCTCACTCCATGTACTACGGCACCCTGGAGGACATGATCGCTAAGATGGCCGAGTTCGACCGTCCGATGGTGCTCTGGCAGCTGTAGTTTAGCCGTGTTATGATTGTTGCGGCCATCGGTCAGCGATGGCTGGTGGCCGCAACATCGTGTTCAAGACTAACAAGGAGGTCAACATGACCCGTGACGAGTTCCTGGCCCTTGACGCGCCTGAGGCTGCTGAGATCCTCAACAAGCTCGTGGCTGACGGCAAGACCAAGGATGAGGCTATGGCCGAAGAGGGCATCACCCAGGCCGACCTCATGAAGGCTCAGATCTTCTGGGTGAAGGACAAGTTCATCGCCCGCGCTTGGGGTGGCTACACCTCCACGAAGCGCACTGGCAATGAGGCTGGCGACGACGAGAAGGGCGTCGGCGGCTCCGACCCCTCCAAGGGCTTCGCTGGCATCTAGTCCGAATCGCTCTTTTGCGAATCGAGGGCCCGCCCTTTCCGGGCGGGTCCTTTCTTTAAGCGTCGCATTCCTGGTGCTGCATCGCATGTTCGCCGTATGGCCCGCAGAGCCTGCTCGACAGCGAGCAATCTCTGCGGACAATACAGCATTCACTCATGTCCTGTCCTATCCGAACCTGAATGCAGGAGGTATGCGCTGATGGCAACCGAGGAAGAGATCATCGCAGAGATCGAAGAGATGGGCCGTCTGACCGATGAGCAGGAGCTCATCCTGTACAACATCACCTTGAAGCAGGACGAGCTGGGTCGCCAGTCCACCAACATGCTGTTGAGCAAGGTGAAGGACGACCCCATCTACCAGCCCATGATCGATCGCGAGCTGCTCACCTACGAGGTGTTCAACCATGGTGGCAACCATGAGATAGCCAGCCTCTACGTAACGCTGAAGGGCTTGCGCTACTGCATCATGCACAAGGACGAGATATCCCCTCGCCGCAAGCTGAACCCCGCTGGCGCACCTTGGGACTCGGTGCCTGCGTAAGCAGTGCACCGTTGCCGTGCGGTTAGCGCAGGTTGCCTGTGCTGCTGCTTCAGAACACGATAAAACCTGATAGGCGCGATAAGATGGGCGTGAGCCTTGGCGTCGACGTGAGCAAGCTGGATCTGTGCTTCGGGGGTTTCTCGCCCACGGTCATGGGAGATGGCATCGCTACGAGCGAACGCGTCGAGCAGTCCGAGCGGCGCTTGGCGGCGCGGCGCGAGGCCTTGGAGCGAGCGGCCGCTATCGAGGCAGCTCGTGCTTCCGAGGTGTGCGACTGGTGCGACGAGGCCGGCAACCGCTGGGAGTACGTGGTGCTCGATGGTGCGGAGGTGCGCATCGAGGGCTGCGAGGCGGCTGGCGCTAGGCTGGACGTTCCGATGGCCGTCGCGGGATTGCCGGTGGTGGCCCTGGCGGCCGATGCCTGCGCGTTCCTTCCCCTTGTCGAGGAAGCGACGTGCCCTGACACGGTGCTGTCCATCGGCTTCTGCGCGTTCCGGGGCAACAAGGCGCTCCGACGCGTGCGGCTGCCCCGCAACCTGGCGACCTTCGATTCCGGTTGGTTCCGCAACTGCCCACGGCTGGAGAGCCTGGTGCTGCCCGGTGCCTGGGACACCTTGGACGCGAGCATATTCGACGTGCCTGCCCTCAAGCGCCTGTTGGTGGGGCCGGGTACGGCCGAAGTCGCACCGGGGGCGTTCGGGAAGAGCTGCTTGGAATCCATCGAGGTCGACGAGGGGAACCCCTATCTGGCGACCGACGGGCGCGCGCTGTACTCGAAAGAGGGCAGCGCCCTGGTGGCCTTGGCGGTGCCGGGGCCAGCATACCGGGTGCGGGAGGGCTGCCGCATCTTGGCGAAGAAGGCGCTGAGCACCTTCGAGGATTTGGTCGAGGTGGAGCTGCCTGATAGCGTTGAGGTGGTGGGGGAATACGCGTTCTCGCGTACGGGCGTTGCCACGTTCACGGCGCCGATGGCTTTGGAGGCCATCCTTGAGCGTGCCTTCTTTGACTGTGCGCACCTGACGCAGGCGACGCTCGGCGACAAGCTTCGCTACGTAGGCGACCACGCCTTCACCGGTACGGCTGTGGAGGAGCTGCGGCTGCCGGCAACCGTGGAGGGCATCGGCCACCCGCTGGCAGACGGCACGGGGCTCACCTATGCGGGGCCTGATGCGACGTTCTCCATCGCTGCCGGGTCTGAGCGCTTGCTGCTGGACGAGCACGGCGGCCTGTACCGCGAGCAGGAGGATGGGCACCATCTGGTGCGCATGATGGACCCGCGGGCGACGGCTTACGAGGTGGCGCCGGGCACGATCGCCATCGACGACGGGGCCTTCTTCAGGCATCCTGCCATAGCCGAGGTGGCGCTGCCCGCGAGCTTGCGGCGCATCGGCGCGGCGGCGTTCCGCGACTGCCGCAGCTTGGCGCGGGCTGACTTCCCTGAGGGGCTGGAATCCATCGGCGACGAGGCGTTCCTCGACACCGTGCTCGAGCGCGCGAGCATACCGGCGGGGCTCGTGCGCATAGGCGACCGCGCGCTGGTGACCCACGGCGCCCATCATGGCAAGGTGCCGCCCACGCTGCGCGATATGGAGGTGGCGCCGGGCAATGGGCGCTTCCGCATGGAATCGGGCCTGCTGCTCGAGCGGCTGGACGATGGCCGCACCCGAGTGGTGCATTTCACCGATGCGGTGGAGCGCGTGGCCATACCCCCTGAGGTGACGGTCGTTGCGCCTTACGCGTTCAATGGCGCGCGCAACCTGCGCGAGCTTGCGCTGTCGGACCGCATAACCGAGGTGGGCATCCGCGGGCTGGCCATCGACTGCCTGCTCGACCGCATCCATGTTGACCTGGTGGAGCCTGTCGGCGGCCATGACAGCCTGGACGTGCGCTTCCCGGCAACCGATCGCGGCACGCAGCAGATGAAGCTGGCGTTCAGCGTGCCCGACCGCGTGAGCGTGCGCACCCTTCTCGAGCACTACGACAACGCCATACTGAACGGCAGCAGCTTTGACGTCGAGACCGAGCAGGGGCTCGACCTGTACGAGCAGGTGACGCGCATCATCGCGCGGCTGCTGGACCCGGTGTGCATGCTGGAGGTCAACCGCAGCATGGCCGAGCGCTTCCTGGCCAGCAACATCGAGCCGGCGTGCGTGGCCATCGCGCGCCATGACGACCGGCGCTCCATCGACGCGCTGCTCGATCTGGGGTTCCTGAACGAGGGCAACCTCTACGCGGTCATCGAGAAGGTGGGCGCGGTGCAAGATGCGGCCATGACCGGCTACCTGCTGGAGGCGAAGCGGCAGCGCTTCGGCGGGGGCGGCCTGGACTTCGACCTTTAGGGCAGCGCATGGCTACGGGACCTGCAATGCGCGATGCGAAGCTGGAGCGGCGCGAGAAGGAAGACCAGCTGGCGGCGGACATCATCGACGAGTGCCGCGTGCAGCTGATGCTGAAGTTCCGCTTCCTCGACCGTGCCTTGTGGCGCATGGGCCTTGAGCCGCTGCGCGTGCACGCCGCCTACCCGCTGGCCACCGACGGCACGCGCGTGGTGTGCGATCCGCCGCGGGTCATCGCGCGGTTCCAGGAGTCGTTCGACGAATCCATCCGCGACTACCTGCACATGGTGATGCACTGCATCTTCCGGCACCCCTATGACGAGGACCACGTCGACCGCGAAGCGTGGGACCTCACCTGCGACATGATGGTGGAGAACGCCGTGATGGACCTGTGCGGTAGCCGCTTCGAGAGCGCTGACGACCCGGCGCGGCGCGAGGCGCTGGACAACGTGCGCATGCTGGCGGGCGCGGTGCTGCCCGGCAAGGTGTACGCCCTGGTGAAGGCGCTGGTGCAGACCCCTGACGGCCAGCAGTTCCGCGGCATGGGGCGCAGCACGCTGAACGAATGGCACGCGCTGTTCGAGCGCGATGACCATGGCGGGTGGCCTGCGCGCAACAAGGACGCGCGCAAGCCCGGCGATGGCGGCGAGGGCCAGGGCGAGGGCCTGGTGGAGGACGACGAGGATCCCGAGGTGCAGGGCGATGGCATCCATGCCGACTCGCCGGAGGACAGCGCGGATGACCAGATGCAGGCCGAGCAGCAGGTGGCGGCGGGGCAGCAGGATGCCGATGATGGCGCGGCTGAGGATGAGGCCGGCGATGCTGACCCGCAGGACGCAAGCGACGAGCCGGAAGGGCCGTCCGACGAGGCGGACGAGGCGAACAGCTCGGGCAGCGCCGATGCCGACGATGCCAGCGATGACGCCGCGCCGCCCGAGCGCGACCGGCCCCGCGAGGACGACCCCGAGGCCGATCGGCGCGAGTGGGAGGACATCGCCAAGCAGATAGAGATGAACCTCGAGACGTTCTCGAGGGAGTGGGGCGACGAGGCGGGCAGCCTGATGGCGAGCCTGGCCGTAGCGAACCGCAAAGCCTACAGCTACAGCGACTTCCTGCGCCGCTTCATGGTGCAGAGCGAGGAGATGGTGCTCAACCAGGACGAGTTCGACGTCATCTGCTACACCTACGGCATGGACCTGTACGGCAACATGCCGCTCATCGAGCCGCTGGAGTACAAGGAGACCGACCGCGTGCGCGACTTCGCCGTGGTCATCGACACGTCGGAATCGGTCAGCGGCGACATGGTGCGGCGCTTCCTGGCGCACACGTTCCAGATGCTCAAGAGCTCGGAGGATTACGCCACCGAGGTGAACATCCATATCATCCAATGCGACGCGCGCGTGCAGTCGGATACCAAGGTGACGAGCCTGCGCGACGTGGACCGCATGATGGAGGGCTTCACCGTGCGCGGCTTCGGCGGCACCGACTTCCGCCCGGCCTTCGATTACGTGGACATGCTGGTGAAGCGTGGCGAGTTCGAGCGGCTGCGCGGGCTCATCTACTTCACGGACGGGTTCGGCACCTTCCCCGAGAAGGCGCCGGCCTATGACGCGGCGTTCGTGTTCATGGATGACGAGGCGCGCGAGATACCGCCGGTGCCGCCTTGGGCGTGCAAGCTGGTCTTGGACGAGGCGGCGGTGCAGAAGATGGGCTGACGCCCTTGCATAAGATGAGCGCATGATGCGAGGCGCGAGAGAGAACGATGCGGGTTGCGATAATGAGACGGGAAGGGAAGGAGCGCACGTGAACATAGCAGCAGCGAAGCAGCAGATAAAGGACACCGTGGAGGCGTACCTGCAGAAGGACGACGCGGGCATGCACGTCATCGACCCAGTGCACCAGCGGCCGGTGTTCCTGCTGGGCGCGCCAGGCATAGGCAAGACGGCCATCATGGAGCAGGTGGCCCAGGAGCTGGGCATAGGCATCGTCTCGTATTCGATGACCCACCACACGCGCCAGAGCGCGCTGGGGCTGCCGCGCATCGTGCCACGCGAGTTCGACGGATTCTCCTACGAGGCGTCGGAGTACACCATGTCTGAGATCGTGGCGGCCATCTACGACTACATGGAGCGCACCGACCTGCGTTGCGGCATCTTGTTCCTGGATGAGATAAACTGCGTGTCCGAGACGCTGTACCCTTCGATGCTGCAGTTCTTGCAGTTCAAGACGTTCGGCAAGCACAAGGTGCCCGAGGGCTGGGTGGTGGCGTGCGCGGGCAACCCGCCCGAGTACAACCGCTCGGTGCACGAGTTCGACATCGTGACGCTTGACCGCTTGCGCGAGATAGCGGTGGAGCCCGACTACGCGGCATGGAAGGCCTACGCTTCGGCCAAGGGGCTGCACCCAGCTGTGACCACATTCCTGGAAGCGAAGAAGGACTGCTTCTACAAGGTGGAGGGGCGCCCCGGCGGCGGCAAGGCGTTCGTGACCGCCCGCGGTTGGGAGGATCTGGCCCAGGTCATCGCGCTGTACGAGGCGATGGGCAAGCCGGTCGACCGCGAGCTGATGGGGCAGTTCCTGCGCGATGACGAGATAGCCGACGCCTTTGCCGTGTACTACGCGCTGTTCGAGAAGTACCGGTCTGACTACCAGGTGGACGCCATATTAAGCGGCCAGGTGGGCGATGGCATACGGCAACGGGCGCGCGAGGCGGAATTCGACGAGCGCCTGGCGCTCATCGGGTTGATGCTGGATGGCCTGGCGCGCGATTGCGCCCAGGTGCTCGACCAGGAGGCGGTGGTGCTGCAGCTGCGCGACGTGCTGCGCGAGGCGAAGGGCGAGCTGCTGGCCGGTGCGGCGCTGGACGTGGCGGTGGCCCCGAAGGTGGCCGCCCGCGACGCGGCGCTGGCGCGCAAGGTGGAGTCGGGCACGGCGGCGGCGTCCTACGTGCGGCGCGAGAAGCTGGTCATCGGGCTGCTGCGCGACTTCATGGCCCAGTGCGCGCTGGCGAAGGCCCGCGAGGGCGCCGAGGCGTTCGGCATCATCGAGGCGGCGTACAAGGCCGAGGTGGCGAAGCTCGACCCGCTGGCCGAGGCGGCGGGCAAGCGCATCGACTGCGCTTTCGACTTCATCGACGAGTGCTTCGGCAACCGCGAGATGCTGGTGTTCATGGCCGAGATGGCCACGCGCCAAGCCACGACGCAGTTCGTGGCGCGCTATGGCAATGACAAGTACTATGCGCACAACCAGGAGCTGCAGGTAGACGCCGCGCGCATGGGCCTGGCCGAGCGGGCGAGCCTGCTCGACGAGCTGAGCGAGAGCATAGCGGGAGCGGCCCATTCCGTCGACACGGGCGGTGTGGCTGGCCTGCGCGGGGCCGATGCGGGGCTGGGGGCGGCAGCTGGCGCGGGGTCGCAGGCCGCTGCGGCGGCGCCTTCGGGCAGCACGCACGGCGCGGATGATGCGGCCGAAGGGCGGCAGGTGACGGCCGTTGCGGCGGCGGAAGGCCGGGACCTGGCCCGCATATTGGACGACTACTACCGCGGCAAGCAGTTCGAGTACGGCTTCGCCGGCGTGTGCAAGATGCTGCTGCCCGTGACCGAGCTGAAGGGCAAGAAGGTGCTCGACATCTGCTGCCGCCGCGGCATGGGCGTGTACAAGATAAGCTCGATGGTGGGCAATGAGGGCACGGCCGTGGGCACCGATTGGAGCGCAGCCTACATCCAAGAGGCGAAGGACGGCATGGAGCGCGCCTGGCACGACAGCGGCCTGGCCCGCAACAACATGGACTTCCGCGTGGCCTATCCCGAGGACCTCATCGCCGCGGGCATCGGCAGCGGCACCATGGATGCGGTGTACGTGAACAACGTGATGACGCTGTTCTGCGACCAGGCCCAGGCGCTGCGGGAGTTCGGCCGCGTGCTGCGCCCGGGCGGGCTGCTCATCATGGAGACGGTGTTCGCCGACCGGCCGCGCACGCCCGAGGTGGTGGATGCCGCGCGCGAGCTGGGCAACAGCATCCAGGCGGCTCGCACGGCCGAGGAGAACCGCGCGTGGCTCGATGCGGCGGGCTTCGAGGAGCCTTCCATCGAGGACAGCTACGAGGTGGCTGCCGACCGCGGCTACAGGGCCGACCAGAAGGTGGATACGGTGCCCGGCGACGAGGACGTGCGCTACCGTGCGGTTTCCATGTACGTGCGCAAGAAGCAGGCCAGCTGAGGCTGTTTCGAGCCGATGCGCCGCCCAGAGCTGCGGTACAATAATCAGGTTACGCAAGACACGAGACCGGCGGGGGAACAAGTGCAGATAAAAGACAAGGTGCGCGAGGACGACGGCAACGCCCAAGAGCTCGTGCTCACCGTGACGGCCAGCGCCGAGGAAGTGGACGCGGCGGCCGGGCGGTTCTTCAAAGAGATCGCCCAGCGCGAGATACCGGGCTTCCGCAAGGGGAAGGCCCCGCGCAGCGTGCTGGAGCAGAACGTGGGCGGCCACGCGAACGCCATGGGCGGCGTCGCCGAGACGCTCATCAACGAGCTGGCGTTCGGGGCCATCGATGGCGCCGACGTCATCTTCCTGGGCGAGCCGCAGTTCAACGTGGACAAGATGCTCGAGGAGGGCAAGCCATTCACCTTCACCGTGTCGGGCCCGGTGGCGCCCCAGATGAAGCTGGCCGACTACGGCCCGGTTGCCATCGAGATGCCGCCCGAGCAGGCGACCGATGCCGAGGTGGAGGCCCAGATAGAGGCCCTGCGCGACTACTACCATTCCCTTGAGGACATCGAGGACGAGGGTCATGTGGCCGCCATGGGCGACTACGCCAACCTGGTGCTGACCGTGACGAACCACGGCAGGCTGGTGTCGGGCATGCGCGAGACGACGCGCCTGGTGGGCCTGGGCGAGGGCACGATGCCCGCGTCCTTCGACGAGAAGATAATCGGCGCCAAGGTGGGCGACAAGCTGGAGTTCGACTTCGAGGCCAAGGACGAGGAAGGCGGGTCGGAGTACGGCGATGGCGAGCTGCATGCCGAGGTGGAGGTCAAGGGCTTCCGCCGCATGGTGCTGCCCGAGGTGGACGACGCGCTGGCCAGCAAGGTGGGCTGCACCGACGTGGCCGACATGCGCAAGCAGATGACGTACACCATCAACGAGCAGAAGAGCCGCGAGCTGCCCAAGCTCATGGTCGATCGCGCCATCGACGCGCTGATAGAGCGCCTGGACGGCGAGGTGCCCGGCTACTACGTCGACTTCATCCGCCAGGATGTGGGCCGCGAGCTCATGCAGGGCCTGCAGCAGCAGGGCACCAACCTGCAGCAATGGATGCTCGAGAACAGCATCAACGGCGACGACATGAAGGAAGACGTGGCCCGCGAGGCTGCGCGCCGCGCCGCCATCGACTGCGCCCTCGAGGCCCTGTTCGTTGAGAAGGGCATGGAGGTCACCGACGAGGACATAGCCAAGATGTTCGTGAACGAGGAAGACCCCGAGGCCACGCTGCAGCAGTGGAAGGACGCCAACCGCATGGCCGATATCCACAAGATGTGCCGCCACACCAAGGCGACCGAGTGGCTGGTGGACAACGCCGACGTGACTGTGGTGGAAGACTAGGCTTATTCCGGCCCCAGCGCTTGGGGCCTTCGCTCTTGCGAGATTGGTAAGACGACCTTCGTGAAAGGAAGACATGATGGAAATAGGATCGACCGTAACCCTGACCTACACCGGCACCCTGGACGACGGCAGCACGTTCGGCTTCGCCACCGCTGAGAACCCCATGAAGTTCCAGACGGGCATGGACATGGCCATCGACGGCTTCGAGCAGGCTATCCTCGAGATGAGCGAGGTGGGCGAGAAGAAGACGTTCACCGTCGACCAGTACAACGCCTATGGCGAGTACCTGGACGACTTCACCCAGAAGATACCGATGGAGCAGGTGCCCCGCGGCAACGTGAAGGTGGGCCAGCGCATCATCATGGCCAGCTCTGACGACGGGTCGCCCATGCCGGTGACGGTCATCGGCGTGAAGGACGGCATCGTCGAGTTCGACATGAACCATCCGCTGGCGGGCAAGGACCTGACCTTCGAGGTGGAGATCTTGGACATCGAGGAGCCCCCGGCTGATTTCGTCTCGGCGCGCGAGAAGGCCGAGCACATGAAGGAGCAGAGCAAGCTGCTAGGCGGCGACCAGGGCAACGACTACCGCTAAGGAGCCGCTGCGCCCGCTTTGGCGGCTGCAGGCGCTTCCTGGCGTAGCTGCGGGCTGGTGAGCTGGTCGATCTGATTGGCTTGCCGTGGGCGCTGAGCTTCGCGTGTTCGCGCTGATAGGGTAATGGAAAGGGCTCCCCGCGGGGAGCCCTTCTTGTTGGTGGTGGCGAGGCTTGCCGGGTCGGGCTAGCCGAGCGACACGAAGCTGTCGGGGAACTGCTTGTTGGCGTTCAGCACGTCGGCGCTGGTATCGCCGTAGCGCAGCCATTCGGTGTCGGTCGCGCGGCGCTTGATCATGGCGTTCTCCATGACCTGCTTGAGCGCCTTGGTCTTGAGGGCGTAGTCCTCCATCTGGGCCAGGCGGCCGTCGAGCTCTATCTGCTTGCGCTTGCGAGCCTTGTCCTGGATGTCGTCGCCGGGGATGATGGCGTAGAAGTCCTCGGCTTCGAGCTTGAGCCCTTCGTGCTGGGCGTAGGCCTCGAGCGCGGAGTCTTCGCGCAGGCTCTGGATGGTACGCTCGCGCACGTCGGCGTACATCTGGTCTTCGGTGATGCCGCGTTGCTGGCAGAACTGCTCGAGGGTCATGCCGTTGCGGCTGACCATCTCTTCCAGGCGCATGTTGGCGGCGTAGATGGAATCTTCCACGAGGTCTTCCGGCAGGTCTTCCACCAGGCGCGTTGCCAGCTCCTGGCAGACGACGTTCTGGTCGGCCAGCTCCTGGACCTCGCGGTTGTCGCGGTACATGTTGTAGCGGATGAAGATGAGCAGCTCGTCGACGTTCTTGAAGTCGTCGGTGTGGGCGGCCACCCATTGGTCGGTGAGCTTGGGCTTCTCGCCGTTCTTGCACACGGCGTACTCGAGCCAGCGCAGTGCCTGGTCGCGCACGGCTTCCTCGGGGATCTTTACTTCCTCGGCGACCACGTAGACCGGGTCGTAGGAAGACAGGGTGAAGCGTTGGGTTGCCATAACGGGTCCTCCAAAAGGTCGGATGAATCTGATTCGCTATTCTACCGCTTAATGGCTCTGAGCAGCGTCGCGGCGGGCATACTATGCTAATATTCCTAGAGCGATTCGTGGTCGAGTGGCGCAGCGGGAGCGCAGGTGCCTTACAAGCACAAGGTCGGGGGTTCAAATCCCTCCTCGACCACCACTTTTGCACTGACGACGGGAGCCTGCGGGCTCCCGTTTCCTCTTGTTCGGGGAAAGTCCCTGGCGGCTGTGCATAGCCTTGGGGCGCTTCTTCCGCGGTGCTAGCTGACGCGCGTTTCACCTGTTCAGGCTTGTGCGTACCTTCCGTGATGGCATCATGCTGGCGGTTGGCCGACGCTTTGCGGGCGCTCCTGGTGGATGCGGGCGGCGCATCGGGCGCATCTTCGGAGCCAAAAGGCCGGTCTTCCTGCAGGCGATCGCCCGGTGCCTTCCCGGTCGTTTTGCCGGCGATGCGCCGGTCGATAGGCCGATCGCTGCCCGGCAAGGGCCCGGCGAAAAGGGGCCATGAAATCCGGCTTTCTCATTACTTTCCTGCTAGACGCGTTGTGCATAATGGGCTGCCACGACGACGGAAGGGAAGGCCCATGAAACGGAACAAGCCGATGCTCATAGGCATAGCTTGCGCGGTGTGCTGCGCGGCCTGCGTTGGAGCGTATCTCTGGCAGGTGGACGCGCAGTCGGAGGCGTACCGCGCCGAGGCGATGGCTCGCTATGGCGGCGAGCAGATAGAGGTATGCGTGGCCACGCGCGACATCGCGGCGGGCGAGACCATCGCCGATTCGGCCGTGGAGACGCGCACGTGGCTGGCGGCGCTGTTGCCCGAGGGGGCGGTGACCTCGCGGGACGAGGTAGTGGGCCAGGTAGCGGGGTCGAGCGTGTTGAAAGGCGAGGTGGTCACGCGCAAGCGCCTCGACGCGGGCACGACGGCCATACAGGTGCCCGAGGGGCTCGTGGCGGTGAGCGTGCCGGCTCATGACGTGCAGGCTATCGGCGGTGCGCTGGCACCGGGCATGAAGGCCGACGTGTACGCCATCGGCGGCTCGTCCACCAGCAAGCTTTTGAGCGACGTGCTCATCGTGGCTACGAGCGCATCGGCTTCCGAGCTGGCTTCGGCGGGGGCGTCGGTGTCGTGGGTGACGCTGGCGGTGAGCCCGTCGGCGGTGGAGGAGCTCATCGCCGCGGCTGAGAACCTGGAGCTGTACTTCGCACTGCCGCACAGCTCGGTGGATGTGGATGCGTTGGCAGATGCGGAAGACGGCGCCGGTGGCGAGGATGGCGGCGACGCAGGCGGCAACGCTCGCGATGACGCGGAAGGCGCGGCTGCGGAAGGCGACCGGCGGGAGGCAGCTGGTGCTGCAGGCAAGGATTCGAAAGCCTCGGCAGCGTCCAGCGCGTCGGCAGCGGCGGGGAACAGCCGATGACCGGCTGGGAAAGGAAGGGGAAGGCTATGGCGAAGATAGTGCTGTGCGCCGATGCTGAATCGCTGCGGTACCCGGCGATGCTGGGGCTCGAGGGCGAGGATCTGGGCTCGTGCCCATGGATAGAGGCGTTCTCCAAGGCAGCTGAGCTGCGCGCGTTCTTGAAGGGAGCGCCTGGGCCTTGCGAGGTGTGGGTAGGGTCTGCCGACGACATGGACGGCATCAACGTGGCTGCTGCCCTGAAGCGCGACCGGCGCGACCACAAGGTGCTGCTGGTGGGCCAGCGGCTCAGCGGCTCGGCCATGAGCCGGGCGAAGGCGGCCGGAGTGGATGGCGCGTTGGCGGCTGATGCGTTCGCTCGGCGCTATGCCGAGGAGAAGCGCCGCCACAGCGGGCAGGCACCCTTGGGCCCTGTTGGAGGTAGCGTGGGCGGGCTGGGGGCAGCTATGGCACCATCTCCCTCTACCCCTGCGGTTGCTGGCCCTGCAGCGACCGCGCCCCTTCCTGCTGCCGCGGCCTTGGGGGCCCAAGGATGCACGCCCGCTGGGGAGGCGGCGGCCGTGGCCGCTTCGGCAGCGCAGGCGGTGCAGACGGCACCCCGGGCGTTGGCTGGCCGCAGCGCCGTGGTGCTGGCGGTGGCGAGCGGGTCGGGCGGCGCGGGTCGCAGCGCGGTGAGCGTGGTGGCGGCGCACTTGGCCGCGACCCAGGGCTACCGCACGCTGCTGCTCGACTGCGACTTGCAGTTCGGCGATTGCGCGCTGCTCTCGGGCACCCAAGGGAGCCTGACCATGGATGCCGTTTTGGTTGACCCGGGGCTTCTCGAGCGAGTGGAGGAGGCGGCTGGCATGCCGATGGTGGTGAGCGCGCCGCCGCGCTTGGAGCAGGCCGAGGTGCTGGCTTCGGCGTTACCCAAGCTGCTGGATGCAGCTGCGCCCTTGTTCGATGTGATAGTGGCCTGCACGGGCGCCAGCTGGTCGGAAGGCCATCTGCAGCTGCTCGAGCGCAGCACGGCTGCCCTGTTCTTGGTCGACCAGCGCATCGCGTCGGTGCGGGCGTGCCAGCGGGCGGTGGACCTGTGCGTGCGCTGCGGCATAGCCACGGGGCAGTTCCTCTACGCGGTCAACCGCTGCGCGCGCAACGCGCTATTCACCTCCATCGACGTGTCGTGCGCCCTCGACGGCGCCCATGTGGTGGAGCTGAAGGACGGCGGCCGCGAGGTGGAAGAGCTGCTGGGCTCGGGGGCGCCTGGGGCGCTCATGGGCTCGAGCAACCCGTTCTGCGAGAGCGTCGAGGAGCTGCTGGCTGCCGTGATCGACCCGGCGACGCCGCCGGGAGGCGACAACGCGGGGCGGCCAGCGGCCGCCTTGGGCGCTGCGGAAGCATCGGGCAGGTCGCGCCGCCGTAAGCGGGGCAAGGGGCCGAAGGCTTCGCGATTCGCTGGCAAGCGCCGCAAGCGCGAGGCTGTCCCGAGCGCGCCTGCCGCATCGTTCTGCTTCGGGGAGGCTTGGTCATGAGCCTGATGGAGCGGGTGCAGGCGAGCGAGCAAGCCCAGCGCAGCAGCCAGAGCGCCGAGCCGGAGCACTTGGGCGTCGAGGACCTGCGCAAGGCGGTGCAGGCTCGCACGTCGTTGGAGGCGCTGGCTGCCATCATGGTGCAGAACCCCGAGCGGGCCCGCAACGAGCTGCGCCAGGCGTGCCGCCAGGTGATGGCCGAGCGGGCGTGGGACGCGCTCCCGGCGGCGGCCAAGGCCGCGCTCACCCAGGAGCTCGTGGACGTGGTGTTCGGCATGGGGCCGATCGAAGGGCTCATCTACGACGAGAGCATCACCGAGATAATGGTCAACGGCACCCAGAGCATCTACTTCGAGCGCGACGGCAAGCTGCACCTCAGCCCCGTGCGCTTCGATGACGACGAGCAGGTGCGCGCGCTCATCGACCGCATCATCGGACCGCTCGGGCGCCGCATCGACGAGCAGTCGCCCATGGTGAACGCCCGGCTGCCCCAGGGCCACCGCGTGAACGCGGTCATACCACCGCTGGCGCTGGATGGCCCGGTGCTCACCATCCGCGCGTTCACGCGCCACGTGATGACCTTGGAGGAGATGGAGGCGAAAGGCTCGCTCGACGAGGGCATGCGGTGCTTCCTGGGCTGGCTCGTGCGGGCGCGGAAGAACGTGGCGGTGTCGGGCGGCACCGGCAGCGGCAAGACCACCATGCTCAACGCGCTGTCGTGCCTGGTGCCCCACGAGGAGCGCATCGTGACCATCGAGGATTCGGCGGAGCTCAAGTTCGACGAGCACCCGCATGTGGTGAGGCTCGAGGCGCGCCCGCGCAACGCTGAGGGCATCGGCGAGGTGACCATCCGCGACCTGGTGGTGAACGCCCTGCGCATGCGGCCCGACCGCATCATCGTGGGGGAGTGCCGCAGCGGCGAGGCCATCGATATGCTGCAGGCCATGAACACCGGCCATGACGGGTCGCTCACCACGCTGCATGCCAACTCGGTGCAGGACGTCATCGACCGCATGGTGACGCTCGTGCGCTTCGCGGTGGACCTGCCGGTGGACGCCATCGAGGCCCAGATAGGAAGCGCCTTCGACTATGGCGTGCACGTTGCGCGCGCCCATGACGGGTCGCGGTACCTGGCCCAGGTGGCTGAGTTCCATTTCGACCGGGCCGCGCGCACCTGCGTGGCGGTGCCGGTGTACGAGCGCGAGCCGGGCGACCTGCGCGGCACGTGGCTCAAGGTTCCGGATTGCCTGGACAGCCTCGTGCGGCGCCATGTGGCACCCGAGAAGGAGGTGGCAGCATGGAAGCACTGCGTGCGTTGGGCTGCGTAGCCTTGCTGTTGGGGGCGGCGGCTGCGTTCCTGCTGGGCCGCAGCGTCGCCCAGGCAGCCGAGCGGCGCGAGCGACTGGCTGAGGCCCTGGCAGCCGATGGGACGTCGCGCTGGGCGCGGCTGCTGCGCCAAGGCGTGCCGCTGTTCTTGCCGCTGGCGCGCAAGCTGCTCGAGCGAGCGCCAGTGCGCGGCGCGGTGGATGCGGTGGGCGAGCTTGCTGCCAGCCATGGTGCCGAAGCGGCTGCGGCTCCGCTGCTGTCCTGCATGCTGGCAGGGCTTCTGGCGGTGGGCCTTGGAGCAGCCGTGGTGGCCGGTTCGGCGCTTTGCGGGATGGCGGTGGCGTGCTGCGGGGCCATCGCGTTGGTGAGCTATGCGCGCACGGCCCAGGAGAGGCGGCAGCTGGCCTTGCGCGAGGAGGTGCCCGAGGCGCTGCGCGCCATGAACGTGTGCTTCCGCTCGGGGCTCTCGCTCATGCAGACGCTCCGCCAGACCGCCCAAGAGGTGGGCGGCCGGCTGGGGGCGCTGTTCTCCACCGCAGCCCAGCGGCTTGAGATGGGGGCGCCCGCCACCGAGGCGCTGGCGGTGCTCGAGCGGCAGCGCGGCGTGCCGGAGCTGGCCTTCGCCGCCGTGGCGCTGGATGTGCAGCACCAGAGCGGCGGCAGCATCGGGCCGGTGCTCGAAGCGGCTCAGGATTCGGTGGAAAGCGAGCTGGAGCTGCTGCGGTCGCTGAAGGTGCAGACGGCCCAAGCGAAGCTCTCGGCGCGCGTGGTCACCGTCATGCCGTTCATATTGGTGGGGCTGTTCTCGCTCATGAGCCCCGGGTTCCTCTCGCCGTTCTTCGAGAGCCTGCCCGGCATGGTCATGTTGGCCGTGGCGTTGCTCATGGAGGCAGCGGGCGTGCTGGTGGTGCGCCGGATGCTGAAGGTGGACCTGTGATGGAAGCGGCGATGCTCATGAAGGGGGCCCTGGTGGCTGCGGCTGCGGCCAGCGGCGGAGGCGCAGGGCTGTGCGCGTGGATGGCTTGCCACCGGCATGCCCAGCGTGCGCGGCTCGTGCGGCGTGCGCGCGGCACTGAGGACGCGCAGGGCGCAGGCGCACCGAAGCTGGCGGAAGGCTCGCTGGACGAGCGCGTCATCGCCTATGCCCAAAGCCTGAGCCACCGGCTCGCGCTGAAGGGCGCGCATAGCCGGGTGCCCCGTGCGCTCTCGGGGGTGGCCGCCTTCGAGAAGGGAGCAGCTACCGCGGGCCTGCAGGGCACCGTGTCAGCCGACGGCTTCGCCGAGGCTCGGCTGCGCTTGGCTCTGGGGGCTGCGGCTGCCGGGGCGGTGGTGGGCGCTGTGTTCTCATTCGAGCTCATGGCGCTGCTGGCGATGGCGGGGGCAGTGTCTGGATGGCAGGCGCTTCCTCGGGCGGTGCGCAAGCGGCGCGCTCGGCGAACGCTCGAGATGGAGCGGCACCTGCCCGAGATGATAGACGTGGTAGCCATGGGCATGCGCAGCGGCCTTTCCTTCGATCGCAGCTTGGGGCTGTACGTGCAGTACTTTCCCACGATGCTGGCGGAGGCGTTCGGGGCAGCCCAGCGCCAATGGGCCCATGGGCTCATGCGGCGCGACGATGCGCTGCGCGCTTTGGCGAAGACCTACGATTCGCCCGTGTTCGGGCGCGTGATAGAGAGCATGGTGCGCTCGCTGCGCTTCGGCTCGTCGCTTGCGGTGAGTTTGGAGGCGCTGGCGGCGGAGGCTCGGGCAAGCTACCGGGCCCAGCGGCAGGAGCAGGTGGCCAAGGCGCCCATCAAGATAATGGTGCCCACGGGCACGCTTATCCTGCCGGCCATGCTCATCTTGGTATTGGGACCGGTCCTCCTCGAACTGATGGGGGATTTCTGACATGCGGAAGGAGAAACGCCATGAGTGTCCAGAAGAAGATGCAGGAATGGAAGCGCGGCTGTGTGGAAGGGGTGCAGCGGGCCCAAGCACGCTTGAGCGCGAAGCTGGCGTGCGAGCGCGGCCAAGGCACCACGGAGTACGCCATTTTGGTGGGGGTCTTGGTCGTGATCGCGATCTTGGCCATAACGGTGTTCCGGCCCAAGCTCGAAGAGCTTTGGAACGCCATCGCCTCTGGCATCAACGGCTTGTAGCCGATTGCCGGGGCCAGGCCACCGTGGAGTACGCGGTGCTGCTGGCGGCGTTCCTGGCAGTGGTGGCCGGCATGGGGCTGCTCATGCACGCGTTCGGCGACGGGCTGTTCGTCGAGCATGGGCTGGCGGCGGCTTCGCACCACATACAGGCCAGCGCGGGGTGGATGTGCGATGTGCTGGGCTATTGAGCAGGCGCGGCGCCTGGGAAGGTGGAGGCGGCGCGTCGGGCGGTGCGGTGGTCCGGGCCGCCGCGCCCAGTGGCGCGCGAGCCGCCGGCGGTGCCGTTTCGGGCAGCGCCGGGAGTGGGGCCAGCGCGGCCAGGCTACGGTCGAGGCCGCCCTGGCTCTGCCCTTGCTGCTGTTGCTGGCGCTGCTGTTGCTGCAGCCAGGCATATTGCTGCACGACCGCATGGTCATGGCCGATGCGGCAGCCCAAGGCGCCCGCTTCCAGTCAACGTTGCCTGCGGGCGACCCAGCCGTGGAGGACTTCGTCCGCCGGCGGTTGGGCGCGGTGCCGCCCCAAGACCTGTTCCATTGCCATGAGGGCGGCTGCACCTGGGATATCGAGGCGACGGGCGGCGAGAGCTCGCCAGAGGCTTCGGTGCGCATAGCCAACCAGGTGCGCCCGTTGCCGCTCATCGACTATGGGGCGGGGCTATTGGGGCTCACCAACGACGCGGGCAACTTCGAGGTGGAGGTGAGCGTCACGGTGCCCACGCAGCCGGCCTGGGCGCAGGGCAGCAGCTTGGGCCTCGACCCGTCCGCGTGGGTCGCGGCGCGGGACCAGTGAGGAAGGGAGTGGCTATGGAGCGGTTCGTGGAGGGGATGAAGCTGTGCGACGAGCGCGGCTTCACCTCGGTGGGCATGGCGGTGGCCTTGCTGCTGACCTTGGCCCTCTTGTTCTCGACAGCGCAGGTGTACCGCCTTAACTCGGCATCGGCCGAGATCCAGGAGGTGGCCGATGTGGCGGCCCTGGCTGCCGAGAGCGAGGTGGCCGACTTCATCTGGGCGGCGCGCAAGGCCGACGCGGTGGTGCTCACCATGACGCTGGTGGCGCTTTCGCTCTATGGCGTGGGCGTGGTGGCGCTGTGCCTGCCCGTGGCGGACACCTTGGCGCCCAAGGTGCTCGAGATGGCGGGCAAGGTGCTCAAGGCGCGCAACAGCTTCGCCGAGAAGGCGGCCGAGGGCTTGAACAAGCTGCAAGAGGCGCTGCCCTTCGTGGCGGCTGCCAAGGCTGCGGCCACGGCATCGGCCAACAACGGCACGGGAGTGGCTGAAGCATCGTACCAGGCCATCGCGCTGCTGGTGCCTTCAGAAGGCGAGCCCATCGAGGTGCCAGGCGCCGAAGGGGTCGAGGGCTTGGTCGATGCCATCGACCAGCAAGTCCCGGCCATCCAACAGGCATCGGCTGAGGCGGAGGAGGCCGCGCAGAAGGCCAACGAGGCCAAGGAGCGCGGCTGGCGCAGCGACTGCGGAGCACAGCCAGCCTATTGCCAGTACGAGCGCGCGGCGACGCTGGCGAACCTGCCTGAGAGCGACAACCCGCTGTACCGGTCGGTGGATGCATGGTCGTTCGCGGTGGCGCTCAAGCGGGCCCAGGCGTATTATGCGGCGCGGCTCGCCCAGGAGGCGCCGGAGTCGGGCAGCGTGGAGGAGCGGGCGCGTTCGGCGCTGCGCAAGCGGTTCTACGCATACGCGAGCCAAGAGCTGGCTCGCGGCTACGTCCATGACAGCGAAGCATCGTTCGACGCCTTCTTCCCCGAGCTGTTCTGCAACACCGACCAGCTGCGCAGCACGCCGCTCTACACCGAGGCGGCCTATCCGGTCACGGGTGCGGGCGCCAGCCAGACCATGCATGCATGGAGCGGCTGCCCGAAGGCTGCCGGTGCCGCGCGCTTGGGCTCGGTGGCTCAGCTGGAAGCGGGGGGCTACGCCTCGTGCGGCGCGTGCGGCTTCACGGTGGCCAGCTTGGGCAACGTGGCAGCGGCATCCACCTCTATCGACAACGGCTTCGAGCACCACTATCGCGAGGTCGCTCGCGCGGCGGCTGACTATGAGCGCGCCCGCGCCGAGCTCGACCCGCTGGTGCGCGAGGTGCAGAGCCGTGCCGAGCCATTGCTCGAGCAATGCGCAGACCTAGTGAAGGCGCTGGGCAACGTGCGCATAGAGGCGCATCCGCCCGGCCGCAATGGGGCGGTGGCCCTTGTGGCCAACATAGCCCCGATGGCTGCCGAAACCGGGTTCGAGAGCGCGTTCGTGGCTAGCGGCTACACGCTTGGCGCGCGAGCTGCCGTGGCTGGGGCCACGCTGCTCGATGACGAGCGCAACCATGGCTCGGAGGTCATGGCGGAATGGTCCGAGGGCTACGCTCAAGAGTACGGGCAGCATACCGGGCCGGCTGGGATGGCCTACGACTTGTGGACGTGGCTGCTCGCCGTTTACGGCGATGGGCAGCAAGCGCTCATCGACGGCGTGGAGGACGTGCTAGGCGGCTTGCCGCTGGCCAGCGAGAGCGGGTTGGGCCGCTGGGCCGCTGGCGCGCTGACCGGGCTTTTCGAGACGGCGGGGCTGCAGCCGGCCGATATGGACAACCCCAAGCCGGTGCTCGTGAACACGGCCTATGTGGCCGAAGCGGGATCCGACGGGTTCGCGGTGCGCTATGCGGCATTGCAGGCGCGGGCTCGCAGCATGGCAGGCTCGTCGACCGACTTGTTCACCAGCGTGGTCGACAGCATGGAGAGCGGCGCCTACGAGGCTATCGAGCAGGTAGGCGACGGCTTGAAGGTGGCCGAGCTCGAGTTCCCCGTGGGCGGCATGACGGTGCCCATCAAGCTGGTGCTGCCGCCTGCGGTGAAAGATGCGGCATCGGGGCTGGTGGACCAGGCGGCTGCGGTGCTGCGCGGGCTCTATGGCTCGGTGACGGGCATAAGGGTGTGGCAATGATGGCGAGCACGCAGCAACGCGCAGCGGCGCGGGTGGCTCTGCAGCTGCGGTCGGTCGTGCGCGGCACAGCCCAGGGGCTGCTGGCGGCAGGTTGCCGGCTGCGGCAGCCCGCCCGGCGGCTTCGGTGCGACGAGCGCGGCCAGATGACCGTCGAGCTGCTCATCGCGCTGCCCGTTGCCATCGTCATCGCATGCATCGTGTTCAACGCGCTCACGTTCTTCGGGCTATGCGCCGAGTTCGACCGTGCGGCGCGCAATGCCGTGCGCGTCTACGCTGCATCGCCTGACGACAACGTGTCCTTCATGGTGGCCGACAAGGTGCAGGCTGCGGTGGAGCTCTGCCTTGATGACGAGAACGCCGAAGTGACGGTGGAGGGATCGGCGCCTTCTTTCGCGGTGGCCACCTACACCTGCGCCTTGGCTTACCGCCCCACGCTGTTCGGGCTGGGAGTGCGCACGGAAGTGCTGGGCGTGCCGTTGCCGGCGCTGCGGCACAGCGTTCAGCTGTCCACGTTCTCGTACGACCCGATCTAGCGGAAGGAGGGTGCCATGAAGCAGGGAAGCGCGAAGGCCAGGCCCCTCTGTGGTGCCGCGGCGGTGGCGGCTCTGGTGGCAGCTGTGGCTTTGAGCAGCTGCGGGGGAGGGCCGGGAGGGCCGCAGCCCATCCCGACGGGCGGGCATGCCATGGGGGCCATGGCCCAGCTGGTGCTCGATGGCATGACGGCCGAGCAAGCCCTTGCCGCCCAAGGCTATGCGACGGCGACGCAGGCTGATGTGCCGCCGTGGTTCGATGCGGAGGTGCTGCCCGCCAGCCGTTGCGAAGGGTGCTTCGCGGCGGAGGATTGGCAGGTGGTGGGCCTTTCGATGTCGGGCGCGGCCGACGAGGTGTTCGATTCGTTGTTGGCCGACCTGGCCGAACGCGGGTGGTGCGCCTATGAGAGCGGCATCGACCATGCCGCTACGTTGACCAAAGAGGAAGGAGAAGCACAGTGGATGATGATGCAATGCGCAACCATTGGAGGTTCGACCAGCGTGGTGCTGCAGTTGAGCCGCTCGAGCTGCTGACGAGCCCGCAAGAGAAGATGAGAGGGCTGCTGTTCCGCAAGCCTGATGGCCTGACGCGGCTGCTGCTGCCCTGTAAGGACGTGCACACCTTCGGCATGCGCTACCCCATAGACATAGCCTTCGCCGATGACCGCGGCCGCGTGCTGGAGGTGCATCGCTGGGTAGGGGCCCGCAAGCGCCGGCGTTGCCGGCGCGCATCCATGGTGGCCGAGCGGTTCTCGGCCGGCACGCCATGGTTCGAGGTAGGCGACCTCATAGCCATGGAGGGCCCGCGGTCCTGCCGCAAACGAAAGAGCGCCCCTGATCGCAGGGGCTTGAACCGGAAGGGAGCTTGACCATGAAGACCTGTCCTGTCTGCCAGGCTACGCTGTTCGACGATATGGACGTGTGCTACGGATGCATGCATGAGTTCACATCGAAGCTCGAAGGGAGGGAAGCCAGCAAGGAAATGCCCCCGCAAGCCCAGGAGGGCGTGGCGCCGACGCTGCAGGTGCCGTTGCTGGAACCGCAGCCACAGGCGCGATCGCTGGCGGCCGTTGCTGCCCAAGCTTCGCCAACGTCAGGCGAGGGGCAAGTTGGAGCGCCTGCGGATGCGCCCTGGACGCTGAGAGTGGAGATGCGCTCGGGTGACGAGCCGCGCACCGCTTGGTCCGTGGAGCTCGTGCCTTCGAGCGCTCGCGAAGCAGCAGCTACAGCTGCTGCCGGTACGCCTGCTGAGCCTCGGCTTCTAGGCGTTCGCTCAGGGTGAAGTAGGTGTCGAGCAGCGCATCGGCCTGCTTGGTGAGCGTGGACCCATGGGCGCCATCGCGTTCGAGCAGCTGGAGCCCCAGCGCTTCCTCGGTGTCGCGGATTATCCGCCATGCCTTGCTGTAGGCCATGCCCATGCCCTTGGCGGCGGCGTTCAACGAGCCATGCTCGCGCACGCCCAGGCACAGCTCGGCGATGCCGCGGCCGAACTCGGAGTCGTTCTTCGACTTGGGGTTTCGTATGGAGAGGCGCACGTGGGGCGCGAGGGTCTTCAGCGATGCCATGGTGCTGCCCTTTCTCGACAGGGTTCCGATGCGCCTATTATCTCACGTATGGATAATAGGCGCACGGGTTGGCGTCGCGGCCGCTAGCGTTCGAGCAGGGCCTCCACGGCGGACTCGATGGCGGCGGTGCCACCGTCTATGACCTCGGTGAAGCGCACCGGCATGGTGTCGAGCTGCGCCAAGCCTGCGGGGATGGCATCCTTGCCGGTCTCGCGGGCGATGAGGGCGTTCAGCTCGCAGCCGGTGAGCGCCGCCACGTCCTCGGGCAGGGGAGCGCCAGGGGCGATGCCATGGAGGGCGCGGTACACGTTGTCGCCGAACTTGGCCCAGTGGGCGGTGCTGGCTATGAGCACGGGGCGATCGCTGCGCAGCTGCTGGGTGGCGGCATAGGCTACGGCGGTGTGAGGGTCGATGAGGTAGTCGTGCTCGTCCAGCACGGCCTTGATGGTGGCCAGGCACTCGTCATTGCCTATCGCACTGCCCTTGAAGCCCTCTTGGAGCTTGGCCAGCGTGTCGCCGTCCACCTCGAAGCGCCGCTGGCTGTCCAGGTCGCCCATCCACTGGCGGATGGCATCGGCGTTGCGGTCGGTCAGCTCGAACAGCTGCCGTTCGAGGTTCGACGACACCAGTATGTCCATGGAGGGAGAGGGCGTCAGCACGAAGCCGCGGTCGGCGATGTCGTACACGCCAGTATTGATGAAATCGGTGAGCACGCAGTTCTCGTTGCTCGCGCAGAACAGCGTGCCGATGGGGGTGCCTATCTGCTTGGCGTACCAGGCAGCCAGGATGTTGCCGAAGTTGCCCGTGGGCACGCACACGTCCAGCAGCTGCCCAGCCTCCAGCTTGCCGGAGCGCACCAGCTCGGCGTAGCTCGAGATGTAGTACACGATCTGGGGCATGAGGCGCCCCCAGTTGATGGAGTTCGCGCTCGACAGCGCCACCTGGTGGCCGTCCATGAACTCGGCGGCGAACGCTTCGTCGCCGAACACGCGCTTCACGCCGGTCTGGCAATCGTCGAAGTTGCCGCGCACGGCCCACACCTGCACGTTCTGGCCGGTGGTGGTCACCATCTGCTTGCGCTGGATGTCGCTCACGCCGCCATCGGGGAACAGCACGCCGATGCGCACCCCGTCGGCATCCTTGAAGCCCTCGAGCGCTGCCTTGCCGGTGTCGCCCGACGTGGCAACCAGGATGCAGAAGGTGTGGTCGAGCTCGCCGCGGTCGCGCAGGGCTTGAGCGCTGGCCGAGAAGAACTGCGGAAGGCATTGCAGCGCCATGTCCTTGAAGGCGCTCGTGGGGCCATGCCAGAGCTCCAGCACGTGGGTGCTCTCGTCAAGCGAGGTGATGGGCGCGATGGCATCGGTGTCGAAGTTGGTGCCGTAGGAGCGGCCCATGAGCTCGACGATCTTGCTGTCGGGCAAGTCGATGTTGAACAGCTGGTAGATGCGGGCCGCACGCTGCGCATAAGGCAGGTCGGCCAATGCCACGATGTCGTCCAGCTCCAGCGTCGGCACCGATTCGGGCACATACAGGCCGCCCCCTTGGGCCAGCCCGTCGATGACCGCGCGGGTGAACGGCACCGGCTCGGTGCAGGCGCCTCGGGTATCGATGTAGCGGTTGGCGCCTTGGTCGGCGGTGCGATTGAGGTTGTCGGCCATGATGAGGCCCCCTTCGTTCCCATGGCAGGTGCTTTTGCTGTCGCATGTCATGATAAAGCACAAAGCCCCGACAGCGGCGCCCATTTCGACCGGGGCCACAGAAGATAGCGGGGCCGAAGAAGCGGGCCGAGCAGGTCGCGCCGTTGTAGCGTCCTTATGCCTGTGTTGCCTACAAGGGTTGTTGGCATCGGGAGTTGGGATTCAAGCCCCTTGCGTGTCGCGGAGCAGCTTGCTAAACTCCGAGTTGCCAAACTGCAGTTCCTTAAGAGGGACTTGCGAACAATCGAATAACGTACCTATCTTTTCAGCGCTTTGTATCACAACGTGGAATGAAGAGGGCATCTGCCTATCAAGATCCACGTTTTGGTCAAGGGTACTTAACCAAATTGTTCGCAATCTTGCAGTTTGGCGACTGAGGTGGATGCCCTCCTCTTTCGTCGAAGCTGCATGCTTGGAATCGAGAGCCTCCTCCTCAGTGGGAACTAGCCGCCCTACAGGAAGGAGCCGGTTGCAATGCGAGCACCTGCCGTTTCTTTCACCTATAAGCTGGTTGCTGCGTTCTTGGCAGCATTGTTGATGTCCGCCCTTATTCCCGTCGATGCCCTCGCAGGAGAAGCGAGCGTAGATTCAGCTGGGGGTGAAGTCGTAGCATCGGGCTTGTCCGACCAGTCGAATGCTTTTGCTAATGTTTCTGGAGAATCCCAAGGGGCTAGTATCGACCAGGATGCAGAAGACTCGCCTGTAATCCCGATGCTTGCATCGGGGTTGGTTGGCAAGCCGAGTAGCTTCATCAACTCCGACGTTGCTCTCGACAGCGAACCTATCATCGGCTCCTTCACGGTCGATGGCCTGACCTATGCGGTCATCGACGGCCCCTACGTCGAGCTCGTCGGTGTCTCACCTGACTGGCAACAGGTCATGAACTCACAGGAAGGCAAGGGCTTCGGTGCAGCCCCGATGCTTGCATCGGGGTCTGATGGGGTTGAGACCGATGCTGCGACTCTCACCCTCCCCGAAACCGTCTCCTACGCAGGCGCGTCCCATATCGTATCTTCGGTGGGTTCCTACGCCTTCTACCTCTCAGGAGTGACGTCCGTCACGTTGCCTGCGAGCGTGAGCGATGTCGACGACCGCGCGTTCCGCTCGAGCGACGTCGCAAGCGTCACAGTCGCCGAAGGCAACCCGACCTATTCCTCTTTCGACGGCGCCTTGTACGACGCCGAACGTCTTAGCCTCTTGCTCATTCCCGAGGGCAAGCAGGGCGCCGTCCTTCTCCCCAAGACCGCGGAGGTGGCAGAAGCCAGCGTGTTCTCGCATTGCCCGCTGGTGGATTCCATCTCCGTGGAGAAGGACGGCGCAGCATTCGCCTCGGAGAATGGTCTTCTATATGACGCCAGCTTGACGACGCTCCTTCGCGTGCCTGCTGGCGCCACCGACATCACCATCCGCGATGGCTGCACCACGATAGCTGCCGGCGCCCTCGAGGCCTGCGCGAAGCTCACGACCATCAACGCACCAGCAACCGTGACCTCCATCAGCCCCGACGTCTTCCACTCGATACCCACCGTGAGCCTGCCCGCCGCCTCTCTCGCTGAAGAAGTCCCGCAGCTCACCGCCATGGTCGCTTTATCCTCGACTGATGACGATCTGCCGAAGGTAATCCCATTTTCTATTGGGGTATTTCTATACGAGAAAGCTGATGCATCGCTCTGGCAGGCTGTCGGCTGCAAGATCTTTTCAGAAGGCGGCCACGCTGATGCTACCTTGAGCGAAAGCATCTCTTCTGTTGAAAAAGAGCCGATGGCTTCTGGGTTGCAATCTAGTCTCTCTTATGGGGTCATGACGCATCGATTTAACGGAAATGGCGGCTATATCCATTCTGTAGCCTGTGAGAGCATTGCTGATAGCTTGCCGATTGTGCAGCATGCGAATGACCCGAGTGCGATAATCCGGGTCCGAGGAAAGGCGATTTATCTTTATCGGCCCGATGGATCTTTGGCAGATACTCTTACTATTATGCCACGAGAGGGATGCACGTTTTTGGGTTGGGGCGTGAATTCCAATGCTGCTACCGTGCCAATATCGACTTATGGTGACGCACGCGTTGACCAAGCACCTGACGTATATGCTTTGTGGAACGTTGCCGTAAAATGGGATGGCAACGGAGGTCGATGGAATGGTGCTCTTGATGAAGCGTCCGTGAAAGAGGTGATGGTACGGGGAGGCACAGGCAATCTTTTTGGCCCTTCAGGAGATCCGTCTCCCATTCGTCCGGGGTATGTTTTCCAGGGATGGAGCACAGATAGGCAGGGAAGTGGTACCCCTGAAAAAAGCGTAAGCATCGAGCACGACCCCGTAACTTTTTATGCTCAATGGAGGGCAATCGATTACGACCTCGGCTTCGACACCAACTCCGAACCGGGTGATGCCGACTACGCCGGCGAGCCCAAGGACGACCAGACGGTGAACGTCGAGAGCGGGCCGACCGTCATCGAGGACCCCAAGCGGCCAGGCTACGTCTTCCAAGGCTGGACCATCCCGAATGCCGATGGCGAGCACGCCCTCGACCAAGACCTCGTCTACTCAGAAGGGGAGGGCGATGACAAGAAGTGGTACGTAGACGCCTCCAAGCTGCCTGACTATTACGAACAGCTCAAGAACGAGGAAGGCAAGATAGAGCTCACAGCCCGCTGGACCTCTGTCATCAGCGTAGATGTGCCAAGCTCTGCCACCTTCTACTACGACCTCGTCACCGACCAATCTGCAGAAGCCCACGAGGCTGCCTTGTCAGGCACCACCTCCTTCAGCTCCAAGAGCCAGGTGGACTTGCGCATATGCGGTCTCGAATCGAAGAAGGCAGCGGGAGCAGATGGCCTGTTCTCAAGCGGAGCCGACTCTGCCCTTTTGTCGGTGTATCCGGCACCGAACGACAAGGCGCAGACCGTGGAAGGCGCCCAGCAAGGCCCCGCAGGCGCGAAGCCGGCCACCGCTGTGGACTTCTCCCTCGATGACATCGTGCTCGAACGAGCCTTCACAAAGGAAGACGCCGATGCCTACAAGATACCCGCAGGAGACGACCTCACGCTCGCCTACCGCTTGAACCTGAGCGATGCCGCCAAGCTCGACTACGACAAGATACTCACCATGGCCGAAGGCGACGAAGCATCGCTCGCGAGCCTGACGTACACTTTCACGGCCAACTATGACGCCCAGTGCTTCTGGACGACTGACGATGATGGCTCGACCTTGAGCGTATTCGACATCAAGCGAGATGCCGAGAAGATAGCAGCAGGGGACACGGCCACCATATCCAAGTACACGCGATGGATGAACGCCGACCATCGCTTCTACGTGAAGTGGTATGACCAAGGACTCGGTGAGCTCGACGGCGGCCTTGCCCAAGGTAGGTACACCACTTACGAAGTGCGCATAATCGGCCTGAACCATGATGACAAGTCTGACGGCTCCGGCAAAGCCGGCATCACCTTCCAGTTCGTCGATTGCCTTGTCGCGCCTTACAGGATGGCAAGCTCAGTGACGGGTGGTTGGAAGTGCACAGAATTGCGCGCGAACATGAATCCGCCTGAAATAACAAAAGGGCTGCAGATACAAGGGCAGGACACCGATTCGATTTGGAATCAAACGCCGTATGGGTTGCGATTTGCTATTAAGACGGTGGATAAAACGTCATACAGTAAGGGAGTTTGGGGGAATTACGAGACTGCAGCTAATCCTGAAAAGATGTTCTTGGTAGGGGTAAGCGAGGTTTATCCACGCAGAGCAAGCTTTAGCGGGAATAACTGGTATCATGGCGTCTATTTTGATAGCAAATTCAACGGAGAAGGCACACCGTACGCTTACTACATTCAGATGAATCCGTTATTCAATGTCGTGAATACAGGTGGGGTAGTGAATCCTGGCTTGGTTAAAGAAAACAATGGGTTATCTGTTGCAGGAGGTTGGTTGAGCTGGTGGCATCGGACGTATTCTCCTTATGATCCAGGAGCAAAAGACCGTTTTGAGGGAGTAAATGCTCAGGCGGCTACATGGAACATGCCATGCACGGTTAAGAGCGGAGTTTCACCAGCTTTTGCGTTGTGAGTGTGTAGTTATAGGCAAGATAACTTGAAAAAGCAGTCATGTCTAATGTCGCGACGAATATAGAATGCTGCAGGAACCGAATACTGCCCTGCAGAAACGGTGGCAGAAGAGCAGTGTGAGTTAACTTAATCCGGATTTTGGGCGCTTCCCCCATGCTACGGCAAG
>CAJUQH010000004.1 GCA_910588095.1 uncultured Eggerthellaceae bacterium
AGGTGGGCGACTCCGAGACCCCCAACCACGGCCTCGTCACCCCAGGCAGCGTGAATGAGGGCGACCGCACCCCCATCGCCGAGGTGAGCTACGAGTTCGCTGTGGCGGATGATGAGGTGGACAAGACCATCCCGGGCGACCCCTTCTACATCAACGACAACGGCACGGTCTATGGCCTCGGCTATATCAAGCGCGCAGCAGACGACATAGCCGCCAACGGCACCGCCTCGAGCTACTACGGACAGTTCAAGGGCTGGCTCGACGCCCAGGTGATGACCAACGGCAACCCAGGGCCTGGACCCTACTTCATGATGAGGGTCAAGGGCGCGACCGCCGATGACGGCTATCTCCCCGTGCAGCTCATCGGCATCTGCCAGGACACCAAATCCGACGGCACCGGCAAGGCGGGCCTCACGTTCCAGATGAGGGATGTTTATGCACTCAGACAGCTTACGTGCCAAGACGCTGGTAGCACTTTCTTTGTTAATGCGATGAATTCCACGGGCAGCAATGTGGGTGGATGGGGAGAATCGGAGCTAAAAAGACAGCTTCAGGGCACCTTTCTCAGCAAGCTTGACCCTGGTATGCAAACTGCCATTGCGCGCATAGACAAATACCAGCAAATTGCTTACACAGCTACAGATTATGTGGGTGCTGGATTGCTCCAAAAAACCAGTGGAGAATCAGTGTGGCTGCCGTCGCTACATGAAGTAATGGGGCGAACCTTTGATTTCAACAACGAATCCGAGGGCCTTACGATCAACGGTTACATGCCTTTCCAATATGAGGCATTCAGAACCGAAGGAACCTCGACCGTCAATACGAAGGCAATCAAATCCTTTAATGGAGGAATATGTGATTGGTGGCTGCGCTCGTTCGGACGGGATATTGGTGGCGGAATCTGCTGTGCTCATTTTGATGGCAGCATTCTAGGGCATCCGCCGCACGATTATTCTGTTGGTGTGGTGCCAGCTTTCTGCCTATAACCATATTGGCAGCCATCAACCAAGCACTGCCCCAGCCTTCTGCTTGTAAGCAGCTAAACGGAGAAGGAGCGCAGTCGGCTCGCGCCAAGGCAAAGGAAGCGCTCGCCCGTCAGCGGGCGCTTCCGCCTATGAGGGCCCAAGCGAGCGGCCCAGCGAAGATGCGGCAGCCACGCTGCCGTGGCTCCATCACGCCAAGCGGAACTCGAGGGTGCGGGTGAGCGGGTCGGCCGCCTTCAGCATGACGGCGATGCGCTGGCCGAGGCGGTACGCCTTCCCCGTCTCCTCGCCGACGAGGGTGTAGCGGTCGGGGTCGAAGGCGAAGTACTCGGCCCCCAACGCGCGGATGGGCAGGAAGCCCTCGGCGGTGCATTCGAGCCGCACGTAGAGCCCATGGACCGACACGCCCGACACGATGCCCGAGAACGCCTGCCCTAACGAAGCCGCCAGGTACTCTATCATCTTGAGCTCTTGGGACTCGCGGGCCGCGGCGTCGGCGATGCGCTCCATCTCGGAAGAATGCTCGGCCAGCCAAGGCAGCGCCTGCACCTCTTGGTCGAAGCAGCCGGAGCGCTTGGTGAGCGCGGCGCGTAGCATGCGATGCACCACGAGGTCAGGGTAGCGGCGTATAGGGCTCGTGAAGTGGCAGTAGGCGCTCAGCCCCAGCCCGTAATGGCCGTCGTTCACCGGCTTGTAGACCGCGCGCTTCATAGCACGCAGCAGCAGCGACGAAACCAGCTCGTGCTCGGGGCGGCCTGCCGTGGCGGCGAGGATGCCCTGGATGGTGTGGGGGTTGCCCATGATGAGGTGCGCATGCATGGCCTCAGTGAACCACGGGAACTCCTGGAACACCGGCACGAGCGCCGCCAGCGCATCAGCCGAGGGCTTCTCATGCACGCGGTAGAGGCAAGGCCATTCCTGGCCAGCCAGGTGGCGCGCCACTGTCTCGTTGGCCAGGATCATCGCCTGCTCGATGAGCTCGGTGGCATCGGTCTTGGTGCGCAGGACGATGGCGAGCGGCTTGCCGTCGGCGTCGAGCCTCACCTTGGCCTCGGTGGAGGCGAAGTCGATGGAGCCTTGGCTGCGCCGGAAGGCTGCGAGCTTCTTGGCGATGGCGTCGCACTGGCGGATGCGCTGCTCGAGGGCGTCCCCTTCTCCGCTGACGGGCGGATTGGCGCCGTCGAGCACTGCCTGGGCGTCGTCGTAGCTCAGCCGCGCACGGGAGCGCATGAGGGCCGGGTACGCATCGTAGGCGACCACTTGAGCGCTGTCGTCGAGGTACATGTCGACGGTCATGCAGCGACGGTCCTCGCCGGGCTTGAGAGAGCACAGCTCGTCGGAAAGGGCCGGCGGCAGCATGGGAAGCACGCGGTCGACCAGGTATGCGCTCGTGGCGCGGCGGCGGGCCTCCAGGTCGATGGAGGAGCCCCAGGGCACGTAGTGGGACACGTCGGCGATATGCACGCCAAGGCGCCACAGGCCGCGCTTTCCCTTTTTGAAATCGGCAAACGCGTCAGAGTCCCCAAAAGAAGCCAGCGAGGGGGCTTCCAGCGCGTCAGCAAAGACGAAGTCGATGGACAGGGCGTCGTCGAAGTCCTTGGCGTCGGCCGGGTCGATGGTGAAGGCGAAGCGGTCGCGGATGTCGCGGTAGCCCTGGGCCAGCGCGCCTTCCGCGTCGAGGGCGGCTTCCGCGGCCTGGGCCAACGCCGCCTCGGAGAAGCGCGTCTCAAGCTTGTGGCGCGCGATGATGACGTCGACCCCCAAGGTGCCGTCGCCGGCCTGGCCGAGCACTTCCTCCACCACGCCCGTAGCCGCGCTGTGGCGCGTGGGGAACTGCGCGATGCGCACGCGCACGAGCGCGCCATCGGGCACGTCGGGCGCATCGGCGCGCATGGTGAAGATGTCGTAGGGAATGCGCGGGTCATCGGGCACCACCACGCCGAAGGGCTCGGCCACCTCGTAGCGGCCCACCAGGGTGTCATGGGCGCGGTCGAGCACTCGCAGCACCCGAGCCTGGGGCTTGTCGTCGCCTTGGCGGCTGTTGCCCTTACGGCCCTTCCGCGCATGGGGGCCTGACGAAGCCGGGGCCACCTCCACCAGGTCGCCGTCGAAGGCGCCGTTCATGGCGCGCTCGGGGATGAAGAACTCGCCTTCGGCCGTGGGAACGAAGCCGTAGCCCGAGGCATGCACGTTGAGCACGCCGCGCGGATGGGCCGATTGCTTGCGCCGGGTGCGCTGCTTCGGGCGCGCCATCAGCGGGCAGCGAGGGAGCGGGCGGTGTCGACGGCCACTTCGAGCTGCATGTCGGAATCGTCCGACGACACGAGCGACACGTTGGGCACGACGCCCACGCCGTCGATGGATGCGCCCAGGGGCGTGAGGTAGTAGGCCGCGGTGTAGCGCACGCCGCCGCCGAAGGTGAGCTCGCGCGTGACCTGCACCGAGCCCTTGCCGCGGGTGGTCTGGCCCACCACGGTGGCGCGCTGGTTGCCCTGCAGGCCAGCCGCCAGCACCTCGGCCGCGGCGGACGTGTAGTCGTTGGCCAGCACCACGAGCGGCGCGTTGGTGATGGTCGTGCCCGTCGCTGACTTGGGCGTGGTGCCGTCGGCCGTTTCCACCTCGACGATGACGCCGCTCTGCACGAACAGGCAGGCGATGTCCACCGCCTGGGTGAGGTAGCCGCCGGGGTTGTCGCGGATGTCCAGCACGAAGGCGGTGGCGCCTTCGGCCGTGAGCGACGAGACCGCGTCCTTCACCAGGTCGGACGAGTTCTGCGATATCTGGCGCAAGCGCACGTAGCCCACGCCGTCGTCAAGGCTCGTGGACACGTTGGGCAGCTCGAAGGCGTGGCTCGTCAGCGTGGTGGTGAAGCTGCTGCCCTTCTGGGCGTCGGGCGAGCTGGGATGCATCCACGAGACCACCACCTGGCTGCCTTCCTCGCGGGCAAGGTCGTTGATGACCTCCGACGAGGTCCAGCCCTCGGTGCTCGTGCCGTCGATGGCCTCGATGAAGTCGCCTTGGGCCACGCCCAGGCTCTCGGCCTCCGACCCTTCGAACACGTCGGCAGCGTACACGCGCCCGTCATGCTCGGAGAACAGCACGCCGATGCCGGTGTAGCTGCGCTCGGTGGCTTCCTTCACGTAGGCCGCGTAGCGCTCGGCGTCGAAGTAGGCCGCGTAGGGGTCGTCGAGCGATTCCATGAGCGCCTTCATGACCACCGGCGTGGCGCGGCCCAGGTCGAGGTCGTCCATGCTGTTGCTGGTGAGCAGGTCCTCCACTTCCTCGAGCCGTGCCGTGAGGGAGTTGTAGCTGGTCTTGAGCGGCTTGTTGGCCTGGCTGGCCGTGGCCTGGCCCTCCTCGACGGGAAAGCCCAGCGACGCCACGAAGGCCACCTGGCTGCGCACGGCGAAGCCCCCGACGAACGCCAGCACCACCAGCATGAAGAAGGCGAGCGCACGCGCGATCCTTCGATTGCGCATGCGCTCGCGGAGCGTGGCCGTGACCGCCTGCTTGGTCAGGCGCACCCGGCCGGTCTTTTCTTTCTGCGTCTCGCCCACGGCTGATACCCGGTATGGCTACACCTTAAGGTAGCGGCGCATGGCCAGGGCCGAGCCCAGCAAGCCGATGAGCAAGCCGGCCACGACCAGGGCTGCATAGATGAGCAGGTACGTGAGGCCCGGCACGTCGAACGACAGGAACTGGAGCGAGTTCTGCAGCTGCGGGATGGCGAACATGCGCAGCAGCTGGATGATGAGCACGGCGAACAGCGAGCCGATGAGCGCATGGATGGCGCCCTCCATGAGGAAGGGCCCGCGGATGAAGCCGTTGGACGCACCCACCAGGCGCATGATGGCGATCTCCTTGCGGCGCGCCAGGATGGCCAGGCGGATGGTGTTGTTGATGAACACCAGCGCGATGAACACCAGCAGCACGATGAGGGCCAAGCCGATGTAGCGCACGTAGTTGGTCACCGCGAACAGGCGCTCGACGGTGTCCTGGCCATACTTGATGGAGTCGCCCACGTCCTCGGGGTTCTCGCAGATGCGCTGGTAGGTGGAGTTGCCCTCCAGCTGGCTGGCGACGCTCTCGACCATCTGCGGGTCCGACAGCTCCACGTCGATGGAGGCCGGCAGCGGGTTCTGGCCGTCGAGCTGCTCGATTATCTCGGCGTTGGAGATGGAGTTGCTGAAGTTCTCGAGCGCCTGCTCCTTGGTGGTGAACGTCACGTTCTGGACGTCGCTCATGTTGCGCACGGCGTCCATGACCCGGTCGATGTCCGACTGGTCGGCATCGTCGGCCACGTAGGCGGTGATGGTCACCTCGTCCTCGACCGAGGACACCAGGCCCTCCACCATGACCGCTGCCACCAGGAACACGCCGATGATGAGCAGCGACAGGAAGATGGTGATGATGGAGCCCAGGGTGGTGGAGAGGTTGCGGGTGAAGCCCTGGAGCGATTCCCGCAGGAAGTAGCCGAAACTAGACATCGGAACCGTACACCCCCCTGTCTTGGTCGCGCGTGAGGTGGCCGCGGTCGAGCGCGATGACGCGGCGGCGCATGTCGTCGACCATGCCGCGGTCGTGGGTGGCCACCAGCACCGTGGTGCCCGTGCGGTTGATGCGCTCGAGCAGGTCCATGATGCCGCGCGAGGTCTGCGGGTCGAGGTTGCCCGTGGGCTCGTCGCAGATGAGCAGCGGCGGGCGGTTCACGATGGCACGCGCGATGGACACGCGCTGCTGCTCGCCGCCGGAGAGCTGGTCGGGCATCTTGTTGATTTTGTCCTGCAGGCCCACCAGGCGAAGCACCTCGGGGGCCTGGGTCTTGATGACGTGGCGGCTCTTGCCGATGACCTCGAGCGCGAACGCCACGTTCTCGAACACCGTCTTGTTGGGGAGCAGCTTGAAGTCCTGGAACACGCAGCCGATGTTGCGTCGCAGGAACGGCACGCGCCAGTTGCGCATGGTGGTCAGGTCTTCGTCGGCCACGTAGATGCGCCCGCTCGTGGGCGTGATCTCGCGGGTGAGCAGCTTGATGAAGGTGGACTTGCCGCTGCCCGAATGGCCGATGAGGAACAGGAACTCCCCAGCGAATATCTGAAGCGAGATGTTGGAGAGGGCCGGCCGGTTGGGCTGGGCCTCGTAGACCTTGGTCACGTGGTCGAAGGTGATGACCGGGGTGCCCATCTGCACAGGGACATCGTTGATGTCCAGCTGCGGCAGCGACTGCGACAGGTCGGCTGCTGCCTGGGCCGGGTTGTACGCCCGCCCGGCGCGCCCGTGGCTGCCGCCCCGGCCACGTTGGCTGTGTTGCGCCTCGTATGCCATTGTTGCTAGCTCCGTTCGAATTGCTCCGTTTGCACAAAGACCTTCATATTCTACCAGAGATGCTGTGCTATGCCCGCTTCTCCATAACCATTTTCGCGGCATCGGCGATGGCGGCCGCATCCATGGCGAAGAAGGCCAGCAGCTCCTCGAACTCGCCGGACTTGCCGAAGCGGTCGTCCATGCCGACGAACGCCAGGGGTGCCGGATGCAGGCGCGCCGCGGCCTCGGCCACAGCCGAGCCCAGGCCGCCGTGGACGGAATGCTCCTCGGCCACCACGGCGCAGCCGGTCTTGGCCAGCGACGTGATGATGGACTCCTCGTCGAGGGGCTTCACGGAGTACGCGTCGATGACCTCGGCCGCTATGCCCTCGGCGGCCAGCAGGTCGGCTGCCTTCAGCGCCTCGTCGACCTCGATGCCGTTGGCGATGAGGGTGACGTCGGGCCCTTCGCGCAGCACGCAGGAACCGCCCAGCTCGAGCTCGACGCCCTCGCCGTAGACCGCGGGCACGTTGGCGCGGCCCATGCGCACGTACACGGGGCCCGGCGTGGCAGCGGCCAGGCGCAGGGCGCCGCGGGCGCTCGCGTAGTCAGCCGGCACGAGCACGCGCATGCCCGGCAGCGAGCGCATGAGCGACACGTCCTCGAGCATCTGGTGGGTGCCGCCGTCAGGGCCCACCGATATGCCAGCGTGGGTAGGGCATATCTTCACGTCGAGGCCGGCGTAGCACACGGTGTTGCGTATCTGGTCATAGGCGCGGCCGGTGCCGAACACGGCGAAGGAGCCGGTGAAGGCCACCTTTCCCGTAAGCGAGAGCCCGGCGGCCACGTCCACCATGTTCTGCTCGGCTATGCCGCAGTTGAACAGGCGGCTTGCGTTCTCGGGAGATGCAGCGGCGAACTTGGCCGTGGTGGTGGAGCCGGTCAGGTCGGCGTCGACGGCCACCACGGGCACGCCTTCGGCGGCCAGCTCGGCCAGGGTGGGGCCGAAGGCGGCGCGGGTGGCGCGGCGCTGGGCCTTCTCTTCTTCAGTAGCGAGTCTCATCATGGCGCTTCCTTCCCTCCTTCGTCACTGCGCGGCGCCCAGGGCGGCCAGGGCCTCCTGGAGCTGGGCAGCGTCGGGCGCTTTGCCGTGCCAGCCGGCTTGGTTCTCCATGAACGGCACGCCCTTGCCCTTGACGGTGCGCGCCACGACGAGCTTGGGCTGCGGGCTGCTGTCGGCCTTGGCGGCGGACAGCGCGTCGATGAGGGCCGCCAGGTCGTGGCCGTCGGCCGTGGTGACGCTCCAGCCGAAGGCGGCGAAGCGCGCGCCCAGGTCGCCCGGGTCGCACACCTCGTGGATGCAGCCGTCTATCTGCAGCTCGTTGTTGTCGATGATGGCCACCAGATGGCCGAGCTTTTGATGGGCGGAGAACATGGCCGCCTCCCATACCTGGCCCTCCTGGCATTCGCCGTCGCCCAGCAGGGCGAACACGCGGGCGTCGTTGCCGTCGAGGCGCAGGCCGCAGGCCGTGCCGGCGGCGATGGAGAGGCCCTGGCCGAGGGAGCCGGTGGACACCTCGACGCCCGGGCACAGCTTGGAGTCGGGGTGGCCCTGCAGCCGGCTGCCCAGCTTGCGCAAGGTCATGAGCTCCCCGCGCGGGAAGAACCCGGCGTGGGCCAGCACGGTGTAGAGGGCCGGGGCCGCGTGGCCCTTGGCCAGCACGAACCGGTCGCGGCCGGCCATGTGCGGGTCGGCCGGGTCGTACGCCATCACACCGCCGAGGTACAGCGCCGCGAGCACGTCGATGCAGGAGAGCGAGCCGCCTGGATGGCCGCTGCCCGCCTCGGCTATCATCTTCACGATGTCGGCGCGCATCGCCTGGGCGCGCTGCTCGAGTTCTGGGATGTCCACATTCGCCCCTTCTCGCTGGTGGAAGCTAAGGCTTCCATTGTATAGGACGGCGTCGGCGTTGCGGGCGGCGTTTCCGCCGCGAGCCGGCGGGAAGGCTACTGGCTGGCGAGCCACTTGTGGTAGCCGAGCACCATGTCGTCAAGGCCGCCGTCGAGCACCGCGTCGACGTTGCCCGTCTCCACGCCCGAGCGCAAGTCCTTCACCAGCTGGTACGGGTACATGACGTAGTTGCGTATCTGGCTGCCGAAGGAGTTGTCCATGCGCTCGCCGCGCAGCTCGTCGAGCTCTTCCTGGCGCTTGCGCTCCTCGAGCTCGTAGAGCTTGGCGCGCAGCACGCGGAAGGCGGCTTCCTTGTTCTGAAGCTGGCTCTTCTCGTTCTGGCAGGTGACCACGATGCCGGTGGGCAGGTGCGTGAGGCGCACGGCCGAGTCGGTGGTGTTCACGCACTGGCCGCCCGGGCCGCTCGAGCGGTACACGTCCACGCGCACGTCGGCGGGATTGAGGTCGACCTCTATGTCGTCGGGCAGCACCGGCAGCACCTCCACGCTGGCGAAGGTGGTCTGGCGGCGCGCCTTGGCGTCGGTGGGACTGATGCGCACGAGGCGGTGCACCCCCATCTCGCTGCGCAGCATGCCGTAGGCGTTGCGACCCTCCACCTGGATGGTGGCCTTGTCCAGCCCGATGCCCTCGCCAGGCACCACGTCCAGGTCGGTTTCCTTCCAGCCCTTGGCATCGGCGTAGCGGGTGTACATGCGGTAGAGCATCTCGGTCCAATCCTGGGCCTCGAGGCCGCCTTGGCCCGGGTTCACCGTGATGATGGCGTCGCCCGCGTCGAAGGGGCCCGAGAACCACGAGGCCACCTCCAGGGCGTCCAGGTCCTCGGCGAGGGCCGCCAGCTGCACGGCCAGCTCGTCAGCGAAGCTGCCGTCCTCGGCCGAGAGCTCCAAGGCGGCGCGGGCGTCTTCGAGGCGCTGGACCGCAGCCTCGTACTCGCCGATGGCGTCGCGCAGGTTGCTCGCTTGCTTGGCCACGGCGCTCGCGCGGGCGGCGTCGTCCCAGAAGCCCGGGGCAGCGCTCTGCTCGTCGAGGCGCGCCAGCTCGTCGCGCTTGGCGTCTATATGGAGGAAGCCGCGGGCGTCTTCGAGGCGCTGGGCCAGCTCGTCAAGGTCTTTCGCATCTGCCATCTAGGCGTCCTTGCCATGGCACTTCTTGTACTTGAGGCCCGACCCGCACGGGCACGGGTCGTTGCGCCCGACGTCGGCGTAGGGGTCGTCGTGGTCCTTCTCGTAGGTCTGCGGCTTGGAGGGCGTCGGCTTCGGCATGGCCCCCGCCTGCCCGGCCGCTTGGGCCGCCACGGCGGGCGCGGCCTTGAGCGCCGAGGACGACAGCGCCTCTTCGGGCGCCGAGTAGACCACCTTCCCCTCGTCGAGGGCAGGCTGCTCGTTGATGGCCTCGGGCTCCTTCATCGCTATCTCGAGGCGCAGGATGGTGTTGAGGTAGTCGTCGTACATCGACGCGGTCAGGCGCTCGAAGGCGTTGAAAGCCTCGTTCTTGTACTCCACCAAGGGGTCGCGCTGACCGAACGCGCGCAGGCCGATGCCGGTCTTGAGGTAGTCCATCTCCTGGAGGTGGGCCATCCAGCGCGTGTCGATGATGCGCAGCATGACCTGGGCCGCCAGGTTCTTCATGATGTCGACGCCGAGGCGGTCGGCCTTCTCGTCGTAGATGGCGTTCAGGTAGTCCTCCACGGCCTGCTGCATGGCGTCGGGGTCGTCGTCATGGTCGACGGCCATGGCCTCGAAGCCGGGACGGCCGGTCATCTTCATGACCCACAGGTCTATGCCCTTCATGTCCCAATCGTCCGCCGCATCGGAGCCCTGGCACATCTCGGCTATCATGGCGGCCACCGCGTCGGATATGACCTCGGGGATGCGCTCGGCCATGTCCTTGCCGTCGAGGATGGCGTTGCGCTCCTCGTAGATGGCCTGGCGCTGGAGGTTCATCACGTCGTCGTACTCGAGCACGCTCTTGCGGGCGGCGAAGTGCATCGACTCCACCTGGCGCTGGGCGCTCTCGATGGACTTGGAAACCATGCCCGCCTGGATGGGCTGGTCGTCGGGCATGTTGGCCTTCATCATCATGTTGGAGATGGACTCCATCTTGTTGCCGCCGAACAGGCGCATGAGGTCGTCTTCCAGCGACAGGTAGAACTGGGTGACGCCCGGGTCGCCCTGGCGGCCGGCACGGCCGCGCAGCTGGTTGTCGATGCGGCGCGACTCGTGGCGCTCGGTGCCGATGACGCACAGGCCGCCGGCAGCGCGCACCTGCTGCTGCTCGACGGCGCACTGGGCTTCGGCCTGCTCGAGGGCCATCGCGCGATCGGCCTCGGAGGGCGCTTCGGGGTTGGGGGCGCCTTCCGCGTCGAGGGCCGGCGCGTCGGGGTCGAGCCCGCGCTGGCGCAGCAGGTCCTCGGCCATTATCTCGGCGTTGCCGCCCAGCAGGATGTCGGTGCCGCGGCCGGCCATGTTGGTGGCGATGGTGACCGCGCCCACGCGGCCTGCCTGGGCCACGATGTGCGCCTCGCGCTCGTGGTGCTTGGCGTTCAGCGTCTCATGCGGGATGCCGCGCTTGTCGAGCAAGCGGCTCAGGCGCTCGGAGCTCTCGATGGACACCGTGCCCACCAGGCAGGGCTGGCCAGCGTGGTGGCGCACCGCTATGTCGTCGGCCACGGCGTTGAACTTGGCATCAACGGTGCGGTAGACCAGGTCGTTCTCGTCCTTGCGGGCCACGGGGCGGTTCGGCGGGATGGCGAACACCGGCAGCTTGTAGATCTGGCGGAACTCCGCGTCCTCGGTCATGGCCGTGCCCGTCATGCCCGACAGCTTCTCGTAGAGGCGGAAGTAGTTCTGCAGCGTGATGGTGGCCAGCGTCTGGTTCTCTTCCTTGATGGCCACGTGCTCCTTGGCCTCGACCGCCTGGTGCAGGCCCTCCGACCAGCGGCGGCCCTCCATGATGCGGCCAGTGAACTCGTCGACGATCTTCACCTCGCCGTCCATGACCACGTAGTCCACGTCGCGATGGAACAGGAACTGGGCCTTGAGCGCCTGCTGCAGGTGGTTGGCCATCAGGCCCGACGGGTCGGCGTAGATGTCCTCGATGCCGAGGGCGGCCTCTATCTTGGCGAGGCCCACCTCGGTGGCGGTGATGGTGCGCTTGGCCTCATCCATGTCGAAGTCGACGTCGGGCACGAGCCCGGGCATGACGGCGGCGAAGCTGCGGTAGGTGTCGGCGGCGCGCATGCCCATGCCCGAGATGATGAGCGGCGTGCGGGCCTCGTCGATGAGGATGGAGTCCACCTCGTCGACGATGGCGAAGTGGTGGCCGCGCTGCACGCGGGAGCCGGGCCGCGTGACCATGTTGTCGCGCAGGTAGTCGAAGCCGAACTCGGAGTTCGTGCCGTAGGTGACGTCGGCCTTGTAGGCGGGCACGCGCGCCTCGGAGCGCATGCCGTTCTGGATGAGCCCCACGTCCATGCCCATGAAGCGGTAGATGCGGCCCATCCACTCGGAGTCGCGCTTGGCCAGGTAGTCGTTCACCGTGACGATGTGCACGTTGTGACCCGGTATGGCATTGAGGTAGCCGGCCAGGGTGGACACGAGCGTCTTGCCCTCGCCGGTCTTCATCTCGGCTATCTCGCCGGCGTTCAGCGCCATGCCGCCGATGAGCTGCACGTCGAAGTGCCGCAGCCCGATGGTGCGCACCGAAGCCTCGCGCACGGCGGCGAAGGCCTCGGGCAGCAGGTCGTCGAGCGACTCGCCCCGCTCGGCCCGCTCGCGGAAGGCGGCGGTGAGCCCGCGCAGCTCGTCGTCGGAGAGCGCCTGCATGGCCGGTTCGAGGGCGTTGATGCGGGCTGCCTGGTCCTCGTAGCCCTTCAGCTGCTTGCCCTCGCCCATGCTCAGTAGTTTAGAGAGAAAACCCATGGTCGGTTCGTCCTGTTCTTCGGTGGCCCGCACGGCCTGCGCCGCGCCTTCCCCCCTGGAAGGCGCGGCCCGATGCCGGCGGGCCCTTCATAAGCCGTATGCCATTCTAGTACAAACCCGCTGGCCCGAGGGCGATTCCATAACACTTTTACCTAATCGAGCGGCTGCTCGGACTCGATGATGGAGCGGTAGAGCGCCATGAGGCGCTCGGAGGGGTCGATGCCCAGCTCCTCGGAGAGGCAGCGGCGGCACGTGAAGTACGCCTCCAGGGCCTCGGGGCGCTGGTCGAGCTGGCGCAGCACGTCCATGAGCAGGATGCAGGCGTCCTCGCGGCACGGGTCGCGGCGCACCGCCTCGCGGACGAACCAGAGCGAGCCGCGGTCCTCGCCCGCGCGCCAGAGCCGCTGCGATGCGGCCAGCAAGGCGTCGACGAGCTGGGCATGGTAGCGCCGCCGCAGCGAATTGACCAGGTCGTTGCCGAGGTCGCAGGGCAGCAGGTCCTCGCCGTACTCGGTGCACACCAGGTCATACATGCGCGACCAATCCTCCTTGCCCTTGGGCAGCGTCAGGTCGCGCAGCAGCACCTCGAACCCGGCGATGTCGGTGTCGACGAGGTGCGGGTCGAGACGGCAGCCCTCCTGGGTGCGCACGAGATAGGGGCAGGCGCCGTCGACGGTGAGCGCCCGGCGCAGCTGCGACCATACGCTGTAGAAGTTCTTCATGGCCGACTTGGGCTGGCTCATGGGCCACAGCGCCTCGGCCAAACGACGCCGGCTTATCTCGCGGCCATGGTTGAGCACGAGCACCGCCAGCAGGATGCGCGTCTTGTGGCGGTTCAGCTCGCGCGGCCGCACCGTCACGCCGCCCACGCTCACCTGCAAGCCGCCGAACAGCCGCACCCGCAACGTGGGCATGCTCGTCGGGCGCCCGGCAGGCGGCGCTTCGGCAGCGCCGCCTTCGGCGCCGCCATAGGGCTCGCTGCCGACAGCGTCCTTCGCCTGGCTGGCACCGCCTGCGAACAAGCTGCGGGCTTCCTCGCGCTGAGCGAACAGCGCGACTTCGGCCTTGCGCACCTGGGCGAGCGCCCCGGCTGCCGGCAGGTAGGCCGCATAGCGCGGGTCGCTCGCAGCGACGCGCTCCAGGGCGCTGGCCGCCGTGGCGGCGCACCACCCGAGGGCGCCGTTGGCTGCCTCGTGCTCGGTGCAGGTGCGTATGTAGCGCGCCGCCTTGTCGATGCCCTCTTGCGGGCCCAAGGCGCCCGGCTCGCAGGCTGCCGCCTCGTCGAGCATCCAAGCCGCCGCCAGCAGCAAGGCGTTGCGCCGTGCTGCCGCCGCTTGCACCGCCTTGGGTGCGGCGCTGCGCTGCTCGAGCCACAGCTCGACGGTGCTCTGGGGCTCCTCGGCAAGGCGCAGGGCAAGGGCCGCCAGGCAGCGCCAATCCATGCCCTCCTCGGTCAGCTCCATCGCCTCGTTGGCCGCCAGCGGCTCGGCTCCTGCCGCAACCAGATGCTCGCGCAGCAGCTCGACCATGCGGCTGCGCACCGAAGCCGTGCCGGAGCGCAACCCGGTGAGCGCGGCCACGATGCGGGTGCGCAGCGAAGCGGTGCCGCTGGCTGCCACTCGGCGCACGTCGGCTGCTGCCCGGCGTTCCTCGCCCAGCACGAGCCACGCCCAGCCTCGCATGGCCGCCAAGTCCTCCCTTGCGGTCGCAGCCCGGCGCCTCACGCGCTCGTGCAGCGAGACGAAGGGCAGCGCGCCGCCTGCCAGCAGCATGCGATAGCCGTTGCGCGCAAGCCAGCGCGTTGCGGGCTCCTTCGCCAGGAAAGCCCCCGCGAGCTGGGCGCCGCGGGTCGCCTGGCCGCGCATCACCAGCGCATCGGCCAGGTGCTCGCACAGCGCGTCGCGGCTGCCATGCGCGGATGGCTCGACGCAAGCATCCAAGCGCCGCCTGAACACCGCCGCCATCTGGTCGATGGGAGCCTCGATGGTGCAGAACAGGCCGCTGCGCATGTCGATGCCCAAGAACGGGTACTGGTCGGCCAGCAGGCCGCACAGCTCTTCGGCGCGGCTGCCAGGCAGGAAGGCCGCCACGTCGTCCACCGTCCCGCGGACGAGCGCCAGCACCACCAAAGCCGCCAGGCGCAGCTCGGCGGGCACCTCGTCGCCGACCATGCCCTCCATCAGCAGCCGCTCTCCGCCCTTCCCCCAGCGGATGCATGGCGTGTGGTCGGCCGGTATGCAGCTGGCCTCCCACCCCTCGTGCAGTCGCCCGCTGGCAGCTTCGTGCCGCATCTCGGCCGAGGACAGCATGAGGTCGGCCGCAGTGAGCAAGGTGCGGTCCCGCTGCAGCGTCGCGAACACGTCGGACACGGGCGTGCAGACCGCCATCACCTCGACGCCGCTTTCCAAGAGCCCATCCAGCAGGGCTGCGAAGGCTTCGGCGCGGTCGGCACCCAGGTGCGGCACATCGTCCCAGACCACCAGGGCAAGCTCGGCGTCGATGGCGCGCATGCCCTCGACCAAGGTGCCCGCATCCAGGTCGCGCAGGAAGCACGGGCTCGTGCAATCCACCCAGAACACGTGCCTGAACCCGAACACGATGTCGGCGTACTCGCACGCCAATGCGGTGCGGCCGTAGCCTGGCGGCGCCACGATGAAGCGGGCCACGGTGCGGTCGCGCAGCATGAGCGCGATGAGGTCGGCGCGCGACACGCGGCGTGGCAAGTCGACGCCTTCGGGTGCGTACCCTTGGCAATGGCAGGTCCTGAGGAAGTTCGGCATTGAACTCATCTCCTTCGGTATCGGATGGCGGATCCTCAGACCTCCTCAGGAAAACGGCTCCCCCGAGGAGGGGGCGCCTATGGTAGGCCAGTGCCGCAACCCTGGCAAACCGGGCGAAAACCGCTGTCTCGACCCTTGCCATCAATGCTCTGACCTGGCGATGCTGTCGCTGAGCGACAGTGCGCGAACAGCGCTTCTCGACCCGAGCCTATCGCTAATCGACAGGGGTTGATAAGGGTTGATTTTCGCAGCCGTGCGCTACAATAGCGCCCAGAGCATGAGGGAAGCGCCCCAAGCGCCCCCACCAGAGAAAGGCATCGCCATGACCCCAGCATCGCTAGCCCCCGCCACCTTCGCCGACCTGCCTGCTTTCGGGGCAGCCCACGCCACCAACCAAGCCGCAGGCACCGGCTGCACCGTCGTGGTGGCGCCCGAAGGGGCTGTGGCGGGAGTTGATGTGCGGGGCGGAGCGCCGGCCACGCGAGAGACCGACTTGCTGCGACCCGAGAACATGGTCCAGGAAGTGCATGCGGTGGCCATCAGCGGCGGCTCAGCCTATGGTCTCGAAGCCGCGGGCGGGGTCATGAAGGCGCTGGCCGAGGCGGGTTGCGGCTTCGAGCTGGCAGGGCTGCGCGTGCCCATCGTGCCCCAGGCTTGCCTGTTCGACCTGCCCGTTGGCGAGCCGGTGGCGCCCGACATGCCCATGGGGGCTGCGGCGACGCGGGCAGCGCTCGAACGGGTGGGAACGCCCTACGAATTGGAGCAGGGAAACGTCGGCGCGGGCTGCGGTGCCACGGTGGGCAAGCTGCTCGGCCCGCAGAACGCCATGAAGGGCGGGTTCGGGTGGTCAGGCGCGAAGCTCGGGAGCCTCGCCGTAGTGGCATGCGTGGCGGTGAATGCCGCCGGCAACGTGCGCGGCGCCGACGGGCAATGGCTGGCCGGCGCGCAGAGGGACGGCCGCATCGTGAGCATCGAGGAGGCCTTCGGCCTGCACGCCTCCGCAGCCACGGCCGCAAGCGCGGGCGCCCCTTGCGCCAACACCACCCTCGGCATCGTGCTCACCAACGCCAAGCTGACCAAGGCCCAGGCCACGAAGGCCTCTTCCATGGCCCACGACGCCTACGCGCGCGCCATCTGGCCCGTGCACACCACCAACGATGGCGACACCATCTTCACCATGGCCAGCGGCGAGGTGGAGGCGATGGTGGACACCGTGGGCGTGCTGGCCTGCGCCGCCATGCAGGCTGCCATCGAGAGCGCCGTGCTCAGCGCCGAAGGCGCCTACGGCCTCAAAGCTGCGCGGGACCTTCCCCTTCAGGGTTAGCCTGCAGCATCGCCGCGATGCGGTCGGAGTACTCGAGGCCCTCGAGCCCCGCCTCGGCCGCCAGGTCGATGACCGGCGCGTCGTTCCACAGCTGCTCGAGGCGATAGAAGTCGCGGGTCTCGGGCATGAAGACGTGCACCACGATGTTGCCGTAGTCCAGCAGGCTCCATGAGCCGTCCGCTGAAACCTCGCGATGGGTCGGCTTTATGCCGTCATCTTCGCGAAGCTTGTCCTCTATCTCCTCGATGATGGCGTTCACCTGGCGGTTGTTGGCCGCCGTGGCGATGACGAAGTAGTCGGTCACCCCGATGAGGTCCCGCACCTCCTGCACCATTATGTCGGTGGCCTTCTTCTCGTTGGCCGCCCGCGCGGCATCCAGCGCGCACTCCCGCGAGAAACGAGCCTGCTCAGCTACCTTGTCGGTCATAGCCGTGCCTTCCTCTCAGCGCACCGCCGACGGCATGGGGTCGGCACCCGGGGCCGCGCGGTACGTTCCTTCGTCTTGCATGTAGGCGTTCCAGAACGCCGTGGTCTTCGAATACAGCTTCTTGCGTCGCTCGAGCATCGTGCCGAACAGGTGCGCATAGGTGCGCAGGTACAGCTCGCGCAGGCTCACCTCGCCCACCGCCGCGCGCAGCGCATCGGCCTCGGGCCCCACGCGGCCCGGCTCCAGCGCATCGGCGATGTAGGCGACCATGTCGAGCGGGGCCATGTCGGCAGCGCCCACCGTATGCCGCCTGACCGCCTGCAGGACATCGGCCGGTATCTCAGGGTATTCCCATGCCAGCGCCGCCGCCGCAGTCATGCCGTGGAGCAGCCGCGGCATCTCCAGCAGCTCAGGGTCGACCTCGACCTGGTACTCCTTCACGCGGTCGAGTATGGCAGGGTCGTCATAGCCCTTGTCCCAATCGTGCAGGATGCCCGCCAGGCGCGCCTTCGCCTCGTCGACCCCGTAGGCACGGGCCAGGTCGGCAGCCGTGGCGGCCACGTTCTGAGAGTGGCGGAACCGCTTAGGGCCTACGCGGCCCTGGAGCTCCTGCTCGCGGGCCCGGTAGAAGCCCCCGCTCAGCGCATCTTCGCTCACAAGCCCTCCTTCGCCGGGCCTTGATAGAGCCCCTTCTCCGCGATGTAGCTGTTGACGACCCGCGGGATGTAGCCCTCCACCGAAAGCCCTTTCGCCAGCCGAACGCGCACTTCGCTCGACGACACATCCACGCCCGCGTTGTCCAGCTCGGTCACATGGAACCCCTGCTCGCGCAGCTGCTCGCGCAGGTTGTCGCGCAGCTCGTAGCCTGGGCGCGACAGCACGATGAACGACGCCAGGCTCTTCAGGTCGTCGGGCGCACGCCACTTCAGCAGCGACAGCAGCGCGTCCACTCCCAAGATGAACACGATCTCGACGTTCTCGGGGTAATGGGCCCGCACGGCCCGCAGCGTGTCGATGGTGTAGGAAACGCCCTCGCGCCGCGTCTCCATGTTGCTGGCATCGAAGTAGGGGTAGTGGTACTCATGGGCCGCCATGTCGCACATGGCGAAGCGGTCCTCGGGGCTGGCCACCACCGTCTGCTGCTTGAACGCGGGCACGCCCGAGGGCATGAACACGACCGCATCCAGGTCGAAGGCCCGGTGCACCGCGTAAGCCGCGCAGATGTGCCCCACATGGACGGGGTCGAAGGTGCCGCCGAATATGCCCACGCGCCGCGGGGTGCCGTCGAGCCCCAAATCGTCGAAGCGCTGGCTCACCACGTACGGAGCGCCCGCCGGCATCGCACCGCTCATCTAGGCCCTCACCTGGCCGTTGCCGCGCGCCACGTACTTGTAGGAGGTCAACGCGTCGGTGGCGAAAGGGCCGCGAGCATGCAGCTTCTGGGTGGAGATGCCTATCTCGGCGCCCAGGCCGAACTGCCCGCCATCGGTGAACGCCGTGGAGGCGTTGGCGTAGACCGCTGCCGCATCGACGCAGGCCAGGAACTCGTCGATGGCCTGCTCGTCGGTGGCCACGATGGCCTCGGAATGGTGGGTGCCGTAGCGGTTGACGTGGGCCACGGCCTCGGCCACGCCAGGAACGCAGCGCACCGCTATCTCGGGGCCCAGGTACTCGGTCTCCCAGTCGGCCTCGGTGGCCAGCACGACGGCGCCTGCCGCCATGTTCGCCTCGGCCGCGATGGCGCAGGCGCGCTCGTCGCCATGGACGAGCACCCCCTTCTCCGCCAAGGCTGCCAGGGCCCAGGGCAGGAAGCGCTCAGCCACCGCCTCGTCCACCAGCAGCGTCTCGGCTGCGTTGCACACGCCAAAGCGGCGGCACTTCGCGTTCATGAGGATGGCCAGCGCCTGCTCCAGGTCGGCCGAGCCGTGCACGTACACATGGCAGTTGCCCGTGCCCGTCTCGATGACCGGCACCTTCGACGCCTCGACGCAATGATGGATGAGCCCGGCGCCGCCGCGCGGTATGAGCACGTCCACGATGCCGTGCAGGCTCATGAGCGCGTCGGTGGCCGCGCGGTCAGTGCTGGTGATGGCGCAGATGCTGCCCGCCGGCAGCCCTGCTGCCCCGGCCGCCTGGGCCAGCACGTCACAGATGACCTCGTTGCTGCGCGCTGCCAGGCTGCCGCCGCGCAGCACGCAGGCGTTGCCCGACTTCACGCAGATGCCCGCCGCATCGGCGCACACGTTCGGGCGCGCCTCGAACACCACGGCCACCACGCCCAACGGCACGCTCACGCGGGTGAGCTCGATGCCGTTGTACATGGTGCGGCGCTCCTGCACGTGGCCCAGCGGGTCGGGCAGCGCCATGAGGTCCTCGAGCGCGGCCGCCATGGCCTCGATGCGACCCTCATCCAGCATGAGCCGGTCGAGGATGGCCTCGGACGTGCCCGCCTCGCGGGCGGCCTCCATGTCGGCCTGGTTGGCCGTCATGATGGCCGCGGCCTTGTCGCGCAGCGCCTGGGCCATGGCGGCCAGGGCGCCGTCGCGCGCTTCGGGCGCCGTGCGGCCGAGCGGCCCGCTGGCTGCCTTGGCCTCAAGGGCCAGCTGCCGTACCTCGTCTTGGAGAAGCATCGGAGATGCCCTTCCCTTCTACTCGAAAACTATCAGCTCGTCGCGGTGGATGATGGGGCCTTCCGCCAGGTTGGCCAGGATGCGGTTGCGCGCGAACGCCTCGCGGCTCAGCCCGCAGGCCAGCTCCAGCTCGTCGCTGGCCGCCGCTACGCGCCCCCGGCCGATGACCAGGCCCGCGTCGTCCTTCACATCCACGATGTCGCCCGCCTCGAAGGAGCCTTCTACGGCGCTCACGCCTACGCACAGCAGCGAGCGACCCTGCTCCACCAAGGCGCGACGGGCGCCCTCGTCCACCACCACGGCCCCATGAGCCGCGTCGCCCAAGGCTATCCAGAGCTTGCGCGGGGTTATCTCATGGGCCGGGCCCTCCGCCTCGAAGCGCGTGCCGCAGGGGCGGCCGGCCACCACGTCCTCGACCACATGGGGCCTGCGCCCAGCGCACACCACCAGCGGTATGCCCGCCGCCATGAGCACCCGCGCCGCGCGCAGCTTGGTGACCATGCCGCCCGAGCCCACCACGGTGCCGGCGTCGCCGGCCACGGCCAGCACGCCCTCGTCGATGGCGCGCACCAGCGGTATGAGCGCGGCATCGGGGTCCTTCGCCGGGTTGGCGTCGAACAGGCCCTCCACGTCGGACAGTATGATGACGAGCCGCGCATGCACCAGGCACGCCACCAGCGCGGCCAGGGTGTCGTTGTCGCCGAAGCGTATCTGCTCCACCGACACGGTGTCGTTCTCGTTGACCACCGGCACCACGCCCAGCTCGAGCAAGCGGCCCAGCGTGTCGCGGGCGTGCAGGTAGGCCGAGCGGTCGGCGGTGTCGCGCCGGGTGAGCAGCACGAGCGACGTGGTGATGCCGTGGGCCTCGAACGCTTGGGCATAGGCGGCCGAGAGCGCGCTCTGCCCCACCGAAGCCGCCGCCTGCAGGCTGGGCATGTCGGAGGGGCGCTCGGCCATGCCGAGCCGCTCCAAGCCGCAGGCGATGGCGGCCGAGGTCACGATGATGGGCTGGTAGCCCTGGGCCTTGATGGCGGCCACCTGGTCGGCCAACGACGCGAGGTAGCCGTAGTCGATGGAGCTTTCGGTGGTGGTGAGGGTGGACGAGCCGATCTTCACCACGACCGGGCCCAGCGAGCCCGCCGCGGCGCCCCCGCTGCCAGCCCGAGCAGCTGCTTCCACGGCGCCGCTCATAGGTCGAGCTCCTCGTACAGGTCGGGGTGGCCAGCCGCGCTCTCGAAGTCGAAGGCCATGCCGCAGATGCGTATCTCGTCGCCATCCACCGCGCCTGCCTTCTCCAGCGCCGTGTCGACGCCGAGCCGCTTCAAGCGATGCTGGAGGAACACGATGGCCTCCTCGTTCTCCCAGTCGGTCTGCACCACCATGCGCTCGACCTGGCCGCCGCTCACGCGGAACACGTGCGGCGCCTCTTGCTCCACCTCGAAGCGCTTGTCGCGCGCGTCGCGGCGGAACTCCCACACCTGCTCGAACTGCACCTGGCCCTCAAGCTCGGCACGGGCCGCCTCGCGCAGCTCGTGCACCTTGGTGGCCAGCGCGGCCTTGAGGCCGTCCACGCCCTGTCCGGTGAGAGCGCTCACGCGGTAGAGCTTGGGGTCGAAGGGGCTCTCGGCGAACTCGTCGCCGCCGGCCGCCGCGATGGAGTCGGCGCGCACCCGGCGCGCCAGCTCGTCGGCCACTTCCTCGGTGCCCGGCACGTCGGCCTTGTTGGCCACCACCACGCGCGGGCGATGCGCCAGCTCATCGGCGTACAGCGCCAGCTCGCGCTTGATGACCTCGTAGTCCTCCAGCGGGTCGCGCCCCTCGTAGTCGCCTGTCAGGTCGACCACCTGCACGATGAGAGCGCTGCGCTCGATGTGGCGCAGGAACTCGTGGCCCAGGCCGCGCCCCTCGTGCGCGCCCTCGATGAGGCCCGGCACGTCGGCGATGACGAAGCTCAGATCGCCCGAGGTTGCCACGCCCAGGTTGGGCACCAGCGTGGTGAAGGGGTAATCGGCTATCTTGGGACGGGCAGCGCTCATGCGCGCGATGAGCGAGCTCTTGCCCGCCGAGGGCATGCCCACCAGTGCAGCGTCGGCCATGAGCTTCATCTCCAGCTCAACCCAGCCCTCGGCGCCTGGCTCGCCCAGCTCGGCGAAGGCCGGCGCACGGCGGGTCGACGTGACGAAGTGGATGTTGCCGCGGCCGCCCATGCCGCCTGCCGCAACGGTGATGCGCTCGCCGTCGTGGGTGAGGTCGGCCAGCAACTCGCCGACCTCCTTCGTATCCTCGAAGTACTCGCGCACCAGCGTGCCCACCGGCACGGGCAGCACCAGGTCGTCGCCGGTGGCGCCATGCATGCGGCTGCCCTTGCCGTGGGTGCCGCGCGGCGCGTTGAAGTGGTGCTTGAAGCGGTAGTCGATGAGCGACGACACGCCGGCATCGGCTTGCAGCACCACGTTGCCCCCATGGCCGCCATCGCCGCCGTCGGGGCCGCCCTTGGGCACATGGGCCTCGCGGCGGAACGACATGCAGCCTGCGCCGCCGTCGCCGCCCTTCACATGTATGCGAACCTTGTCGATGAACATCGGCCCGTGCGTGCCTTCCCTTTTCAATGGGCCAGCTTGGGCGCCTGCGCCCTTTCGGCCCTGCTCAATAAAAAAGTGCCCTTGCTAGCACAAGGACACTTATGACGAACTGCTCAGACGTTAGGAGCGCCTTCCCGTTCGATGTACGCCGCCCTTAAGCCTCGGGGCGCACATGGATGCGGCGCTTCACGCCGCGGGTGAACTCCAACGTGCCGTCGCACAGGGCGAACAGGGTGTCGTCCTTGCCGCGGCCCACGTTCTCGCCAGGGTGGAAGTGCGTACCGCGCTGGCGCACGATGATCTGGCCGGTCTTGATGCGCTCGCCGCCGAACTTCTTGACGCCCAGTCGCTGAGCGTGGGAGTCGCGGCCGTTGCGGGTGGAGCCTAAGCCCTTCTTATGTGCCATGATGTGCCTCCTTCGCCTTCGCTACTCAGCAGGCTTCTCGTCGGCCTTCTTGGCCGTGGTCTTCTTCGCCGCGGGCTTCTTGGCAGCCGGCTTCTTCTCGGCGGCCTTGGCCTCGGTCTTCTTGGCAGCGGGCTTCTTGGCCGCTTCCTTCTTCTCAGCCGGCTTCTCAGCCTTGGCCGCGGTCTTCTTCTCGGCAGCCTCGGCCGGCTTCTCGTCGGCCTTCTTGGCGGCAGCCTTCTTCGGCGCAGCGGCCTTCTCGGAGCCCACCGCATCGATATGCACGCGCATCAGCTGCTGGCGATGGCCGCGCAGCTTCTTGTAGTTCTTGCGCTTCTTGAACTTGAACACCAGCTGCTTCTCGCCCTTGTAGTGCTCGAGCACGGTGGCCAGCACCTTGGTAGCAGCGGCCTTGGCCGGATCGGCCTCCACCTTCTCGCCGTCGACCACGCAGATGGCCGGCAGCTCGACGGTCGAGCCCGGCTCCGCATCCATCTTCTCGATGCAGATCTTATCCCCTGGGGCGACCTTGTACTGCTTGCCGCCCGTCTTAACGATTGCGTACATGAATGCTTCTCCTTGTTATGATTAAACGCAAGGCAATATCTTACCAGCGCCCCTGGGGCGCGTCAACACAAAAATCAGTGAGCTTCCGCCCAATCCTTCCCCGCCGTCACGTCCACCAGAAGCGGCACCTTCAGCTCCACGACGCCCTCCATGGCCTCGCGCACCATGGCGCTCAAGCCCTCCACCTCGTCGGGCGGCGCCGAGAAGTCGAGCTCGTCGTGCACCTGCAGCATGAGCTCGGCCGCGAAGCCGCCGGATTGCAGGCGGTCCATCACCTCGCGCATGGCCAGCTTGATGATGTCGGCCGCGCTGCCCTGCATGGGGTGGTTCATGGCCGTGCGCTCGCCGAAGCTGCGCTGGTTGCGGTTCTTCACGCGCAGCTCGGGTATGTAGCGCCGGCGGCCGAACATGGTCTCGGCGTAGCCCTTCTCGCGCGCCTGCTCCACCACCTCGTCCAGGTAACGGCGCACGCCCGGGTAGGCGTCGAAGTAGCGGTCGATGATGGCCTGGGCCTCGTCCACCGCTATGTCGAGGGTCTGGGCCAGGCCGAACGCCTGCTGGCCGTAGACGATGCCGAAGTTCACGGCCTTGGCGTGGGTGCGCAGCTCGGGCGTCACCTCGTCGAGCGGCACGCCGTGGATGCGCGCGGCGGTGGCGGCGTGGAAGTCGGCGCCGGAGTTGAACGCCTCGATGAGCCCCTCGTCGCCGGAAAGGTGCGCCAGCAGGCGCAGCTCTATCTGCGAGTAGTCGGCCGACACGAACAGCTGCTCGGGCGCCAGCGGCAGGAAGCACGCGCGTATGTTGCGGCCGAACTCGCTGCGCACGGGGATGTTCTGCAGGTTGGGGTTCGACGACGACAGGCGTCCGGTAGTGGTCACCGTCTGGTGGAACTGCGTGTGCAGGCGTCCGTCGGCCAGGCGCAGGGGCGGCAGCGCATCGATGTAGGTGCTCTTTATCTTGGTGAGCTCGCGGTAATGCAGTACCAGCTCGGGCAGCTCGTGCTCCTTCGCCAGCTCCTTCAGGGTGGTGGCATTGGTGGAGTAGCCCGTGAGGATCTTCTTCTTGGGCTTGAGCCCCAGCACCTCGAACAGGATGCGCTGCATCTGCTTGGGCGAGTCGATGTTGAACTCCTCGCCCGCCAGCTCGTAGATGCGCGCGGCCAGCTCGTCGATGTCGGCCTGGGTCTCCTTGCCTATCTGAGCCAGGCGCTCGCAGTCGATGCGCGCGCCCACGCGCTCCATCGAGGCCAGCACCGGCACGAGCGGCAGGTCGATGTCGTCGTAGACCCCCGCCGCGCCCTCCTTGGGCAGCGCCTCGGCCAGGGCCGGAGCCAGCACACGGGCGGCCACGGCATCGGCCACCGCCGGGTCGAGGTCGGCGGGCACGTCGGGCAACATGCCGCCCAGGTACTCCTCGGCCAGGCTCTCGTAGGTGTAGCTCTGCATGGAGGACTTCAGCACGTAGGCGGCCAGGGCCAGGTCGAAGCCATCGGACTTGGCCAGCGTGGCGTAGGGCACCTCGGTCGGCTTCAGCGTGTCGACCGGGCAGAGCAGATGCATGGCCAGCTTGACGTCCAGGGCGGCGAAGCGCCCCTCCTCGACGATGCGCGCGAACGCCGCCAGCGCCTCGCCGTCGGTCAGCAGCGCCGTGCCCGCTTCCGTGGAGAAGGCCCCCACGGTGGTGGCGAACAGCTGGTCCTCGTCGCGGGTATGAAAGCCGATGCCGATGCGCTCGCCCGCGGCCAGGGCGTCGTCGATGAGCGCCTGGGCCTCGGCCCCTTCCCTGACCAGGCCGTAGTCGTCCAGCACCAGCAGGTGCCCCTGCTCGGCCCCCGCCATGGCCAGCACGCGCTTCAGGGCGCTGGCCAGCGAGTAGCGGCCGAACACGGCTTCCACCTGGTCTTGGTCGAAGTCGGGGAAGCTGGCTGCCTCCAGGTCGATGTCGAAGTCGAGGTCGCGCACGATGGTGGCGATGCGGCGGCTCAAGAAGGCAAGGTCCTTGTTCTCGGCCAGGTTCTGGCCCACCTTGCCGCGCACCTCGTCCACATGGTCGTAGATGCCCTCCAGCGAGCCGAAGCGCTGCAGCAGCTCCGAGGCGCGCTTGGGGCCCACGCCGGGCACGCCGGGGATGTTGTCGGAGGTGTCGCCCATGAGCCCCAGGTAGTCGGGGAACTGCTCGGGGGTCACGCCGTAGCGCTCGGCCACCTCGCGCGGGCCCGATATGGTCACGTCGGTTATACCGCGCTTGGTGGTGACGATGCTGGTCAGCGGCGTTGCCAGCTGGCAGGCGTCCTTGTCGCCGGTGACGAGCAGCGTCTCGTAGCCCAGGGCCTCGTCCCGGGCGGCGATGGTGCCCAGGATGTCGTCGCCTTCCCAGCCCTTCACCTTGATGACCGGTATGTTGAGCGCGTCCAGCAGCTCCTCGATGATGGGGAACTGGCTGCGCAGCTCGGCGTCCATGGGCGGGCGCTGGGCCTTGTACTGCTCGAGCTCCTCGATGCGGAACTGGGGCTTGCCCGCGTCGAAGGCGCACACCACGGCGTCGGGCTCGGCGTCTTCGATGAACTTCAGCAGCATCTGCATGAAGCCGAACACGGCGTTGGTGGGCGTGCCGTCGGGGGCGGCCATGGATGCGGGGATGGCGTGGTAGGCGCGGTGCATGAGCGAGTTGCCGTCGATGACGGCCACCTTCTTGGGCATGGGGGTTCCTTCGCGAGAATGGGTTCGGGTCATGCCTTGCATTCTACCCCGAACCCGCGCCGGGGAGAACGCGCGGGCGGGCGAAGGCATCGAAACAGCGGAAGCCCCGGCCGCCAGGCTGCTGCGGGAAGGCCGCGGGCGCGGCCGCAGCTTCCCGAGCCCAGGGCTAGCTGTTCCAGAGATACCCCACGCCGCGCACCGTTTCCAGGCGCTGCGCCAGCTCGGGGCCCAGCTTGGCGCGCACGCGGCGCACGTGCACGTCCACCGTGCGGCTGCCGCCGTAGTAGTCGAAGCCCCACACGCGCCGCAGCAGCGCGTCGCGCGAGTAGGTGCGCCCCGGGTGCGTGGCCAGGAAGGCCAGCAGCGCGTACTCGAGGTACGTGAGGTCCAGCGGCTCGCCCGCCACCTTCACCTGGTAGGTGGCCAGGTTGATGGTCATGTTGTCGATGGTGATGAAGTCGGTGGCGCTGGCCTCGTTGCCGGGCCACAGCAGCTGGCGGATGCGCGCGGCGCACTCGTCAGCGCAGGCGCCTGCCATCACGAAGTCGGCCTTCACCTGCACGGGCAGCCGCAGCTCGGCCAGCAGCCCCTGGTCAACCACCACGAGCATGGCCGCCGAGCCTTCCTCGGCCAGGGCCGCCTCGACCGTGGCCACGTTGGCCAGCGCGTCGCTTTGCGCCTCGTAGATGACCAGGTCGCAGCTGGGGTGCGTGGCCAGTAGGTTCTTGAACTGCAAGCTGGACCCCGCTGCCACGTCCACGTCGAACCCGGCCAGCACCTGCTGGAACTTGTGGGCGTTGTCCAGGCTGTCCGCTATGAATATGACCTGCTTGCGCTGCATCAGAGCACCGCCAAGCAGCAATCGAGCTCCCATTCGGTCACGATGCGCTGGTACTCGTTCCATTCAGCGCGCTTGGCGCGCACCAGGTAGCCATGGATGTGCTCGCCCAGGGTCTCGCGCATGAGGTCGCTCTTGGCGAACAGCTCCACCGCCTCGCCCAGCGTGTCGGGCAGCGTGCCCACGCCCCGGTCGCGCAGCTCTTGGCGGCTCAGCTTGAACAGGTCGCACGTCTCGGTGGGGGGCGGCAGTTCCAGCTCGTCCTCGATGCCGCGCAGGCCCGCGGCCAGCATCACGGCGAAGGCCAGGTAGGGGTTGGCCGCTGGGTCGGGGTTGCGCAGCTCCACGCGGCAGGCCTCGGGGCTATGGGGCCGGTAGCCGGGCACCCGCACGAGCGCGGCGCGGTTGTGCTTGGCCCAGCTGAGGTACGTGGGCGCCTCGGTGCCGCTGGCCAGGCGCTTGTAGGAGTTCACGTACTGATTGGTGACCAGGCAGAACTCCGGCGCATATTTCAACAGGCCGGCTATGTAGCGCTTCGCCACCTTCGACAGGTTGTAGCCCGAGGGGTCGCTCTCGTCGAAGAAGGCGTTGCGGCCCTGCTCGTCGCACAGGCTCTGGTGCACGTGCATGCCCGAGCCCGACTCGCCAGCCAGGGGCTTCGGCATGAACGACGCGTACACGCCGTGCTTCATGGCTATCTCTTTCACCACCAGCTTGTAGGTCATCACCGCGTCAGCCATGGAGAGCGCGTCGGCGTAGCGCAGGTCTATCTCGTGCTGCGACGGCGCGAACTCATGGTGCGAGTACTCCACCGGTATGCCCATCTTCTCCAGGGTGAGCACCGTGTCGCGGCGCAGGTCGCTCGCGTAGTCGAGCGAGGTGAGGTCGAAGTAGCTGCCACGGTCGAGCACCTCGGTGCCGTTGGCATCCTTGAAGTAGAAGAACTCGAGCTCAGGCCCCACGTTGAACAGGTAGCCGCGGTCGGCCGCCTTCTGCACCACGCGCGCCAGCACATGGCGCGGGTCGCCTTCGAAGGGGCTGCCGTCGGGCATCTTGATGCTGCAGAACATGCGCGCCACAGCGTTGGATTCGGGGCGCCAGGGCAGCACCTGGAACGTGGACGGGTCGGGGTAGGCCAGCATGTCGGATTCCTGCGACTCCGAGAAGCCCTCGATGCAGCTGCCGTCGAAGCCCATGCCGTCGGCAAAGGCGTTCTCGATCTCGCCGGGCACCACCGCGAACGACTTCATGTTGCCCAGCACGTCGGTGAACCAGAAGCGCACGAAATGCACGTCGCGACCCTTGATGGTCTTGAGGACGAAGTCTTGCTCGGGGTTTTCTATCACGCTGGGCTCCTTGGGTCGGCGGCCGCTGCGCGCCACGGCTCGCGGTTCGGAAGGTTCCATTATAGCGCTCCGCATGTTTCGTCTACATTACGGCGGGGAAAGAAGAGCGCCCAGGGCGCGGGGCCCCGGGCGGCTCGTTCAGCACGGTTCGGTGCGGTCGGCGGCAGGTCGGCTGGCCTGCCAGCGCCTGCGCCGCTGGAACAGCGGGCTGCTACTCGGCTGCGGCCTCCTCGGACACGGCGTCGAGGTTGGCGTCCTCAGCCACGGCCTCGGCCACAGCGGCCTGGGCCTCGGCCTCGGTCGGCTCGACCTCAGGGGCCTGCTCCACGGCCTCTTCCTCGGTGGGCTTGGCAGCCTCAGCCTCGGCGGCCTTCTTGGCATACTGGGCGGCACGCTCGGCCTTGGCAGCGGCCTTCGCCTCGCGCTCGGCCTTACGCTGAGCCTCGGCCTCGGCCTTCTTCGCAGCCTGGGCAGCCTTGCGCTCTGCCTCGCGCTTGGCCACGGCCTCGGTGGCGCTGCCGAAGCGATCGGCGAAGCGCTGGACGCGGCCGCCGGTGTCGATGAGCTTCTGGGTGCCGGTGTAGAACGGATGGCACACGTTGCAGATGTCGATCTTGAGCTCCGGCTTCGTGGAGCGCGTGGTGAACGTGTTGCCGCAGCTGCACTTGACGGTGCAATCCACGTACTCGGGATGGATGCCTGGTTTCATTAAGGTGTCTCCTTCACTATCATTCCTTGGTTCCCGACCAAGGATACCTTCTGCCCTCACACGCGCTTGAGCGCGCCCAAGAACAGGGCAAGCCCGCTAATTCTAGCACAGGCCGCCGCCCATGCAAGGGGCAACTTCAAGCCAGCAATGGGCCATGCCGTGGCTGGTTGCTTGCGCTAGCGTAAGACGATATAATTACGTTGTTACTATTTTGACTTGCATAGGAGGCGTATCATGGCAACATCGTCGGTCACCATCCGCGTCGACGCCGAGACGAAGAAGGAAGCAGCCCGCATCGCTGACTACTTCGGCTTCGACCTGTCTTCGGTCACGCGTGCCTTCTACAAGCAGATAGTCCGCGAGCACCGCATCCCGCTCGACCTGTGCGAGCCGCGCCCTAACGCTGAATCGCGCGAGAGCATCAAAGAGGCCGAGCGCATCATCAAGGAAGGCGGCAAGGGCTACCAGAGCGCTGGCGATATGTTCGCCGCCATGGGCCTCTGACCATGCTGACAGCGAAATACACCCCGCAATTCGAGCGGGATGCCAAGAAGCTCGCCCGAAAGCATATTGACCTTGCACCGTTATCTGAAGTGGTCGACCTTATCCTCGAAGACACCAAAGAGACACGTAAGGCCTTGAAGCAACGCCATAAGATGCATCGGCTCAAAGGCGAATGGGCTGGCAGCGACGAATGCCATGTAGCCAATGCTGGCGACTGGCTGCTTATCTGGCGCACGGGAAACGGCGTGGCCGTCTTCCAGCGCACCGGCTCTCATGACGAGTTGTTCCGCTAAGGAGAATTGAGCTGAAAGATCCCCTCAACTCTCCTACTTACCCGATGGCAATGCCGCCCAGAACCTCGTCAAGCAGCGCCGGACCAACTTCCTTCCGCTGGGCGGAATAAGCGCTCAGCACCAGGAAGCTGATGGATTCGTCGAAGGCCGGAAAGGCCAGCGCTTCCATACAATACGCATAAAGCTCGCCCCGTGCTATGGCTGACTCCCCCTTCGAGAGGAAAGCCGGGGTGCCATCCGACAACTCGATATTATCCTTGCCTGCATTGCACCTCTCACAGGGAGGCCAGACGGAGCAACTCGGTTGCTTCGCCATACCGCTGCCGCTGCGAGCGAGCAGGCGCTTCTTGGCCTGATCGAACATAATGCCGCCGTACCGCATCGCGCCGAAACCGCACCCAGAACCCCTTGTTCCAGAAAGGCATGCCAACCCCTGCCCTACGTTAGCGCGACCGTGTAGGTCACCGAGCATACCGGCGTGGAATCTGGCAATTCCGCAAGCGAGGTCTGCAAATCCAGCGGCAAAACGAACCGGTAGCTTATGGGCACCCTGTCCAAGAAGCCCTGCATGAGCAAAGCCGAAGGAGCGGCGGGAACGGCACCTGAGACCGCAGCGTCAAGGGCGAAGGCCGCCTCGCACACAGCCCCTTCTCCCGCGAGCACCTCGAGTCTCACCTCGCCCGCACGGCCCCTGAACACCTCAGTGGCGCCAGGGAGCGGCGAGAACGAGATGGACGCCACCTCAAGCGGCTCGCCACTGCGCGACTCTATGTAGCCTGAGGCCTCGGAGGGCGCCTCGATGCCCAGCACGTCGATGCGGGCCACCACCTCTAAGGGAACATCAGCCGAAAGGATCCCCGCCCACTGGGCCGTGAGCGTGACGATGGCCCCGTCGACGTCGGCGAGGTTCTTGGCAGGCCCCGGCTCATAGGAGGCACCCGTCCCCTTATCGAGCCAGCTTCGCAGGACGTAGCCGTCGTAATCAGCGCCAGGGAGCTCCACCTCTTGGTCGTAGACCGCATAGATGTCCGACACCGCAGGCCCGCCTGAGCTGTCGAAGGCGATGGTATATGCAATGGGCGCGAAGTGGGCGTAGAGCACCTTTGCGCCCGCCTTGCCCAGGTTGGAGAACGTGCCGTCCGGCCCATAGGCCTTCTCCCCCACCGAGCTCCTCGCCCAGCCGTCGAACAGATATCCCGTCTTCGCGAGCTCGGCGTCGGGCACACGGTACACCGCGCCGTTCCTAGCGTCAGGCTTTGAGTTGTAGACAGCCCCTGCCAATGGCGGTGTGATGGAACCCGCGCCGCCATTGGCGTCGAAAGACACCGTGTACCTTGACGAACCGAGCGAGCGGCCCATGGACGTCCAGTCCAGACCCAATGTCGCCGCGTCCGCACCCGCATACGTCGTCACCAGGTTACCGTTGAGGTCGACCGTGCCGTCGGCCCGCCCTGAAGCGACGGCCGTATCGTCAAGGCCAACCTGAAACATCTCCGTCACATCAGCTCCCGCCTTGGGCATCGTGAAGCCAACAGCTATGTCAACAAGACCGGTGCAGCCGTAGAGCATCCTCGTTGCGATCGTCAGCGAACCCAACGACCCGAGCTTCATGGCGGGGATGGTTCCGGTGAGGCCGGAACACCCTGAAAACATGCCGCCAACCTGCACCATTTTGGAGTTTGCCCCAAATGTCATCTTGAAAGGTATGGAGCCCGTAAGACCCGAACAACCGCGGAACAGGGAATCTGTTCGCTCTAGCTGTAGGTTCGTCTCAAATGTCATGCCTTGCGGAATAGAACCCGTGAGGCCCGAGCAACCATCAAACATAGCATAGACATGCTGAAGTTCTTTATTATTTGCAAATGTCATATCTTGCGGAATCGATCCAGTTAGCCCTTTGCAACCATTGAACATTGACGCCGTCGATATAAGCGCTTGACTCTTGGCAAACGTCATGCCGGAAGGAATAGAGCCGAAAAGGTTCTGGCATTTATGAAACATACTGGTCGTACGCTGCAGTCCGAGGTTCTTCTCAAATGTCAGATTTTGCGGAAAAGGGCCAGTGAGATTCTCGCACATAAAGAACATGCTGCTGCAATCGGCTAAAGACGTGCAATCACCGAAAGTCAACGTCGAAGGAATAGGCCCCTCGAGCAAATAGCACCGTGTGAACATGTCTTTCGTTGCGACAAGATTTGAGCAACCACGAAAGCTGAGAAGGCGATCAGGAATAGCACCCGTTAAACTACTGCACAGCCGAAACATGCTATCGGTCGATGTCAAATTAGGCTTGTCGTCTAAAGTCATCCCTGATGGAATGCCATATCTTGATTCTCCGCTTTGAGGATCAATGCCAAGCTGGACACAATTGTAAAAGATGGCGTTGGCAAGCTCAAGGTCAGGATTGTTGGCAAAAGTCATCCCTTCAGGAATCTTACCTGTAAGCTGACTGCATCCAGAAAAAAGACTAGCGAGAGACTTGAGTTTGGGATTACTGGCAAAAGTCATCTCTGAGGGAATGGAGCCCGTGAGATTCGAACACCCTTTAAAGACAGATCCTGCATATTCCAGCTTTGAGTTCTTAGCGAAGGTCATACCTGAGGGGATGCCGCCGGAAAGCCCTGAGCACCCGAGAAAGGTTCCTCCGATATCTGTTAGCTCTGGATTGTTGGCAAACGTCATCGTAGGCGGAATTGAGCCCGTCAACGAACGACAGCCGCTGAACATAGCATATGTGCTTTGAAGCTTTGTTAAAGTAGAAAAATCGAGACCTCGCGGAATCGAGCCGCTCAACCTATTGCATCCCTCAAATAAATGCCCGATGTAATTAAGGTTCGTGTTCTCCTTCAAAGTAAATGTAGCGGGAATGGTTCCCGATATATTGGAGCATGCCTTGAACATGCTACCCAGAGACGTCAAATTGACAGCTCGAGGCAGGACATCCAGAAAGGCAACGGGCAGCACAGTGAGCCCCGTACACTCGAGGAACATCGATGAGCACCAAGTAAGTGACAAAAAGCTTTTCTTCGTCGTATCAACAACGCTCACGTTTCGGAGATTCGAGCAACCCGCAAACCAATAAGACGTATTGACTGCATCTACGTTCTTGAACACCACTGAGGCTATAGAGTCCCGTACCGCAAACCAGGGCTGCTGGCCTTCAGCATATGAGACGTCGATAACCGGAAGCTCTCCTCCGCTCATCACCTGGCACTCGATAGCGAGAACGCCAGCGTCGTCCAACGCCCATGTAGCGGATCCCTGGTCGTTACGAGTCGAAAAGCTGCCCGAGGTGACAGCATAGACATCAGCTGCTTGGGCAAGGACGACAGGGTCCGCAAGGCCAGAGTTCTCTTCGATATCGATCCCAGAAGGATAACCGCCCTCGTCGGCCGACGCGACAGAGAACCCGGTGGCCTGCCACGGAGCGGTATCGGCACCCCATGGGAGGACGAGATCGATAGAGGACGGAGCTGACTCGGGCAGGCCGCTATCGGCCGCGGACAAGGTCACCACAGCGGTGAGCTGTGGTGCGGCGTCTTGCGAGGTTGGCTCCCCTGGAGCGTCGAGGTCATCGATGCCGGCCAGGGAAGCCGCAGGCAAGGAAACGGTAGGGATGGCGGTGAATATGTCGGGGCTGATGGCAGTAACGCTTGATGGCGCATTAATGGTCGTCAGCTTCGCGCAGGCTTCGAGGGCTCCGACGGCTATGATGGTGCAGCCCTCGCGGATGGTGATGTCGGTCGCGCCAGCAGGGACACGCAGGAGCGTCGTCAGGCTGGCATCGTATAGCAGACCATTCTCCGAGGCGAATGCTGCACTGCCCGCATCCACAGAGATGGAATCCACCAGCGGGCAATGCGAGAACACGCTGGCCTCTGCCACCTCTGCGGTCTTCGGGATGCGGACAGTGCCCTGCTTGCCCTCGGGAATGAGCAAGAGGCTAAGTTGTTCGGCGTCGTAGAGGGCGCCGTCGAAAGAGGAATAGATGGGGTTACCCTCGGCAACGGTGACGCTCGCGACGTCGCTTGAGCGGAACGCACGGTCGTCGACGTCGGATACGCTCGCAGGCAACGTGACGGACGTCACGCCTGAGAGGTAGAAGGCGTAGGGAGCTATCGAAGTAACGACATGAGAAACGCCCTCGCAGGCGACCGTTTCCGAAATAGAGAGAACGCCATCATCCGATACAGCCGTATCGCTCGGGGCGACCCCTACGAGCTCAACGTAAGGCCCGTCGATGACCGCATAGGTCAGCCCATCGACGGTAAACGAGCCGACGACCGGCTCTCCATCGAGAGCCACATCAGAGCTGATGAAAGCGGAAGGCTGCCCCAGAAGGGATGCCGCCGAAGTCCCGACCTCGCCAGGCCCAGAGAAGCTTTCCGTAACCTCAGAGTCCGCGGCCTGTTGCGGCTCTTCCACACCCGCGAAAGCAGCAGGAGACAGCACGACGAAGGTAAGCAGCGCCGCCAGAACAACAGCGGCCACCTTGTAGGCGAAAGAGAAAGCAGATGCTCGCATTGCAACCGGTTCCTTCCTGTGGTGCAGTTAATCCACACTGCGGAGGAGCCTTGTTTTGCGTTCACGAATGCATCGGCGAAACGAGGAGGGCATCCACCACAGTTTCGCCAAAAACAGCAAGATTGCAATCAATCTGGAAATCTTCCAGAACACAGATCTTGATAGGCAGATGCCCTCTTTGTACTGTGTTCCTGGAAAGACGTGTTCCAAGAAAAGATATTCGATTGATTGCAATTCCCCATAACAGGGAACCACTGTTTTTGGCACCTGTGAGTGTAGCAAAGCGGGCACCGGCAACGCAAGGCCAGGAGCCCGCGACCATGGAGCGCCAGTGAAACCCCTGATAGTGCACAAAAAAAGAGGGAGGCCATGCCTCCCTCTGATGCGCCCTTTGAGAACGGAACCCGAATCTACTGCCCGATGTAGATGTATATCGTCCGCATAGTGTCGGCCAGGTTGCCTGTGGTGTTGGCGAGCGTGTAGTCGTAGGACAGCACCGCCGACCAGGGGTAGGTCGAGCCATTCTCGGCCTCGCCAGAGCCATCGAAGCTGTAGTACTCGCGCGTGAGCGTGGTGCCGTCGCTGGCGTAGGTGGAGTACTTCATCTTGTCGGCGGGCAGCTTCACCGTGCCCTCGGGTATCTTCATGCCGGCCTCGTCAAGCGTCTCCTCGATGACGCCCACCTTCTCCACCGCATCGGAGAAGCTGAACGAGCCGTACCCGAGCGACGACGTGGAGGTGGAATAGCCCACCTGCAGCACGTGGCCTTCCTCGTTGAGGCTCAGGTACACCGTGGGCGTGCCCGTGCGCGAGTCGGCTGGCTCGGAGGTGAGCGCCACGCGCACCTCGTGCTTGATGGGGTTGCCCTCCTCGTTCACCTCGACCGAGCTGGACACCTGGGCGCCGTGCTCGAGGGCCTTCAGCGCCTCGTCCTGGGTCATGCCGATGATGGGCACCAGATCGGGCACGGTGGTGCGCTTGGCGGCGCTGGAGTTCTCGGTGACCTCGTCGGCCTGCTTGACGTCGATGGAGTCGCTGGCGGTCTGCGCCTGCTGCGTCGCGGTGTTCTGCACGGTCTGGAACAGCTGGAACACCAGCACGCCGCCCACGCCCAGCAGCACCACCAGCACGATGATGACCGCTATGAGGATGCGCCTCATGCGGCGCGACTTGTACAGGTACTCGGGCACTTCCTCGTCGGTGGGCTTGCCCTCCTCGTCGTAGGCGAAGGCCGAGAAGTCGTCGCCGGTCAGCCCCTCGCCCGACACGTTGCCTGCGTCGTGGGCTGCATGGCTGGCTGCCTTGCACGGGCGCATGCCCTCGTCGACAGGCTCGCCATGGGTCGCACCGGCCTCGACCACGCGCTTGGCTGCGCGCCTCTCCTCCTTGGAACTGCCCGTCACCGGGCCTGCGTGCTTCGCGTGCTTGCCGCCGGCGGGGCGTTCTTTGCCTTGACGGGCCATAACGTGCTCCTTGGGTCTAGCTCATGAACAGCGCGTACCACACGATGCAGGCCACGACGGCCAGCACCGCGGTTACAATGATACCCTTTTGCAGGGCGGGCATCTTCGAAGTTTCGATATCTTCAAGGGTGGTCTCGCGGAAGGCGGGCTCGGCGGCGGCCGGGCGGGCAGCCGCTTCTGCGGGCGCAGGCGCGACCGCGGGTGCGGCCACGGGCGCTGCGGTGGCGCTTTCCGCAGCCGGGGCCGACGTATCCGTGGCCGCCGGGGCCGGCGCTTTTGCCGCTGCGTCGTCAGACGGCCAGGCACCGGCGCGTATGACCACGTCTTCCTCGCGGTGGCGCTGCACCTTTATGGCGGAGAAGCCGTCGGTCATCGCGCACCGCCCAGCACGTCCACCACGTTCCAGTCGAGCCCCGAACCCTCTATGAGCTCGGCGCTGCCCACGGTGCACCGGCAGCCGCGCTGGGCTGCCTGGGCGATGGCGCCGCCTAAGGCGCGCACGTCGTCGACGGTGGCCCCGACCACCTGGCACCGCACCTGGGCGCGCATGGCGGGCGTCACGCCGCTGAAGAACATGCCGCATTGGCGACGGATGAGGTCGCGCGGCTTGAGCGGCGCGTCGAACCCGGCGGTGGTGCTGACCACATAGCCTTCCATCTCGTCGGCCGTGGGCTCCAAGGCTGCCAGCCAGGGACCGGCCTCGCCAAAGCGCTGCACCGTGGCGTCGATGTGCGGGTCGCGGTAGGAGTGGAATGCCAGCGACCCTGGGCGCGTGGTGAAGAAGCCGCAGCCGTAGGCGCCGCCCTTCACGCGCACCTCGTTCCACAGGTAATCGTAGGAGAGTATGCGACTGGCCAGCAGCCAGGCACCGGAATAGGGCGCCGCCGGGTCGAGCAGGCGCCGATCGAAGCCCAGCGCGGTGAACGACACGTCAGTGGGCACGGCGAACGCCTCGCGGCGGTCGACGGGCGCAGGCACCTCCAAAGCGGGAGCGCCGCCCGGCGCCGGGGCATCGGCCCCTTCCGCGTTGGCCGCAGCTGCTTCCGCATTGGCAGCTCCGGCCCCCATGCCCAAGCACGGCCCCGCCGCGAAGTAGCGCTCGAGGCTTTCCGCGCTGCCCGCGAACGAGAGCACGCAGCCGCGGTCGGTGAACAGCCGCGCGGCCAGGCTGGCCAGCTTGGCTGTTATGGCCGCCGCCTTGCCGTCGAAGCCGTCCAGGGCGTCGCGCAGGAACCAGTAGAAGTCCACGCCGCCGAGGCCCTGGCGCACTTGGGCCGCCGGCAGGTAGTACGACGCGGCGCGCTGCGAGGCTATGCTGTGGCCCGCCGTGGCGAACGCCTGCTCCATGGCCACGCGCTTCTGCAGCATCATGTCGGCCATCTTGGCCGTGTCGGTAAAGTCGGTCTCGAGCAGGATCTCGCTCACCAGGGAAGCCGCATGCTCCACCTCGGCCTCGAGCGCGGCGGCGGACGCCACGAACTTGGGCGCGAAGGCGCCGCGGTCGCTGCCGGCCGCCTCGTGCACCTCCGAGAAGAACGACAGCGTGCCCAGGTGCGCCTGCACGAGCGCATCCAGCTCGGCCGCCGTGTGGCGGGCGGTGCCCAGGCGCCCCAGCACGAGCGCCAGCAGTCCCACGTAGGGTAGCTCGTCGAACGCCACCGCATCCAGCGGGAAGTAGCGCGTCGCGTAGGCGATGCCGTTGGTGCCCACCTCATGGCGCAGGCACGGCAGGGGCAGGTCGTCGCGCAGGGCGAAGGCGGCCTCGACCGGCGCGTCACCGATGTCGGCCACGGCCAGGTGCGGCAAGCGGGCCAGGTCGGCGGGGGCGTCGGGGGCCTCCTGGGCGGCTCGCAGCACCTCCACCTCGGCCTGCACCGCCTCGAAGGCGGCGGTGTCCATGCCAGCAGCCAGCGCGTCGAGCCGCGCGCGCTCGGCGGCATCGCCCTCGCCTTCCACCGGCACCAGCTCGACGCTGGCCCAGTGGCGGCTGTCCAGGAACACCTCGCGCAGCAGCTGCTCGAAGTAGCCCTCGTCCACCTTGGCCCTCAGGCTGGCGAACACGTCCTCGTAGCGCAGGTAGTCGGTGGCCAGGGCATCGTCGTAGAGCCACCCGGCCAGGGCGGCCACGGCCAGCGCCACGCCGTCGGGGTAGCCGAAGCTGTGCTCGCGCATGGTGAACTCGGCCTGGGCGATGGCCGCGCGCACCAGGCTGCGATCCAGCCCGCCGCCGGCCAGGCGCGCTGCCTCGGCCTGCACCGTTTCCTCGAAGCGCTCCAGGGCGCCTTCCGTGCCCGGCGCGATGCCCCGCAGCTCCAGCATGGCGAAGGGCTGCGCGATGGAGTCGGCCACGAACGCCTGCACGTCGGCCGCCAGCCCCGCATCGAGCAGCGCGCGCTTGAGCGGCGCCTCGTTCGACCCGGCGATGGCGTCCAGCAGTATGTCGGCCGCCACCATGCGCTCGCGCTCGGCCGCGTTGCCCAGCACGAAGCCCAGGGCGCAGCACGCGTTCTCGGGCGCGGTGGCCATGGGGCGCCGCACGCCCCGGGCCACCACGGCGCTCTGCATGGCCAGCGGGTTCGCGTCGAGCGGGCCGCGGTCGGCCTCGGCCAAGGGCGCCAGGTACTCGCGGTCGAGGAAGCCCAGGAAGCGCTCGGGGTCCAGGTCGCCGTAGAGCGTGATGTAGCTGTTGTCGGGCCGGTAGTGGCGGTGGTGGCTGTCCAGGTACGACTCGTAGGTGAGCGTGGGGATGGCCGCTGGCGTGCCGCCCGACTCGAAGCGGTAGGTGGTGTCGGGGAACAGCGCGGCCGAAAGCGCGTCGTAGAGCACCGACTCCGGGTCGGCCAGCGCGCCCTTCATCTCGTTGTACACCACGCCGTTGTACACCAGCTCGTCCGTCGAGCCCGGCGCCAGCTCAAGGTGCCAGCCTTCCTGCTCGAACACCGTGCGCTTGTCGTAGATGGCCGGCTGGAACACCGCGTCCAGGTACACCTCCATGAGATTCTGGAGGTCTTGGGCGTTGGTGGACGACACCGGGTACATGGTCTTGTCGGGGAACGTCATGGCGTTCAGGAACGTCTGCATGGACGACTTCAGCAGGTTGACGAAGGGCTCCTTGATGGGGAACCGCTGCGAGCCGCACAGCACCGAGTGCTCCAGAATGTGGAAGACGCCCGTGTCATCGGCAGCGGGCGTCTTGAAGCTTATGGAGAATGCCTTGTTCGGGTCGCTGTTCTGCAGGAAGAGCAGGCGCGCGCCGCTGCGCTGGTGGCGCAGGACGTGCGCGGTGCCCTTGATCTCTGCCAGGTCCTCCGACCGCTCGAGCGCGAACCCGTTGCGAGCGGCCGCCTCGGCGACGCTACTCATCAGCTGCGGTGGCCGATGCCGAGCTGCTGGCGCTCGAGGAGCCGCTGGCGCTGCTGGAGCTGCTCGAGCTGCTGGAGCTATCCGAGCTGCTGGAACTGGACGAGGTGGAGCCAGCCTGCGCGCCTGCGGTGAGCGCCACCGTGTCCAGCGCCAGGGGCACGCCGAGCCACTTCTTCTCTATCACGTCGACGGTGCCGTTGGTGAGCAGGGTCGACAGGGCCTCGTTGATGACCGTCTGCAGGTCGGTGTTGGTGCGCGAGGCGGCGATGCAGTAGCCCGCCGGCTTGGACATGAGCGCCACTATGTAGGCGTCGACGTCCTGGCGGTGCGCCGCGTACAGGCCGATGATGGCGTCAGAGGCCACGTAGTCCACGCCGTCGGAGCTCAGCTGGTTGAACGCGTCGCCCAGGTTGGTGGACGCCTTCACCGCCTCGGCGCCGAACTCGTTGGTGACGGCCCAAGCGCTCTTGGACGACGACTGAGCGGCGATGGTGGGCGGCTCGGCCTTCGTGGGCACCGGGGCGTTCTCGGTGGTGGCGAACAGCGCGATGGCCGTGGGCAGGTACTCGTCGGAGAGCCAGTAGTCAGTGGAGGAATCGGCGCTGTCGACGCCCATCACGATGTCGACGGTGTTCTCTTGCAGCGCGGTGACCGGGTCGGACCCCACGTCCACGATGGAGAGCTTCAGCCCCAGTTCGTCGGCGATGGCCGCGGCGATGTCGACGTCGATGCCGATTATCTTGTCGTTGCCCTTGCCAGCCAGCGGCGACTGGTCGGTGTTCACGCCCACGCGCAGCGTGCCGTCTTGGCCGATGGTGGGCGAAGACACCGTGGGGGACTTGAGCTCGGGGGCCGAGTTGCCGGCCGACGAGCAGCCGACCAGGGGAAGGGCCATGCCCACCGTCAAAGCGGCAGCCATGAGCAGTGCCATCACGCGTCGAGACAAAGCGCAACCTCCTTCAGGTTCCATATCATGCACGCCCCGCCGCCGACTGACCTAGTCTTTGACCCCACACCCGCGCACCGGGGTTTGGCACAGGCGCCGCGTTGCCGCGCTGCCCGTACGCCGCCCTCTCGCCCGCCGCAGCCTCGTGCCGCGGAAAAATGGAATCGGGCGGTGCGTCTTACTCCTAGGATGCGCCATGCTCGCGTGCAGCCGCCCGGGGCGGGCGCAGCGCTTACGTGGACCCTTTCGACCGCATCTGCCTTGGGCTGAAAGGCGCGGCGCAGGGCCGCCCCTTCGCAACTACAGACTCGGCGTGAAGCGTATCTGCCAGTTTAGCAGAATGGGCTGCGGAAGGCCCCGTTAGGGCCGCAAGTCCATGGGAACGTCGCGATAGAAGCAGCTGCGGGCGCCCGTGTGGCACGCCGGGCCCGCCGGCTCCACCAACGCCAGCAGCGTGTCGGCGTCGCAGTCGTACTTGAGCGCCACGAGCTTCTGCACGTTGCCGCTGGTGGCGCCCTTGTGCCATAGCTCCTGGCGGCTGCGCGACCAGAACACGGTCTCGCCCGTGGCCAGGGTGCGCTCCAGCGATTCGGGGCTCATCCAGGCCACCATGAGCACTTCGCGCGTGTGCGCGTCCTGCACCACGCAGGGGATGAGGCCGTTGGCGTCGTATTTGAGCTCGGGTGCGTCCATGGGGGCCATTATAGCCGGTCGAAGCGCTAGACGATCACGACGACGATGAGGGCGCACGCCGCAGCTATCGCGGCTATGCGGGCGTTCTTGCTCTGCAGCAGGGCGTGGAGCCTCTGCGGCGCGGGATTCTCTTTTGTCGTATCCATGCTGAGAAGTATAGAAGCGCGGCTTGCCTTTATCAACGCCCGCCCGCGGGCGGCGGGCGAACGGCCCGCCACAACCCCAGCTTAGGGCGCGGCGGCCCGGCAGAGCGCCCGATGGTCTAGAGCCGCACGGGAATGCCCTGGGAGCGCATGTGCTCCTTCACCTGGCGCACGGTCATCTCGCCGAAGTGGAACACGCTCGCGGCCAGCACGGCGTCGGCCTCGCCTTCGATGATGCCCTCGGCGAAGTGCTCGATGCGCCCCACGCCGCCCGAGGCGATGACCGGGATGGGCACCGCCCGCGCCACCGCCCGGGTGAGCGCGCAGTCGAAGCCGTCGCGGCTGCCGTCGCGGTCCATGGAGGTGAGCAGTATCTCCCCTGCCCCGCGGCGGGCGGCCTCGCGCGCCCATTCCAGCGCGTCGATGCCCGTGGCCTTGCGGCCGCCGGCCACGTAGACCTCCCACTTGTTCGGATTGCCCGCCACCGCCTTGGCGTCGACGGCGCACACCACGGCCTGGGTGCCGAAGGCAGCTGCGGCCTGGGTGATGAGCGCAGGGTCGAGCACCGCGGCGGAGTTCACCGCCACCTTGTCGGCCCCGGCGGCTATCATGGTGCGCATGTCGGCCACGGTGCGCATGCCGCCGCCCACGCAGTAGGGCAGGTGCAGCTCGGCCGCGGCGTGGCTTGCCAGCTCGACGGTGGTGGCGCGGTCGTCGGAGGTGGCGGTTATGTCAAGGAATATGACCTCGTCGGCGCGCTGCTCGTCATAAGCGCGGGCCAGCTCGATGGGGTCGCCGGCGTCGCGCAGGCCGACGAAGTTCACCCCCTTAACCACGCGCCCGTCCTTGACGTCCAGGCACGGTATGACGCGCTTGGCGAGCATCAGCGCTGCTCCAGGTCGGCCAGGGTGAGCGGCTGCTGCTCGGCCGCCAGCGATGCCGCCTCGAGCGTGCCGCGGCAAGCCGCCACGCCGTCGGCCACCGTGAGCGAGCCCTCGTAGATGGCGCGGCCGGCGATGACGCCTTCCACGGCGTCGGCCACCTGGGCCAGCGCCTCGATGTCGGCCAGCGAAGCCACGCCGCCCGAGGCGATGACCGGCTTCCCGAAGGCCGCCGCCATGGCCGTGTAGGCCTGCGGGTCGATGCCGGTCTGCATGCCATCGCGGGCGATGTCGGTGTAGACCAGGTGCTCGTAGCCGAGCGCGCCCATGCGGGCGGCGAAGTCGCGTGCCGAGAGGGCCGCCCCCTGCTCCCAGCCGTCGACCGCCACCTCGCCGTTGCGCGCGTCGATGCCAGCGGCCAGCAGCCCCTCGTATTCCTCGACCGCCTGCTGGGCGAAGTCGCGCTGGCGCACCAGGGCGGTGCCCAGCACCACGCGGTTCGCGCCCGCGTCGGCCAGGCGCGCGATGGCGTCCATGGACCGCACGCCGCCGCCCACCTCCACCTTGAGGGCGGTGCGGCGCAGGATGGCCTCCACCACGGCGATGTTGGCCGGCTGCCCGCTGCGGGCGCCGTCGAGGTCGACCAGGTGCAGCCACTCGGCGCCGGCCTCCTCGAACAGCTGGGCTTGGAGCACCGGGTCTTCGTTGTAGACGGTCACCTTGGAGTAGTCGCCCTGCTCGAGGCGCACGGCGCGCCCGTCCAGGATGTCGATGGCAGGAAGAAGGTACACGAGGATCAGCTCTCCTTTGCTAGGGTGACGAAGTTGCGCAGCAGCTGGGCGCCGGCGTCCGAGCTCTTCTCGGGGTGGAACTGCACCCCGAACACGCGGTCAGACGCCTGCACGGCGCTGGGGAAGGTGACGGAATGGGTGGTGAGGCCGATAGTGGCCGGGCTTTCGGGGGCAGCATAGCTGTGGGTGAAGTAGAAGTACTCGGTTCCGCCGCTCTTCGAGGCGGCGGGAACCCTTGACGCTGCGGTGCCTGCCAGCACGCCATCTTCGCCTTCCAGGGCCTCGTCGCGTACCGCAGTACGCTTCCTCGTCCCTTCTGGAGAATCTGACGCACTGGCAGTCACCTCGCTGACCGAACCAAGCAAGCGACTCGACTCCGGTTTGACCCACTCAACCAGATTCCAGCCGACGTGGGGGATCTTGTAGAAGGCGCCATCGGCGTCGTGGTCGGGCAGGCGGCGCACCACGCCAGGGATGAGCCCGAGGCCCTGCGGGTTCGGGCCACCGTCGGGCGCACCTTCCTCGCCTTCCGCGAACATGAGGTGCATGCCCAAGCAGATGCCCAGGAACGCCGCCCCGCGGTCTACGGCCTCGCGCACCGCGTCCATCTGGCCGAGCCGGGCCATGGTGGCCGCCGCATCGCCGAAGGCCCCAACGCCAGGCAGCACTACGGCGCTCGCCCGCGCGATGACGGCCGCATCGTCGGTCACCTGCACCGCCGCGCCCTGGGCCGCCAGCCCGCGCTCGACGCTCTGCAGGTTCCCCTTGTGGTAGTCGACTACTGTTATCAATCTCAACACTCCGTTGCGTCAGCGCAGGCGAACTAGAGGGCGCCTTTCGTGGAGGGCAGCTGCCCTTCCACGCGCGGGTCGATGGCCACTGCCGCCGAGAGCGCCCGGCCGAGGGCCTTGAACGCCGCCTCCAGCAGGTGATGCGCGTTCTCGCCCGCCAGCTGCTGCACGTGCAGCGTGGCCGCGGCGTTCAGCGCGAAGGCCCCGAAGAACTCGCGGCCCAGCTGGGTGTCGAAGGTCTGGATGGCGCCGATGGGCACGTCCATGGCCCAGTACAGCCCCCCGCGGCCCGACAGGTCCAGAGCCGACAGCACCAGCGCCTCGTCCATGGGGACCGCCGCGTGGGCCATGCGGGTGATGCCGCGCTTGTCGCCCAGCGCCTGGGCGACGGCCTGGCCGAGCACTATGCCCACGTCCTCCACGGTGTGGTGGGCGTCCACCTCCAGGTCGCCCTGGGCGCGCACCTCCAGGTCGAACAGCCCGTGGCGCGCGAAGGCACTCAGCATGTGATCGAAGAACGGCACTCCCGTGTCCACCTGCGCGGTGCCGCAGCCGTCCAGGCAGATGGCCGCCTCTATGTCGGTCTCGTTCGTCTTGCGCGCCACGCGCGCTTCCCGCTTCTGCATCGAAGCCTCCTATCAGGCGCTTTCCAGGAACCGCTCCAAGGCGGCCAGCAGCGCGTCGTTCTGCTCGGACGTGCCGATGGTGGCGCGCAGGCAGCCTTCGAGCATGAACGCGCTCGAGAAGTCGCGCACGAGCACGCCCTGGTCGTAAAGGTATTCCCACGCTGCCGCGGCCGTAGCCGCCGCCGTGGCGCCGCCCGCGCCCTCAAGGCGGAACAGCACCCAGTTGGCATCGCTCGGGTAGGGCCCCACGCCATCCATGGCCGCCAGGGCCGCCGTCACGCGGCCGCGCTCGGCCACGATGGCGTCGATGGCTGGCTGGAACGCCGCGCGGTTCTCGAACACCACGCGCCCGATGGCCTGCGACACCGCATCGACCGAATAGGGCTGGCGCACCTTCGCCAGCTCGGACACCACGCCCTCGTGGGCCAATATGTAGCCCAAGCGCACGCCGGCCAGGGCGTAGGCCTTCGAGAAGGTGCGCAGCAGCGCCAGGTTCTCATGCGCCTCCAGCAGCGGCAGCGCCGTGGCGCCCGCGAACTCGCAGTAGGCCTCGTCCACCACCACGAGCGCGTCGGTGGCCTGCAGCAGCCGCTCGATGAACCCCAGGGGCGCGCAGGAGCCAGTGGGGTTGTTGGGGCTCGTGACCACCACGAAGTCTATGTCGCCGCGGGCCACGCGGGCCAGCACCGCCTCTTCGTCGATGGCGTAGCCAGCGGTGCGCGCCACGTCCACCACTCGCGTGCCGGTCAGGCGCGCGTTGGCAGCATAGACCGAGAAGGTGGGCGGCAGGTTGAGGAAGGCCCGGCCGGGGCCGCCCCATGCCAAGGCCAGGTCGAACAGCAGCTCGTCGCCGCCATTGCCCACCAGCACCTGCTCGCGCCGCAGGCCGTTGGCGGCCGCGATGGCGTCGCGCAGGCCGTTGGCCAGCGGGTCGGGGTAGCGGTTGAGCTCCAGCTGGGCCAGCGCGGCGCGCACCTGCTCGCGCACCGCAGGGGGGATGTCGGTCGGGCTCTCGTTGGCCGAGAGCAGCGCCTCGGCCGGCAGGTACTTGGGATCGTAGGGCACGAGGCCCGCCAGCTGGGGCGCCGCAGCGCGCACGGTATCCACTAGGCTGCGCCCCCTTCGGCGCTGCCACGGCGGGCGCCGGGCACGTTGGCGCCTTCCGCGCCCTCGCCACCTTCCGCAGCCTTCACCTGGGCGGCCGCATCGGCCGCGCCCACCGGCACGCCCTCCTCGCGCAGCAGCGCCTCGCAGCGCAGGGCTACCGACGCCGCGTGGGCCCACAGGCCCTCGTGGGTGGCTATCTGCATGACCGCCTTCGCGTCGTTCTTGAGCGCCTCGGCGCTGTAGGCGATGATGGACGACTTCTTCACGAACTCCTCGACCGACAGCGGGCTCGCGTAGCGCGCCGTGCCGCCAGTGGGCAGCGTATGGTTGGGGCCGGCCACGTAGTCGCCCACCGCCTCGGGCGTCCACTCGCCCAGGAAGATGGCGCCCGCGTTGCGGATGGCGCCCAGGTGCTCCATGGCATGGGCCACGTGCATCTCCAGGTGCTCGGGCGCGATGACGTTCACCGCCTGGAGCGCTTGGGCCATGGTCTCGACCACCACGATGAGCCCCTGGTCGCCCAGCGAGGCGCGGGTGATGTCGGCGCGGGTCGACTTGGCCATGTGGGCCTCGATGGCGCTTTCCACCTTGTCGGCGTAAGCCTCCGAGAAGCACACCAGGTAGCAGGCGGCCAGCGGGTCGTGCTCGGCCTGGGCCATGAGGTCGATGGCCACCAGGCACGGGTCAGCCGTCTCGTCGGCCACTACGCACACCTCGGACGGGCCGGCTATCATGTCGATGCCCACGTCGCCCGAGACCACCTTCTTGGCCGCTGCCACGTAGGCGTTGCCCGGGCCGGTGACCTTGTCCACCGGCGCGATGGTCTCGGTGCCGTAGGCCAGCGCGGCCACCGCCTGGGCGCCGCCGACGGCGTACACCTCGGTGACGCCAGCCAGCTTGCACGCGGCCAGGATGGCGGCATCCACGGTGCCGTCGGCCTGGGGCGGCGTGGTGCACACGATGCGCTCGACGCCAGCCACCTGGGCCGGAAGGGCGTTCATGAGCACGGTGGAAGGGTACAGCGCGCGGCCGCCGGGCACGTAGATGCCCACGGAATCGAGCGGCGTCACCTTGGCGCCCACGATGGCGCCGTCCTCGCGGGTGAACAGCCAGCTCTGCTGCACCTGGCGCTCGTGGAAGTCGCGCACCTGGCGTGCGGCCTGCTGCAGCGCCTCCAGGGTGTCGGGGTCTATCTGGCCGGGCGCGGCGTCGATGGCCTTTTGCGGCACGCGCAGGCTGCCCAGCTCCACGCCGTCGAACTGAGCAGTGAGCTGGCGCAGGGCGGCGTCGCCCCCTTCGCGCACCTGGGCCACGATGCGGGTGGCCGCTTCCAGGGCGCCGGCGTTGAACGCCCCGGTGCGGTTGATGAGCGCGCTGGTGAACGGCTCGGCAGGTTTCAGATGTACGCGGCGCATGGGGCCTCCTTGGTGGTCGGCGCGAGCGGCGGCGCAGCAGCCGGGCGGCTACTGGCTCGCCCCCGCGATGGGGTCGTAGGTGCAGGTGCAGGCGTGGGCGGCCAGGGCGCGGGCCAGGGCCACCACGCGGTTGTCGGTGCGGAAGGCGCAGGGGTTGGCGAAGAAGCGGGCGGTGGAGCCCATGACCTCGTCGACCACGGCCAGGTCGTTCTCGCGCAGCGTGGTGCCGGTGGCGGTTATGTCCACGATGCGCTCGGCCATGGCGGTGAGCGGCGCCAGCTCGATGTTGCCATGGAGCGTGACGATGTCCACCTGCTGGCCGCGGCGCGCGTAGTAGGCCGCGGTGATGCGGGGGTACTTGGTGGCCACGCGCAGCGTGCCCAGGGCGGCCGCCTTGCTGGCGACGGCGTCGGCCGCCCCCACCGGCTCGGCCACCACGAAGGTGCAGGCGCCGAAGCGCAGGTCCACCACCTCCACCACCTCGGCCCCTGTCTCGACGAGCGAGTCCTTGCCGCATATGCCGCAGTCGGCAGCGCCCAGGGCCACGAAGGTGGGCGCGTCGGAAGGCCGCACGATGACGTATTCGACCCCCGGGTTGCGGATGATGAGCTGGCGGCCCGGCGACTCGAGGCCCGCGGTGTCCAGCCCGCAAGCGGCCAGGTTGGCGATGGCGTCGGCGTTGAGCGAGCCCTTGGGCACTGCGATGCGCAGCGGCCGGTCGGGCTGCGGGGCGGCGCCGGCAGCCTCCATGGCCTGCTCGAGGCAGAAGGCGAAGCCGGCAGCGGGGCGATCGGCCCCGTAGGCACCTATGAGCCCGTCATAGCGGCCGCCCGATCCCAGGGCCTCGCCGCAGCCGGGGGCGTAGGCGGCGAACACGATGCCGGTGTAGTAGTCGAACGAGCTCATGACCGAGAAGTCCACGAGCAGCTGGGCCGGGCAGCCGTCTTCGGCCAGGCGGTCGTAGGCCGCCTCGAAGCCGTCGAGCGCGCTGTCGCAGCCCAAGGGCGCCACGAGGGCGCGAGCCTGGCCGATGGCCTCGCGGCCGCCGCGGATGCGGGGCAGCTGGGCGATGGCCTGGGCGAAGGCGGGGTCGCAGCCGCCTTCGGGGGCGACGGCGGCCTGGATGGGCTGGCCGACTCGCGCAGGTTCGCCGGGCTGCATGGCCTGGCCGCTCGCCACAGCGCTGCCCGCGCAGCCGCACAGGCAATCGAGCTCCACGTAGTCGGAGCCGTGGTAGGCCGCGAGCACCTGGGCCTTCCAGCCTTCCGTGGCACCGCAGCCTTCTAATAGGGCGCGCAGCACGCCCACCGTGGCCAGCGCCAGCGAGCAGTCGCGCACGCCCGCCACCTGCAGCGCCTCGGCCAGCAGGCCCACCACCTCGGCGTCGGCCGCCGGGCCTTCGTCGCCGATGCATTCCACGCCTATCTGGGTGAGCTCGCGCGCTGCCGCCTGCACGGCCCCTGCCGACGCCCGGAACACGCGCTGGGTGTAGCGCAGCCGGCGCGGACCAGGGTCGTCGGGGAAGCGCGTGGCGTCCATGCGAGCCACCTGCAGCGTCACGTCGGGGCGCATGGCCAACAGCTCGCCGGTGGCATCGAACAGCTTGAACGGGCTCGCCGGCACGCGCACGCCCCGGGCCATGACGTCCATGGCCTCCAAGGTCGGGGTCTCGATGGGAGCGTAGCCGCGGCTGGCGAACAGGTCGGCCACGGCGCGCGTGATGGCCTCGCGGGCGACGGCCTCGTCGGCCAGCACATCGCGGAAGCCCTGGGGCGTTGCTAGGTTCATGCGGTCAGATTCCTTCGGTATGGGTCAAGGGTCTATGGTACCGCGAACAGGGCGCCCGCGCTACGGGAAAGGCCCCGCTACGGCGCAGGCGACGCTGGCCGCTGAAGTCCTTCCTGCCTTTACTTTAGCACAGTAGAGTAATAAAGCAACCGCGGGATGCCTCGAGTCAGGCGAAGCGGTCGGAATCGACGGAGGTCAGGTGCCCGTCGGCATCCTCGAACAAGCACAGCCGCTTGTCCCGACTCTCGTAAAGCAGGCTGAACCGCGCGGGCACCGCCGACCGGGCGTTAGCGGGCGGGGTTGCGCCACGCCCTTGCGCGGCCGCATCCGCCGGGGCCTTCCCTACCTTCACATACCCGTCCGCAGCGCGCTCAGCCATAGCGCACCGACCACAGCGTGAGGCCCTGGGCCGGGGCGTTCTCCCCCGCTGCCGCGCGATCGCACGCCGCCAGCACGTCGTCCACCCACTCCGGCGGCCGCTTGCCGCGGCCCACCAGCACCAGCGTGCCCACCATCGTGCGCACCATCGAATGCAAGAAGGCGTTGCCGCGCACGGTAGCCACCAGCATGGGCTCGCCCATGATGGCTTGGCGCTCGAAGGACACCTCGCTCACGTAGCGGCAGGTGGGCTTGCCCTCGGCCGAGGCGGCCATGCAGAAGCTCTTGAAGTCGTGCTCGCCGACAAGGTGCGCCGCCGCTTCGGCCATGGCGCCGTCGTCGAGAGGCTGCGGGATGTGCCACGAGAAGCCCGGCAGGAACAGCGAAGGCGTGCCGTCGGTGGCGATGAGGTACTTGTAGGTGCGCTCGACCGCATCGAAGCGCGCCGAGAACCCGAACGGCCGCTCGTCGAGCGCGCGCACCATGATGGCGTCGTGGGTGAGGGCGTTCAGCGAGCGCAGCAGCGTGCGGAAGGTGCGGCCGGCCAGTTCGTCAGCGGCGATGTCGAAGCTGACCACCTGGCCGCGAGCATGCACCCCCGCGTCGGTGCGGCCCGCGCAGGTCGTGAGCACCGGGCGGCGGAACAGCAGCTCCAGCGCATGCTCGAGCTCGCCTTGGACGGTAGCCTGGCCCGGCTGGCGCGCGAAGCCGCAGAACGGCGCGCCGTTGTAGGCCACGGTCATGGCAAGGGTGGTATCAGGTTGCGAGATGCCGGTTTCCATGGCATCAGTATAAAGGAAGGCGGCTCGCGCAAGGCCCTGGCGCGCTCGCGCCTGGCGCAGCGCTTGCGAGCACAACCCAGCGACAGCAAACTCCGTCCCTAGGCAGCGCCTTCTTCTCTGTTGGCTCGACCAAGAAGAAAGGAGGTGCTTGCTTATGGAGCTTGCTATCGAACTCGTCAAACTCACAACGGCCTTGACCGGTTTGGCGGTGGCGATGGCGGCTGCCGTGCGCGAGGTATGGAGTCGGCTCCGCCGAAATGGGAAGAATGACCAGAAGCGATAGTGTCCGGTCATCCACCACAAAGCAGGCGCTGCCCGGCTTCCAAACGGGCAACCGCTGGGCCCTATTCCAGCATGATTCAAGTGCGGCGCCGCGCCGCTGGCCAACCGTTTCGCCAAGGACCGAGCGTGCCCGAGACGGCACATCGAAGATGATGCCCGCTGCCGGCCTTACAGCAGGTCCATCGGGTCGATGTCCACCGCCACGTTCACGGCCGGGTCGGCCTTGCGCCGACGGAACACGAGCGCCAGCTTGCCGGGCAGGTCGTCATCGGGCGGGCACTTCACCAGCACGTGGTAGCGGTAGACGTTGCGCAGCTTCGCCAGCACGCACGGCTGCGCCTCGAACACCTGCCACGCATCGCCCGCCACCTGCTCCTTGAGCTCCACCAGCTGGGCGCGCAGGGCCTCGGCTGCGGCCCGCACTGCTTCCTCGTCGCGCCCCCACACCAGCACGTTGGCCATACGCACGTAGGGCGGGTAGCCTAGCGCGCGGCGCTTGGGCAGCTCGTCGCGCAGGAAGCGCGGGCGGTCGTAGGCGGCCGCGGCGGCGATGGCGCTATGGCCCGCATCGTAGGTCTGCACCAGCACGCGGCCTTCCAGCTGCGCCCGGCCCGCGCGGCCGGCCACCTGCTCGATAAGGGCGAAGGTGCGCTCCGACGCGCGGTAGTCGGGCAGGTTCAGCTGGGTGTCGGCGTTGATGACCCCCACCAGCGTCACGTCGTCGAAGTCGAGGCCCTTGGCTATCATCTGCGTGCCCAGCAGCACCGCGCCGCCCTCGGCTGCCGCGAATCGCTCAAGCAGCCGCTGGTGCGCGCCCTTACCCTTGGTGGTGTCGGCGTCCATGCGCACGATGGGCACGCCCGGCCCCACCCCCTCGGCCGCATCGAGCATCTGCCGCAGCTCCGCCTCGACCCGCTGGGTGCCGGCGCCGAACATCTTGAGGTACGGGCTCTCGCACGAGGGGCACCGCGGCGGCACGGGCACCGTGTGGCCGCAGTGATGGCACACCAGCTTGTGCCCCTGATCATGGTAGGTGAGCGATGTGGCGCAATGGGCGCATTCCGGCACGAAGCCGCAATCGCGGCACAGCAGGAACTTGGCGAAGCCGCGCTGGTTCAGCAGCAGCACCGCCTTGTGGCCCGCGGCCAGCTCGGCCTGCAGCGCGCTCGTCAGCCGCCGCGAGAACATGGCCCGCGCGCCGCCCTTGAACTCGGCCGCCATGTCCACCACCTCCACGGCGGGCAGCGGCCGGCCGTTGGCGCGCTCAGGCAGGCTCACGGCGCTCCAGCCATCCACCCGCGCCGCGTGGTGCAGCGCCTCGATGGAAGGCGTCGCCGAGCCCAGCACCACCGCGCCCCCGGCACGCGCCATCATCCAACACGCCACGTCGCGCGCATGGTAGCGCGGGGCGCTGTCCTGCTTGTAGGAGCCCTCGTGCTCCTCGTCGATTATCACGAGCCCCACGTCGCGCAGGGGCGTGAACAGGGCGCTGCGGGCCCCCACCACCACGCGCGCCTGGCCGCTGCGGATGAAGTCCCACTGGTCGTAGCGCTCGCCCTGGCTCATGCGCGAGTGCATGACGGCCACCGCGTCGCCGAAGCGCCCGCGGAAGCGCGCCACCGTCTGGGGGGTCAGCGATATCTCGGGCACGAGCACGAAGGCGTTGCGCCCCTGGCCCAGCGTCGAGGCGATGGCCCGCAGGTACACCTCGGTCTTGCCCGAGCCGGTCACGCCGTCGAGCACCACCACCTGCCCCGATGCCGCCGTCCGGGCCGCCTCGATGGCATCGAGCGCCGCCTGCTGCCCTTCGGTGAGGGAAAGCTCGGGCGCAGGAGGAGCCGACCCGCCAGCCTTGCCACTCGCGCCCGAACCGCCGCCGGCGCCGCTCGCAGCCCCCGGCCCGAAGCCCGCCGCGCAGCCATCCATGCCCCGCATGCGCCGCCGGCGCTCCACGCGCACGACGCCCTTGGCCTCGAGCGCCTTCACCGCGCCCGAGACCGATCCGAACTCCAGCGCCAGCTCGGCCATGCGCACGTCGCCCCGGCGCAACACGTCGACGATGGCCTGCTGCTTGGCCGCGTTCTTTCGCGGCTCGAAGCCCTCGGCCGCCGGGCCCAAGGTCAGCCAGCGGTCGTCCACCTCGCCCACAGCCGGCTCCTCCAGGCGCCAGCCCCCGCGCCCCTGCACGAGCCGCGGCACGCCGCCGGGCGGCGTGAACAGGCGGATGCAGGCCGAGAGCGGCGCCAGGTACTCGTCAGCCAAGAAACGGGCGCACGCGGCGCCTTCCTCGTCGAAGTAGGGCTTGGACAGCACCCGTTCGATGCCCTTCAGCTTGGCGGGATCGATGCCCTCGGGCAGCGCGCCGTCGTCGTGGTCCTCCAGCCCCACCACGAACCCCACGGCCTTGCGATTGCCGAAGGGCACGAGCACCGCGCAACCCACCTCCGCGGCGCAATCGGGCGCGCCATCCAGCGCGGGGTCCGGCACGGCGTAGGCATAGGGCGCATCAAGCGCCTGGGTGGGTATGTCCAAGATGACGGAAGCTAAGAGCATGCAGCCAGTATACCGTGGCCGCAGCATCGCCGGGCCCTGCGAGGGCAGCCATCCATGGGCTCTTCACGAACACTCGTACCCTTACGCTCCCCAAGGCACAGAAGGGCCCAGGCGACCCGACGGCAGCGACCAGCGGCCTGCGACCGAGGCCCAGCAACGGCCGGCGACCAGCCCCAGCCCTCGGCTGCTGCCCTAGGCTGCCACGCCCGATGCTGCCGCCCGATTGCCACCCGCCGCCGACGTGCGCATGCGCGCCCGCCCAGCCGCCAGCGCCACGCACAGCAGCGCCACCGCGAACAGCACCAGCACCCCTATGCACTGCAGCACGGGCACCGCCGCCCCAAGCCCCGAGCCAGCCGCCATATGGACCGCATCGGCGCAGGCCATGCTGTACCAATACCCTGGCAGCGCGTGGGCCAGCGCCAGCACCTCGGGCGCCATGAGGTCGAGCGACACCCACGCCCCGCCCAGGAACGACACCAGCATGCCCACGATGTTGCCCACGGCATTCGACACCAGCCCGCTGGCCCCCAGCGCCCCCATCAGGTATCCCAGCGCCAACGGCACCAGGCAGAAGGCCAGCATGCTGGCAGCGCACCACGCCAGGCCCTCAAGGCTTATCTGGGCCACCGCCTCATGGAACGCCAGCGCCCCCACGCCGAACGACCACGCCCACGCTCCCAAGGTCACCACCAGGCAGGCCAGCGCCAACTGAAAGTTGTAGGCCGCGAACGGCAGCGGCGATGCCAGGTTGCGGCGGCGCACGTCGGCACGGCCCATGGTGGCGGTCAGCAAGCCGACGCATACCGTGATGCCCGCGAACAGCGTGTAAGTGCTCCACTTCAGGTAGAACGCGAAGCGGTCGGCCTCCGACACAGAGCCTTCCACGGCGATGAGCTCGGCTTCCGCCCGCACAGCCACCGCCTCAGCCGCCGCACGGGCCACCTCTTGCTGCGACGCAGCCGCATCGGCCAGGGCCAAGGTGCGCGCTGCGCCTAGGTAGCTTCCCACGACCTCGTCCATGAACGCCCCGCTCATGGCATAGAAGCTGTAGGCGGCATCCAAGGCCGGCGGATCGTCGCCCGCGAGCGCCGCCTCCATGAAGGCATCGCCGTAGCCTTCCGGAACCACCAGCAGGTAATCCACCGCGCCCTTGGCCACGGCATCCTGGAATGCCCGCCGGTCATCGGCCACCTCCACCGCCGTGCCCTGCTCATCCAGGGCCTCGGCGATGCCGGCCGAAAGGGCGCTTCCGTCGCGGTCGACCACTGCGTAGTCGGCCTGCTCGCGCTCGAACTGGCCTTCGGCCGTGCTGAAGTCGAAAGACGACGCCATGAACAGCCCCATGAGGCTCAAGCCCACGATGTAGACGAGAGGGAACACCGCATGGCCGCGAATGACGTGCAGGGCGCACTTAAATACTTGCATAACGCTGTCTCCTCAGAGCATGGGCGGAAAGCAGGAACAGCACCGCCGCCATTGCTGCCAACACGGCTATGTGGCCGAGCCAAGGCCCCAAGCTGTCGTAGTACATGATGCTGTAGAACGCCTGCGCTACCTGAACCGCCGGGTTCACCAGCTCGGCAGCCGGGAACGAAGCCGCTATGGTGTCGGCCAACTGCATGGTGGGCTGCCCGTAGAGCCCCGCGAACAGGCTCGCGAAGCACACCACCCCGGTCAGGATGCCGTTCTTGCCATCCTCGGGCACGTGGGGCAAAGCCGATATGGCACAGCCCAAGGACGTGGCCATCAACGACGCTACCGCCACCGTAGCCAGGCACAGGCCGTCGCGACCCGCGAAATCGACCCCGGCCACCACGCGCATGTAGCCGTAGGCGACCGTCAAGCACGCGAAGGACAGCGCCCAGCTGGCCAGCAACGTGCCGCCCACGGCGCGCCCATGGCTCACCGCGCCCACCGCGCGACGGGCGCCCAAGGCCGAGCAGTTGGGCTTGAGCCGCTGGCAGGCGGCCAGCCCCACCCCACCGGCGAACAGCGCCGCCATGCCCAGCAGCGCGAAGTAATAGCGCACCGATTCCTTGGGCTGGTTCTCGGTCACGGCCATCTGCACCGTGGCCCGCACCGGCTCGAACAGCGAAGCAGCCACAGCCGGGTCGGCCAAGGCCAGCGGATCGTCGGCCAGCAGATTGGCGGCCAGGTGCGCGCGGGCAGCGTACTCGTCCATGGCCAAGGTCAGCACCGATGCCTCCAGGTCATCAAGGTCGCTTCCCGACTGGCTGGCCGTCACGAACGCGCGCGGCTCGCCGCCATCCAGCATCACGTAGCCCACGTAGGGGTCATCGGTGCCTGCCGCCGCGCGCACGAGCGCGTCGGCTTCGGCAGCGTCAGCCGCGAGCGTGACGTCGAGCAACGCCCCTTCGCCTTCGCTGGCCCCTTCTATGAAGGCATCGAACGCGTGGCCCTCGAGCGAATCGTCAGGCTCGACCACGGCCACCCGCAAAGGCTCCATGGCGCCCATCTCGTCCAGCGGGCCGAACATCATCATGAACACGGTGGACATCACCAGCGGGAACAGCAGCGACCATATCATGATGTCGACGCTGCGCACCAGCCCGAGCAGCGTATAGCGGAAGGTGTCGAACATGGCGCCCCCTCTAGTCGCGCAGCTCGCGGCCGGTTATCTCGAGGAACACGTCGTTGAGCGTGGGCGGCTCGGCCCAGATGCGGCCAGGCGCGATGCGGGCACGCGCCAGCTCGGCCAGCACATCGGCCACGTTGTGCTCGCCGTTGCTGCACGCCACCTCCAGCTTGCCTTCGTCGTACGAGACACGGGTCACATGCGGCAGCTTGCCGATGGCCATCACCGCTGCCTCGGGCACCTGCGCCTCGATGACTATCTTCTCGCCCGCCGCCACAATGGCCTTCAGCTCCTCGTTCCTGCCGCAGGCCAGGGTGCGCCCCTTGTCCATGATCATGATGCGGGTGCAGATGTCCTCGACTTCCTCCATGTAGTGGCTCGTGTACACCACGGTGGAACCCGCGGCGTTCATGGCCTGGATGTTCTCGAGGATGCTCGCGCGGCTCTGCGGGTCCACGGCCACGGTGGGCTCGTCGAAGAACACGAGCTCGGGCTTGTGGGCGATGCCGCAGGCGATGTTCAGGCGCCGCAGCAGGCCGCCTGAGAGCTTCTTCGGCCGCACCTGAGCGTAATCCTCAAGCCCTACGAAGGCGATGGCCTCGGCCACGAGCGGCTTGCGCTCGCGGGCGTCGGGCACGTACAACCCGCAGAAGTAGTCGATGTTCTCGCGCACCGTGAGCTCCTCGAACACCGCCACGTTCTGCGGCACCACGCCTATGCGGCGCTTCAGGTCGTAGCGGGTGGGGCTCATGGGCTGGCCGAACAGGTCGATGTCGCCCTTGTCATAGGTGAGCAGCTGCAACATGCAGTGGATGGCCGTGGTCTTGCCCGAGCCGTTGGGGCCCAGCAGGCCGAACACCTCGCCCGGCGCTATCTGCAGGTTGAAGTGGTCGAGGGCTATGGCGCTGCCGTAGCGCTTCACCAGGTTCCGCACCGATACGATGTCCTCCACAAGGGCTCCTTTGCTTTGCTCGTGCTGCAGGGGCGACGGCGCAACGGCCATAGAGGCCGCACGCGGCCCGTGCGCTTGCGGCCATTGTGCCAAATGGTGCGCCCACAGCGGTAGTGACTTTTGTCATCGATGGCATTTCCCCAGATGGAAGCTATGGCAACCGAAGGTGGCAAGCCCCATGGCACTGCCGCAGGCCAGGCTGCCCAGGTATAATGCTGAACCATGGAAGACTTCACCGATGCCGCCATCGTGCTCGCGCTGTGCTGCGTGCCCTTGCTCTGGCTGCCCTCCGAGCCCTTCGCCGTTGCCGGCGCGCTGAGCGCGGTGGCGCTCGCCTGCCTACGCCCGGCCGGTGCGCCCCGCTGGCTGCGCTGGGGCGCCCTGGCGGCGTTCCTCGCGGCGGCCGTGGCTTGGCCCGCATGCACGCTGTTCCTGCCGATGGGCGCCTACGTCGGGCTGAGGGAGCGCTCTTGGATGCCGCGGCTCGCCTGGGCGCCGGCGCTCGCAGCCGTGCTGGCCCGCGGGCTGCTGGGGCCGGCAAGCGCCGTGGCGCTTTGCGTGCTATGCGCCGTAGCTGCCGCGTTGGCGGTGCGCGAGACGCGGGCGCTGGCCGAGCGGGCAGCCCTGCGCTCCATGCGCGACGGGCTGCGCGAAGCGATGATGCAGCAAGCCGACGATGCAACGCGGCAAGCTGCGACTTCGAGCACAATCGGGGCAGGCAGCGCTGGCGGAAGCCCAAGCGAGCACGCGCCCTCAGGCAGCAGCACCGCAGCCGCCTGCGCCCCGCACGGCGGCCCCGCCGCCTTCGACGGCCTCACCCAGCGCGAGCTGGCCATCGTGCAGCTGGTGGCGCGCGGCCTCGACAACAAGGAGATAGCCGCCAGCCTCTACCTCAGCGAAGGAACGGTGCGCAACCACATAAGCGCCGTGCTCCAGAAGCACGAGCTCAAGAACCGCACCCAGCTAGCCGTGCTGTACCTGGGCGCGCCGCTGGGCTAAGCCGCCCCCAAGCCGCGCCGCCCCGCGCAAGGGACGCGCAGCCCAGCCAGCTGCCGACAAGCCCCGCCTACAGCCCCGCAGCCTGACGCAGCGCGTCAACCTTGCCGGTGCTCTCCCATGTGAACTCGGGGAGCTCGCGCCCGAAGTGGCCGTAGGCCGCCGTCTTGCGGTAGATGGGCCGCCGCAGGTCCAGCTCGTCGATGATGGCGCCGGGACGCAGGTCGAACACCTCGTCCACTGCGCGCACGATGTCAGCCTCGGGCACATGGTTTGTGCCGAACGTATCCACCATGACCGAGACCGGCTTCGCCACGCCTATGGCGTAGGCTATCTGCACCTCGCAGCGGTCGGCCAGCCCAGCCGCTACCACGTTCTTCGCCACCCAGCGCGCCGCGTAGGCTCCGCTGCGGTCCACCTTGGTGCAGTCCTTCCCGCTGAAGGCGCCGCCGCCATGGCGCCCCATGCCACCGTAGGTGTCTACGATTATCTTGCGGCCGGTCAGGCCCGCGTCGCCCATGGGGCCGCCGATGACGAAGCGCCCAGTGGGGTTCACGAATATCTCGACGTCGCTGTCGAGCTTGATGGATTCAGCCTCGAACACCGGCTCGATGACGTTGTCGATGATGGCCTCGCGCAGCATGGCCTGGTCCACGTCTTCGGCGTGCTGGGTGGACACCACCACCTTCTCCACCGCCACCGGCTTGCCGTCCTCGTAGCGCACCGAGACCTGGGTCTTGCCGTCGGGGCGCAGGAAGGCCAGCGTGCCGTTCTTGCGCACGTCGGTCAGGCGCTCGCTCAGGCGATGGGCCAGGTAGATGGGCATGGGCATGAGGGTGCTCGTCTCGTTGCAGGCGTAGCCGAACATCATGCCCTGGTCGCCGGCGCCCACGTTCTCGTAGGGGTCGGCCGCCTCGGCGGCGCCGGTCTGCACCTCGAAGGACTCGTCGACGCCCTGGGCGATGTCGGGCGACTGCTCATGGATGGAGCTCATGACGGCGCAGGTGTTGCCGTCGAAGCCGTACTTGGCGCGGTCGTAGCCGATGCCGGTCACCACGTCGCGCACGATCTGCTGCACGTCCACGTAGGCCTGAGTGCGAATCTCGCCAGTGACGAACACGGTGCCCGTGGTGGTGAGCGTCTCGCAGGCGCAGCGCACCTGGCTCACGTCGGCCGGCTGGCCGCTCGGCGCGATGTAGCCCTTGGCCTCGAGCTCGGCTTCCTTGGCCAGGATGGCGTCCAGCACCGCGTCGGATATCTGGTCGCACATCTTGTCAGGGTGGCCTTCGGTCACCGATTCGGAGGTGAATACGTAGGTGCTCTTCGGGGCGTCAGTCGTAGCGATGCTCATGGCTCAATCCTTTCTTCATCGCTGTTGGCAGGACCACCTTCGAGCGCAGGGCGCCCAGGTTGGTGCCGGGATCGTCGAGCCAACTCTCTCCCCCGACTCTTGATAAACAAAGGCCGCCCGCATGCGAGCAGCGCATGCCCCTTTTGGGGCGGCAACCATCGTAACGCGGCCAGCCACCGCGCGCAACCGCCGTTTCGGCCGCCGCCCGCCGCGCCACGGCAGCCACCTTGCGGAAGGGGCCATCTTGCCAACTCCGCTTAGCGTGCGACCCGGCAGCGTGCGGCCCGGCAGCCGTCGCTCGCGTATGGACAGAACGCACTTGAAATTATCGCTTGCCACCCATGAGAGCGCATGATACCCTCACAGGTGCTAAACCTCAGTCTGCGCAAGCAGATTGGAAACAAACGAATAAGCCGTTCTTTCAATGGGATGTTTGCACGCGAACGTGATAAAGAGGGCATCTGCCTTTTCAAGTGCGTTCACGTCAGATTCCATTCTGATTTGTTTCCAATCTTGAGGTTTAGCGACTACGGTGGATGCCCTCCTTACCGCCGGTCGCTGAGCATGCGCCTTCTGGGCTTCCTCCGTAGTACGACGTTGCACGTACTTGTCGAAGGAGCTGGGCATCATGCGGATATGCGCCGTTTCTTTCACCCATAAGCTCACCGCTGCTATGCTGGCAGCGGTTCTCGCTCTCGCCCTTGTCCCTGCTGATGCGTTCGCGACAACGGAAGGTTCCGGCGAAAGCGATGCTGAAGCCATAACGTCGAACTTGTCCGACCAGTCGAATGACTCTGCCGACTCCGTCATTCTGAGCGAAGGGACCGAAGGTTCCAGCCCTTCCGTCACCCTGAGCGGAGCCGCCGAAGGCGGCGAAGCCGAAGGGTCCGATTCAAGACTGCTGACTTTGGCTTCCGGGTTGGCCGGTGCCCCCGCTAACTTCATCAACTCCGACGTTGCCCTCGACGGCGAACCGATCATCGGCTCGTTCACGGTTGACGGCTTCACCTATGCGGTCGTCGACGAATCGACCATCGAGCTTGTTGGGGTCTCGGAGGCGGCAGAAGCCGACACTGATGCCGGGATGCTTACGCTCCCCGAAACCACCACCTACGAGGGTGTCACCTACACCCTCGCCTCCATAGCCCCCTATGCCTTCTACCTCTCGGGCGTAACGGACGTCGAGCTGCCTGCGAGCGTGAACGACGTCGACGACCGAGCCTTCCGCTCGAGCGACGTCGTCAACGTCACCGTCGCCGAGAACAACCAAACCTATTCCTCTTTCGACGGCGCCTTGTATGACGCCGAACACTTAAGCCTCTTGCTCATTCCCGAGGGCAAGCAGGGCACTGTCCGCATCCCGAAGACAGCAGAGGTGGCAGAAGCCAGCGTGTTCTCGCATTGCCCGCTGGTTGACTCCATCTCTGTGGATGCGGGCAGTGCAGCATTCGCCTCGGAGAATGGTTTGCTCTATACATCAGACTTAACGACCCTGCTCCGCGTTCCAGCCGGAGCAACCGAGATAACCATCCGCGAAGGCTGCACGACCATAGCCGCCGGCGCGCTTGAGGCCTGCGCGGAGCTGACGACCATCAACGCGCCTGCGACCGTGACCTCCATCAGCCCCGACATCTTCCATGTGATACCAACCGTGATCCTACCTGCCGCTTCTCTTGCCGAAGACGCCCCGCAGCTCACCGCTGTAGTCGCCTTGTCTTCAACTGATGATGCTCTACTTGAGGTCGATCCATCTGCTATCTCAGTCTTCCTGCCTGAAGGTGCTGATTATGAAGCATGGCGAGAGCATAGTTTCAGCGCAGAGATGCAGTCCCTCTCCGATACCCAGCTATCAGCTGCTGGCTTTCAATCAGCAAATGCCTATGGCGCTCAAATCGGCTCAGTAACGGTCAACCCCAATGGCGGCACTTTGACCTGGTGGCTTTCTACGACTCAAGGAAGCGGCTCCACAACATCGGCTAAGGCTTTTCCGCTTTGGCGCAATTGGGCGATCCTGGGTGGCAGCACGATACATGTCGGTGCGAATGATACCAATGGCTTTTGGAGCTTAAGCGTAACGCGTGCTGGCTATACCTTTGCCGGATGGGAAGGCTATGCTTTAGGGCCAACTTACTATGGAACGAACTCAACAACATTCAAAGCTATGTGGACCGCCAATACGATACATACCATATGGGATTCGAACGGGGGCTACATCGATGGAGACACTGGCGGATTCAACCGCTATACAACCTATAGCCCAAGCGCAACCTTGGGAACAGCATGGGACATCTGGGGTGCACCGCGCATTTATCGGACAGGCTACACCTTCACTGGATGGTATACGAGCAAAAGCGGAGGCACGCAAGTAGCTTCAGGCGATAAGCTGCCAACCTCTGACACCGCTTATTATGCTCACTGGGCTCCCAACTCCTATACCGTCCAGTACCAGAATAAGGCGGATACGGCCACTCTTTCCACTGACACGGGCTTCAAATACGACACGACGCGCAAGCTCGCAGCAATGCCAAGCAGCGGCGTGACCCCTGGCTACACCGCTGTCGGGTGGGCCAACTCCAAAGGACAATCGACTGCCAACTATAGCTTTGAGAAGGAAGTGAAGAACCTCGTGACCTCGGGCACGAAGTACCTCTACCTGGCAGAGCGAGCCCACACCTACACCGTCACCTTCGACTCTGCCGGAGGCTCGCCGGCATCGGACATCAGCGCCACTTACGACAAGGGGATAACCCTGCCCACCTCCACCCGGCAAGGCTACGCCTTCGGCGGCTGGAAGGACGAGGGCACCGGCACGATCCATCAAGCTGGCGACACGAAGAACCTCACGACGGCGGACAAGGCGACGGTCAAGCTCGTGGCCCAGTGGAACCCGGTCATAAGCGCGGATGTGCCCCAGACGGTGACCACGCGGGTGGATGTGCTCGGCATCGAGGAGCAAGCGGCGGCGGCAAGCTACATCGAGTCGAGGTGCGGGGAGCCCTTGCGGGTGACAGAGGTGGGCTATGCAAGGCTCTCCGGCGCCACCGAGCTGTTCGGCGACCGCGCCTCGGAGGTGCGCCTCGAGGCCTTCGCGAACGGCGCCACGGCGCCCACGTTCTCCTTCGCGCTCAAGGGGTCGGGCTATTTGGTCGATAGCGCAGCCTTCATGGCCTTCGACATGGCAGGCTATGGCGCTCGGGTGCCCATAAGCTACCGGTTCGCCATCCCGGACGACCTGCTGCCGCAGCTCCAAGAGACGACCAGCGCGATCTGCCAGGTCTCCTACACTGTCGATCTCGGCTAGCGCCAGCCGCCGCAGCCTACATGATAGGCGGCACGTAGATCTTGTTGCGCGAGTCGGGGATGGCCTTCTTCGCCAGTTCGGCGGCGCCCTCGGCGATCATGGGCAGAAGGTGCGTGGGCACGCCCATGAACATCATGTCCTCGCCGATGTCGGTGGCCGCGCGGCAGCCGTAGCAGCCGAACGTGATGTTGGGCTCGTCGTTCTCGAGCGGCAGCAGCACGGCCTCGACGCACATGGAGTTGAAGCCGCTCGCGTGGAAGTCGTGGCGATGGCCGGTGTAGTAGCTCATGGACATGGAAAGCCACATCATCTGCTCGGGAGTGCCGGTGAACACCACCACCTCGGGTTCGCGCACCGTCTTCGCAAGCGGCGCCACGTAGGTGGCGCGCTTGCTCTTCGGCGGGAACACCGGGCGCTCGGCCACCATACGGGCCGCCGCCTCGGCATTGACCACCTTATGGAACAGCACGTATATCTCGCCCGTGGCCAGCTTCTCAGGCACGCCGGTCATGCCGAAGATGGAGGTGCCGTCGGGGCAGGAATGCTTGAACGGCGGCATGAGGATGCTCGCGCCACGCCGGGCCGCCATCATGGCCTGGCAGAAACGCAGGTTCTCAGCCGGCATGGGGGCGTCGGGCAGCATCTCGCCAGCGGCGATCAGGCTGACGGCCACGGGCTGCCAGCGCAGCCCCAGGCTCTGCATGATGGACTCCTGCAGCTCGGCGTAACGTCGCTGCTCAGGCTCGCTGATGGGATCGGCGCGCGGCTCGTCCGCGCAAGGGTCGAACCCGTCCTCGCCAAGAGCCTCGACCGACAGCGCACGCGTCGGGCAGTTGCCCGCGCACGTCTTGCACCCGACGCATAGCTCGGGGTGCGCGGCATAGGGGTAGCCTGCGTCGTCCATCGCCAGCACCTCGCACGGGCAGAACGCCACGCACAAGCCGCACTGGACACATCGGCTGGGATCGTTGGCTATGCGATAGCCGACCGTGCCCTCATCGGTATAGTCAGGCGCTTCAGCATTCGCGCCGGTATGGGAGTAGTCAGCCATCGGGCCTTCCCTTTCGTCCTCTCGAACCATGCGCCTCAAAGGCGCGACGAAGCTACTGACGGTCGCCGACCCCGCGCAGCTCTTCCTTGCACCACGGCGGGTAGACGCGCTTGCCTGCCGCATCGGTGAGGTGGTAAGCGCAGAACGGGATGGCGCGCCCGTCGGGCACGGTAACCATCATCGAGCACTCGCGCAGGCGCTGGGTGTCCATGGACACGGCGTCCATGTAGTTCATGATGATGACGGAAAGCCCCGTCTTCACCTCGACGCCCTTCTTGTCCAGGATGTCCAGGAACACCGAGCCCTGGGGGCTGTCGGGACTGTAGCCCTCGGCGTACTCGGCCATGGTCATGCGCTGGGTAGCCGGGTAGAAGCCGCTCGGATGCTCGGCCGCGTCGTCCTTCACCAGGAACACGCCGGTGTCGCACAGGGGGTTCGAGCAGCCCAGCGGCCAGATGTCACGCACGCCCAGCAGGCCGTCGGACTGCGCCGCCAGGTTGAATATCACGTCGCCGGCGCTCATGGGCATAGCGCGCTCGGCATCGAAGCGGCCCGAGGTGAAGGCCGGCTGCAGCGCCAGGCCCGCCACCACGTCGGAGTTCTCCAGCGCGAAGCGCAGCAGGTCGCCCAGCTGGCTGTCGTTCAGGCCCGCCACCACCGCCACGGAAAGCACCACCTGGATGCCCACCTCGCGGCACCTCTCGATGGCGCGCAGCTTCACATCCAGGATGTCGCGGCCGCACGTGGCCTCGTACACGTTGCCGGTCAGGCCATCGAAGGAAAGGTACACGCCGGTCAGGCCAGCAGCCACCAGGTCCTCGAGGTAGCCTTCCTTGTTGGTGATGACCAGGCCGTTGGTGTTCACCTCGATGCCCCAGAAGCCCTTCTGCCGGCCCAGGTAGATGATGTCCACCAGGTCTTTGCGGCAGGTGGGCTCGCCGCCGGTTATCTGCACGGCGCCGTCGGTGCCCACCTGGTCGGCGATGACGTCGTACATGGCGCTTATCTCATCGAGGCTCGGGTCGTCCTCGCCGCCCACCGCGCTGGCGAAGCACACGGGGCAGCGCAGGTTGCAGTTGCGCGTGACCTCTATCTCGAGCAGCGTGCCACGGCGCTCGTGGCGCGCGCAGGTGCCGCAGCCGAAGGGGCACGCGTCGCGCATCGGCTCGGGGTTGGCGGGGCGCGTCTTGGGGAACGCCTCGCTGCGCAGCCACTCGTAGTGGTCGGCATCGGGCCACATGCGCGTGGTGAGCGGGCCGTGCTCGGGGCACGTGCGGCTCATCCATACGACGCCGTCCTCGTCGGCGAACACCTCCGCCGGGTACTCCTTGAGGCAAGTCGGGCACAAGGCCCCTGTGTCATGCAGGTGCTTATTCATCGATGTACTGCCTCGGATCATGCTCGTCGTTCGGCGGGGTGCACACGCGTATGCCCATGATGTTCACCCAGTCCAGCACGCGGCGCGGCACGAACAGCTCGCTTTGGTACTTGGCCGCCTGCTCGATGGCGTACATGCAGCTTATGGCGTGGGCCAGGTCCACCTTCTCGTCGATGTCGGCGACCGGCGCGAAGTAGGCCACGGGGATGCCCTTGGCCTCGGTCTTCTCCATGTAGGCATCCAGCGCCGGCTTGCCGTTGAGGTTGTAGTACACGCCCTGGTGGTCGAGCCCGGTGTTGTGGCTGAAGCCTACCAGCGAGGTGCCGCATTCCTGGCACGGCGCCACGACGAAGCCCGGCGTGCCCTGGCTCTGGTAGAAGTCGAGCCACTGGAACGCCTGGGTGATATGCGACTTGGGCATGGTGGGCACGTCGGCCCCCACCGACACGATGTGCTCATAGCCCATCGCGAATATCTGTCGGAACGCGTCGTCGAAGTGGTCGTCGAAGGTGGCGCCCTTGTCGGTGAGGTAATGGATCTCCATGGGCCACGGGCCGATGGCATCGAAGGTGCCCTTCATCAACTGGACGCTCTCGGCCGGCGTGGTGGACACGAAGAAGTCGTAGGTGACCTTGTCGGCCGTGGGGTCTTCCGCCACCAGGGCGTCGTTGGCGCGCTGCAGCTCGATGAGCGCGTGCATGGATGCCTCGGCCACGTCGTACAGGCTGCGCCGGAAGAACTCGGCGGCCTGCTCGTCGGTAAGGAACCCGCCATGAGCGGTGGTCAGGCGCGTCTTGACCATGCCCGGCACCGGCGGCTTCCCGAACAGCAACAGCGCTTGCTTCTTCTCTGCCATGGGTCAGTCCTCCTCTACGAGGGCGCCCTCCAGCGGCTCCGAGAACCCCGGACGCCACGAAAGCCCCTCGTCGTCTTTGCGTATCATGCAGTCGAGCGCGTTGTACGACCACGTGCCTATCATGGGCTCGGTAGGGCCCAGGTCGCAGGCGGTGAGGCAGTTCACGTTGGACTCCCAGATGCCGCCCAGCTCGGGCGCGGCGGCGTGCCATTCGGGGTGCCACCAGCCGTAGTCCACGTTCACCAGGTCGTCGCGCATGGTTATTGTAGCAACCCGGAACCGCGCCTGGCCCCTATTAGTGGCTAGACGCACACAATCTCCCGGTGCAAGCCCCAGGCGCTCGGCCGTGGCCGGGCTCATCTCCACCTCGGGGCATGGGTGCTTCGTGCGGAAGGGCTCGTGGTTCAGGTACATGGAGGCGTTGTAGGGCTGCTTGCGGCCGCCGGTGTTCATGGCGATGTGCGTCCAACCCGCGCGCTCGTGCTCCTGCACGAAGTCGGGCGTGCACAGCCGGCGCGGCTCGCCCGGCAGCGGCAGGCGCGGCCCGCCCAAGGCCGCCAGGGCCTCGCTCGCCAGCTCCACCTTGCCCGTGGCCGTGGCGAACCCTTGCGGGCGGCCATCGGCACCCGGCAGCTCGTGCTTGCGGTAGGCCGGCGGCTGGAAGCACAGGCCCAGCTGGCAGTAGGTGTCCCAGTCCATGCCGCTCGGCTCCAGCGTGGCGGCGATGGCCTCCTCGAAGGTGGCCTCGGGCCATTCCGCAGCCTGGCCCAAGCGCTGGCCCAGCGCGCGGAACACGCCGTAGTCGCACTTGCGCTCGTAGTAAGGCGCCACCGCTGCCGGGCCGCCGTAGGCCATGTTCGCCACGCCGCCATGGGCCTGGAAGATGGGCCGCTCGATGGCGCCAGCCGCCGGCAGCACGAAGTCGGCGATGGCGGCCGTGGGCGTGAGGTAGTACTCCAGCACCACGATGAGGTCGAGCCCCATGAGCGCCTGCGTCACCCGGTGGGTATCGGCATAGGTGACCAGCGGGTTGGTGGCCTGCACGACAAGGGCGCGCACCGGGTAGGGCTCGCCCGTCTCCATGGCGCGCAGCACCAGGTCGGGGTGGGCCGAGGTAAGGTAGCGCGCCGGCAGCTTGCGGCCGAAGCGCTCGGTCAGGGCCTCGATGCAGCGGTAGCCCTCATAGCACTGCAGCGGCGTGGCGGCCGTGTTCAGGCACCGCTCGGAAAGCTCGTCCATGTGCTCCAAGGTGAGCTCGAGGTCAGCCTCGGCCACGAAGTCGCTGCCTTCGGCCAGCACGCAGGCACCGGGCACGTCCACGTTGCCCGTAATGGCCCTCAGGCAGCAGATGGCGCGATGGGTGGGTGCCACGCTGGCCCCCACCTGGTCGATGCCGCGGCCCGACACCAGCGCGCTCGGGCGGTCGCCCGCGAACAGCCGCGCCGCCTTCACGATGTCCTCGGCCGCAACGCCGCACACCTCGGCCGCATGCTCGGGCGTGAAGGGCTGCACGTGGGCTGCCAGCTCGTCGAAGCCGTGGCACCACTCGTCCACAAAGGCCCGGTCGACCAGGCCCTCGCCTATCACCACGTTGAGCATGGCCAGCGCCAGCACGCAGTCGGTGCCGGGGCGCGGCGCCAGCCACAGGTCGGCCGCGCGCGCCGTGCGCGTGAGGCGCGGGTCGATGACCACCAGCGGCACGTCCGACTTCCCCACCTTCAGCAGCGCGCGCCAGAACGCCGAGTTGTCCGACTCGGCCGGGTTCGTGCCCCAGATGATCACGCAACCGGTCTCGTCGGTTATGTCGGCCTCCACCGTCCAGCCGAAGGTGAGCACGTCCATCCAGATGCGCGGATTCCAGCATATCTGGCCGATGCCCATGTTGTTGGGCGAGCCGAACAACGTCATGAACCGGTGCAGCGGCCAGAACGAGGTGTGCGGGCCGCCTATCATGGATGCCAGGGTGCCCGGGCCATGCTCGGCGCGCAGCGCCTCCAAGCGACTGGCTATCTCGTCAAGGGCCTCGTCCCAGCTCACGCGCTCCCACTGGCCGCTGCCGCGCTCGCCCACGCGCTTGAGCGGGTGGTTCACGCGGTCGGCCCCGTCCAGCACGTCCAGGTTCATGGGCCACCGGCGGCAACCCGCCAGTATCTGCGGGTCGTAAGGGTAGCGGGTCGGGTCGGGCTCGAGGGCGGTCACGCGGCCATCCTCCACCGTGGCGATGAAGGCGCAGCAGTATCCGCAGAAATGGCAGTTCGTGGGCTTGCGCTCGGTAGTCATGGGCGCACAGGCCTCCCTTCCGTCAGCCGGGCTATTCGCCGATGGCGTCGACGGCCACGTTCGACAGCGACACGTCCGCCCCTGCCACCACGTCGCGCAGGGTGGCGTTGGGGCCTTCGGCGGCCAGCACCTCGTCGGCGAGCGTCGGCGCGCCCAATCCCATGAAGGTGCGGGCGCTGTCCTCGTTCTCCATGAGGCCCAAGGCCCCATGGGTGAGGAAGCGGAACTTCGTCCACGACGAGACGTCGGTCCAGTTGATGCGCCAGCGGTACAGCAGCTCGAGGAAGTGCACCGCCTGGATATGCGGCTGCGCCATGTTCAGCTGGAAGGCGCAGGAGAGGCAGGCGGTCACGATGGCGTCGGCCTCAGCGGCCAGCGCCTCCTCGCCGTTGCGGCAGGCCAACTCGTCGGCCGCCTCGAACTTGCCAGCAGCGCGCAGCTTCGAGCCGCAGCACAGCGACTTCTTGCGGTTATGGTCTGCCTCGCGCCACGAACCCTCGGGCAGCAGCGCCCGCAGCCCGTCAGCGAACTCGCCAGTGGCGCGGTCGGGGCAGGAATCGTGGGGGCACAGCGTCAGCGGCGCCTGCGGGTCGCCCTTCACCAGCTCCGCCGCGACATCGCGGTCGATGCGGTAGCCCAAGCGCGCCAGCACGAGCGGCAGCGGCTCCACCTCGACCGACGCCGTGCGCGGGTCGCGGGCCAAGGCGTCGCGCAGCGCGTGGACGCAGTTGGGGCATGCCGCCACGATGCGCTCGGCGCCTGACGCAGCCACCAGGCCCGTCAGGTCGTCCTCGAAAGACGCGCGCAGCTCCTTGCCATGGGGCTCGTACTCGAGTATCTTGCCGCAGCACAGCGGCGTGAAGCCGTCCACCTCGCCCGCCTCGCGCAGCGTGGCGTCCACCGCCTGCACGAGCGGCAGGGCGTAGGTCATGAGCGAGCATCCTGGGAAAAAGAGGCTCTTGCATGCGGCCTGGGCGGCCCCGGCCGCTAGCTGCACCGAGCCCGTCGCCTTGTCGAACGCGATGGACGCGCCGGTGAGCGCATCGTCGAAGGTGCATTCATCCATGCCTTCAGCCTTCCTCTTCCCAAACTGCTTCCCTCATAAAGAGAGCAGACCCGGCTCTTGCAAGCCGGGTCCCCTCTTGAATATCCCAGGTCGAACCTCTACGAGCAAGGGCTCCCTTGGCACCCTGGGTCGGCGCGCCAAGGGAAGCCGCAGCCGATCAGAACAGGTTCTCGCCGTAGGTCCACTTGTGGATGAACTCCGCGTCGGCATCGGGAAGCTTGCTGTAGTAAGCCTCCTCGCCCGGCAGCGGGGCGCGCTCGTCGCTGAACACCACCATGAAGCGGAGCAGCAGGCCGCCGCACAGCACCAGGATGGGCGCGATGACCGACGAGGCCACCGAATGCGGCGCAGCGATGTACATGATCTCGGGCAGCACCAGGCCGCAAGCGATCATGCCGCCCCAGAACAGCGGGGCCCACTTGCCGGTGACCCACTTGTGGGCCACCTTGTTGGCGGTCCGGTTGCCAGCGCCCAGGAACGACAGCACCATGACCAAGATGACCACGAGCTCGACGACGACCAGGATCACGTCGACGATATGCAGCAGCTCATGGACGACCTCGGCGAAGATGTAGTTGTTCATGGACTCGGTGATGGCGTCCAGGGACATCTCAGCCGGCCACCCGCCCACGGAAAGGGCGATGGCAGCGCACGCGGTCGACAGGGCCGACACGGTGAACAGCACCGGCAGGGCCGGGGTCGCCCAGAAGGCGTGGGCCTTCAGGGTGGACAGGAAGATGCCGGTGTACAGCATGATGCAAGTGCCAGAGAGGCCAGCGATGGCCAGGCAGAACTCACGCGCCGGCACCAGCAGGTTGGCGATGCCCGAGAACCAGTCCCAGGGGATGTAGCTCGCGAACCAGAGGATGCCGAAGATCATGCACACGGTGAGCAGGCGGGCGCCCCAAGCAAGCACGCTGGTGCTGCGCACGAAGGCGCGATAGAACACCATCGGCTGGCCGAGGTCGACCACCAGCATGAGGCAGCCGAAGCCCAGAGCCACGATAGCCAGGAAGCCCGGCAGGGCCATGACCTCGGGCACTGCTGCGACGCCCGGGAACACGAACAGCGTCAGCACGGCGATAAGGCAGTAGATGCCGCCGCCCAGACCGCCCAGGAACAGGTAGGTCGGAATGGGCCACTCCCAGTAATGATGTCTCATTATGCCTTACCTCCCAAATCAGGAATGAAGTAGATTTGCGGGCCAGTGCCCAGGTCCTCCAGAAGGCGGAACGTCTCCACGGAGTTGATGAGCTTCGACACCTCGGACTCGGGGTCGTCCAGGTCGCCGAAGATGCGAGCCTTCTGATGGCAGGTCTGCACGCAGTAGGGCATGGAGCCGGGCTCCTCGGCGCGGCGGTCGCGGCAGAACGTGCACTTGCGCACGAAGCGATGCAGCCGCGGCTCGAGCTTGGACTGGTCGCGCATGCCGTAGGGGCAGGCGTTCACGCAGGCCAGGCACGCCATGCACTTGGCGTAATCCACCCATACGGTGCCGTCCTCGTCCTGCTGGGAAGCGCCGGTCGGGCAGCACGGCACGCAGGCCGGCTTCTCGCAGTGCATGCACAGGGTGGGCAGCCAATTGCGATGGACGTTGGGCCAGTTGCCCTGCACGCCATCGGTCATAACCGGGTTGTAGACGATGTCGAGCGGAAGCTCGTTCCAGGTACGGCAAGCGACGGTGCAGGACTGGCAGCCGATGCAACGACGCTGGTCGATGACCATTACATTACGTGTCATATCCAGCTCCCTTCCTATTCCGCGATCTCTTCGTATTCCATGGTGTACTTCTTGCCCGTGGCCATGTCCAGAAGGCCGTTGAACGTCGGGTCGTAGGCCCAGCAGTTCGTCACCTCGTAGAACACGTTGGTCTCGGGGTCGACCAGCCAGCCGGAATCGGGGTTGTAGACCAGATTCTCATGGCCGGGCTTGGTGGCGTAGCCCTTCTCGATGTCCCACACCAGGTTGGCCGGCAGCTCGAAGCCGCTCTCAGCCTGGCCCGGGTAGATGCGGATGCCAGCCAGCTCGTGGATGGGCTCGCGATCCATGGTGTACTTCTGGCCGGTAGCGGCGTCGAACAGGCAATCCTGGTTCGCGTCGTAGCGCCAACCGGTGTACACGTCGACGTAGCCCTTGTCCTTCGGGTCGATGAGCCAGCCCGACTCGTCCAGGCGGAAGCCGGTGGACTCCTGGTAGAGCTGGTCGTCCTGCCAGGTCCACACGAAGCCCTCGGGCACCTCCTTGGTGGGCTGGGGCATCTCGAACGGGATGGGCTCGCGGCACAGCTTCTGGTCGCTCGGCATGACCGTCACGCCCGGCTCGGAAGCGGAGCCCGGGATGGACCACTGGGCGTCCTCGGGCTTGTAGGCGTTGTCGAGGTCGTTGCACTTGTACACCTTGCACAGCAGGCCGCGGTTGGCCCACGAGCCGCCCATGCAGTCGCAATCCCAATCGTCGACCGAGGTCAGCACGTTGACGTTCGACTCAAGGCAACCGAAGGGGTTGTCCGGGTCGGCAGCGGCGTCGCGCTCGGGGAACCACCAGCCGCGCGGGCAGAAGATGACGCCGGGCGCCACCACGGGCTCCACGCCAGCACGCATCTTGATGCGGCCGCGGCGCGTCTCGATCCAGCACCAATCGCCCTGGGCGATCTTCATCTCGGACGCCGTCTCCGGGTTGATGGAGAAGTAGGGGTCGGGGTAGATGTAGCGGATGCCCTGCATCTGGAAGTGCTCGGAGTGATGGTAGGGCATGATGCCGCCACCGGTGGTGAGCACCAGCGGGTACTCCTCGAGCAGCTCGGGCGTGTCGATGGGGTTCTCGGGCGAGCCGATGTAGGTGGGCATGCCCACGTAGCCCAGCTGGCGCATGATGGACGAGTTGCACTCCACCTTGCCCGAAGGCGTCCAGAAGCCGCCGTTCTCGTACTTCATCTGGTGCAGCGGCGGGTAGTACATGCGCACGTTGTCGACGAACTCGTTGTAGCTGCTGATGGGCAGGCCGATGCCCTGGATGATGTCCCAGTAGGCCTCTTCCTCGGTCTCCCAGGGCCACATGGCCGGATCCTGGCCGCAGGCAAGGCCCAGCTTGCGCCAGAACACCATGTCGGTGTGGCGGTCGTACTTGGGCTGGATGGCGCGGCGACCGCCCATGAGGGAGTCGGTGGCGCCGTAGTGGGTCACGATGGTCGGACGCTCCAGGGCGCCGGCAGCCGGGAACACGTAGTCGGACTGCAGGGCCGTCGGGGTCATCCAGTAATCGACGGTCACCAGGAACTCGACCTTCTTCAGGGCAGCGAGCACCATCTTGGCGTCGCCGTAGGAGTTCACGGGGTTGGTGGCGTTGCAGATGAGCGCGCGCACCTGGTAGGGGTCGCCGGTGAGGATGGCCTTGAACACGCTCGGGCCATGGGCCTCGCAGAACCACTCGGAGGGCAGGGTCTTGCCCCACTTGCGGCGGGCGTTGTCAGAGATGAGCTGGTAGCCAGGCCACGAGGTGAGCTTGAACTTGTTGGAGCCGATCTGCTTGGCCTTCTGCTCCTCGGGCAGGCACTCGTTGGCCTCCATCTCCTCGTCGGTGAGGAAGTTCAGGGCCGGGCCGGGCATGCCGTCGCCGCCGGGAACGTCGAGGTTGCCGCAGATGGCGCGGATGAGCGCCAGCGCATGGCTGGCCGTGGTGGACGCGCGGCCGTTCTGGTCCCACGTGCAGCCCCACTGGATGCAGCCGGGCTTGTTCATGGCGTAGGAGCGCGCAGCCTGGCGGATCTGGTCGGGGTCGAGCCACGTGATGGGCGCAGCCCACTCGGGCGAGTAGTCGATGACGTGGTCGCGCAGCTCGTCGAAGCCGTCGCACCACTTGTCAACGAACTGGAAGTCGTACAGGCCCTCGAAGATGATGGTGTGCAGCAGCGCCAGCGCCAGAGCGGAGTCGGAGCCAGGGCGCAGCGGCAGCCACAGGTCGGCCTTCGAAGCGGTCTCGGAGTAGCGGGGGTCCACCACGATGATGGTCAGGCCGGCCTTCTGCAGGTCGGTGTAGCCATGCATGCCGCCGAGCGTGGAAGCACCCGGGTTCATGCCCCACAGGATGAGCGACTTGGCAGCGCCCAGGTCGGTCTCGAAGGGCGACCAGCCGGCCACGCAGGTCTCCGCCATGAAGGTGGGGATCCAGCACAGCAGCGCGTTGTGGAAGCCGTTCGGGGTGCCGAACTGGTTGAGGAAGCGGCGACGCGCCCAGTCGTCGGTGCGCGTGGTGCCGCCGGCAGAGGCCACGGCCTCGGCGCCGGACTCGGCCTTGATCTGGTTCAGCCGCTCAGCGACCTCCTTGATAGCCTGGTCGTAGTCGATCTGCTCCCACTTGTTCTCGCCCTTCTCGCCCACGCGCTTGAGCGCATGGTTGATGCGGGCCGGATGGTTCACGTGGAGCAGGGCGCTGGTCCCGCGGCAGCACAGGCCGCCTTGGCTCGAGTAATTCGGATCGCCTTCGATCTTGATTACGTCTCCATCTTTGACGTACGCCAGAACGCCGCAGTTCGCATGGCAGAAATAGCACAGCGACTTCACGCATTCGACGCCTTCGTCAAAAATGCTCGGTTTGTCAGCCATCTACCTTCCCCTCTTCTTCTCGTCTTCCCTATGTTTGCTCTCATTTGGGCATACGTACCCAAAGCTTTCTGGATTATAACCAGTAGGTTACGGTTCGGCTACCCTGCGGTTTCCGTTTTCCGATGAAAGGAAGCCCGGTTGGCGGCTACAATGGGAGACGCGCGGCACCGCCCTCGCAAAGGCGCGGAAGGCGCACGGCCGCTAGGCGGAGGGGAAGGGAGCAGCCATGGCCGACCACAGGTTCACGTTCATGGGCACGGGCGCCGGATGCGGCGTGCCGTCGTTCTTCTGCGACTGCCCGGCCTGCGAGGAGGCCCGCGCGAACCCGGCGCTGCGCCGCGGCGATTGCGGCGTGATGGTGCGCGGCGAGCGCACGCTGGTCATCGATACGCCGCCCGATGCGCGCCACCAGCTGCTGCGCGAGGACGTGCGCGCCGTGGACGAGGTGCTGTTCACCCACGCCCACTTCGACCACATAGGCGGCTTCGGCGAGTACGAGTACCTGGTGCAGCTGAAGCGCAAGGCCACGCTGCCGGTGTACGGCTCGGAATACGCGCTCTCCCAGATAGCCGCGGAGTTCCACTACATGGCCTACGCCTACGACTTCCGCACGCTCACGCCCTTCGAGACCCACGAGTTCGACGGCGTGCGCTACACGGCGCTGCCCGTCACCCATGCGGAAGGCACGTTCGGCTACCTCATCGAGACGCCCCGCACCCGGCTGTTCTACGCGAGCGACACCGGCGCGCTGCCGGCCGAGACGGCAAGCAAGGTGCGCGGGGTGGACGTGCTGGCCATGGATGCGACGTTCTGGGGGCGCAACTGGTCGCCCGAGGCGCACCATTCGGTGCAGGAGTGCATCGACGAAGGGCTGGCGCTCGATGCGGGCAAGGTGTACCTCACCCACCTATGCATGCACTACGACACGCCCGTGACCTGCGCCGAGCTGCGCGAGTTCCTCGCGCCCTACGAGGGGCGCGTCGAGGTGGCCATGGATGGGCTGAGCTTCGATATCTAACGGGCACGGGGCTGCTGGGCAAGGCCCGCGCATGCCGGCGCGCTGACCGCGGCCGAGCCTTCGCGGGCGTTGCCGCGGGCTGCGTGGGCCGCGATACCTAGACCGTGCCGAAGATGCGGTCGCCGGCGTCTCCCAGGCCCGGCACGATGTAGGCGTGCTCGTTCAGGCACTCGTCCACCGCGGCCACGTAGATGTCCACGTCAGGGTGAGCCTTCTGGAACGCCGCGATGCCCTCGGGGGCGGCCACCAGGTTCATCAGGCGGATGCGCTTGCAGCCGCGCTCCTTCAGGTTGGATACCGCGTCGATGGCGCTGCCGCCGGTGGCCAGCATGGGGTCCACCACGATGACCGGCGCCGCCTCGATGCCCTCGGGCAGCTTGCAATAGTACTCATCGGGCTCATGGGTCTTCTCGTCGCGCGCCATGCCGATGTGGCCGACGCGCGCTTGGGGCAGCACGTCCAGCATGCCGTCCACCATGCCGATGCCCGCCCGCAGGATGGGCACGATGATGACGGCCGGTTCGGCCAGCACGGGGAAGGTGCCCGTGGCCACCGGGGTGGCGAACTCCACCGGCTTCGTGGCGAAGTCGCGCGTCACTTCGTAGGCCATGAGCGTGGTGATCGATCGCAGGTGCATGCGGAACTCCGCCGAGCTGGCCGTGGGGCGGCGCATGGCCGTCAGCTTGTCGGCGATGAGGGGATGGTCTATCGCATGCACGTCGCTCATGGGGCAGCCTTTCTTTAGTGGGCTCGCGGGGTTCCCAGGTGGTTCGGTGGGAACATTATAGCCCTCTTTGCGGGCGATGAGCGGCTACGGCGACAGCGGCTTCGCGCTCACAGGCAGCGGGCGCAGGGGCTGTACCCCTGGGCCACCAGCTCGTCCAAGGCGGCGACGGCGTCGCGGCGGTTCGCGGCGCTCATGGCATCCACCGAGGAGCAATCGGGCCGATGCACCTTCTTCTGGCGCAGGTTCAGCACGTAGGAGGCTTCCGCGCCGTCGGCCGCAGCGGGCGGCTCCGGCGCCGGCTCGCCCTCCAGCCAGCTGCGTCCGGTGGCGTAGTCGATGGCCACGCCTGGCTGCACGTTGTAGCAGTAGGCGTTCAAGCACACGCCGGCGCCGCCGTCCTCCACCGACCATGCCTCCATCTGCACGCCGCGCGCCACCAGCTCGCTACCCTGGAACAGCGGCGTCACGCGCATGATCACATGGTTGCCGGTAAGGTCCACGTAGTTGTCGACGGCGCGCTCGAAGTCGTACATGCCCTCGTGGTTGAGGTACGCCGTGCCGGTGATGAGGTTGCGAGGGTTGTCGTCTTCGCCCGTGAGGCTATGGGCCAGCAGGTGGCTGCGCTCGTAGAGGTGGTCGAGGCCTATCTCGGGGTAGAACGCCTGCACCCAGCCGCTGGGGTTGTGCCGCTGGCCCGTGCGCTTGGCGGTGGGCTGGGTCTCGGGGCCCACGACGGCGAAGGCCGCCGTGCAGCGGCCCAGGGCGTCGAGGGCGCCGTATTCCTCGGTGCCGTGCAGGGCCGCCAGGTCTGCCGGGCTGAACTCGGGCTGGTTGCCGTTGATCACCACCCAGGGGTCGCCTGCGTACGGCGCGACGTCGGCGAGGGATGACGCACCCGTCGAGCCCGCATCGGCCGAAGCGCCGCCAGCCGGAGCTGCGCTGGCAGGCGCCTGCGCGCCCGGGGCGGACGCTCCCCCGGTTGGCTGCGGCGCAGAGCAGCCCGCTGCTGGCACGAGGCACAGCAGCAGCGCGAGGGCGGCGGCTACGGCCTTGGCCCATGTCGAAGCCAGGCGGCCCTGCCGTGGGAATGCAGGATGGGTGCTCATGGGATGCCTCTCCTTGGGGGCGCAGCGGGCCGCGGCAGGCAGCGTGCGGCCACCCGCGCCGCCAACCAGGCTGAATCCAGCTCGGCTCAGCGGAACCTAGCCCTGCTCCCCCATGAGCTCTTCCATGCGGCTGATGCACAGCGAGACCGCCTTGCCCTTGTAGAGGCGATACGAGCGGTAGCCGCAGTTGCCGTAGCCGCTGCAGCCGCGGCAATTCAGGTCAGAAAGCTCGAGGCCGTTCAGGTCCTCGTCGGTGAGCTCTTGGATGCGCCCCTTCATGGCGGGCGCCTTGCTGATGTCGGGCATGGACGCGACCTCCCCTTAGGTTGCGGGCTGCGCGTGCAGGTTGTCAGATCGATGCCGGATCGTCGGCGGGTCGGGCCGACGTGCCGCGCTGGGCCCTTCGTCGGCCCTATTATAGGGAATAGGCCCCAAGGTTGGGAAGGGAAGGCAGGCGCCCGCCGCTTCCCAGCCGTCCGCCTGCCACCCCTGTCATGCCGTTCGCCGTCGCCCTGTGGCCCCGAACCGCTTGTAGGCATGGGATGCAGATTCCGAATACAGCGTTGACCTGCGGCATTGCAGCACCTACCATGGAACTCGCAAAGGCGCGGTATCGTTTAGGTAACGACCGCCCAACGCCTTGCCATCCGCTCCCCATAGCGTCAGGCACTTCGGGGAAACGTGGCTAAGATGGTACTACCCGCAAGCACAGGGTGATCAGCAACCACAACGTCGCTTGCGGCAGGCTCTACCAGCTTCATCGCGTTTTGTTATCAGGACAAGCAGGAACGAGGCGTTCTCTCCCATGGATGCGCGGGACATATATTTCGCAGGAGGTTGCTTCTGGGGCACCGAAGCGTATCTGCGCAAGCTCCCTGGCGTCATCGACACCGAAGTGGGCTACGCCAACAGCGCGGTCACCTACCCCACCTACGAGCAGGTGTGCTCGAACCAGACCAATGCAGCCGAAACGGTGCGCGTGCGCTACGACGCCGATCGCCTGCGGTTGAGCACGCTGGTGCAAGCATACCTGCGCACCGTGAACCCTACCAGCATCAACCACCAAGGCAACGACATAGGCTCTCAATACCGCACTGGCATCTACTGGGTGAGCGCAGCCGACGAGCCCGTGGTGAAAGAAGCCCTCGCCGCGCTCCAAGAGAAGCTGCCCATGCCCGTCGCCATCGAGGCGCGCCCGCTCGAGAACTTCTTCGAGGCCGAGGAGCCCCATCAGGACTACCTGGTGAAGCACCCGCGCGGCTACTGCCATGTAGACCTCGCCGACGCGGATGCCTTCATCGCCGAGAATCAGCTGAAGTAGCTCACGCCGCCTTCGAACAACGGCTGCCAGCGATTCCCCGGCACGTTCTTGTACAGGCCCTCGCCACGGCGCTCGCTGTGGCCCATCTTCCCCAGCACGCGGCCGTCAGGGCTCGTGATGCCCTCGATGGCCAGCATCGACCCGTTGGGGTTCGCCGCCAGGTCCAGCGAAGGCACGCCCTGGCCGTCGACGTACTGGAAGGCCACCTGCCCCTTCTGCACCAGCTCGTCCAGCAGCGCAGGCGGCGCCACGAAGCGCCCCTCGCCATGACTGATGGCCACGGTGTGCACGTCGCCCACGGCCATCTTCGACAGCCACGGCGACAGGTCGGACGCCATGCGCGTGCGCACGAGGCGGCTCTGGTGCCGCCCGATGGCGTTGAAGGTGAGGGTGGCGCAGCCGCCATCCATGGGGCGGATGTCGCCGTAGGGCACAAGGCCCAGCTTCACGAGCGCCTGGAACCCGTTGCAGATGCCCAGCATCAGGCCGTCGCGGTTCTGCAGCAGGTCGCGCACGGCCTCGGTGACCTCAGGCGCGCGGAAGAACGCGGTGATGAACTTGGCCGAGCCGTCAGGCTCGTCGCCGCCAGAGAAGCCGCCGGGCAGCATGACCATCTGCGCGTTGCGGATGAGCCGCGCCAATTCCTTGGTGCTGGCTGCCACGGCATCAGGCGTGAGGTTGTTCACGATGAACGTGATGGCTTCGGCGCCGGCCGCCTCGAAGGCGGCAGCGGTGTCGTACTCGCAGTTGGTGCCCGGGAACACGGGGATGACCACCCGCGGCCGGGCGATGGGCGCGCCGTCGAAGCGCGCCACCGGGCCGCCGGTGTAGCTCAGGGTGGGCACCTCGTCGAGCAGGGCCGCCTCCTCGGCGGACGTGCGATACGGGAACACGCCTTCGATGCCGCCCTCCCAAGCCTCCTGCACGCGGGTGAGGTCGGCTTGCTGGCCCGCGGCTTCGAGCACGTAGTCGGCGGTGACGACGCCCAGGCGCAGCACCTCCACGCCCTTGAGCAAGCCAGCGTCGCCCAGGAGCTCGATGGCCGAGGCCGTGTCATGGCCGTCGGCAAGCTCGATGACGAACGTGCCGTAGCCCTCCGTGAACAGGTCAGCGAAGCTCACCTGAGCATCCAGCGCGATGCCCAGCTGGTTGCCCGCGGCCATCTTGAACAGCGTCTCGGCCAGGCCGGCGTAGCCCACCGACGAGCAGGCAGCCACGCGCCCGCTGCCGATGAGCCTCTCCACGGCGTCGAAGGCGCTGGCCACGCTGGCAGCATCGGGCGCTTCGAAGCAGACCCAAGCCAGCTCGTGCCCGGAGGCCTTCAGCTCGGGCGACGTGACGCGGTCGATGTCGCCCACCGCCGTGGCGAACGATACCAGCGTAGGCGGTACGTCCAGGTCCTCGAAGCTGCCAGACATGGAATCCTTGCCGCCGATGGCGCCCACGCCGAAGTCCACCTGCGCCATGAGCGCGCCCAGCAGAGCCGACACGGGCTTGCCCCAGCGCTCGGGCTCGTCGCGCAGCTTCTCGAAGTACTCCTGGAATGTGAGGTACATCTTGCGGCGCTCGAAGCCGGTGGCGACCAGCTTGGCCACCGAGTCCAGCACGGCCATGTAGGCGCCTGCGAACGGGTCGCATTCGCTCAGGTAGGGGTTGAAGCCCCAGGACAGGCCCGACACCGTGGTGGTCTGGCCGCCAAGCACCGGCAGCTTGGCCACCATGGCCTGGGCCGGGGTGAGCTGATGCGCGCCGCCAAAGGGCATGAGCACCGTGGCCGCGCCGATGGTGGAGTCGAAGCGCTCAGCCAGGCCCTTGCTGGACGCACGGTTGATGTCGGCCATGAGCGCGCGCAGCACCGCTTCCACGGAGCCGTTGCCGCAAGCCGCCTCGACCATGGGATCCACCAGCTCGTCGCAGGCCTCGAACGCACGGCCGAGGGCGCACGTTGCGGCGCTGCCGCCTTCGGGCTCCGCCACGCGCACGGCCGCCTGCTTGGGCGCGCCGTTGCTGGCTAGGAAGTCGCGGCTGACGTCCACGATGGCATCGCCCCGCCAGCGCATGCGCACGCGCGGCTCCACCGTCACCGTGGCCACCGGCGTGGCCTCCAGGTTCTCGGCGCGTGCGAGCTCCAGGAAGCGCTCCACGTCCTCGGGCGCCAAGGCCACCGCCATGCGCTCCTGCGATTCCGCGATGGCCAGCTCGGTGCCGTCAAGGCCCTCGTACTTCTTGGGCACGGCATCCAGGTCTATGTCGAGCCCGTCAGCCAGCTCGCCGATGGCCACCGACACGCCGCCAGCCCCGAAGTCATTGCAGCGCTTGATCATGCGACACGCCTCGGAGCTGCGGAACAGGCGCTGTATCTTGCGCTCGACCGGCGCGTTGCCCTTCTGCACCTCGGCACCGCAGCTCTCGAGCGAGCCTGCGTCGTGCGCCTTGGACGAACCGGTCGCGCCGCCGATGCCGTCGCGGCCCGTGCGGCCGCCCAGCAGCACCACCACGTCGCCCGGCGCGGGCGTCTCGCGGCGCACGTCGCTGGCGGGCGTGGCGCCCACCACCGCGCCTATCTCCATGCGCTTGGCAGCGTAGCCCGGGTGGTACAGCTCGCTCACCTGGCCGGTGGCCAGGCCGATTTGGTTGCCGTAGCTGGAATAGCCCTGGGCCGCCGTGGTCACCAGCTTGCGCTGGGGCAGCTTGCCGGGAATGGTGTCGGCCACGGGCACCGTGGGGTCGGCCGCGCCGGTCACGCGCATGGCCTGGTACACGTAGGCGCGCCCGGAAAGCGGGTCGCGGATGGCGCCGCCCACGCAGGTGGCCGCGCCGCCGAAGGGCTCTATCTCGGTGGGATGGTTGTGGGTCTCGTTCTTGAACAGGTACAGCCAGTCCTGCTCCTCGCCACGCACGTCCACTTTCACCTTGACGGTGCAGGCGTTGATCTCCTCGGACTCGTCGAGGCCGGTCATGATGCCGCGCGCCTTGAGCCAACGCGCGCCGATGGTGCCCATGTCCATGAGGCACACCGGCTTGCCCTCGCGGCCAAGCTCGCGCCGCAGCTCGAGGTAGCGATCGAACGCCGCCTGCACGTTGGCATCAGCGATGTCCACGTCGGTCAGCTCGGTACCGAAGGTGGTGTGGCGGCAGTGGTCCGACCAGTAGGTGTCGATCATCTTGAGCTCGGTGATGGTGGGAGGGCGGCCCTCCTCGGCGAAGTAGCGCTGGCAGAAGGCCAGGTCGGACTCGTCCATGGCGAGCCCGCGCTCGGCTATGAGCGCATGGCGGGCAGCCTCGTCCATGCTCAAGAACCCGTCAAGCATCTCCACCGGCGCAGGCACCGGCTGCTCGAGCGCCAGCGTGGCCGGCAGGTCGAGCGAGGCCTCGCGCGCCTCCACCGGATTGATGAGGTGGCGCCGGATGGCAGCCATGTCGCTGTCGGACAAGTCGCCTTCGAGCAGGTACACCCGGGCGCTGGCCACCAGCGGCCGCTCGCCCTGGCTGATGAGCTGGATGCACTCGCTGGCAGAGTCGGCCCGCTGGTCGAACTGGCCCGGCAGGTACTCCACGGCCAGCACCTGGGCCCCCCGGGTGTCGGGCAGCTCGAAGGTGGCCACGTCGGCCTGGGGCTCGCTGAACACCGTGGGCACGCACGCCTCGAACAGCTCGCGGCTCATGCCTTCCGCATCGTAGCGGTTGAGCACGCGCACGCCTTCCAGCCCGGCGATGCCCATCACGTCGCGCAGCTCGGCCAGAAGATGGCGCGCCTCCCCGTCGAATCCGGGCCGCTTCTCCACATACACGCGCTCGACCATGGCGATGCTCCTTTGAAAGGTTGCGGTCGGTTACTTGCCGGCGGGCTCTGCCGTCTCCTCGTTGCCATCCTCGGCCGCGCTCTCGGCGTCGCTGGCCGGGGCGGCCTTCTCCTTGGGCAGGCGGAAGCCGTTGCCGAAGAACCCGCGGCGCTTCTTGGCTGGCTCGGCGGCCTCGCTGGCCCCTTCGGCCCCTTCGCCCTCGGGCTTGGCGGCCGCGGCGCCCTTGGCTGCGGCCTTGCCCTTGCCGCCATGGGCGCGCTGCTCGGCCTTCTGCTTCTTGGCCTCGGCCTCTTCGAGCAGCACCATGCGGCGCTGGTAGGCCTGGCGCTCCTTGCGGATCTTCGACAGGTCGATGTAGAACGCGCCGATGATGAGCGCATAAGCGGCGAACAGAATGCCGATGGCCAGCTCGGGCGGCATCTGGTCGCGCGCCGCGAACGAGATGGCCACGCAGATGATGCCGCCGATGAGGCAGCCCCACCACATCTTGCGCAGCTTGCGGTAGCGCGGCGTGTCGGGGGTGTAGTACTTGCGGTCGAGCTCGCGCTGGGTCGCCTGCTGCTTCTTGCGCTCAGCCTTGGCCTCGGCCTTCTTCTGCTGCTTGGTCTTCTTGGCGGCCTTGGGCACCACGGTGGCGGCCACCTTCATCTTGGGCTTGGCCGATGCGGCGCTCTTGCGGGTCTTGCCGGTGCGGCCTTCAGCCGTGTAGCGTTCGTTGGTTGGGTTGCGCTGGGACATTAGTAGGACAGTTCCTTTCCGGTGATGAGCTCGTAGGCCTGGAGGTACTTCTCGCTGGTCTTCTGGATGACGTCTTGCGGAAGCCGCGGCGGCTCGCCCTGCTTATCCCAATGGGCGGTGAGCCAGTCGCGGACGTATTGCTTGTCGAACGAGGGCTGATCGGCGCCGGGCGCGTAGCTGGAGCCGGGCCAGAACCGCGACGAATCGGGGGTGAGCACCTCGTCGGCCAGCACGATGCGGCCGTCGATGCGGCCGAACTCGAACTTGGTGTCGGCGATGATGATGCCCCGCTCGCGGGCGTAGTCGGCTGCCTTGGTGTACACCGCCAGCGAAAGGTCGCGCAGCGCCTCGGCGTCGGCGGCGCCCACCAGCTCGGTGCAGCGCTCGAAGCTTATGTTCTCGTCGTGGCCGCCCAGGTCGGCCTTGGTGGACGGCGTGAAGATGGGCGCGGGCAGCTTCGAGGAGCTCTGCAGCCCCTCGGGCAGCTCGATGCCGCATACGGTGCCCTCGCGCTGGTACTCCTTCAGGCCGCTGCCGGCCAGGTAGCCGCGCACGATGCACTCGACCGGGAACATGTCGGCCTTCTTCACCAGCATGAAGCGGCCGCGCAGGTAGTCGGCGTAGGGCTGGAACTGCTCGGGGAGGTCGGCCACGTCGGTGGAGAGCAGGTGGTTCTCCACCACGCCGTCGAGCAGCTCGAACCAGAACTTCGACAACTGGGTGAGCACCGCGCCCTTATGGGGTATCTCGTCGGGCAGCACGTAGTCGAAGGCCGAGATGCGGTCGGTGGCGACGAGGAGCAGCTTGTCGCCCAGGTCGTACAGGTCGCGCACTTTGCCCTGCGCATCAGGCGTGATGGGCACTCCGGCCATGGGAACCCCTTTGCAGCGTTGGTTGGTGGATGCTTACCTATGCATTATGGCGCAAACGGGCCGCTTTGAGAACGCCCGCGCGGGCTTTTCCACCGCGGGGAAGGCGTGCGGCGCGGCGGTTGTGGGGCGGCGGTCGTTGATGTACCATCCATGGTATCGGGCGCCTGACCGCGCGCCCCTCCTCCCCGACGGAAGCGAGCCCGCTATGACCGCGAACGCCCAAGCCAAGCTGAAGCTGCTGCACATCCACAAGATGCTCATGGAAGAGACCGACGCCGAGCATGGCCTGACCATGGCCGACATCCTGGAGCGGCTGGCGGCCGAGGGCATCACCGCCGAGCGCAAGAGCATCTACCGCGACATCAAGCTGCTGCGCGAGATAGGCGTCGACGTGCGCAAGTACGAGCGCAACCCCGTGGAGTACGCCATCGAGCACCGCGGGTTCAGCCTGGCCGAGCTCATGCTGCTGGTGGACGCCGTGCAGTCGAGCCGCTTCATCACCCAGAAGCAGTGCAACCTGCTGGTGGGCAACATCAAGTCGCTGGCCAGCCGAAACCAGTGCGCACTGCTGGACAAGCGAATCCACGTGGCGGGGCGCATCAAGTCGAAGAACGACAGCGTGTTCGCCTCCATCGACGTCATCCACGAGGCCATGCGCCAGCGGAAGAAGGTGTCGTTCCTCTACTACAAGCACGGTTGCGACGGAGCGCCGGTGGTGCAGCACGACGGCAAGCCCTACGTGCTCACGCCCGTGAAGGTGGTGTACGCCGACGGGTTCTACTACCTGGAGGCCTACAGCGATCGCCACGAGGGATTCGCCGATTACCGCATCGACCGCATGCGCAGCGTGGCCGTGGCCGACGAGGCCGCCACGCGGACGGCAACCATAGCCGACCGCACCTTCGAGGACGCCGACTACCAGTACTTCGGGCGCATGGGCGGCGAGCGCGCCACCGTGACGCTGGCCGTGGCGCCGGACAAGATGGACATCATCGTAGACCGCTTCGGCGCCGAGGCCCAGGTGACGCCGCGCAGCGACGGGGGCGCCCACGCCGTGGTGCCCGTGAAGGTGAGCGAGCAGTTCTTCGGCTGGGTGGCGGGGCTGGGCGGAACGGTGACCATCGCGCAGCCCGAGCGCGTGCGGCGCGCCTACCGCGATTACCTGCGCAGCCTGCTGGAAGACTGAGAACCGTCCAGCTACGAGCAGCCGCTAGGCGGCTTTCTGGGCTCGCTCGATGCGCGCATCGAGCCACCTCTTCAGGATGACGGCCTGATTGCGCTCTTGGTCATGGGCTGCGTAGAGCAGCGTCACCTTGGGGTGCCCGCCCTGGGCCAGCCGGTCGGCGAAGGCAGCGGCCTTCGGGTTGGCATCCAGCTCGGCGGTATAGGCTGCCGCGAAGCCATCCCAATTCTGGGCCTTATGGCCGAACGCCTTGCGCGTGGCGGTGGAGGGAGCCAAAGACCGGTCCCACTCATCGTAATGCACCCGCTCCTTCGTCAGGCCCCGGGGCCACAGGCGATCGACCAGCACGCGGTAACCGTCGTCTTCCTCGTAGGGCTCGTAGACGCGCTTCGTCTGGATATCCACCATGACAGGCCTCCTTCGCCGCAACTGCCTCTGAGCATAGGCGCGCCCCTGCCATCGGAACGGCAGGGGCGCGAAGGGTTGCCGGCCCGAAAGCCGGCTGTTGCGGCGAAGGCACCTGGGGCTAGTCGACCATCTCGATGCTGAGGATCTTGGGCTGGTCGGCCTCGTCGGGGATGGTGCCCATCTGGCCCGTCGCGGCAGCCAGGTGGTCGGCCACGATGGCCTTCACGATGGCCATGCCCGCCTCGTCGATGGTGCCGAAGGCGGCGTACTTGCCATCAAGGGCCGGGCCCACGGCCTTGTTGTCGCCCAGGGTGACGAAGAAGGTGGACGTGGCGGAATCAGGGTCGTTCGTGCGGGCCATGGCCACGGTGCCCAGGCCGAAGTCGTCAGCCAGGGAGTTGTCCACCCCGTTGCTGGCGAACTCGCCCGTGATGGGCTGCAGCAGCGGGTCGCTGCCCGAGGCGGTGTTGCCCGCCGTGCCGCCCTGGAGGCAGAAGCCGTCCTCGATGCGGTAGAAGGTCAGGCCGTTGTAGTAGCCGTCCTGGGCCAGGTTGGCGAAATTCGTCACCGTGATGGGCGCCGCGTCGGCATTGAGCTCGACGGTGATGGGCTCGTAGCCCTCCACGGTGATGACCGCGTGGTGCGTGCCCGACATGAGGTCGGCGCTGTCAGCCGCCGAGGAAGACGACGCTGCCGAGCCCTTGGCGTCGTTGCCGCCGGAGCAGCCGACCAGGGCCAGCATGCCCAGGCACAGCACCGCTGCCGCGGCAAGGGCAGCCAGCGCCTTGGCTGGAGCGGAAGTGGTTGCTTTCATAGGGAGCCTCCTTCGAGAAGGGTCGTGGCCACGCGGGCCTGCCGTATGCTCAGGCCATGATAGCAACTCCTCCCTGACGTGGGGAAGCTGCACATAATCAGCGGAAATCCGTAGCCATCGCGACACCGGGCGGCTTGGCGGCATGTGGCGGGAAGAGCCACGCCGAGGCCGGCATGCGCCAAGCGCAGCAGGAAGCCCATCTGAGGACGTCTGCGGCGGGCAGCCCTCGACCCCAGGCGGACGGGCTGCCCCGCCCGGAAGCGCCACAGCAGTGCAGCCTAGGCGTTGGCGCCAGCGCCCTCGATGGCGCTCGCCACCTTCAGCGCCGCCTCGGTGATGGTGAGGCCGCCCACGTCGACGGTCACTTCCGCGTACTGCTCGTACAGCGGCTTGCGCTCGTCGAACAGGCCACGCAGGCTCATGCCCATGCCGTTGCGCATGACCACGCCGCGCTCGGAGAAGTCGCTCAAGCGCTCGCATAGCGCGTCGTAGCCCAGGCGCAGGTACACCACGGTGCCCAGCGACGCCAGATGCGCCATGCCCTCGTCGGAGTACACCGCCGATCCGCCCGTGGCTATGATGGTGCCGTGGCAGTCCATGGACTTGAGCACCTGGTTCTCCACGGCGATGAAGCCCTCGGGGCCGCACGCGTCGATGAGCCGCTGCAGCGTCTTGTCGCACTGCTGCTGTATGACAAGGTCGGCATCGACGAAGTCGTAGTTCATCACCTTGGCGAGCACCACGCCCAGCGTCGACTTGCCCGCGCCGGGCATGCCGATGAGCACGATGTTGTCTTTTGCGTCGGCCATTGGCGCCTCCCATCTTCCTTTGCTTCCATTCTCTCATATCGCAGGGCCGGGGAAGGCTCCGGCGCCGTGCGCGGCAGTGCATATCCACACTCACACGCAGGTCGAACCCAGGCTAGCCCGAGCCGCGCGGCGCGCGATAGTGCGCCAGATTCGCGCGAGAGCGCGCTCGAGTGGCCTTCGCGCCACGAGAAAGGCGCGCTCGGAACGCGAAGATGGCGTGCTAGCGCGCGCCGCCCCCGCCGCCGAAGCCGCCACCGCCCCCAACAGAGAACCCGCCGCCCCCGCCGAAGCCGCCCGAGAAGCCGCTGCCGCCCTTGGCAGCCGCCAGCGCCTGCTGCGCCGTCGAGAACGTGTTGGCCACGCTGGCTTGGAACATGTCGGACACGCTGGGCATGAGCGTGCCGCTCGCGCCATGCATGGGCATGTACCACACGTACCACGGCATGTACCCGTAGCCTGGGGCCGAGACGGCCTGCTCGAACAGCTCGGGCACTGCGTCCTGCAGCTCCTTGATGGTGCGCTTCGCCACGCCGAAAAGGTAGGCGTACACCATGAACTGGCCCCACACCTTCACGTCGGTGGGCGGGCGCTCGTCCAGGCGCGAGAAGTCGCGCAGCCAGTTGCGCAGCGCCTTGCAGCGGGCCGCTATGTTGTTGCCCCGCAGCGTGCGGCGCGGCATGTAGTTGGCGATGACCGCCAGCGCGATGCCCGTGGGCACCATGGCCAGCGCCGGGATGAAGTCGCCCATCATAACCGAAAGCGCGATGCCCACCACGATGTACAGCGTCGCCATCGCCCCTACCACCGTAGCCATCTTCTTCGACTTGACCTCGAAGAAGCCCTTGGCGTTTGCCTCGGCCGACAGCAGGCCCTGCCACTTGTTCATGCCGTCGATGTACGCCTGGGGGTTGTCTTTGCCGAAGCTGCCGATGCTGCCGAGCCAAAGCGACGTGGCGCCCTGGCCGATCGTGCCGAACAGCAGGTCGAGCGCTGCCCGCTCGATAGGGCTCACAGGCGTGGCCACCGCGGGCTCCACGCGGGTTATGTAGTAGTCGTCCACCATCTTGCCGCGAGCGTCAGGGTAGCTGCCCTTGTCCAAGCGCAGCAGCCCCTTCTGCGCCATGGCCATGACCGTGGCGGTGAAGTCGTCGTTGCTCTCGTGGTTCCAGCGCCACAGCCGCCCGATGAGCGCCGGCTCCATGCCCGGCTCGGGCACGTCGCGCCAGTACTCGCCCGTGAAGTCGGGGGTGTGCTCGCGCCCGTACTTGCGGAACAGCAGCAGCGCCACGGCCAGCGCCGCCACGCAGGCAACGATGATGGCCACGATGTAGAGCAGCGCCATGGTGCGCTGGGTGTTCGCTGCGTCAGCCCAGCTCTCCTCCTCGGAAAGCACCGTGTCCAGTCGCGTGACGCCCTGGTTGGCCGCCGCGGCCTCGGGGCTCAGCGCCGTGAGCCACTGCCGCGGGAACAGCACGCGCGCCTCGGCGTACTGGCCCGCCTTCACCAGGGGCACCTGGTAGGCCACCGTGCCGTCAGGCTTCACCTCCACCACGCCGTCAAGCGGGCCGTGGCCCCATGCGCGCACGTTCTCGCCCGGCGTCACCGTGGCGCCCTCGGGCACCGGCAACGCGATGGTCAGGCTCACGTCCTCCGAGGCGCCCGCCCACTGGTCGCCGACGTACTTCCAGTAGAGCTCGGCCACGTCGTCGTAGGGCTGCACGGCATTGGCCACCTCGTAGTCGACCTCGAACACCACGCTGCCGTCGGTCACGTCGAAGAAGGCGTATACGGTATCGCGGGCCGAGTCGAAGGAGTAGGCGTCGCGGGAGGGGCCGCCTGCCTCGCGCCATGGCAGCTGGAAGGCCACCGAGGGCAGCGAGGTCCAATTGCCCACCACGGTGCCCGCACTGTCGATGCGGGCCATGCGCAGCGCGTTGATGCGCACCTCGGCGTTGCCTGGCAGGTTGCCACCCAGCGTCCACCACACGGCCGAGAAGGTGCCGTCGAAGTCGAAGGTGCGCCGCTCCACCACGCGCAAGCCAGCGTCGGTCTGGGCTTGGGCGGTCATGGTCACCTGGGGGCACGTGTAGCTCTTGGCGTAGGCCGGCTGCGGCGCCATGGCCGCGCCCCCCAGCGCCAGCACTGCCGCCACGGCCAGGGCTAGCGCGGCGGTCTTCGCCTTCAGCGTCTGAAGCATCTTCTGGGGCCTCCCCTTCTCCCAGCAGCCGAGCAGCTAACGGGCTCAGCGGCTCCACGGCCAGCGGCGGATGACCCGCGCCCGCTGGCTCGCATCTTTATAGTGCGGGTGGTTCTTCACGAACACATGGCGGCACCATCGGGTGACGCCCAGGCCCACCAAGCCCACCGCCAGGCAGCTCACGCCCAGTTCGAGCACGGCGCCGTTGCCTTCCAGCAGCGCGTAGAGCGAGAGCATGGCGCAGAACGCCGAAAGCGCGGCGGTTATCCAGGTGAACATGACGATGACCACCTCTTTGGCCCGCGTCGACCCGCGCACGAGGCTCACGACCAGGTACACCACCGCGGCCAGCACCGCCAAGCCGGCGATGAGCGGCACGATGCGGGAAAGTCGGGCGAGGAATCCCATAGGGCAGCTTGCGGCTTGCGGGCAACCGGGCGGCAGCTAGAACTGCACCTGGGGCGCGGTCTCGGCGCCAGCAGCGGCGTCGAAGCTCTCGCGCGGCTTGAACGCGCCCGAGAACAGCACGCCGGGGAACGTCTGGATGGCGTTGTTGTACGTCATGACCGTGTCGTTGTATGACTGGCGCATGTAGCTTATCTTATCCTCGGTCTCGGCCAGTTGGCTTTGCAGCTGCTGGAAGTTGGCGTTGGCCTTGAGGTCGGGGTACGCCTCGGCCACGGCGAACAGGCTCTTGAGCGCGCCGGTGAGCACGTTGTCGGCCTCCATCTTGCCAGCCGGGGTGGTGGCGCTCATCACGCCAGCGCGGGCGGCGGTCACCTCGTCCAAGGTTCCGCGCTCGTGGCTCGCATAGCCCTTAACCGTTTCCACCAGGTTGGGAATGAGGTCGAGCCTGCGCTGGAGCTGCACGTCTACCTGGGCCCACGCATTGTCGACGCGGTTGCGCAAGCGCACTAGGTTGTTGTACAGCGCGATGGCCGCTATGACCAGCACGACGACGATGGCGATGACGATGATCGTGAGCATAAGAGGGACCTTCCGTGCGGCGGGGCGCCCGGCGAGTGCGGGCGCTTTCTCTCAAGGATATCTTACCATGGGCCGCGCCGCGGTCCTGCTATGTAACCGCCATGTAAGGTTGGGGCGGCGCCCCTTAGGCCAAGCCGACCGTGTAGGCCACCCGGCAGATGGAAGCGCTCGCCTCCTTGAGCTGCGGCAGCAAAGCGTCAGGGATGGCGAAGCGATAGCTCATGGGCACCTTGGTGCCATAGGACGCCATCGTGAGCGCTGCAAGCTTCGTCGGGTCGCCTTCGGTCGCGGAAGCCCCCAGCGCGAACGAGAGCGTTGGCTGCGCGGCGCCGCCGACGAGCGCTTCGAGGCGCACCTGCGAGGCGTTGGCTCCGAACACCTGGGTCGCACCGGGCAGCGGCTCGCATTCCACCTCGGCCACCTTCAACGGCTCGCCGCAAAGCGACATGATGTAGCTTTGAGCTGGCTCTTGCTCCTCGAGCCCCAGCACGTCCACCTTGGCTTCCACCGCCTGCGGCACGTCAGCTTTTATAACTGAAGTCCATTGTGCGTAATAGCGCGTATTGGGGCTTATGCCCTCAATGCTTTGAGCGCTATCAGTAGCTATCAGCTTTCCGCCCGCCGGACTGTCATACCAGCCATTGAACGCATAACCCGCCCTAACCGGAGCCGCTGGAGTCTTTGCTGCTCCTGTGCCGTCGGCGCCATACGCATGCGTAACACGAGTTTTAGCCCCGTCCTCCCAGGCTCCAATTCCCGCATCCCAAACGATATCGCACCGCCATCTTGCGTGATATGTAACAAAGGCAGCACGTGCAGGGGCGGTAGTGCTTGTTGTTATTTGCGATTGCCACGACTCGTCATCGAACCAACCATCAAATGACCACCCTGCCCCTCTTATTGCAGCATCCGGGATAGGAAGCGCGCCCGTAGAAACGATAGGAACATCATTGAATATCAACCGGTCAGATACCGCACCCGCACCATTTGTATCCCAGCTAGCTAAAACGTTTCTTTCCGACCCATTAAGCGCGAAGCACCACGTGCCATAAGGGAGCGTCCTGTAATCGGCAGAAACCGGAAGGGTGGTCCATGGGCCAAAGGATGACGTCGAGTATTTTACTGACGTCACGCCTGTACCACTCGCATTAACTCCCGCGCGTATCTGGCCACCAACCTGATTGCGATACCAGAATGAACCATCATAGAACCGAAACGTACTATATGCGCCACAGTATTCGAGGTATCGGTACTTCTCGTGAGTAGGTTGGGTAACTTGAACATAGCCGGAACCGCCCGTCAGCCATATATTCATCAAGCGTCCTATCTCTATGGTAGTCGTGGACGCAGCATATGTTTGAGCAATTTGGCCAGAATCGAGTTCATCCAAAACGCCAAATGAGAAAGCCAGCCCAGGACTCGACCACGCAGAAGATATGACAGCGTTCGACAATTTGACCGTGATGGCAGAGGGGTCAACCTCGGGAAGGTCATCATCGGTCGAGGACAAAGCGACCATGGCGATGAGTTGCGGGGAGCTCTCTGCTAAAGAGGTGGCTGGCAGGCTCACGGTGGGTATCGCGTGGAAGACATCGGGGCTGATGGAGGTCACGGTCGCAGACGCGTTGATGGTCGTGAGCTTTGCGCAGGCCTCAAGCGCGCCTGCGGCTATGGTGGTGCAGCCCTCTCGGATGGTTATCTCGATGGCTCCGGCTGGGACGCGGAGCAGGGTCGTGAGGTCAGATGTATAGAGAAGACCATTCTCCGAGGCGAATGCTGCGCCGTCCTCCACGGAGATGGCATCCACCAGCGAGCAATGCGAGAACTTGCCAGGGTCTGCCACCTCCGCTTCCCTAGGAAGGAGGACGGCGCCCACCCTGCCCTCGGGAATGAGCAGGAGGCGGGTCTTGTCGGCGCTGTAGAGCGCGCCATCGAAAGATGAGTAGTCTTGGTTGCCTTCGGCGACGGCGACGCTCGCCACGTCGCTCGAGCGGAACGCGCGGTCGTCGACATCGCTCACACTCGCGGGCAACATAACGTCAGTCACGCCTGAGAGATAGAAGGCGTAAGCGGCTATGGAGGCGAGGGTGTAGTTGACGTTCTCATAGGCAACGGATTCAGGGAGCATGAGGGTTCCGGCATCAGCCTCCGAGGCCCCGACGAGCTCGATGGTCGATTCGTCGATGACGGCGAAGGTCAGGCCATCGACCGTGAAGGAGCCGATGACAGGCTCGCTGTCAAGAATGACATCGGAGTTGATGAAGCCGTTTGGCTTGCCAACCAACCCCGATGCAAGCATCGGGGCTACAGGCGAGCCTTCCGCATCCTGCTCAGCGCTGATTTCTTGGGGCTCCCCCAAGGAAGAGTCAGCAGAAGCATTCGACTGGTCAGGCAGGCCCGACGCTACGGCTTCAGCGCCATCTGTACTAGAACCTTCCCCTTCTGCGAGCGCAGAAGCAGGCACCAAGGCAAGCGAAAGCAGTGCTGCGACAAGGCAGGCAAATATCTTGCGTGCAAGCACGAATGAGGCGGACGTTCCCATGCGGCCGGCTCCTCCCGAGTATGTATGTTCCCGTCATACTGCGGAGGAGGCCGCGAACTCGCTGTTGCCCCTTCAAGGTGTTCTCATCCTTGAGGCGTTCTCGAAAACGAGGAGGGCATCCACCACAGTCGTCACAACAGCAAGATGCGAACAACCCAGAGATGATTCCGGAAAGCACGTCCTTGAAAGGCAGATGCCCTCTTCGTTCCGTGCTCGACAGAACCATGACTGGAAAAGGAAGATACATATTCGGTTGTCCGCGACTTCCTAACGGAAACGCTGTTGTGACAGCTTGCAGTCTAGCAAGCGGCCGCACAGCGCGCAAGACGCAATCTTCCAGGCCCGCATCGCAGGCGGCCTGGAAGCCGCTGGAGGATAAGGAAAGGGCCCGCTACACCACAGCAGCGCGAAGGCCTGAGAACGTGGTGGCCCGCGCCCACCAGCCGCGCTGCTGTGCCGCGGCCGCTATGGTGCAGGCGTCGGCGAACGATGCCGTGCGAGCGAAGGTGGTGGCACCGCTGCCGCACAGCAGCACGTCCTGGGCGCCCGCCATGCCCGGCTGCTGGGCCAGCCATGCGGCCACCTCGGCCAGATCGGGCGCCAGCCGGCCGGACGCCGCCGCCAGGTTGTTGAACAGCGGCACGTCGGCAGCGCGCCCCGCCGCCTGGGCTTGGGCTAGCAGGTCGACCGGGATGGGCGCCGGCTGCTCGTCGAACGCAGCGTAGGCCTGGGCCGTCGCCACGCCAGCTGGCGGCTTCACCAGCACGAGCGCGTCCTTCATGGGCTCCAGCCGCCGCACCAGCGTGCTGCCCTTCCCCTCGAACAGCGCGCAGCCGCCCTGTAGGAAGAATGCCACGTCGGCCCCCAGATTGCAGGCCACGCTGGCCAGCACCGGGTCGTCGGGCGCCAGGCCCCACCAGCGGGCGGCCATGAGCAACGCGGCGGCGGCGTCGGACGAGCCGCCCGCCAGCCCCGCCTCGAAGGGGATGGCCTTCTCGATGCGCAGGTTGATGGCCTCGGACGCTTCGTGGCCGATGGCGCGCGCCAGTCCGTCAAGCGCCTTGAACACGAGGTTCTGCCCAACGCTCAGGTGGATGGCTTGCGGGTAGGGCGCGTTCGCCTTGTCGGCCACGTCGATGGACACCACCAGGTTGGACGCCGGGCCCCCCACGGCCTGGTGCGGCGCGTCGGCCCCTCCCGCAACTGCATGGGCCGCCTCGTCGACCGTCAGCGGGACGCGGTGCATGTGCAACGTGTCGTGCAGCGACAGGGCATGCATGACCGTGTCCACCTCGTGGTAGCCGTCGGGGCGCACGCCGCCCACGGCCAGGAACAGGTTGACCTTCGCCGGCGCGATGACGCGGCTGGCCCCCGCCCCCAGGAACGTCTCGGGCGTCCATTGGGCATCGCGGGCTGCAGCCAGCATGTCCACTTTCAACGGTTCGTTGCTCATGGCATTCCCCTTGGTCGATGGTCAGTTGGCGCGGCGGGCGGCGAAGAAGCCTTGCAGCAGCTGGCGGCTCTCGTCGGCCAGCACGCCCGGCGCCACCTCGAAGCGGTGATTCAATCGCTCGTCGCCATGGATGGAGTACAGCGTGCCGCAGGCCCCCGCCTTGGCATCGGGAGCGCCGTAGACGCAGCGGCGCACACGCGCCTGATGCATGAGGCCCGCGCACATGATGCATGGCTCCAGCGTCACGTACACCGTGCAGTCGGAAAGCCGCCACGCATCCAGCACGCGGGCGGCCTCGCTCAAAGCCAGGAACTCGGCGTGGGCCGAAGGGCTCTTGAGCGTCTCGCGCAGGTTGTGGGCGCGCGATATCACCTGGGGCTCGGCCAGAGGGCGGCGCGTGGCACGGTCGATGGGCTCGTAGACCACCACGGCGCCGATGGGCACCTCGCCCACCTCGGCAGCACGGCGCGCCTCGTCGAGCGCCAGACGCATGTATGCCTCGTCGGCCAGGCGCTGGTCGGCGCCAACCGGGTCAAAAGCGGCAGGATTCATAGGATACGCGGGCCTTTCTTGAACGTATCCTGATATTGTAGCGCAGGTGCGCCGGCTTTAGGCGTGGGCTGGCACCGCGCCTGTCTGCTGCGGGTGGCTCGGATCGGCAGCCCAGTCCTGCCAGCTGCCCTTGTACCACTTCAGGCTGTCGAACCCCAGCGAATCCAGCATATCGCACACCATCTGAGCATGCATGCCGGCCTGGCAGCTCACGATGGCCGGGTCGTGCTTGCCGATGCCCGCTGCGTCGAAGGCGATGCCGTAATGCACGGCCATGTCATCCTCGCCCGCCGCCTGCACCTCGTCGAAGGGGACGTTGATGGCGCCGGGGATGTGCCCTTGGGCGAACATGCTGCGCGGCCGCACGTCCACGACAGACAGCACATCCAGATGGTTCATCACATAGCTTGCGCCGACGGTTTGGTAAGCCATCGTTCCCACGACCTTCCACTTGGGGCGGCGCGATCCGGCAGACCCGGAGCCTCTGCAGCCGCCTGCGATTCCGATGCATCCATGCTACGCGGCCCCTGTGAATGTAGGGCAACGGCCCGGTAATGCTTGGAAACGGTTTGCGAACAGCGCGAAGGCCCGCATCAGCGATTCAGCGCCCCGGAGAAGGAGAATGGCGGAGGAGTGGGGATTCGAACCCCAGATGCCCTTTTGGGGCATACTCACTTAGCAGGCGAGCACCTTCGGCCTCTCGGTCACTCCTCCGCGCGCAACGATACATTCTACGCGAAAAGGAACGCGTGGGCAATGGCGTGTGACGGCCGATTTCACGGTTTCCTGCGCGGCCGCTTTCCTTCTGCGCGACCTGGCGTTTTTCCTTCTTGAGGGGAATCCGTCACGGTGCCGTTTCCTGCGAGGCGCCAGGGCTCGGCTATGATGGCGGCACTTGAAAGCAACGTGGCAGGCCACCTGGGCGACTGCCCGCATCGAGCGAGAAAAGAGGTGCCGCTATGGCCTACGATGTCGTCGACGCAACCTATGTGCTGGATAACTTGGGCAAGATGCCCATCATCGACGTGCGACCGAAGTTCCTCTACGACGAGAGCCGCATCCCCGGCGCGGTGTCGGTGGAGATGATAACCGCCAAACAGTTGGGCGGCGACGTGGCGGCCGAGATGGCGCGCCGTGCGGAAGCCGTGGGCATCGGCCCTGATGACGAGTGCATCGTCTATTGCCAGGATGGCGCGTTGGCCCACGAGGCATGCGGCTACCTGGAGCAGGCCGGCTACACGGCGCTGCACTGCTACGAGGGCAGCTTCACCGATTGGGTGACCGACCCGTCGCGCTCGCTCGAGGATTAACGGCAGCGAATCAGCCGTTCACAGAAGCAGAGGGAAGATGGCGGAGGAGGTAGGATTCGAACCCACGGAACCTTGCGGCTCAACAGTTTTCAAGACTGCCGCCTTCGACCACTCGGCCACTCCTCCGCAGCTTGAATGCGCCTGAGCGCAGAGGCCATGATAGCACGGGTCGAAACCGCTTCGGTTTTCCTTTTTTCCTATTCGTCAAGAGATTCAGGGCGGAGGCACCATGCGCCCACGAAAGCCCGCACGCTCCTCCGGCAAAGTCAGCTCACCACTATGGAAGGCCCCCTCGCCAGCTTGCGCGAGCGAAGGGGCCTTCTGTGCCATCTCTGCCGAACGTCTGCCCGGCCTCTGCCTGAAGCCCAGGAACCTTCCTACTCCTCCACGCGGATGAGCGAAGGCTCGGCGTACAGCAGGTCGTCCTCGGCCTTGATCTCGTCGATGGCGGAGCGCACGTCGCGCTCCTTGGCCTGGTGCGTCACGTAGATGACATCCACCGCCCCGGTCTCGCCCTTGCCGCGCTGCACCATGGAATGCACGCTCACGTTGTGCCGCGCGAACACCTCGGCCATGGTGGCCAGCACGCCCAGGCGGTCAGCCACCGAGAAGCGGATGTAGTACTTCATCGACAGCTCCTCGATGGGCAGGATGGGCAGCTCGTCGGTGCAGGTGCAGCCCACCAGCGGCGGCACGCCCTGGCTCAGGTGGCGCGCCACTTCCAGCACGTCGCCCATCACCGCCGAGGCAGCCGGGCCCGCGCCGGCGCCCTCGCCGAAGAACATGGTCTCGCCCACAGCGTCGCCTATCACGTAGATGGCGTTGAACACGCCGTTGACCTTGGCCATCTGGTGGTCGGCCGGCAGCATGGTGGGGTGCACGCGCACGTCGATGCCGCCCGGCGTGCGATGGGCGATGGCCAGCAGCTTGACGGCATAGCCCATGTCGGCCGCCGCCTCCAGGTCGACCGGCGTTATGTTGGTGATACCGCGCGTGTACACGTCGTCCATGGTCACGCGCGAGTTGAACGCGATGGACGCCAGGATGGCTATCTTGGCCGCCGCATCGAAGCCGTCCACGTCGGCCGACGGGTTGGCCTCGGCGAACCCAGCCTCCTGGGCCTCGGCCAGCGCCTCGTCGTAGCTCATGTTGTCCTCGGCCATGCGGGTGAGCATGTAATTGGTGGTGCCGTTGACGATGCCCATCACCGACAGCACCTCGTTGGCTATGAGCGAGTGCTTCAGCGGGTCGATGATCGGTATGCCGCCACCCACGCTGGCCTCGAACGCCAGCTCGCGCCCGGCGGCTTCCGCAGCGTCCATGACCTCCTTGCCATGGGTGGCCATGAGCGCCTTGTTGGCGGTGACCACGGCCTTGCCCGCAGCCAGCGACTCGAGCACGACTTCGCGCGCCGTGGTGGTGCCGCCGATGAGCTCTATGACCAAATCGATATCGGGGTCGTTCACGATATCGCGGAAGTCGCCGGTGAACAGCCCTTCCACGCCGTGCGCCGCCGCCTGCTCAGGGTTGCGCGAGCACACGCGCGCCAGCTCGATGTCGATGCCGTAGTGGCGCTTGAAATCGTCACGATGCTTCTGGATGATGTCGATGCACCCGCCGCCTACCGTGCCCGTGCCCACCAAGCCTATCCTTACCGCCATTTAACACCTCTGTCTCCATGGATTCTGCGCTCAACATTCCCGCTATTATAGTGGCTCCGAACAGACAGCTTCGCGGAAAGGGGCACTATGAACTTCTTTATCCGATGGATAGTCACCGCCATCGCCGTTGCGGCCGCGGTATGGATCGTGCCGGGCATCGAAGTGGTCGGCACCGAAGCCTGGGTGGGCGTGCTGTTCACGGCGCTCATACTGGCGCTCATCAACATGTCGGTAAAGCCCATCCTGCAGCTGCTCTCGCTGCCGGTGACTGTGCTCACGCTGGGCATCTTCTACCTGGTGGTGAACACGCTCATGCTGTACCTGGCCGCATGGATGGCCAACGGGCTGTTCGGCGTCGGGTTCTGGATAGCCACCTTCGGCAGCGCCTTCGTGGCCTCCATCGTCATATCGGTGGTGTCGACGATACTCAACGGCCTGTTGGGCGATACCGACTAGGCACCGACTAGGCGGAAGCGCAAGACGCGCCTGGCTAGCGCGGCGCTACCGCCACGGGTCGGCCTCGAACAGCGGCTCAGCCTCTCGCCGGTCGGAATAGGGGTCGTAGCCGTCGTCGTCCTCGTTCGCAGGGCGGATGAACGGGTCGCGGGCCTTCGCGCCCTTCGACGGCTTCGGCTGCAGCTTCGGCTTCGGCGCCTTCTCTTCTTCGTCCATGATCTTCCTTCGTAGGTAGCGCAGGCAGCTGGCGCGAAAGCGCCCGTTCAAGCAAGGAAGGGCCGAGCGCAGCGCCCAGCCCTTCCCTCTCGTGCTTGTGGTTCCCAGCGGTTACTCGCCAGCGAGCGGCGAAGGCACACTGTAGGTGCGGGAGGCGTACTCCTGGTTCAGCTCGAACAGCGAGCGGGCGTCGCCGCCGAACAGCTTCATCTTGGTGATCATGTCGTCGGCGGTGTCTTCCTCCTCCAGCTGCTCGTCGATGAACCAGCCCAGGAACTGCTGCGTGCGGTAGTCGTTGGCCGCCACAGCCGCCGCATAGATGTCGTTGATGAGCGAGGTCACGTACTTCTCATGCTCGAGGCCAGCCTCCAGCGGCTCCAGGTAGCTGCTGAAGGTCTTGTCGGGCTGGTCGATGGCCAGCAGCTTCACCTTCTCGCCGTTCTCATGCAGGTAGTTGCGGAAGATGAGCGCATGGTCGCGCTCCTCCTGGGCCTGGATCTCGTACCAGTTGGCATAGCCGTCAAGGCCCTCTTCCTCGTAGTAATCAGCGAAGGAGAGGTACAGGTAAGCCGAGTACAGCTCCTTGTTTATCTGGTCGTTCAGCAGTTCGTAGACCTTCTTGTCCATGGGCGTTGCGCCCTCCTTTCGTGCTGTGTTGCATACCCTGCCCATGATACCTGCTCCTGGCCACCATGGCGCCCGCGCGGCGCAAGTTTTATGGATAGTTGGTGAAGCCACCCCCCCCTGCCGCACCCGGTGTAAGCTGGAACGCCGAGAGACACGAAGGGGACTCCCATGCTGCAACTAAAGCACATCCGCAAGTCATACACCACCGGCGACTTCGCCCAGACCGCGCTCGACGACGTGAGCGTGTCGTTCCGCGACAGCGAGTTCGTGGCCATTCTGGGCCCGTCGGGCTCGGGCAAGACCACGCTGCTGAACATCATCGGCGGGCTGGACCACTACGACACCGGCGACCTTGTCGTGGACGGCGTGTCCACCAAGGAGTACAAGGACCGCGACTGGGACACCTACCGCAACAATCGCATCGGCTTCGTGTTCCAGAGCTACAACCTCATCCCGCACCAGACCGTGCTGGCCAACGTCGAGCTGGCGCTGACGCTTTCGGGCGTGGCGCCTGACGAGCGCAAGCGCCGCGCCACCGAGGCGCTGGAGGCCGTGGGGCTGGGCGACCACGTGAACAAGAAGCCTGCGCAGCTTTCCGGCGGCCAGATGCAGCGCGTGGCCATCGCCCGCGCGCTCATCAACGACCCTGAGATACTGCTGGCCGACGAGCCCACCGGCGCGCTGGATTCAAAGACCAGCGTTCAGATAATGGACCTGCTGACCGACATCGCGCGCGACCGCCTGGTCATCATGGTCACCCACAACCCCGAGCTGGCCGAGCAGTACGCCACGCGCACGGTGAACCTGGCCGACGGCGTGATACGATCCGACACGGCGCCCTTCGAGCCCACCGCCGAGGAGATGCGCCTTTCCGAGAAGCCCATCCGCCGCACGTCCATGAGCTTCCTCACTGCGCTAACGCTCAGCTTCAACAACCTCATGACCAAGAAGGGCCGCACCATCATGACGGCCTTCGCCGGCAGCATCGGCATCATCGGCATCGCGGCCATCCTGGCGCTGGCCAACGGCGTGAACGCCTATATAAAGAACGTCGAGGAAGAGACGCTTTCGGTCTACCCGCTGCAGATAATGTCCACCGGCTTCGATATGTCGTCGATGATGACCATGAGCGGCATGGGCATGGGAGACGACGGCGAAGGCGCCCCCGCAGAAGGCCAAGGCGCGGAAGGCTCCGGCGGCGAAGTTGGCGAGGCCACCATCCTCACGCGCATGTTCACGAGCATCACCAACAACGACCTGGCGTCGCTGAAGGAGTACTTCGACACCGACGGCGGCGGCATCGAGCAGCACGTGAGCTCCATCGAGTACACCTACAACGTGACGCCCCATATCTACGTCGAGGAAGCCGATGGCGGCGTGCGCCAGGTGAACCCCGACACCACGTTCAACTCGCTGGGCATGGGCGCGGGGATGTCCGACTCCAGCCTTATGTCCATGTCGATGTCCACCAACGTGTTCGGCGAGATGATGGACAACGCCGACGTGGTGAAGGACCAGTACGACGTGATAGAGGGCGCTTGGCCCGAGGCGTACGACGAGTGCGTGCTCGTGCTGAGCCACAACGGCAAGATATCCGACTTCCTGGCCTATGTGCTGGGACTGCGCGACTACGACCACCTGCAAGAGATGGTGAAGAGCTTCGTGGCCGACGACACCATGGAAGTGGAGGTGGATACGCAGTCCTACCCCATCGACGAGCTGCTAAGCACCCCGCTGAAGCTGGTTAACTCGGCGGATTGCTACACCTACGACGACGAGTACGGCGTGTGGGTGGACAAGACCGATGACGAGGCCTTCGTGAAGGACCTGGTGGCCAACGGCGAGTCCCTGCGCATAACCGGCATCGTGCAGCCCAAGGAAGGCGTCACTGCCACGGCGCTGGCAAGCGGCATCTACTACACCCCCGCGCTGCCGCGGCACCTCATCGAGCAGTCAGCCGAGACCCAGATAGTGAAGGACCAGCTGGCCGATCCCGACGTGAACGTGTTCACGGGCAAGCCCTTCGGCGAGGAAGACCAGGCGGGCGACTTCGACATGGGGTCGATGTTCACCATCGACACAGGTGCCATCAGCCGCGCGTTCAACGTGGACGCTAGCAAGCTGCAGGTGGATATGAGCGGCATGAATCTTGACCCGTCCAGCCTGCCGCAGATGGGACCTTTGGATTTGAGCGGGCTCGACTTGCAGACGCAGCCGGAGATTGACGAGGCACAGCTCCAGAGGACCATGGCCGAGATGGCTATGGCCGCCACCCCGGAGGAGAAGAACGCAATCCTCAACCGCGACCTGCCCCTCATCATCACCAATCTGAACAGCATGCAGGCTGAGGCTGCCGGCAAGATACAGGCGGCCGTGGGGCAGCAGGTAGGGGGCTACGTCAGCAGCCTTACCAATGCCATCCAGCAGCAGACCCAAGCAGCGGTAGGTGCCGCCATGGCTCAGATGGGCGCCAACATGGCCAGCGCCATGTCCGTCGATCCGGCCGCCTTCGCCGATGCCTTCCAGTTCAACATGACCGAGGAGCAACTCACCGAGCTCATCATGTCCATGATGGGCAGCGCTCAAGAGGCCACGTTCGACAACAACCTGGCGAAGATGGATTACGCCGACCTGGCAAAGCCCTACGAGATCGACATCTATCCCAAGGACTTCGAGAGCAAGCAGGAGGTCATCGCCATCCTCGATGCCTACAACGAGCGCATGGCCGCCGACGGCGACGAAGACCGCGAGATAACCTATACCGACCTGGTGGGCACCCTTATGAAGTCGGTCACCACCATCATCGACATGATCAGCTACGTGCTGATAGCGTTCGTATCCATCTCGCTGGTGGTGTCGTCCATCATGATCGGCGTCATCACGTACATCAGCGTGCTCGAACGCAAGAAGGAGATCGGCATCCTGCGTGCCATAGGCGCCTCCAAGGGCGACATCAGCCGCGTGTTCAATGCCGAGACCATCATCGAGGGCTTGGTTGCGGGCGTGCTGGGCGTGGGCATAACCGCTCTGGTATGCATACCGGTGAGCGCCCTGGTCTATGCCCTGTTCGATGTGCCCAACTTGGCATCGCTGCCCTGGCAGGCCGCGCTCATCCTCATCGGCATAAGCGTGGCGCTGACGTTCATCGCCGGCCTGATGCCCGCTTCGAGCGCCGCCCGCAAAGACCCGGTGGAGGCGCTGCGCAGCGAGTAAAGGTTGCGACCTGGCCACCATGGCCCAGCTCATCCTATCGACACACAGCACGGCCCTTCTGCCATCCCCGGCAGAAGGGCCGCGTGTAAGATACGGTGCTGGCTCCGCCGAAATGGGAAGAATGACCGGAAGCATTAGCAACCAGTCACCCCCAACAAAGTAGGCGCTGCCCGGCTTCCACGTCGGGCGGTCGGTAGGCCCTCTTCCAGCACGATTCAAGTGCAACAAGCCAGGCAAGGACATAGCCAAACAGAACCCGGTAAGCCGTACCGCCCTCTCGTATCCAAAATGATAGGTATACCTATCATTTTTGGTAGGTGTACCTATCATTTTTACTATCATAAGCTATCATTATTGAAAATGAACGCTTGAACAGGTAACCTTCCGGCCATGTTTAAAGGAGGCGTTATGTACCGTCGCCAGATATCTCGGACCCTTGAAGCCCGGCTAGCCGAGCCTCGAAAGTTCATGCAGATCGTCATCGGACCACGCCAAACCGGCAAGACGACCGCGGTCAAGCAGGCGCTTGATGCGTCCGGCCTTCCGTACCACTATGTGGATGCCGACCGCTTCACCGGGCTGCCCGCCACCCAAATAGCCATCGAATGGGATCAGGCACGCATCCTCGCCAAGCGGGAGGGCAAGGCCATCCTCTTTATCGACGAGGTGCATAAGGTCGAGGACTGGAGCGGCGCCGTAAAAGCCCTTTGGGACGAGGACACCTGGCACGAAGTCCCGCTGACCGTGGTGCTGTCAGGGTCGTCGACGCTCCTTCTCAAGAAAGGGCTGAGCGATTCTCTCAAGGGCCGTTTCGAGCTTCTTCGCTCGACCCACTGGACGCTTGCCGAGATGAATACAGCCTTCGATTATGACCTTGAGCGATTCCTGTTGCGCGGCGGCTATCCTGGTGCAGCATCGCTGGCTGAGCAGGATCGATGGTTCGCATACATGAACGACTCCATCATCGAAGCCACGATCGCTCAAGACGTGCTCCAGCTTGAGACCGTGCGCAAACCGGCATTGTTGAAGCGCCTGTTCGAGCTGGGTGCCCTCTATTCTGGCCAGGAGCTTTCCTATCGTAAGATACTTGGCCAACTCGATGACAAGGGCAACACCGACACTATAGCCCATTACCTCGACCTGCTCTCAGGCGCTGGCATGTTAGCGGGTCTGCAGAAGCACAACGCCAAACAGCTTGAAACGCGCCGCAGCTCGCCCCGTTTCATGGTCTATGACACATCGCTCATGACCGCCGCGTGGCGCGATGACTCATCGCATCTGCTGGACGACCCAGCGCTTCGCGGGCGGCTAACGGAATCGGCTGTGGGGGCATATCTGCTCGCACGCTCGAAGCGCGAAGGTTTCGAGGTGCGTTGGTGGCGCGAGGGCAGCAAGGAGGTTGACTTCGTCTTGAAGCAACGTGACAAGCTGCTCGCCATCGAAGTCAAAAGCGGCACAGTGAAGGAGCTGACTGGGCTCGATGCGTTCAAGCAAGCTTTTCCCGAGGCACGCACGCTTATCGTGGGCTCCCCGATTGCCACCCTTGAGGAATTCTTGCTCGGGAACGTGCCACTGTTCAGCTAGAGAATCGAACGTGTAGAACCAGCGATAGCTGGCGAACATCCTCCGATGGAGTCAAGCATCCCAGGTCGGAAGGTGTGATGAGCGTGTTCGAGATTTGCGGAAGCGAGCCTTGCATTCCGGCCTCGCCTTTGGTTTGGTTTCAGTACCAGTATTATCCGCAAGACGACATGACCTCGCCGAACCCTTATGTGATAAAGGTCGGTGTGGGTGCGAACTGGTGGTGGACCCGAACGGCCCACTGGAGCGGGGTCACTAACTTTCGGTCTATTGATCGGACTGGCAAGCTCTCTTCACCCGAAACTCCTTCTATGAAAGGTGGGGTGGCGCCTTGCTTCGCCCTTTAGCGATGCCACAGCCAGCCTAGAAGGGGTTGATGTACAGCCTCATGCCGTCCGGCTGGCGAACGAAGCCAGCTTGCTGGAGCAGGTCGGCCAGAGGCGTCCCGAGCACCGGCGCACCGTTCACCGTGCTGACGAGGATCTTCTCGCGCGCCGCACCGCTCCCGCGGCGCTTCGCATCGGCCACGACGAAAGCAGCGAGCGCCTCCACCGCTGCAGCAAGCAACCCCTCGTCAGCCGTGAAGGCCAGCAGCACCTTCAGCCGCAGGCCCGCATAGAGCACCGGCGCACCGTCGGCCAGCACCACGAGCGCGCCCGCGCGGCGAGACGGCTTCGCCGCGAGCAGCGAGGCATCGTCGGCCCTTGCCCCGCCGCCCACTGCCTCGGCAGCGATCGCAGGCCACGGCAATCCCGCGCCGTAGAGGCTGGCAGGGTCGTCCGCTGCCAGCACGGCGAACTCGCAAGCGCCCGATGCCCTGACGCCTGTGCCAGCCGCATCGCAACCGCCGTCCCCTTCGCCTTCTGCAGCAGCGGCGCGCAGCGCGTCGACCGTCTCGCGGGCAGCGAACTGCGCAGGTCCCAGCCCCTCCACGAACATGCCGCGCAGCAGGTCGCCCGCATCCTCCATCTGGCGCAGCACCGGGTACACCGCCGACAAGCCGCCGGGCACCCCGTCGAGCAGGGCGATGTCACGCGTGACCAGGCCGTAGCGGTCGAGCATCGACTCAACGAGCGCCAGGGCGCGCACCGTGCTGGGCACCTGATCGGGCACGCGCAGCGACCACTGGCCGCCAAGGGCCTCGTCGAAGGCCATGCGGCTCGCCACTTGCGCAGCCGCCTGCTGCCGCATCTGGCGCTTCGCGTCGGCGTACGCCGAACGGGAACGACGGCTGTGAGCGCGACGGCGCGCCGCCGGAGGCTGCTGGCCGATCCCTTGGGAAGAAGCGGCACGGGCAGGCCGGATGCCCCCAGCCCGCACGAAGGCGAGGCTGTCCGAAGCGGCAGCCCCACGGCCCACCAGGTGAGCCAGAGCCTCGGCCACTTGGGCTGACGTGACGTCTTGCGGCGCCAGCATGCCGCGCACGCCGTCGACCATCTGGGGGAACGCAAGCGGCCCCTGCTCGGCCATCAGGCGGTGGAGCGCTTGCGGCACCGAAGGCGCCTCGTCGGCAGCATCAGGCTGCCCGGGCTCGAGCGCCACGGAAGGGGCCGGGGCTTCTGCAAGGCCAGCAGGCAACGGCGCCAGCGGCGAGTCGGCCGGGTAGAAGGCCACGCGGTAGCCCGGCTCGGCCACGCTGTGCGGGTGGCCAGCCCCGCCCGTTGGCTCGTCGCGCTGGGCCAGCCACAGCACCTCGCCCGATGCCACCAGCTCGTCCAGCAGGCCGGCGCGGTAACGGCGAACCCGGCGCGGCAGCACCTCGGCCTCCCACGCTTCAGCCGGCAGGAACACGCCCTCGAACTGGGCAATCACCTCAGCTACGCCCTCGACGCCTTCCAGCATGCCCTCACCGGCGCCCAGCGCCTGCCGGTCCAGCAGGAACCGCGCATAGGCGGCCGCGGGCACCGGCTCCACCGCCTGACGCGCCCGGTCGAGGGAACGGCTGCGCAAGCGCCGCAGCACGCCGCTGTCCACCCATGCGCGTGCGGCGGAGGCGGCGGCCCCTGCACGCGCACCGGTCGCCCCTTCAGCGCCTTTCGCCTCGGCCGCAGCGCCTTCCCCATCGCCCTCGGCAGCGCCCTTCCCCACGGCACCTTCCTCGCAGCCGCAGCCGTCCGCAACATAGGAGATGGGCTCCACCACGCCCTCGGCCGCCAGGCGCCCCAAGCTCTCGCCCACCAGCGCCGTGCCGAGCCCCAAGCGCCGGGCTGCCGCTTCGGCGCAGAACGGCCCGTGGGTGCGGGCGTAGCGCGCCACCAGGCCGTCGAGGCCCCGCTCCACGGGCGCGGCGCCCGCCTCCCCTTCTGCAACCCAACCAGGCACCTCCACGCCCAGCACCGCATGCAGGCGCGGCCCATCGTCGGCCGCCGCCCAACGCGGCACTCCGCCGATAGCGCACGGGAACGCACGATGCGCCTGCTCAAGGTCGCGCAATAGCGCTTCGGCATCGTCAGGCGCCACGTCGCCCTCAAGGCGCGCGGCCACCTCGGCAGCATCGAGCGGCCCTAGCGTGCGCAGCAGGTCGGCCGCCCCTTCTGCCCCGCGCGCCTGCCAGCCCGCGGCCGCATGCTGCAGCTGCGCCTGCACCTGCCGCACCACCTCTGGATCGAGCAGCGCGCCCACGTCACCGCCGCCCAGCAGCTCGCCCAGCAGGCCCGGGTCCACCGCCAGCAGCGACGCGCGGCGCTCGGCATGCGGCAGGTCGCCCTCGTAAAGGTGCTCGGTCACGTAGCCGAAGATGAGCGGCGCGGCAAAGGGCGAAGGCACCGTGGTGTCGACCTCGGCCATGCGCACCTGCCCCGCCTCCAGCTGGCCCAGCAGCTGCCGCAGGGCCGCCATGTCGAACACGTCCTGCAGGCATTCGCGCGCGGCCTCCACCATGATGGGAAAGCCGTCTTCGCGCCGGGCCGCCTCGAGCAGCTGGCCCGCCTTGAGGCGCTGCTGCCACAGAGGCGCCCGCTTGCCGGGAGCGGTGGGCGTCATGAGCAGCGCTCGGGCAGCGCATTCGCGGAAGCGCGTGGCGAACAGCGCCGTAGAGCCTATCTTGGCGCGCACGATGGCTTCAGCCTCGGCGGGATCGAAGCGGAACAGCTCGGCGCCGGGCAACGTCTCGACGGTCAGGGGGAAGCGCACCACCAGGCCGTCATCGCCGGCCATCACCTGCGGGTCGAAGCCGTGCTCGCGCTGGATGCGGTCAGCCACGGCCAGGGCCCAAGGCTCATGGACGCGGCGGCCGTAAGGCGAATGCAGGATGACCCGCCAGTCACCCGATTCGTCTTGGCAGCGCTCGACCACGAGCTGCTTGTCGGTTGGCACCGTGCCAGTGGCCTGGCGCTGGGCCTCCAGCAAGGCAGCCAGGTTGGAAATGGCGCGGCGGTCGAGGCCGTCGCCTTCCAGGCGCTCGCGTGCCGCAGCGTCCAGCTCGCCGCCATCCCCCACGCCAGCAGCCACCTGGCGCACGAAGGCGCCGCGACTGCGACCCAGGCCCGACGGGCGGCCGATGGCCTCGCCGTGCCAGAACGGCAGCCGCGCCGAGCGGCCCGGCGCTGGCTCGACCATCACGCGGTCGCCGGTTATCTCGGCTATGCGCCAGGTGCTCGTGCCCAAGGCGATGATGTCGCCCACGCGCGACTCCATGACCATCTCCTCATCGAGCTCGCCCACGCGGCGGCGCCCCGCGCGGCCGTCGCCCTCGGGCAGCACCACCGAGAACATGCCGCGGTCGGGAATGGTGCCCGCCGCGGTGACCGCCAGCCGCTGGGACCCAGGGCGCGGCTCCAGCACGTCCGTCGACCGGTCCCACAGCAGGCGCGGGCCGAACTCGGCCAGGTCGCCTGACGCCATGCGCCCCGCCAGCATGTCCAGCACCGCGTCGAACGCAGCGCGTGGCAGGTCGGCGAAGTTGGCCGCTCGCCTGACCATGGCGAGCCACTCGCCCGCAGGAAGCGGCCCCATGGCCACGGCGGCCACAGTCTGCTGGGCCAGCACGTCCAGCGGGTTGGCCACGAGCGCCGTGAGTTCGATGGCCCCTTCGCGCATGCCCTCGGCCACCACGGCGGCGTCGATGACCTCGGTGCGCGTGCGCGGGTACATGATGCCCTCGGACGTGGCACCTACCTGATGGTTCGCGCGCCCGACCCGCTGCAGCGCGCTGGCGACGCTCGGGGGCGGCGCCACCTGCAGCACCAGGTCGACCTCGCCCATGTCGATGCCTAGCTCCAAGCTGGACGTGGCCACCACGCAGGGCAGCTCGCCGCGCTTGAGCTCCTGCTCGACGGCACGGCGCTTCTCCTTCGACACCGAGCCATGATGTGCCTTAGCCACCACCGGCGGCGCTCCTTCGGCCAGCAGCGACGACGCCCCCATATCCGACCGATAGGCCACGGGTCCCTCGTCACCGCCGCTCGCGCTGCCCGCCTCCGCCCACCAGCCAGCGGTTTCGGAATGCGCCGCAGCGAGCCCGGCCCGCTTGGCGTAGAGCTCGTTCAACCGCGCGGTGAGCTTCTCGCACAGGCCGCGGGAGTTCACGAACACGATGGTGGAACGGTGGGCCAGCACCTCGTCCAAGATGGCGGCCTCGATATGCGGCCACAGCGACGACGAGCCCGCACGACTGTCAGGCGAGGCCGCCGCAGCCCCGGAAGCGCCCTGGCCCATGGCCGCCCGCAGCGCTCGGTCGGACTTCCACGCTTCCTCGATGGGCGCACGGCGCGGGCCGCCGCCATGCTCGCACCTGACGCCAGTCGCCCCACCGGCCCCTGGCGCGCCGTAGGCCGGGATGGCGGTCATGTCCTCCACCGGCACGCGCACCTGCACCCGCAAAGCCGCGCTGCCCGGCGCCTGCACCACCTGGACCGGCTGCGCGCCGCCCAGGAAGCGCGCCACCGTCTCGGCCGGTCGCACCGTGGCCGAAAGCCCGATGCGCTGGGCCGGCTGCTCCAGCAGGCCGTCCAGCCGCTCCAAGCTCAAAGCCAGGTGCGCGCCGCGCTTGCTGCCCGCCAGCGCGTGCACCTCGTCCACGATGACCGCCTGCACCGTGCGCAGCGCCTCGCGCGCCTGCGACGTGAGCATGAGATACAGCGACTCCGGGGTGGTTATGAGCACGTCTGGCGGGTTTCGCTGGATGCGACGGCGCTCGTCGGGCGTGGTGTCGCCCGTGCGCTGCACCGTGGTGATGGCCGGCAGCGCGTCCGCCCGCTCGGCGATGGCCGCCAGCGGCCGCTGCAGGTTGCGCTCGACGTCGGCCCCGAGGGCCTTCAGCGGCGACACGTACAGCACGCGCACGCCCGCGCGCCACGGCTCGCCCGCTTCGGCGGCCGCCAGCTTCTCGCGCGCCAACCGGTCGATGGCGAACAGGAACGCCGCCAGCGTCTTGCCCGAGCCTGTCGGGGCTATGACCAAGGCGTTGCAGCCTGCCGCGATGGCATCCCACGCCCGAGCCTGGGCCGGCGTCGGCTCGCTGAACGCCTCGCCGAACCAGTCGCGCACCGGCGTCGAGAACCGCTCCAAAGCAGCGCAGGCGCCGCTGGCCGCCCCGCCTTCGGGGCCAGCCGCCGCGCCTGCATCTCGGTGAGCCGCCATCGCTGCCTCGCTTCCGCGTTCCGCCTGGTTTCCGTCCCGTCTAGGATACGCGGAAAACGGCGCTCGTGCACGGGCGGCTACTCGTCGATGACCATCACCGGGTCATCGGCCGTGACCACCTTCTTCGCGAACACCGTGGCCCCCAGGTGCTGCTCCACCAGGTCGGCCAGCTCGTCGATGGCCGCCTGCAGGTCGTCGGCCCGGGCCGGGTCCACCGACTCGATGATGAGGAACGCCTTCTCGGAATCGTCGGTGAGCGCCGTGCGCTGGCCGTCGCGCCAGTTCCAGCAGCGGCAGATGGCGCCCGCGTCGTCGCGGTAGCACAGCTCGCCTTCGAGCGTGGGGGCATCCTCATCCTCGCCCAACGCGCGGAAGGCGTCGCCGCCCTCGGTCAGCCCCAGGCGGATGTCGCCCTCCATGGCGTCGATGTCCTCGCCGCCTACCGGCAGCGCGTACTTGAGCGACACGGTGTTGTAGATGTCGACCGACGGGGTGATGCTGCCCACCGGGTTGCCCTTCAGCACGCGCTTGAGCAGGTTCTCCACCGAGCAGCGCGCGCCCTTCTTCGTCTTGAAGCGCTGGTAGGCGTCGCGCCAGACCGCCACCACCTGGTTCTGCGAGATGGTGTTGGAGTTCAGGTGCGCATCCGCCGCCTCGTTGGCCTCGCGCAGCCCCTTGGCTATGGCGGCCGCGCTCTCGGGCGCCACCTGGTCGCCAGGCTTCATGCCGTGGGCCACCACGATGCCGATGCGGGCTTCGGGGAACAGCTCCCAGAACGATCCTTCGGTGACGAACTGCTTCATGATGCCCATCCTTCCTCGCGGGGGGCGCCGCGCCACGCAGCGCCCGCTGAATGAAAAGAGCACCCGGCTGATGCGCGTCTTCGATGGCCTAACGACGCGCACCCTCGCGAGTGCTCTGTGCCTACCCGGCGGCAGGCGCTATGTCATTGATGCACTATAGCAGAACCAGCGCGAGCGCCGCTACACCAGCTTGCCCTTGCAGTGGTCGATGGCGTGCTGGATTATCTGGGCCTCCCAGCCGGTGCGCTCGGCCTTGCGCGGCTGCAGCTGGCCGTCGGCCAGCTCGTCGTAGGTGATGGCTATCCACTCGAAGCGCGTCACCTTGGCCTCGTCGTCGCGCGAGAAGCACGTCTCGACCACCTTGTGGGGCCGCAGGGCCTTCTTGAGCTTGGGGTTGTACAGCACATGGGGCTCGTCGGCATCGTCGAGGTACACCGCCAGCGCCACGGGGCAGCCTATCTGGTTCGCCGCCAGGCACGCGGCGTCCTCGGTGGCCTCCAGCGTGTCCAGCAGGTCCTGGGCTATCGCCGCATCCTCCGCCGTCGCCTCGCGGCAGGGCTGCGAGAGCACCGCCTCGTCCTTGGTAATGTCCTTGACCATCATGCTGCCTTCCCGCCCGCCTTGCGGGCCGATGACGCTTTCCTTACCCGTGCATTCTATCGCATCGGCCGCTGGTCGGGGCCGCGGGCAGCGCAGCTGCACAGGCGCCCCACAGCCTGCCCTCATGCAAATAACCGCACGGAAGGCCCAGGTCGCCACAAGGGCCTGCCGCGCCCGGGCTTGCTAGCCCGCTATGAGCATGTCGGCTGCCACGCGGTCGGCCGCCGCATCGCCCGCCAGCACCCGCAGCGCAGCCATGCCGAAGTCGAGCGCTTGGCCCGGGCCGCTGGCGGTCACCAGGTTGCCGTCGACCACGACCCCGCGCACGTCCTGATAGGCCCCCGCAGGAAAGCCCTCTTCGCAACCTGGGTAGCAGGTGGCCTTGCGACCCTCGAGCAGACCCAAGTCGGCCAGGATCATAGGCCCGGCGCAGATGGCCGCCACTGGCTTGCCCTCGGCCATGAAGCGCTCGAGCGCATCGGCCAAGGGCGCGCACTTCGCCAGGTTATCCACGCCGCCCGAGCCGCCCGGCACCACCAGCAGGTCGAAGCCCAGCAGGTCGACGTCGCTCACGCCGTCGTCGGCATGCATCGTGACCCCCTGGGCCGAGGTCACCTGCAGCCCGTCCATCACCGACACCGTGCGCACCCGCACGCCGCCACGACGCAGCGCATCCACCGGGGCCAGCGCCTCCACCGGCTCGAATCCGTCTCCCAACATGACCGCTGCCAGCTTCTCCATGCGCAGCTCCTTCCCTATGAATGGCCATGGGCCTTTCCCTGATGATAGCCCGGCCTGCATCGGCATGCAAAAAGGCCCCGCGAACGGGGCCTTGCGATCTCTGGTGTCGGAGGCGGGATTTGAACCCGCACACCCGGTATATGGGCACTAGCACCTCAAGCTAGCGTGTCTGCCGTTCCACCACTCCGACAACACCATGGGCATGGCTCGTAACCGCCGCTGCATCCGCCATGCCGAAACGCAGCGCAGATAATTCTACCAAATAGCGCGGCCGTTGCAAGCCGCACCCGCGAACTTAGCTGTTGATGACGCCCTGCGGGTAGATGACCATCAGCACCAGCAGCGACACCATGAACACGATGGCGCAGATGATGGTGATGCGGTCGAGGTTCTTCTCGATGATGCTCGTGCCGGTCTGGCTCGAGTACATCGACGACGCTATCATGTCAGAGATGCCCGTGCCCTTGCCCGAATGCATGAGGATGAACACGATCATGCCGACGCCCGAAAGCACCAGCAGCACCAGGAATACGATTACCAACCACAACACAGCGGATTCTCTTTTCTAGCTTCTCACAGCTTGCTCGTTCAAAAGTCAAGTTGCAAGATTATACGTCAAGGCGCCCGTTCAGGCAAGCAAGCTCATGCCCGTCATCTCCGGCGGCACCGGCAGCCCCACCATCTCGAGCAGCGTGGGCGCGATATCGGCCAGCTTGCCGCGACGCCCTTGCAGGCTGCGCCCGCGGCCCGTGGCGTCCACCAGCACGAGCGGCACCGGCGCCGTGGTGTGGGCCGTGTGCGGCGTGCCGTCGTCGGCCAGCATCTTGTCGGCATTGCCGTGGTCGGCCGTCACCAACGTGGCGCCGCCCGCGCGCTCCATGGCCGCGAGCACCTTCCCCACGCCGGCGTCCACCGCTTCCACTGCCGCCACCGCAGCGGGGATCACGCCCGTGTGGCCCACCATGTCGCAGTTGGCGAAGTTCACGATGTACACGTCGGCCTCGCCCGCGTCGATGGCAGCCGCCAGGGTGTCGGCCACCTCGGGCTCGCTCATCTCGGGCTGCAGGTCGTAGGTGGCCACCTTGGGGCTGGCGATGAGCGCGCGCTCCTCGCCGGCCTTCTGCGCCTCGATGCCGCCGTTGAGGAAGAACGTCACGTGGGCGTACTTCTCGGTCTCGGCGATGTGGTACTGGCGCAGGCCCGCGTCGGCCAGCACGTCGGCCAGCACGTTGCCGGGGAACTCCTTGGGGAAGGCCACCGGCGCCGGGATGCTCGGGTCGTACTCGGTCAGGCACACGAAGCGCACCTGCGGAAGCGCCGCTCGAGCGAAGCCCTCGAAGGCCGGGTCGGTGAAGGCGCGGGTGAGCTGGCGGGCGCGGTCGGGGCGGAAGTTGAAGAACACCACCGCGTCGCCGTCGCGGATGCCGCGCTGGTCGAAGGCCACGGGCGCCACGAACTCGTCGGTGACGCCTTCGGCGTAGGACGCCTCCATGGCCTGAACGGGCGCGCAGCCAGCCACGGCAGCCGGCTGCACCAGGGTGTCGTAAGCCCTCTGCACGCGGTCCCAGCGGTTGTCGCGGTCCATGGCGTAGTAGCGCCCGGAAACGGAGGCGATGGCGGCCTCGAAGCCTGGCGCGCGCAGGGCGTCCAGCTCACGCTCGAGATCCTCCACGTAGCTGGCGCCGCTCGAGGGCGGCACGTCGCGGCCGTCCATGAAGCAATGCACCATCACCTGCGGCACGCCGGCGTCGCGCGCGGCGCGCAGCAGCGCGTAGAGGTGCGCGTTGGAAGAATGCACGCCGCCGTCGGAGAGCAGCCCCATGAGGTGCAAGGCCGCGCCAGGGGCGCAAGCGGCTTGGAACGCCTCTTGAAGCACCGGGTTGGCAGCCAGCGAGCCGTCGGCGCACGCGCGATTGATACGCGTGAGCTCCTGGAACACCACGCGCCCAGCGCCGATGTTCAGGTGGCCCACCTCGGAATTGCCCATCTGCCCCTCGGGCAGGCCCACTGCCTCGCCTGACGCATCGAGCAGCGTATGGGGCCGCGCGGCCAGCAGCTCATCGAGCACCGGCGTGGCGGCCTGGGCTATGGCGTTGCCTGGCCCCGGCTCGTCCATGCCGAAGCCGTCCATGATGATGAGGCACGCCGGCAGCGCGAGCGCGCTGCGATCCGCCGCAGCGCCCATGCTACAGCGCTTCCTTCACTATCTGGATGAACGAGGCGGCCTTGAGCGACGCGCCGCCGATGAGGCCGCCGTCGATGTCGGCTTCGGCCAGAAGCAGCGCGGCGTTGCCCTCGTTCATGGAGCCGCCGTACAGCACGCGCATGGCGTCGGCAGCTTCGGCGCCGTAGAGCCCGGCCAGCGTCTCGCGGATGGCCGCGCACACCTCCTGGGCCTGCTCGGGCGTGGCGGTGCGGCCGGTGCCGATGGCCCAGATGGGCTCGTAGGCCACCACCGAGCGACGGGCGTCAGCCTCGTCGATGCCCGCGAACGCAGCCTCCACCTGCGCCTTGACGTAGGCCAGGTAGGTGCCGTCGTCGCGCACCGCTAGCGACTCGCCCACGCACACGATGGGCGCCAGGCCGCCGGCCAGCAGCGCCTTGGCCTTCTTGTTCACGTCCTCGTTCGTCTCGCCGAACAGCGTGCGGCGCTCGGAATGGCCGACGATGCACCAGGCGCAGCCCACTTCCTTGAGCATGGGCACCGATATCTCGCCCGTGAACGCGCCCGACGCCTCCCAATAGACGTTCTGGGCGCTCAGGCCCACCTTGCGCTTGTCGAACTCGAACACGGTCTTGACCGGCTTCAGGTCGATGTAGGGCGGGCATACCACCACGTCCACGGTCTCGACCCAGTCGTCGTAGAAGCCGTTGGATATCTCCTGAGCCAGCACGACTGCCTCGCCGTAGGTCTCGTTCATCTTCCAGTTGCCTGCAATGAGGGTCTTGCGTGCCATGGTCGTCAATCCTTTCGCTCGGGTCTCTCTTGTCTTCGGGCGAAGCGCTGCGCTGGACGCGCAACGGTCGCAGCGTGCAGCCATGCGGCCTTCGTGCCGCAAGCGCACGCGCTAAGGCCGCGCCAGCAGGCGCTCTAGCGCCTCAGCGCCTCCACGCCGGGAAGGGCCTCGCCCTGCACCAGCTCCATCGACGCCCCGCCGCCGGTGGAGATGAAGGTCATCTTCTCAGCCAGGTCGAACTTGTTCACCGCCGCCACCGAGTCGCCGCCGCCGATGATGGTGTCGGCCGCCTCGTTGGCCGCGACCGCGTCGGCCACCGCCTTCGTGCCCGCCTCGAACGACGGCATCTCGAACACGCCCATGGGGCCATTCCAGAACACGCTGGCCGCGTCGGCGATGGCGCTGGCGTAGAGCTGCGCCGTCTCGGGCCCGATGTCGAGCCCCATCATGCCCTCGGGCATGGCGCTGGCCGCCACCACCTCGGTGCGCGCATCGTTCGCGAAGGCATCGGCCACCACCACGTCCACAGGCAGCAGCATCTTGACGCCCTTGGTCTCGGCCTTCGCAAGCATATCGCGCGCGGCGTCCACCCAGTCGTCCTCCTTCAGCGACGTTCCCACGCTGTAACCCTGGGCCAACAGGAACGTGAAGCACATGCCGCCGCCGATGATGAGCGCGTCGGCCTTGTCCATGAGGGCGTCGATGACCTTTATCTTGTCGGACACCTTCGAGCCGCCGAGGATCGCCACGAACGGCCGCTTCGGGTCGTCCAGCATGCCGGTGAGCGTGCTCACCTCGCGCTGCATGAGGTAGCCCGCGTACGACGGCAGCAGCGCCGCCACGCCAGCCGTGGAGGCATGGGCGCGATGCGCGGTGCCGAAGGCGTCGTTCACGTACGCATCGGCCAGGGCAGCCAGCGCCTCGGCGAAGGCCGGGTCATTCTTCTTCTCGCGTTTGTCGAAGCGCACGTTCTCCAGCAGCACCACGTCGCCAGGCTCCATGGCATCGACGACCTCCTGGGCGCCCTCGCCCACAACCTCGGTGCTGAGCACGATGTCGCGCCCCAGCAGCTCCTGCAGGCGGCGCGCCACCGGGCCCAGGCTGAAGGCCTCCTCGTAGCCTTCGCCCGCCGGTCGGCCACGATGGCTCACGAGCACCACCTTGGCGCCGTCGTCCAGCAGCTTGCTCAGGGTAGGCAGCGCCGCGCGCAGGCGCGTGTCGTCGGTGACGTTGCCCGCGTCATCCACGGGGGCGTTGAAATCCACGCGCACGAGCACGCGCTTGCCCTGCGCGTCCAGCTCGTCGATGCTCCGAATGTCAGCCATCAGCCAATTCCTTTCGATTCAAAAGATTCCGAGGTTGGGTATCGGACAGCGAGAAGCCCCGAGGTGCCCGAGATTTCCGTGAAGGCTCGGCGAAGCGTACCTCGTGGTACGCGAGCCGAACCTGGAACGGCAAGGTCGGGTGCATCGGGGCTTCGTAGCGGCAGCTTCATCCGCTCGTCGCGTCAGTGCGAGCGGGGCTAAAGAAGGATCTTCACGAGGTCCTTCACGCGGTTGCTGTAGCCCCACTCGTTGTCGTACCAGCTCACGCATTTGACGAAGTTGCCCTCGCCGCCCATTACCATGGTCAGCTTCGAGTCGAAGATGGACGAATGGTCGTTATGCACGATGTCGATGGACACGATGGGGTCTTCGGTGTACTCCAGGATGCCCTTCAGCGGGCCCTCGGCCGCAGCCTTCATGGCGGCGTTGATCTCGTCGACGGTCACGTCGCGCTCGAGCTCCACGGTCAGGTCGACCATCGAGCCGTCGGGGGTGGGAACGCGGGTGGCGAAGCCGTCCAGCTTGCCCTTCAGCTCGGGCAGCACCAGGGCCACCGCGCGGGCGGCGCCGGTGGTGGTGGGGATCATGGACATGGCGGCCGCGCGGGCACGGCGCAGGTCCTTGTGGGGCAGGTCGAGGATCTTCTGGTCGTTGGTGTAGGAGTGGATGGTGTTCATGAAGCCGCGCTTGATGCCGAAGCTGTCCAGCAGCACCTTGGCGAACGGCGCCAGGCAGTTGGTGGTGCACGAGGCGTTGGAGATGATGTTGTGCTTCTCCGGATCGTACAGGTCGTCGTTGACGCCCATGACGATGGTGATGTCCTCGTTCTTGGCAGGGGCGGAGATGATCACCTTCTTGGCACCGGCGTCGATGTGCTGCTTGGCCAGGTTGGCGTCGGTGAAGAAGCCCGTGGACTCCACCACCACGTCGACGCCCAGCTCGCCCCAAGGCAGGTTCTTGGGCTCGCGGTCGGAAAGCACCTTCACGGCATGGCCGTCGGCGATGAAGCCATCGTCGGTGACCAGCACCTCGTCGAAGGCGCGGCCATGGATGGAATCGTACTTCAGCAGATGGGCGAGAGCCTTCACGTCGCCCAGGTCGTTGACGGCAACAACCTCGATGTCAGGGTCGTTCACCATAGCGCGGAACGCCAAGCGGCCGATGCGACCGAAACCGTTGATGCCTACTTTCGTTGCCATGTGTTTTCCTTTCGAGAAGAACCTGCTCGTATATGCCAAAGCACGGCCAGTTTACCACGGAACATCGCCCGCACGACGCCGTGCTGCGCGACCATGCCCTTTCTGCGGATTGAATGGGAGCGCGTCTGACGCATCGACAATGGTCACAAGGATGAGGGCTATATGACATCTCGATGATTCATCTTCCCCCAAACGATGGATCCGTGGTATAAATAATCGTGCCGGTGTGCTAGCAATAGCACGATGGCTCCAAACTGGCGAGGGTGCTCCCTCGCTTTTTTCTAGCAAATTTTCCGCTACCCCAGGGCCTCCTTCGCCATCTGCTCCAAGCGGCGCACGCGGTGGTTGATGGCCGACTTCGAAAGCGGCGGGTCGGAAAGCTCGCCCAGCTCCTTCATCGAAGCGTCGGGGTGCTGCACCCGCAGGCGGATGAACTCCTGCAGCGCAGGCGGCAGGTCGGCCATGCCGTAGTGCTCCACCACCGTGCGGATGGTGACTATCTGGTCCACGGCGGCGTTGCTGGCCTTCTTCTGGTTGGCCATCTCGGCGTTGGTCAGGCGGTTCACGTCGTTGCGCACGCTCTTGACCACCCGCTCCTCCTCCATCACCAGCGCCGCGTGATGCGCGCCGGTGTAGGCCAGGAACTCCAGGATGGCGTTGCCGCTCTTCAGGTACACCATGTACGAGCTGCGCCGCTGCATGATGCGGGCGTTGATGCCCTTCTCGGCCATGAGGCCCACCAGGCCGCGCGCCAGCTCCTCGGTCTCCACGATGACCTCGAAGTGGAAGTCGCTGCGGGGGTGCGATATGAAGCCCGACCCCAGGAACGCCCCGCGCAGGTACGCCGCCGCGCAGCATTGCTTCGCCACCAGCGCAGGCTCGATGCCCAGCACCAGGCCCCCTTCGGCGCTGAGCACGCCCAGGTCGACCAGGGCCGCGGCCAGGCGCGGCTGGTCGGGCACCTCTATGAGGAAGTTCGGCGTCTTATGCAGCACGCTGCGGCGCATGGTGAGCTCGGTCTTGAGGTCGTAGAGCCCGTGCAGCAGCCGCGTGACCAGGCGCGCCACCCCGGGCACGTCGGTGGCCACCTCCATGCGGTAGGCACCGGGGCCGCTCACGAACAGCGTGCCCTCGATGCGCACGAGGGCCGCCAGCGTGGCGCGCTCGCAATGGGAGCACTCCGGCGGCACATGGGCCATCTCTTCTTTGACGTCGGAGGTGAAGGACATGGGCGGCCTCCTCGGCGTTGCGGCGGTCAGGGACGGGCAGGTCGGGAACAGGGGCGGAACGCGGCGGCTCGCAGGCTAGCAGCTCTTGCGCGCCTGCGAGAGCTTTATCACCTGCAGGAACGCCTCGCGCATGGCCCGGGACGAATGCCAGGTGGGGCGCTCGGCATCCACCAGGTCGCGCGCCAGCACGATGGGGCCGAGCGCCTGGATGGCCATGACATCCTGGTAGTCGATGGCCACGGGGCGCACGCTGGCGGCAAGGCGGTAGTCCTCCAGGTCGGCCGTGGAGGCATGCTCGGAGCCTTCCCCAGCTAGGGCGTTGAACGTGCCCGTGGCGGGGCTGTCGGCGCGCAGGGGCACCGCGGAATGCACCAGCACGTAGTCGAGCAGGCCCTCCATGCCGTGGTCGAGCAGCGCCTGCACGTGCTCGCGGGCGGTCAGGCCCCAGGTCTCGCCCTGGGTGTCGGCCAGCGAGCACACGAACAGCACGTGGGCGCGCGAGCCGCGGATGGCCTCCACCACGCCCGGCACCAGCAGGTTGGGGATGATGGAAGTGAACAGCGAGCCGGGCCCCAGCACGATGAGATCGGCATCGCGCAGCGCCTGGAGCGCAGGCTCGTAGGCGGTTATGGGGCCGTGCCCCGCATCGGGCAGCAGCCGCACGCGCTCGAGCGCCGTCTTGGAGTGGCACGCCACGGCCTGGCCGTCGAGCAGCCGCCCGTCGCGGGTGACCGCCTCGAGCACCACGTGGTCGAGGGTGGAGGGGTGCACGTGCCCTTGCGCGCCCAGCAGCCGCTCGCAGATGGCGATGGCCTCGGGGAACGACCCGCAGGCGTCTTCGAGCGCAGCCAGCAGCAGGTTGCCCAGCGCGTGGTCGCGCGCCACGGCGAAGCGGTACTTGAACGCGCGCACGAGCGGGTCCTGCGGGTCGCGCGCGAAGGCGGCTATGCACTTGCGTATGTCGCCCGGCGGCGTGACGTCGGCCTCCTCGCGCAGGATGCCGGTAGAGCCGCCATCGTCGGCCATGGCCACCACGGCGCTCGTCTCCACCTGCAACGAAAGCAGCGTGCGGATGGACATGGGGCTGCCCGTGCCGCCGCCCACCACCACGGCGCGCAGGCCGCGGGTGTCCACGCCGCGCATATCCAGCGCGCCGGGCTCGCTGGCCAGTGCCTCGAAGGACAGCGTGGCCGACTTGTCCACATGGAAGGGGTGCTTCACCGCCATGGCCACCGGCCTTCCCTACTTCTCGGCCAGCTTGAGGTCGCGATGCGCCACGCTCACGCGGTAGCCCTTGGTCTTCAGGTAGTCTCCGGTCGACTCCGCCAGCGCCACGCTGCGGTGCTGGCCGCCGGTGCAGCCCACGGCTATGGCCAGCTGCTGCTTGCCCTCGGCCACGTAGCCGGGCATGACCACGTCGAGCAGGTCGTGCCAGCGCTGGTTGAACTCTATGGTCTCGTCGCGCAGCATGACGAAGTCGCGCACGGGAGCGTCGAGCCCGGTCAGGGGGCGCAGGTCCTCGTCGTAGTAGGGGTTCGGCAGGAAGCGCACGTCCATGACCAGGTCGGCGTCGGTGGGTGCGCCGTGCTTGAACCCGAAGGAGTACACCGTCACGGCCAGGCCCTTCCGCACGTTCTCGGCACCGAACAGCGACCGGATGGTGGTGCGCAGCTTCTGGGGCATCATGTCGGTGGTGTTGATGCGGTGGTCGGCGCTGTCGCGGAAGCGGCTCAGCAGCTCGCGCTCGCGGGCGATGCCCTGGGCGATGGAGGTGCCGTCAGCGCACATGGGGTGGCGGCGGCGCGAGCTCTTGTACCGAGCCACCAGCTTCTCGTCGTCGGCGTCGAGGAAGAACATCGTGTAGCGGATGCCGCGGTCGGTGAGCGCCTGCAGCTCGTCGCCCAGCGTGCCGAAGAAGTCGCCGTTGCGGGCGTCGCACACCACGGCCAGGCGCTGGGGCGCGTCGGGGTCGGGGGCGGCAGCACCGCGCACGCCGGTGGTGCGGCGCAGGTCGACCAGGCTGCCGATGAGGTTCGAGGGCAGGTTGTCCACGCAGAAGTAGCCCAGGTCCTCGAACACGTGCATGGCCTCGGTGCGGCCGGCCCCGCTCATGCCAGTGACTATGACCAGGTCGGGCATCGTCTCGTTCTGAACTTCATCGCTCATGGGCGCGGCCTTTCATTCCGGGTTGCTCATCGCATTATACTGCGCCAGCACGGCCACCAGCTCCTCCGCCACGTCGTCGGGAACCACGCGGGCGGCTTTGATGTCGTCGAGGCTGGCCGCCTTCAGGCTCTTGAACGACTTGAAGTGCCTCATGAGGGCCTTCTTGCGCACCGGACCCAGGCCCGGCACCTCGTCGAGGATGGACGCCGTCATGCCCTTGCCGCGCAGCTCGCGGTGGAACGTGATGGCGAAGCGGTGGGCCTCGTCGCGCACCTGCTTCACCAGGTACAGGCTAGCCGAGCCGCCGGGCAGCACCACTGGGCCGGTGTCCTGCCAGGGCACGAACAGCTCCTCGTCACGCTTGGCCAGGCCGCACACCGCTATGTCGTCGATGCCCATCTCGTCGAACATGGCCAGCACCGCGGTGAGCTGCGGCTTGCCGCCGTCGAGGATGATGAGGTCGGGCTTGCTGCCGAAGCGCTCGTCGGCCATGCGCTCGGGGGCGTAGCGGCGGCGCATGACCTCCTGCATGGACAGGAAGTCGTTGGCCTCGGTGAGCGGGGTCTTTATCTTGAAGCGGCGGTACTGGTTCTTGTCGGGCTTGCCCGCCGTGAACACCACCATGGACGCCACGGTGTAGGAGCCATGGATGGTGGATATGTCGAAGCACTCGATGCGCATGGGCGGCGCGTCCAGCGCGAGCGCGCTCTCGAGCTGCAGCAGCGCGTTGTTGATGCGCTTGTCGTCGTAGTTGGTGCGCACCTTGTAGCGCATCAGGGTGTGCTTGGCGTTCGTCTCGGCCATGGCCACCAGCTCGGCCTTCTCGCCTTTCTGCGGCGCGGTGAAGCGCACCTTGGCGCCGTGGGCGCTGGCCAGCTTCGCCGTGAGCCATTCCTGCATGACCTCGACATCGTCAGGCAGCTCGCGCACGATGACCTCATGGGGGATGCTGGTGGTGGTGTCGTAGTAGCGCAGCAGGAAGTTGTGCAGCAGGTCTTGGTCGGGCACGTCGGTGCCGCGGTTGAGCACGAACTCGTTGGAGTTGATGATGCGCCCCTCGCGCACCATGAACACGTGCACGCCGGCCACCGTCTCCTCGCGGAAGAACCCGATGACGTCGGCGTCCAGGTGGCGGGTGGAGACGGCATGCTGCTTGTCGGCGAGCGAGGCGATGGTGTCGATGCGCGCCTTGATGCGGGCCGCGCGCTCGAAGTCGAGCTCGGCCGCGGCGTCGGACATCTCAGCCGTGAGCTCGTCGACGAACTCGGCGTGGTTGCCGTTGAGGAAGCGCTCGATGCGGCGCACGTTCTCGGCGTAGGCCTCGGGGGCTATCTGGCCGCAGCACGCCCCCGGTCCCAAGCCCACATGGGCGTCGAAGCAGGGCTTTATGGAGCCGTCGGGCGACAGGAACGTGGCCATCGACGGTGCCTCGCCCGCGGCCGCCGCCTTCTGCAGCTTGCGGTTGAGGGCGCGCCAGTCGGCGCACGAGCAGGCGCACAGCGGCACCACGCGCCGGGCGATGTCCACCATGCGCCGGGCGGCCCGCGAATCGGTGTAGGGGCCGAAGTAGCGCGTGTCGGGCCGGTGCTTCTCGCGCGTGTACTTTATGGCGGGGTACACGTCGCCTTTGGTTATGGCGATGAACGGGTAGCTCTTGTCGTCCTTGAAGTCGGCGTTGAAGTAAGGCACGTGCTGGTTTATGAGGTTCTTCTCCAGCACCAGCGACTCGTGCTCGTTGGTCGTGACCAGGTACTCGAAGGAATGTATCTGCTCGACGAGCAGCGGTATCTTCACGCGCTCGTCCTGGAAGTTGACGTACTGGCGCATGCGGGCGCGCAGCTGCTTGGCCTTGCCCACGTAGATGACGTCGCCCTGGGCGTCCTTCCACAGGTACACGCCCGGCTCGGTGGGCACGGAGTTCAGCTCGCGCTTGATGCGGGCGAGCTTCTGCTCCTGGGTCTCGGGCTGGGCCGGGCTGCCAGAGGCGCCGGAAGGCTGGATGCCCTCAGGCGCGTCGAGGTGGAGAGGCTGCGTGGTCATGGGACGAGTTTACCATCCGCAGCGCCCCTGCGCCGCTCGTGCGCGGCTTTGTTTCGGGCGAGTTAAAAGAGCCTGCGCGCGACTTGGGCGGCGGTATCATAGCCAGCAACAGCACAGGGGGCTTCCCCTGAGTCCACCGTTTCCAAGGAGGTCCGACCGTGGGTTATGTAGAGAAGGTCATCGAAGAGGTGAAGGCGAAGAACGCCGAGCAGCCGGAGTTCATCCAGGCCGTCACCGAGGTGCTGCAGTCGCTCGAGCCCGTCATCGAGGCGCATCCCGAGTACGAGAAGGCTGCGCTGCTCGAGCGCATCGTCGAGCCCGAGCGCGTGGTCATGTTCCGCGTGCCGTGGGTCGACGACGAGGGCAACGTGCAGGTGAACCGCGGCTTCCGCGTGCAGTTCAACAGCGCCATCGGCCCCTACAAGGGCGGCCTGCGCTTTCACCCGTCGGTTAACCTGGGCATCATTAAGTTCCTGGGCTTCGAGCAGATCTTCAAGAACAGCCTGACCACGCTGCCCATGGGCGGCGGCAAGGGCGGCTGCGACTTCGACCCGAAGGGCAAGTCCGACATGGAGGTCATGCGCTTCTGCCAGTCCTTCATGACCGAGCTGCAGCGCCACATCGGCGCCGACACCGACGTGCCGGCCGGCGACATCGGCACGGGCGCGCGCGAGATCGGCTTCATGTTCGGCCAGTACAAGAAGATCCGCAACGTCTTCGAGGGCGTGCTCACCGGCAAGGGCCTCGCCTTCGGCGGCTCGCTGGCGCGCACCGAGGCCACCGGCTACGGCCTGGTGTACATCACCGAGGAGTACCTGAAGAGCAAGGGCGACTCGTTCGCCGGCAAGACGGTGTGCGTGTCCGGCTCGGGCAACGTGGCCATCTACGCCACGCAGAAGGCGCAGCAGATGGGCGCGAAGGTGGTCACCCTGTCCGACTCCACGGGCTGGATCCACGACCCCGCCGGCATCGACGTCGAGCTGGTCAAGCAGATCAAGGAGGTCGAGCGCGGCCGCATAAGCGAGTACGCCAAGCGCAAGAGCGGCGTGGAATACCACGAGGGCCGCGGCGTGTGGTCGGTGCCGTGCGACATCGCGCTGCCGTGCGCCACGCAAAACGAGGTGTTCCTCGACGACGTGAAGCAGCTGGTCGCGAACGGCTGCAAGGTGCTCGCCGAGGGCGCCAACATGCCCACCACCATGGAGGCGACCGAGTACCTGCAGGGCAACGGCGTGTGCTTCATCCCCGGCAAGGCGGCCAACGCCGGCGGCGTGGCCACCTCGGGCCTGGAGATGTCGCAGAACTCCGAGCGCCTGTCGTGGACCTTCGAGGAGGTCGACGCCAAGCTGCACGCCATCATGGTGAGCATCTTCAACGCCATCGACGATGCGGCCAAGCGCTACGGCCACGAGGGCGACTACGTCATGGGCGCCAACATCGCCGGCTTCGAGAAGGTCGCGAACGCCATGATGGCCGAGGGCGTGGTGTAAGGGCTTCCTGCCAGCTCTTGCGAGCTAGACCGCGAAAGGGCTGCCTTCGGGCGGCCCTTTTTTCGTGGGCAAGGCGGGTCGTGGGCAGACGCGCGACAGCAACGGGATAGCGCCGGGAAGGCGAGGCGCAACAACGGCGCCGGGAGGGCGCTGCGCAGCGGCGGGCAAGACAAGGCGAGGCACAACCGCGGCGGAAGGGCGCTGCATGGCGGCAGAAGCGAGCGACCCGCCGGGCCTCGCAGGCTAGAGGGCTTCTATGACCTTGGCGGAAGGCACGTTGTTCTGGGTGAGCACCACCATGCCCACCGTTCCCTTCGGGGGCGCCTGCACCACGAACGCGCCGTCGACGTCGGCCCCGCGCTGGCTCGTGCCCTCCTCGGGCGTGGTGGCTACGACCACGTCGAGCACATCGTAGGTGCCCAGGTACGCCGTGCGCGGCGTGATGCACACGACCAGCTCGGCATCGCGCGCCAGCAAGTCCTCCACCACCTCGTGGATGCGGGCAGCCGTCGTGTAAGCCTGCACCGAGAACACCCCGATGCGCTTGCCCCCCGCCTCCAGCACCGTAGGCTGCGCGTAGCGGCGCGGCTGAGCGGTGTCGAGCGAGAGCACCTGCGCTTCCTTCTTCTCGTACAGGTCGCGCACGTCGCTGACGTAGACGCCCCGGCTCTCGTCGCTGGGCAGGGGCGGCAGTATCGAAAGAATGGAAAGGCCCAGGCTGTCAGCGGCCGTAGGGGCGGCCTCGTCCAGGATCTCGTCGGCAGCATCGGGTGCAGGGTCGGCCAAGGCTTCCGCAGCCGCAGGCGCCGTGCCCTCGTAGACGAGCGCCGTGTAGCCCTCCATGCGGCCCACCGTGTCGTCCACCACGCTGGCCGCCACGTTCCACGAGCGGCCCGTCGAGAAATAGCTCAGCAGCACCACCGCCACGCCGAAGCCCAGCAGCAGGAACACGACCAAAGCGATTCTTTCCCGCGTGCGTTTGTTCATAGTGGGCTTATTATAGCCGTTTTGGCCGAGGCGGCCCGCTCGGCGCGCCTGGCAAGCCCGCCCCTGGCGGACAGCGGCTCGCCCGCACGCACGATCGCCAGAAGGTTCCGCTTAGAGCCCCACCTCGCACGCGCAGTCGACGCCTGCCTCCTGACAGAGCCGCATGAGCTTGCGGTCGGCCGTGAGCAGCGTTGCCCCTTTGCGGCGCGCTGCGCAGAGGTAGAACATGTCGTAGACCGAGTGCCCCCAGCGCAAGCTCTCCAACAGCGCTTCCTCGCCATACTCGCTCATGGGGCAGAACTCGTCCACCAGGGCGACCGCATCCATGACGTGGCCCATAGCCTCCTGCTCGGGCATATCGTAGAAGCGGGCGTACTTCCAGAACACGTTGCGAATCTCTGCATGGAAGAGGGTGGAAGCCGACACCTCTTCCCCATCGAGCATCAGCATCTCGAAGGCCCGTCCTTGCGGCGTTCCCCGCACGATTTCCGTAGCGGCGCTCGCATCTAGGATTATCATCGCTCCTCCAATGCCTCGAGCAGCTGATCTGCGCGCTCTTCGCGCCCTTGCCTTACGATGTCTGCCGGGCTCGGGCAATCGTCTGGGAGCGGCGCCTGGGGCCTTGAGCGAATCTGCTCGAACAGCTTCTTGCGCTTCTCGACGCGCGCCTGCCGGGCCGCCTCGTCGGCTTCGCGTCGCTCACGTTCCTTGTAGGCATCCACCGACTCGACGATGTTCCTGTTCGGGTCTATGTACACGAGGTTCGGCGCACGGAAGGCGCCCGGCTGCCGGCTCTGCATCTGGCTGTACGTGCCCAGGTACTCCTTGAGGACGTAGACCGCTTGCTGGGCTATGCTGCGGCTCTCGTTCGCCGCGCATTCGCGCAGCTCCTCGTAGAGGTCATCTGGGAAATCTCTCACCTGTAGCGCGGGCATGATTCCTCCTGCTTTTATCATCAATATTCATGCATTATACAATCAAATAGAAGTAAATAGTAATATGATTGAGGCGCTGGGTGGCATGGCTACCTCCAAATTGAAGGGAGCTAGACATGGTTACTTACCCAGGGCTTTTCGCATTCTGTTTGGTTGTGATAGCGGTTATCGGCCTGGTGCTCCAGTACCGAAAATGAGATAGCCGCCCCATTGCGAAAGGCTCCGTTTGAAACGGAGCCTTCCTCTTTCTTGCTGCGCGAGTCGGCCTCGGCCCTCGCGACCCAACCGCTCCGACGTCATCCCTTGCTTCAATCCGCTAAATCGCGAAGCAAGGGGCGATGCCTATGTGGGTAGTTGCGGGAGAGAAGACTTGGCTTCTCCCATTGCTTCTTATCGCAAGAAAGCCGTTATTAGCATCCGTTCGCGTACTGCGAAACCAGCACCACACATCGTCCTCATCTCGATACTTCTTATCGAAGATAGCATTCACTTCCCCCATCCCGCCTTTTGCATAGAGCTGATATTGGAAAGAGTTGCTGGATGTCTCTTTGGGATTGAACCTCGTTGTGCCCGTCACCTCATAGGCGCTCAGCAGGAACAGCTTATCGTCCGTGGTCTGAGCGCTAGGCGGGTAGGACTGAGAGACCTTCCTCACCGATACGATGCCCTCGTTTCCTGTGAGAACCGCCGGCAATCGCTCAGCCATCGTGGTTCGCAGCCGTTCTCTCATGTCCGAGGAGGACCATCCGCCTGCATTGGTCGGCGAGTCATTCATCGACGTGGGCAGAGGCGCATCCGGCGCAACGACCAACACATCATAACCGGTCCATGAGTACGCGTCTCTCCACCCGAACGTGAGCCCGGCCTTGGTAGCTATGGTGGCGCCCGAGCCGTCCTTGCGGGCGGTGGAGAGCGTGTCCTGGGCGATGCCGAGGAGGTCCATCTCATGGACCGAGAAGCCGCCGTCAGGCTGGTCGTCCACGCGCAGGTAGAAGGGCGTGCGGGCATCGAGGGCATCCCTGAAGGCGCCGTAGTAGCCAGATGATGCCACATCCCCTGCGTGGTCCGCCTCTGCTATGTCGTCCGCTGCGGCCTTGATGCGGGTGGGGGTCACAGGGGTGCCGCCATCGAGCATGAAGAAGCCCCACTTGGACGCCATCCCATCGATCACATCGAGGGTGTAGGACACCTTGGCCACAGGCACGGCGGCCTTGCCGTCGTTGGCGAGCACGACCGCGGTGTCGGCGAGCTCAAGGCCATAGGAAAGCGAGAGCTTGGCCACCGGGGTGGCCTCGCTTGCCTCCGGCACCATGAGGCCGGCAAGCTCCTTGGACTCGCCTGCCTTGACCGAGGCCTTGGCATCCCCCGAGGCCACTGTGAATGACAGCTGCTCGTCAGCTGGGCTGTCATCGGTGGATGAGAGGACCTTCGAGAAGCCGTCCCCTTCCACCGCGCTCGCAGACACCGACTCCACGGCAACGGGCACCGCCATGCGGCTCTCGATGGCAGCTGAGTGGGTGGAGGGAAGGCTGCTCATATCCTCGAATGAGTAATCGCCTTCATAATCGGCCGGGATAGCCCTCACATCCCCTGTTCCTGTAGTGTCCAATGCGAAGGTCATATCGCTTGGCGAGCAGATGGGCACGTTCACGTCGTACTTCAAGGCCCACAAGGCATAGAGCGTGACGGTGTCCCCTGGGACGTCGGTGAGGTTCACCGCCTTCTCCCCTGGCGCGAGCACCTTATGGCCGTTAGCGGTCGAGCCGAAGGGGTGGGTCGCCCAGCCCTTGAAGATGTAGCCGAAGCGCGTGGGCTCGGGAAGGTCCACCTGCTCGTCTCGAACTGCTGGGATGTCATCAGGCACCGTTGCCGGATGCTCTGGGTCGTCTATGACATTGCCGTCGAAGTGAATGGTATAGTCGCTGCCCCATTGAGCAACATAAGTCACCTTGCGCGAAATAGGAACATTCTCCCCAGCGGCTGTCACAACTCCCGTCTCACCGCTTTTCCATCCCACGAAACGATAACCTTTGCGTGAAGGAGCTGTTGCCCCGTTATAGCCCGTTACGGCTGAGCCTGTTGTATGCATGCTTGTCTTCACCGCAACATCCGAACCAGCATCATCCCAATATCCGCCGTTGGCATCCCATGTAATGGGGATATTCCATATCGCATAAAAATTCCCACCGTTGGTATACACACCTGAGTTAATCCCCGATGTTGCATTGGAAGTCCTCCCCCAACATACCCAGGTGCATCCCGGGTTCGTAAAGGTAAATGTGACCCCTACTGTCTCAGATCTGACAACATTTCTCGATATAGAGTAAGTCGTAGCACCCCAAGTGCCCTGGTTGTCGGCAGTTCCGCCTCCGCACGTATTGGACAATTTGGGGTACACCGTATTGCCCCCGCCATTGCAACTGAAAACGGATATAGCAGCATAGGAGGCAAAGCTATCGACCGCGGCAGAAGGCTCTACAGCATCACTCAACGCAAAACCGAAGCTTTTCCAGAGGGCCCAATCGGCATCTTCCGCCAAGTTTGCTGTAATTGCAGATGGATCCACCTCAGGCAAGCTTTCATCGGTGGCAAAGAGGGTCACTACGGCAACTAGCTGAGAATCTGTCGCTGTATCATTCGCTGCTTCGTCATGCTGCGCTGAAGCTACCGGCAAAGAGACCGTCGGTATCGCATGGAAGATATCGGGGCTGATGGAGGTGACGCTTGCTGGCGCATTGATGGTCGCGAGTTTCGCGCAGGCTTCGAGGGCGCCGGCGGCTATGGTCGTGCAGCCATCGCGGATGGTGATCTCTGTGGCTCCGGCTGGCACGCGAAGCAGGGTCGTTAAGTCGGATGTATAGAGCAAACCATTCTCCGAGGCGAATGCTGCACTGCCCGCATCCACAAAGATGGAATCTGCCAGCGGGCAATGCGAGAACACGCTGGCCCCTGCCACCTCTGCGGTCTTCGGGATGCGGACAGTGCCCTGCTTGCCCTCGGGAATGAGCAAGAGGCTAAGTTGGTCGGCGTCGTAGAGGGCGCCGTCGAAAGAGGAATAGGTCGGGTTGCCCTCAGCGACGGTGACGCTCGCCACATCGCTTGAGCGGAACGCGCGGTCGTCCACGTCGTTCACGCTCGCAGGCAACGTGAGGTCCGTCACGCCTGAGAGGTAGAAGGCGTAGGGGGCTATGGAGGCGAGGGTGTATTCCGTACCCTCGTAAGCGACGGTTTCTGGAAGAACGAGGTTTGCAGCTTCGGGCGTCGGGGCCGATGGGGGTTGAGGCGAAGTTGGGACCTCTGAGCCGAATGCCCCCTCGGCCCCGGCGACCCCTACCAACTCTACGGTCGAGCCTTCCGCAACAGCGAAGGTGAGGCCATCGGCCGTGAAGGAGCCGATGACCGGGTCGCCATCAAGGGCCACATCGGAGTTGATGAAGCTGCTCGGCTTTCCAGCCAACCCCGATGCAAGCATCGGGGCTACAGGCGAGCCTGCCACATCCTGTTCGGCGCTGACTTCTTGGGGCTCTCCGGAATAATCAGTGGAACCAGTCGACTGGTCGGGCAAGCCCGACGCTACGTTATCAGTGCCGCCCTCGTTGGCCCCTTCCCCATCGGCATGAGCAAAGGGCACGAGGGTGAATGTTAGCAAAGCTGCTAGAGCGGCAGCGGCTAGCTTATGGGCGAAAGAAACAGCGGATGCTCGCATTGCAATCTGCTCCTTCGGGCGGTGCGGTCAATTCCCACCGAGGAAGAAGCCCTGATGTTCCAAGCGAGGTCGCTTTGGCGAAAGAGGAGGGCATCCGCCTCAGTCGCCAAACTGCAAGATGCAACAAACCAAGAAACGAGTTCTAGGAACAAGCTGATCTCGAAAGCAGATGCCCTCTTCAATGCTTGTTCCAACTTGAGCGATTGGAAACGTCTTATTCAGTTTGTTGCACGCTTTCCTCACGAAAAGCCGCAGTTTGGCAACTGAGACTATAGCAAAGCCCGCACGCGCCGCGCAAGGCCCGAACTTGGAGAATCAATGAAACCCCGGTTCAGGCAGTCAATCACGAGCTCTCAGTGCGCGTGTTTCCCACCCGAGCGCTTCCCCATTCCCTTGAGGCTCCAACCACCAGCCACTGAGAAGCAAGGCAAAGCACCTTCGCACGCGCGCATAAAAAACGGATGCCGGCACAAGGCCGGCATCCATTCGAGTTAGCAAGTTGTAGCAGGTCGCTACTAGTACATTCCGCCGCCACCCATGGCGCCAGCCAGGGCGCTCAGGTCGGGACCCTCGGAGGGGATCTCGTTGATGGTGGCCTCGGTGATGAGGATGAGCGCCGCCACGGATGCCGCAGATTGCAGCGCGGTGCGGGTGACCTTCACCGGGTCGTTCACGCCCATCTCGATCATGGTGCCGTACTCGCCGGTAGCGCAGTTCAGGCCGTCGCCCTTGGGCAGGCTCTTCACCTTCTCCACCACCACGGAGCCCTCGAACCCAGCGTTCTGGGCGATAGCGCGCATGGGCGCCTCGATGGCCTTGCGGATGATGTCGATGCCCACTTCCTCGTCCTTGTCGGCAGCCTTCAGCTTGTCCAGCTCGGGCAGGGCGTCCACCAGGGCCACGCCGCCGCCGGCGACGATGCCCTCCTCGACAGCCGCGCGCGTTGCCTGCAGCGCGTCCTCGATGCGGGACTTCTTCTCCTTGAGCTCAGACTCGGTGGCAGCGCCCACCTTGAGCACGGCCACGCCGCCGGAGAGCTTGGCCAGGCGCTCCTGGAGCTTCTCGCGGTCGAAGTCGGAGTCGACGCGGTCGAGCTCGGCCTTGATCTGGCCGATGCGAGCCTCGATGGCAGCCTTGTCGCCCGCGCCGTCGACGATGAGCATGTTGTCCTTGGTCACCTTCACGGTCTTGGCGGTGCCCATGGTCTCCATGGTGGCGTCGGCCAGGGTCATGCCGAAGTCCTTGTCGATGACCTGGGCGCCGGTGACGGCGGCGATGTCCTCGAGGATGCGCTTGCGGCGGTCGCCGAAGCCGGGGGCCTTAACGGCAACCACGTTGAGGGTGCCGCGCAGCTTGTTCAGCAGGATGGTGGACAAGGCCTCGCCCTCGACATCCTCAGCCACGAGGAACAGCGGGCGGCCGGAGCGCATGATCTCCTCCAGCAGCGGGATGAACTCCTGGATGGTGGACACCTTCTGGTCGGTGAGCAGGATGTAGGGGTCCTTCAGCACCGCTTCCATCTTCTCCATGTCGGTGGCCATGTAGGGGCTGATGTAGCCGCGGTCGTACTGCATGCCCTCGACGATGTCCATCTCGATGCCGAAGGTCTGCGACTCCTCGACGGAGATGGCGCCGTCCTTGCCGACGGCCTTCATGGCCTCGGCGATCTTGTCGCCGATGACGATGTCACCGGCGGAGATGCGGCCAACGTTGGCGATCTGCTCCTGGGAAGCCACCTCGGTGGCGTCAGCCTTGATGGACTCGACGATGGCCTCGGTGGCCTTCTCGATGCCACGGCGGATGCCCAGCGCGTCGGCGCCGGCGGTGACGTTCTTCAGGCCCTCGGACACGATGACGTCGGCCAGCAGCGTGGCGGTGGTGGTGCCGTCGCCGGCAACGTCGTTGGTCTTGACGGCCACCTCGCGCACCAGCTGGGCGCCCATGTTCTCTACGGGATCCTCCAGCTCGACTTCCTTGGCGACGGTCACGCCGTCGTTGGTGATGAGGGGGGCGCCGTAGGACTTCTCGAGCGCCACGTAGCGGCCCTTGGGGCCGAGGGTCACCTTGACCGCGTCGGCCAGCTTGCTGACGCCGGCAGCCAGGCCGGAGCGGGCGTCGGCGTCGAATTTGATTTCCTTAGCCATGAGTTAGCTTTCCTTTCGAATGGTCACGTTCAAGCAGAGGGAATGACAGGCGCGTTGCAAGCGAGCGAATCGTCGTGAAGGCCCTGGAACCTTGAGCTAAGCAGCCTGGGTTGCGCTGCACGAGAAAGGCTCCGAGTCCTGAACGGCGAGGCGCCGCTTAGAACGTGCCGTCGTCAGTAGTGGAGCGAACCTTGCTTACTCCACTACTGCGTAAATGTCGTCGGCGCGGAGAATGAGCACTTCCTCGCCGTCCAGCGTTATCTCGGTGCCGCCGTACTTGCCGTAGATGACCTTGTCGCCCACCTTCACCGGCATGGGCAGGTGCTTGCCCTCCTTGTCGAGCTTGCCCTCGCCCACGGCCAGCACGGTACCGGTCTGGGGCTTCTCCTTAGCGTCCTTCGCCAGGTACAGGCCCGATGCCGTGGTGACCTCGGCCTCGTCTTGCCGCAGGATGACGCGGTCGCCCAAAGGCTTCAGATTCATAACGCTGCCTACCTTTCTTGCTGTCGCTTTAACCGCGCCTCGAACGGCGCGTGCGTTACCTTGGTTAGCCCTCGTTCGAGGGTGCTGCTAGCACTCATGCTGATAGAGTGCTAAACGAGAATCTATGATACCAAGGCTCAACAAGATTGCAAGCGGCAAGCTGAATATCCGCGGCGTGCGCACAATACCTTTACCCGTCCGTCAAGGCTGCGAGAGCGGGCGCAGGTTTCCTGCCAGCGCTGGCGGGAGGATGCGCCGCCGAAGGGAGGGCGACCCCTAAGAGTGCTTGGCCTCGTAGGCCTTGCGGAACAGCGAGGCGCCACGCGGCTGTTTGGGCAGCTCGATGAGGCGCGGGGCCACGTCGGCCAGCTCGCTGGTGGGCACCGTGGGCGACACCGTCACGCTATGGCGCAGGCACACGTCGGCGCACAGGCCGCACGCGGTGCAGTCGGCCGCCTGGAACTCGGCGTACTGGCGCTGCGGGTCGTCAGGCTGCTCGAACGTGGAACGGCGCAAGGCGCCGGTGGGGCACGCCAGCAGGCACACGTCGCAGCCGGTGCAGGTGGACGCATCGATGGACACGGTGCCGAACAACCGCGTGGTCACCAGGCGGCCGTCCGGCTCGCCGTGGGCGCACAGGGCGTCGAGCACCTCCAGGTTGCGCGTGGCCTCGAAGGGGGCCGCTGCGCCGCCGGGCGACAGCATGCGGTCGCGCAGGGTGTCCAGCGTGCGCTGCTTCGACTGGTTGAGCACATCGTCGATGGCCTGCTCGGCAGCGGTGCGCGCCATGTTCTTGGCGTAGCCGCCCGCGCGCGTGAACAGGCGGCGGCGCTCGGAGCCGCGCACGGCGCGCTCGTCGGCCGCTTGGGCGCACGGCGGGAAGCGCTCGGTGCGCCCGAAGGGCGCCGTCAACCCCCAGGCCGCGAGCAGCGCCGACGCGCCCTGCACCGCTGCGTCGATGGCGCCTTCCGCAGCGCCGTACTTGCAGGTGGCGCAGCCGCCGTCCACCAGCAGCACCTCGTTGGCACCCCCCTGGGCCGCCAGCGACACCAAGGCCGCCTCGGTCACGCGGGCCAGGCACGGCACCTCGGCGAAGCGCTCGGGGTCGCCCGTCTTCTGCGCGGCCTTCCGCGCGCAAGCCAGCACCGCTACGCCGTCGCACAGCGCCGTGGTGCGCGCCAGCGCGAGCCCCACGTCCTGGGCGAGCGGCCGCGTGCCCACCAGGGCGGAGTTCGGGCACGCCCCGATGCATGCGCCGCAGTTCACGCAGGCCAGCGGGTCGATTTCCAGGGTGTTGGCGCCTATGCTGATGGCGTCGGCCAAGCAGGCGTCAGCGCAGCGGCGGCACGTGGCGTTGCGGTTGCGCACGGCCACGCATCGGTTGGGCAGCAGCTGCACCGCCCCGGCCTGCAGCGACTCGGCGACGCCCAGTATGTCGGCCAGCGAAGGCATCGTGCGCTGCGCCCGCTATTCGCCCAGGTAGGAATCTTCGATGCGCTTGAGCTCCTCGGGCGTGTTGGCGTTGATGAAGCAGCCACCGCGCGGCTCGGCCTCGAGCACGCGGTCCTGCGAGAACTCCACCACCTTCACGGCGGGGTCGCTGAAGAACGCCTGGGCGCGCTTCTCGTGGGCGTCCAGCGCACGGCGCACGGCAGCCAGGCACGTCTCGCGTCGGTACAGCCCGTGGAACGGCTCGAAGCCGTGCTGGTTCACGGGCACCACCACATCGGCGCCGGTCTCGGCCATGCACAGGCTCTCGGCCACCACCAGACGCCCGCTGGCGAACACCATGTCGCAGGCCACCACGGCCACGTACGGGTTGCGCGCCGACGACAGCGCCGTGTACAGCCCGGGCAGCGCGCCGCGGAAGTCGAAGGCGTCGGGCACCAGCTTGATGGCAAGATCAGGGTACATCTCGGCCAAGAAGCCCAGGTTGTCGCCCTCGTTGGTGGTTATGATGAGCTCATCGGCCACGGGCGCCAGGCGCTCCACCAGCCGGCAGATGAGCGGCCGCCCCGCAAAGGGCACCGTGGCCTTCGACTGGCCCATGCGGCGGCTCTCGCCGCCCGCCTGGATGACCACCGACACGCGCGGCCGCACGAAGCGCTCCTCCAGGAAGCGGCAGATGCCCGCCACGTCATCGAAGTCGAACGCCGGTATGTTGAAGATGGCGGCCGCCTCGATGGCCTCGGGGATGTCGGTGACCACAGCCACCGTCTCGGCCGTGGGCAGCTTGTTGGCCAGGTCGGCCGCGACGGAGCCTTCCGCAGCCCCTTCGGCGTCAAGGGCTGCCGCCTCGGCCACCGCTGCCGGCAACGGATCGCCGCCGGCCGCCTGGGCCTGGGCGCGCGCCTGCTGGATGAAGTCAGTGCCCAGCGACCAGCCGGCCCGGGCGCCCTCGATGAACGCGTTGGCCACGTTGACGTCGGCGGCGTTGCCCGCGCGCATGACCTCGATGGTGGGCAGGCCGCTCTTGCGGTAGCCCTCCACCACGATGATGTCGTGGCCAGGCATCGAGCGCACGATGTCCTTGCACTCCACCTCGGCCGTGAGCGTGCTGATGCGCGCCAGCAGGTCGGGTGACGCGATGACCGTCTCGCTGGCGCCGGCCGCACGATGGCGGTAGGAGTCCTTGCCAGGGTAGTCCACCTCGATGCCCAGGTGGGAGTGATGCTTGATGGAGCCCACGTCGTGGCCGCGCTCCACCAGCGCGGCGATGAGCTTCTCGATGAGCGTGGTCTTGCCCGAGTTGTGGCGGCCCACCACGGCGATGGCGGGGCTGGGCACGGGGACGTTTATCATGCGCGCTCGCTTTCTGCGGGTACGGGTGCGGAAGGGGCCGGGGCGTCGGCCGCATTCTGGGGCGCCAGCTCGGGGAACTCGCGCAGCAAGCGGCCCACCGGCAGCCCGATGATGGTGTCGAGCGCGCCGTCGTAGCCCTCCACCAGCGCCGCGCCCTCGCCCTGTATGGCGTAGGCGCCGGCCTTGTCGAACGACTCGCCCTTGCGCAGGTAATCGGCTATCTCGTCGTCGGCGAGCTCGCGGAAGCGCACCCGGCTCTTGTCGACGAACGTGCGGAAGCCCACCGACAGCTTCTCGGGGTCGGGGGCGGCTATCATCCAGCATGACACCGCCGTGAGCACATCGTGGGCGCTGCCCGACAGCGCGCGCAGCATGCGCTTAGCGTCGTCGAGGTTGCGGGGCTTGCCGAATATCTCGCCGTCCTTCACCACCATGGTGTCGGATCCCAGCACCATGAACATGCCCACCGGGTTCTCGGCCAGCAGCTCTTGGACCACGGCGCCCGCCTTGCGCTCGGCCAGCTTCTTGGCGGCTTCTTCGGGCATGGCCAGCTGGTCGGGATCCAGCGCCTCGTCGACGGGGTTGGCCGGCGGCCGCACGGTGAAGGCCATGCCGGTAGCGGCCAGCAGGTCGCGGCGGCGCGGCGATGCGCTGGCTAGGATGACCTCGAGGGCCAGGGGGTTCTGCTCGGTCGTCATAGGTTCCCTTCTGCCGCCCCGCTGCTGCGCGTGCCGCGCGGTCACGGGGCCTCGGGGGCGGGTGGCCGGCGCCGGGCCGGCAAGCTTACATTCTAGCGCGTTTCGGTGCGTTTGCGCCGGGCGCGGAAGGCCGCCATGGGCTCCACGCGCACGCCCTTCTTGTTGGCGCTCACCGCCAGGTTGCCCTGGATGTTGGCCACGTAGCCGCCCACGGGCGCGCCGGTGGCGCCGAAGCCCGCGAGCACCGCCTCCACCGATGCGGCGTCGATGCGCTCGTCGGCGCCGAGCATGGCCTTCAGCAGCCGATGGGCTGCGCGCCGCTGCAGCGGCTTGGGCACGGTGCCGAACGAGGGCTTTAGCAGGAAGCCTTCCGTGTAGGCGGCGTCGTCGAGCGGGGTTGCGGAGGCGGCTCCCGGCGCGGCCGGCCCGGCGGCAGGGGCTTCCGCGGCGGCTCCTTCTCTGCCGTTGGCGTATCCGCTGGGGCCTTCCGCAGCGCCTTCCCCACTTGCACCGCGAGCGGCGGAGCCTTCCGCACCTTGCACAGCTTGCCCCACGGGCACCGCGTGGGCGGCGATGGCCTGACCCGCCATGGTGTCGAGCATGTCGTCTTCCTCGGCGATAAGGTTCATGGTGCGCACCAGGTTCTCGGGCATGCGCGGGTTCCACGCCTTGGCCTGGGGCACCACCTCGTGGCGCACGTAGGCGCGGAAGCGGTCGGTGTGGGCGTTGGTGGCGTCCTCGCGCCAGAGCGCGCCCTGGCTGTCGCGCACGCAGGGGGCGTCGGGCGTCGGGGCGGCGTCGGCAGCAGCGGCGCGAGCCTTTATATAAGTGCGCAGCTCGTCGCGGGTGGCGTCGAGCAGCGGGCGGGCCACCGGGCCGTTGCGATAGAGCATGCTGCGGAAGCCGCCCGGTCCGGTGCCCACGATGGAGCGCATGTAGAAGCTCTCGATGCGGTCGTCGACAGTGTGGGCCGTGAAGATGCGCGCCTCGGAAAGCGGGCAGCCCTCGTGAAAGGCCATGGAGCGCAGGGCCTCGTTGGCGGCCAGATAGCGCTCGCTGCGGGCCACCGCCTCCACGTTGCCGCCGGTGCGCTGCACCTCGCCCGCCACGTCAACCTCGCAGGCGAACAGCGGGATGCCCAGCGCCTCGGCCAGCGTGGCGACGAACTGCGCATCGCCGTCGGCGTCGGCGCCCCGCAGCTGGTGGTTCACGTGCAGCATGGCTAGAGGGCCCAGCTCGCCGGCGTCGCGCAGCTCGGCGGCCAGGTAGGCCAGCGCCGTGGAGTCGGAGCCGCCGGACACCATGAGCAGCACCGCCGCGTCGGGCGCGGCCAGCTGGTGCTCGGCCAGGGTGCGGCGCATGCGGTCGATGACGGGGGTTGCGTGGGCGGAGTGGGCGGCGCGGCCAGCGGGCGCAGACGGCGCGTCAGGCGCGATGGACGCGGCGGGCGTAGCGGGCATGTCAGACATGGCAGCGCTCCTTCCTCAAGCCGAGCAGCCAGGTCGACGCTCGAACAGGCAGATGTTCTCGATATGGGGCGTGTGGGGGAACATGTCCACGGGCTGCACGCGCGTGATGCGGTAGCCGTGGGCGGCCAGCGTGCGGGCGTCGCGGGCCTGGGTGGCAGGGTTGCACGACACGTAGACGATGCGCGCAGGGGCCAGGGTGGCGGCTGCCGCAAGGAAGCGCTCGGTGGCGCCGGCGCGGGGCGGGTCCATGAGCAGCACGAGCTCGCCGGGGGCGGAGAAGCCTGCGGGCACGGTTGCGACTGCAGATGCGGCGGCGCTGGCGGCTGCGAGTGCGGCTGCGGGCGCGGAGGTGCCGCCTGAGCCTTCGGGCACGGGGGCGCCGGGGGCTTCCCCATCGGGCGCCTGCGACGCGCCAGCCCCTTCCGTGCCCTGAGGCGACCAAGCCTGCGACAAGGACCCTTCCCTAGCCAGGCCCTCCATGAAATCGGTGGCGTCGGCCGCCACGAACCGCGCGTTGCCGATGCCGTTGTGCTTGGCGTTCAGCCGCGCGTCGGCAATGGCAGCCGCCACCGAATCGACGCCGACCACCTGCGCCGCGCCTCGCGTGGCCGCCACCAGGCCGATGGTGCCGGTGCCGCAATAGGCGTCGAGCACCGCCTGGGTGCCATCGAGGCCGGCCAAGCTTATGGTCGCGTCGTAGAGCGCTTCGGCCTGCGCGGCGTTGACCTGGTAGAACGACTGCGACGAGATGCGGAAGGTGAGCCCGCATAGCTCGTCCAGGATGAAGCCGGGGCCGTAGAGGACGCGCTCCTCGGCGCCCAGGATGGCGTTGGTCTGGCGCGTGTTCACGTTCTGCACGACGGTGGTCACCTGGGGCACGCGGCGCTTGAGCTCGCGGCAGAACGCCTTGGATGCGGCGAACTCGCGGCCGTTGGTCGCCAGCGTCACCAGCAGCTCGCCCGTGCGCTGGGCGGCGCGCACCACCGCGTGGCGCACGAAGCCACTGGCCGCGTCCTCGTCGTAGGGCTCCATGCCGTGGCGCGCCATGATGTCGCGGATGGCCAGCGTGGCGCGCTTGGCCAGGGCGTTCTCGATGAGGCAGTCGTCGGTGGGGATGAGCCGGTGGGTGCCGCGCTCGTACATGCCCGTGAGGATGGCCGGGCGGTGGGGCTGATTGACGCGGGCACGGCCCTTGCCGCGAGGGCGGTCGCTGTCGCGGGCCGTCGCACCATCGCGCCCTGGGCGCTGCGAGAGCTTGGCCGCCTTGGTGCCATGGGGAATCGCCGGGCCCTTCCCCTTCCCGCGCGGGGCGGGAGCATAGGGGCTTATGACCTTGTTGCGATAGCGGAAGGGGTCGTCCATGCCCAGGATGGGCGCGAAGGCGTCGGCCGGGGCCAGGGGCGCGAACAGCTCCTCGATCTCGCGCTGCTTGACCGCCAGCTGGTCGGCGTAGGGCACGCCGAGCTGCTGGCACCCGCCGCATCGGCCGAACACCGGGCACGTCGGGCAAGCTTCGCGGGGCATGGTGGCCGCTGTTCTGTCCGCATTCTCCGTCATGACCCCATTGTGCCACATCGGGCGGCGGTTATGCTGGCGTTGCAGAGGGCGCCGCTCACGACCTTGATCCTGCACCCCTGGCCACAACCCTGCCAACCCCTACCGCCAGGCAGTCAACAAGCATCCGAATCCCCTCCTTCCGCCTCAGCGGCGACGCCCTCACAACAACCTGGCCGCGGACACGGCAGCTCCTCGGTATACAAAGGCTTGTACTGCGCGCCGTCGCGGGACAGCGTCGATTTGAACAGCGTGATGCGAGCAGCCTCGCTCGGCAGCGGGAATGCGAGCTCCGGCAAGGGCCCCTTGGGAAGGCGGGCGCGACGCGCCAGCGTGACGTGCGGGAGGAACGGCTTGTCGTCGAATGGCACGCCGCGCAACCCCAGCGCCTCGCGCAGGCGGTTGGCGAGGCCGGCCAGCTCCGGTGCGGGCGCCAGCCCCATCCAGAGCGTGGCGTCCGACGCGCGCCCGAACTTGCCAAGGCCTTCGGGGCGCAGAGGCACCTCGGCTGCATCGGCGCAGGCCTCGTCCATGGCGTCCATGGCCTCCCGCACCTGGGCTTCGCCAATGTCGCCCAGGAACGCCAGCGTCACGTGGTAATTCTGCCGCAGCACGAAGCGCCCCTCCATCGCGGCGCCCAGCATGCGCGCCATGGCGGCGACGTCCTCGACGAAGCCCTCCGACGGTTCCAGTGCGATGAAGGCCCTCATGACGGACCGCCTAGCTCGCAGCGTCCGGAGCAGACGCTGCGCGGCCCCCGCCAAGCGCTTCTGCCCATTCCGCCTCGCGGAAGCCGGGCGTCGCGGGCACCCCGTCGACGATCAGCAGCGGCCGCTTCACCAGCATGCCGTCGCTCGCCAGCAGCGCGTAGGCCTCGTCGTCGGACATGCCCTCGTCGAGCCGCTGCGTCACGCCCAGCTCGCGGTAGAGCATTCCCGACGTGTTGAAGAACCGCCGGAGGGGCAGCCCCGACTGCTCCCGCCAGGCCCGCAGCTCGTCGGCCGTCGGGTTCTGCGCCACGACGTCGCGCTCCTCGAACGCAACTCCGCGACCCTCGAGCCACTTCTTCGCCTTCTTGCATGTCGAGCACTTCGGATACTCGATGAACAGCACCGCCATGGCCTCCGCCTCTCGCACGAATCGACCGACCCGCACCGCTGCGTGCGAAGCCCGCCGCGCCCCAATCTGCTGCCCTCATTCTAGCCGCATGCCCCGCGGTTCTGCTAGGCTTGCAGAAAAGCTGCGCCATCGAAGGAGGCCCTCGTGAACGGAAAAGCCATCCACCGCTGCCTGCACGTGCTCGACCTGCAGAAGTCACTCGACTTCTACAAGCAGGCACTCGGCATGACCGAGATTCGCCGCATGGGTCCCGAGGACGGCTCGTGGGTCAACGCATTCATCGGAAGCGAAGGGTCCGGCTTCCAGCTGGAGCTCACCTGGAACCGCGGGCGCACCGAGCCCTACGACAACGGCGGACGCGACTCGCACCTCGCCTTCACCGTGCCCGACTTCGACGCGGCCCACGCGCTCCATGGGCAGATGGGCTGCATCTGCCACGAGAACGAGGCCATGGGGCTCTACTTCATCGAGGACCCCGACGGCTGCTGGCTCGAGATCCTGCCCGAGAAGGCCGAGTTCGCGTCGCAGCCCGGCGTGGACGTGCTGGCCGCCATGCGCGAGCGGCGCAGCGTGCGGAAGTACTCGAGCGAGCCCGTGCCCCAGGAACTGCTCGAGCGCGTCGTGCGCGCGGGGCTGCTGTCGGCCTCGGGGCGTGCGCGCAGGCCCTGGGAGCTCGTCGTCGTGCGCGACCGCACGACGCTCGCGGCACTTGCCGAATGCCGCGACGCGGGGGCGGCCATGCTCGCGGGCGCCGGCGCCGCCATCGCGGTGCTGGGCAACCCCGAGGTTTCGGACACATGGGTCGAGGACTGCTCCATCGTCATGGCGAGCATGCACCTGGAGGCATCCGCCTCGGGCGTGTGCAGCTGCTGGGTCCAGGGACGCATGCGCACGGCAGCCGACGGCCGCTCGACCCAGGACTTCGTTGCCGAGCTACTTAACGTCCCCAAACCATGGCAACTCGAGGCCATCCTCTCACTCGGCATGCCAGCAGAACACCCCGAGCCCCGCGAGTTCGACAAGGCGCTGATGGAGAAAGTGCATCGCGAACGGTTTTAGGAAAATGAACAGGGCCACCACTGACCTGAAACGCAAGCTGGCTTCGAAATGCCCAAGACGTGTCAGCCAGTAGCTTTATCGTCAACTAAAAGAGCGGCAAAGAACACGCAAGCTCCCGGTTGCCAATCGCAAAACAGCATCTTGCATTCCGTCGTTACAGCAAGCCTACCCGCAAGAAGCCATCCTTTATGTCTATATGATGTCTACATGCACTTAAGAACAAGTAATGCAATGCGGTCGAGAAGCTATACCATACGAAAGTAATCTATAAACATGATTCTCAAATTGAATGTGACGGTTTAGGGCGAGGTATCAACATGGCGACAATAAGACAAAATGCGTTCAATGGTAATTGGTATGTCCCCGGAATGGGCTCCAAATATAAAGGGGAACTCATTCATGAAGAAGACGAGAATCTTTGGGCTCTCCATTTTACAGACAGGCACGACGATGCTAGCTTGACGGAACTTGTAAGAAACCCCAGCAAATGCATCCAGGGTGAATTGGAGAATGGATCCTGCGTTTTGCTAGTCGATCTCGAAGCGCGTCATGCGGGCGGACAGCTGCTTGCGTATGATGATTATCTGCTTTTCCCGAAGTATATCCTA
>CAJUQH010000005.1 GCA_910588095.1 uncultured Eggerthellaceae bacterium
CGACCCCACAGCAACAGAGCGCGACGACGAGGAGCGCCTGTACGTGTCCTACCGCCTGAACCTGGACAACAAGGTGGGCGACTCCGACACCCCGAACCATGGCCTCGTGACCCCAGGGGGCGTGAGCGAGGGCGACCGAACCCCCATCGCCGAGGTGAGCTACGAGTTCGCCGTGGCCGACGGCGAGGTAGACAAGACCACCCCAGGCGACCCCTTCTACATCAACGACAACGGCACCGTCTATGGCCTCGACTACATCAAGCGCGCAGCAGACGACCTCTCCGCCAAGGGCACGAGCTCGACCTACTACAGCCAGTTCAAAGGCTGGCTCGACAACCAGGTCATGACCAACGGCAACCCAGGGCCCGGGCCTTACTTCATGATGCAGGTCGAAGGCGCGACCACAGATGGCGGATACCTGCCTGTCCAGCTCATCGGCATCTGCCAGGACACGAAGTCCAACGGCACCGGCAAGGCCGGCCTCACATTCCAGACAAGGGATGTCTACGCCTACAACAACACAAAGAGCATAGCAGCGGGAGGTGACGAGTTCTTGTGTCAAATAAACCCGAGCGATACCAATGACGGAGGTTGGAAAGGTTCTGCTATGTGGAATCGCTTGCGTACTACCTTCATGAGTAGCTTGGATAATGGCTTGCAGTCGATTATCGTTCCCGTCGATAAATACCAGCAGCTTGTTGATGGCACCACGGCAGACTATCTCGACAAGGCTACTGGCGAAACCATCTGGCTGCCAAGCATGTACGAGGTGTACGGAACTTCCTTCGATAATTACAACGAATCAGAGGCCCTGGACGGCATTGCTGGCTATGTGCGTTTTCAGTATCAAGCCTACCAAGGTAACAATGGGGCCACCACCAACGATAAGGCTATCAAGAAATACAATGCCTCGTTGACCAATTGGTGGCTACGTTCGGCGTACCGAAGCTATAAAAGCAGTTTCTGCTATGTGGGCTATATCGAACGCGATTATGGTGGCGCCAGCTACACTCGCGGAGTGACCCCAGCCTTCTGCTTGTAGACAACAAAGCCCCGTGAATAAGGCTCACAGCAAAGCGACACCAGGCGTGGGCGCAAGGGCGACTCGTGCCAGCGCTCCTGCTCCCAGCGAGCGAAGCGAGCTCATATGAAAGCTGAAACGAGCGAGCGCAGTGGCCCGCAAGGGCCGCAAGCGAAGCGTGGAACCTGAGCACCCATGGCTGGTGCCGCGCCTATGAGAATAGTGGCGCGGAAGCTGAACGCTTCCGCCCCCTTTATTGGATTCTTCGACTTCGGGGCCTGCGGCCCCACCGCTCAGAATGACGATGAGCACCCAGAATGAAGAAAGCTAGCCTCGCAGCTGGGCCTTGAGGGCACGCAGGGCGTTGCCGCGGTGGGACACCTCGGCCTTGCGCGCCTGGGGCACCTCGGCCAGCGTCAGCTCGCCGTCGAACGCGTTGGGCAGGAACAGCGGGTCGTAGCCGAAGCCCTCCGAGCCGCGCAGCTCGTGGCCGATGCGGCCCTCCACGGTGCCATGGGCCACCGTCTCGGCGCCTCCCTCGTCCAACAGCACGAGCGTGCAGACGAACCGCCCGGTGCGCTGGGCATCGGGCACGCCCTCGAGGGCAGCCAGCAGCTTGGCGTTGTTGGCGTCATCGTCGCCGTCGGCGCCAGCATAGCGCGACGAGTACACGCCCGGCGCGCCGTCGAGCGCATCCACCTCGAGCCCCGAGTCATCAGCCAGCACAGCGCAGCGCTTCCCCGCCGCCCGGGCAGCATCCCATGCGGCTTGGGCCTTGATGCGCGCATTGCCCTCGAAGGTGCCGGCATCCTCTTCCGGGTCGGACGCGAGCCCCGCCTGGGCCAGCGTCTCGAAGCGCCATCCCTCGAAGTCAAGCGCATTGGCTATCTCGTCGGCCTTGTGCGCGTTGTTCGTCGCCAGCACCACCGTGGTCATGCGGCGCCCCCTTCCCTGTTGACGCCAGCAGTGCCGGCGCCTTCTGCTTCCTGCGCGCGCTCGGCACGGTCGACCCAATGCACGAGCGGCGGCAGCTCAAGATGCTCCACCTTGTCCATGGGGGTGTCCAGCACGCGGCTGCCGAAGCAGGCGAACTCCTCCACGTCGTCGCCGGTGGTGTAGAACGCCCGCACGGGACGGTTGCCCGGCTGGGCGAAGGCGCGGCGGCGCGTGAGGATCTCATGCACGTCACGAGCCGTCTCCTCGGCCGAGGAGACGAGCGTCACCCCCGGGCCCATCACCCGCGCTATGACCTCACGCAGCAGCGGGAAATGGGTGCAGCCCAGCACCAGCGTGTCGATGCCGCTCGTAGCGAGCGGCGCCAGGCACTCGCGGGCCACTTCCTCGAAGGCGGGCTGCACGAACACCTCGGCAATGTCGGCGGATGGCTCGGCCGCGCCGTCGGCGCTCAGGCGCAGGCCATGCTCCACGATGTCCACGAAGCGAGGCGTGGCCAGGGGAAACACGCTCATGCCAGCGTCCATGTGCTTGATGGCGGCGGCGTACACCCCCGAGTCGATGGTGCCCTGGGTGGCTATGACCCCCACCCGCCGGTTGCGGGTCGTGTGGGCCGCCGCCCGCGCGCCCGGCTCCACCACGCCCACGATGGGCACGTCGAAAGCCTGCTGCGCATGGGCCAGGCCGGCTGCTGTGGCGGTGTTGCAGGCTATGACGATGAGCTTGCAGCCAACATCCACCAGGTGGCGGCATATCTGCTGCACGAAGCGGTCGACGTCGCGCTGGTCGCGCGGACCATAGGGGCAGCGGGCCGAATCGCCCACGAACACGATGTTCTCCTCGGGCAGCAAGGCCGCCACCTCGCGCAGCACGGTAAGGCCGCCGTAGCCGGAGTCGAACAGGCCGATGGGCGCATCGTCGAACGCGGCTGCTGCGTTATGCGGATTCGGTTCCATGGTCATAGAGTATAGCCGAGCGCCGCACGCAGCGCCTTCCCGGGCCTAGTAGTGCACGACCACCACGTCGCCCACGCCTATGATGCCCCAGAGCGACTGGGCGGCGTTGTACGAGATGTTCAGGCACCCGTGCGACCCGGCGCCGTTGCGCCAGCGATTGCCGCCGAAGGAGCTCTGCCAGGTTGCGTCGTGGAAGCCGATGGAATTGCCGATGAAGGGCATCCAGTACTGCACGGTGGTCTCGTACTCGGGCTTGCCGGTCTTGGGGTCGCGCTCGCCGATGAGCTTCGAGGGCGACGCCTTGGAGTTGAGCACCCACACGCCGGTGGGCGTCTCCCAGCCGCCGGGCTTGCCGCTCACGATGGGCGTCTCCCATATGGTGCCCGCGCCGTCGTAGAAGCGCGCGTACTGCTCGGAAAGGTCGACGTCCACGTAGCGGGCCGGCCAGTCGGGGTTGCCGTCGGTGACCACGCGGGCGGCCGACTGCGAGACGGGCAGGTCGATGGTGCCCTTGGTGCCCTGGGTGACCGCCGCGCGCACTTGCTCGGCCAGGCCGTCGCCGTCGAAGGCCCAGCCGTAGCTGCCGCCAGAGACGGTGACCACCTTGCCATCGGCGCGGGTGTAGGTGCGCTCGGCCCCCAGCGTGGAGTTGCGCGCTACCAGGTCGTTGGTCCAAGCCGTCAGCTTGCCGTCGTCGATGGAGGGCACGAGCTCGGCATCGAGCGTCACCCACGAGGCCACGAGCACCGGGTCGATGGAACCGGCCACCTGGCCGTCCAGCATGATGTCGAGGTCGGCGGTCACCAGCGTGTCCGCCCGCTCGCAGGCCGTGGCCAGGCGCGGGTCGTCGCGGAACACCGTCGGCTGCACCAGCGACTCGTCGTCCAACGCGATGACCGGGTCGAACGTGACCACGCCGAGCGCTACCTCGTCGGCGATGGCCTTGGGGTCCAGCGCCGAGCCGTAGGTCTCGGGTACGATCTCGAACGCGCCCTTGTCGGCGTCGAAGGCGATGGTGGCGTTCACCGGCATGGTGGCGTCGGCGTTGAGCACCTCCACCTCGGGCGCCACCTTCTCGAGGATGTCCTCGGTGGCGCAGGTGGCAGCCAGGGCGCGCGTCTCGTCGTGCTCGCCCCACACCTGCAGGGGCCACAGCCACGGGTTCATGCTGGCCCGCATGCCGTTCGCTATGGCGGCGGCATCCAGATCCATGGCGATGTCGTCAGCGGTGAATATCATGTCGAGGCCGTAGCCCTGCACCTCGAAGGCGTAGCCGGCCAGCGCATCGGTAAGCTGCCCCTGCACCGCTTCGGGCGTCTCGAGCGAAAGGTCGAACGAGGCCGCGCGGGTGTTCGGGTAGAAGCGGCCGGAGAACACGAACACGCCGGCCAGGTACGCGATGAGCAGCAAGCCCAGCAGCACGCCACCGCATATGAGCAGAACCTTCTTGGCCTTGCCAGGGTGCGCCGCCTCGGCCGCGCCGCCCTCTGCGGCAGCGGCGGGCGCAGCACCATGGGCAGGGCCGCCTGCTGCCGGGGCCGCATGCTTGCCGGGGGCCTCTACGGGAGCAGAAGGCGCCACTGGGGCAGCTGCCGCCTCCTCGCCTTCCGCAGCAGGCGCTTCGGCAGGTGCGTCCCCTGCCGCATCGGCCGTAGGGGCGTCGTCAGCCTTCGGCGCGGCAGCGTCGCCGCTCGGCGGCGTGAGCGCAGCGGTCTCGCCAGCGTCCGATGCGGCATCGTCCGCCTGCTGGCTGCCCGCAGCGGGCTCCTCAGGTGCCGCTGCCTCTGCGGTGCGCTCGGGCACGCTGGCGTGGGCCCCCGCCGGGGCCTTGGCCGCGTGCTTTCCCTTGCCGTGCTTTCCCAGTGAATGCTTTGCCATGACCTGCCTGTTTATCCCCCGAAGCCCCTTCGCGGGGCGGCGAATGCGAACAGGGGCTATTGTACCGAAATTCCGCGCCGGTTCCTATAGCCGCCCCGGCCGGATACATTATCTGCACGAGCGGCGCCAGCCAGCGAAAGGCCACCGTTGCGCAACGGGTCGCGCCCGCGCCTTGACTTCGCCACGCGCCCCTATAGAATGGAACCCTGCCAAACTACTGGGGCCGACTGGTTTCGACATGGTAAGTCTGGCATGAGGAGCAGGTCGTGGTCTCCTCTCCACGTTAAACAGGGGTGAAGTCAAGTTAATTGGCAAAACCAACACTTTCAAGAGCAGCTATCAGCCGCTCGCCATGGCCGCTTAAACAGCGCCATCCGCTGAGCCCGGGGCTTCCCCGATCCGGGCAAGGCGTCAACCTTAGGGGAATGCTCCTCGGCACGTAGCCGGTATGGCCGAGGCTAAGATCGAACCGACTCGGGGCAAGGACGTCCGCTCGCTGACCGATATGCCCTTAAAACCTGCGAGAGCGAGCTAAGCCTGTAGCGCCTCATGGAGGATTTAGTATGGACCGGAGTTCGATCCTCCGCGGCTCCACCAAATGCACGACGGCCGCCCTTTCGGGCGGCCGTTTCCATCACCTGCGACCCTACCTGCGCCTCTTCAGGAACGACAGGCTCTCGTTCAGGTCGGACAGCGTGTCGCGCAGCTCCCCTACGACCTCGACGCTGTCGCGGTATATCTCCTTCAGGTCGGCCGAGCCCTCGGTCACCTCGTCCTTGGGCACGCCCAAATCGAAGGTCTCGCCGTCTCTCGCCCGCACGGCGTGGGCCGGCTCGTCGCCGCCTTCATCCTGCTCGCCGTCTTCGACATCGACGTAGTAGTACTCCTGCTCGTTGCCGTCGTCGTCCAGCAGCACGAAGCCTATCTCCTCGTCGTTCTCGTCGACGATGACCGCGTAGATGTCGCCGTCCTCGATCTCCATCTCCACCACCTGCTCCTCCAGGTCGTGGTCGTCCTCCAAGTGGAAGGCGTCGGGCACGGAATGCAGCATGCCCGCCGATTCCTGCAGGTCGGCCTCCTCGCTGGCATAGCCGGCGTCGAAGCCGTCGTAGTCAGCCTCGTTGCTGGTGGAGAAGCTGTCGTAGGCATGCTCGAGGTCGGTCTCTTCGGCTTCCTCGCCCAGGACCTCGTCCTCGTCGCTCTCGAAGTCGTCCAATTCGGTCTGCTGGTCTATCAGCTCAGCTTCGGTCTCGCCAGCTTCCTCGATGCCCTCGAGCTCGTCGTCCAGAGCCATGGCGGGCCTCCTTACCTCGTGCGTTCCTTCAGCGCTCGGTCAATCTCGCGGGCCGTGTCGCGCTTCTTCATGCTCTCACGTTTATCATAGAGCTTCTTGCCCCGCGCCAACGCCAGCTCGACCTTTACCAAGCCGTTATCCTTGAAGTACATCTTCAAGGGCACCAAGGCGAAGCCCTTCTCCTGGGTCTTGGACGCCAGGTAGCGTATCTGCTTCTTGTGCAGCAGCAGCTTGCGGCGCCGGTCGGGGTCCACGTTGGCCAGGTTGCCGTTGGCGAATGGCGGTATGTGCAGGTTGCTCAGCCACACCTCGCCGTTGCGCACCAAGGCGAAGGCATCAGTGAGCTGGCAGTTGTTGTCGCGCAGGCTGCGCACCTCGGTGCCGGCCAGCTCGATGCCGGCCTCGAACGTCTCGAGCACCTCGTAGTCATGGAAGGCGCGGCGGTTCTTCGCTATGTCGCGCCCTTGCTTGGCTGGCATGGCTTCCCCTTCCAGAGCGAATTCATCTGGTCAGCAACGATGATAGCGCACCCGCGCCGGGCGCGGTCACAGCCCGGGGATGAACGTTGTCGCTTCGTCAAGGTCCTCCACGAAGCGGGTCAGCAGCGCAACGGCGCCTTCGACGTCGTCCAGCGCGACCACCTCGGTGGGCGTGTGCATGTAGCGCAGCGGCACCGAAACCAGGCCCGTGGCTATGCCGCCGCGCGACACCTGGATGGAGCGCGCGTCGGTGCCGGTGACGCTGGGCTCGGCCTCTAGCTGGTAGGCCACGCCCTCGGCCTCGGCGGCGGCCACCAGGCGCTCGAACACGTGCGGGTTGATGTTGGGGCCGCGCGCGATGACCGGGCCGCCCCCGCAGCGGATGTCGCCGTAGCGCGACTTGTCGATGCCCGGGTAGTCGGTGGCATGGGTGACGTCGAAGGCCAGCGCCACCTGCGGGGCTATGCCGTAGGCGCTCGTGATGGCGCCACGGGTGCCTATCTCCTCCTGCACGGTGGCCGCCACGGTGAACGTGCCGTGGGGCTTGCCCGAAGCCGCCAGGCGCTCCAGCACGCGGCACGCGATGAACACCCCGCACTTGTCGTCGAAGGCGCGCGACACGGCCATGCCCTGGCCGAAGCGCTCGAAGCCCACGCCGAAGGTCATCACGTCGCCCACGCGCACCGCCTCGCGCACGGCGTCGCCCGGCATGCCCAGGTCGATGACGAGCTTACTCAGCGGCGTGATGGACTTGCGGTCGTCGGCTTCTATGAGGTGGATGGGCTTGCGGCCCACCACGCCCCGCAGCACGCCGCCCGTCGCGTGCACGTCCACGCGCATGCCGGGCAGCACCGCCGCGTCCACGCCGCCCACGGCGGCGAACGAGAGGAAGCCCTCGTCGCTTATGTAGGTGACCATGAGGCCGATCTCGTCCATGTGCACCGACAGCATGCAGCTGGGCCGCGCCGGGTCGCCTTCCAGCGTGGCGTGCACCGAGCCCATGACGTCGGTCTCCACCGTCGTGGCCGCGCCGCCCAGCCGCTCACGCACGAGGGCCGCCACCGGCTCCTCGCAGCCGGTAGGCGAAGGCGCTTCCAAGATGGCTTGCAGGAACTTCTCGTCGGTCGATTCCATCGCGTAGGTCCTTTCCATGGGTGCGGGGCGCAAGGCGCAGGCCCGCGCGTCTGCCGAGCGCGCTACCAGTACTCGCGCTTGGCGCGGCGGGTGCGCTTCGGGGCGCGGAAGTCGAGCTCCATCTGGCCTGCGGCCTGCTGCTCGCGCGCCTTCTTGCGCTTGATGTCGTCGATGGCCCACGATACCGCCTCGGATCCGAACAGCTCGAGCATCTTCAGCCGTGCCTCGTGGGCCAGAGCCTTCGTGCCCAGGCGCCCTTCGCTCTCGAACTCGAAGGTGCCCTTGGCGCGGGCCTTCGAGCCTTCGGGCGATACGTAGTGCGCGATGAACGTCGCCATGGGCGCTGCTGCTCCTTCCTGCTGGGCGGTGCCGTTTCCCGCCATCATACCACGGCGCGATGGGCCGCATCGGCCGCTGCGGGCGCACGGGCGGCCGCCCGCTGGTAAGATAGGGGGCACAGCATACGCGCGAGAGGACGGAGAGGGCCCATGGAGGCGTACAAGCAGGAGTTCATCGAGTTCATGGTGGAAAGCGACGTGCTGAAGTTCGGCGACTTCACCCTCAAGAGCGGCCGCAAGTCGCCCTTCTTCATGAACGCCGGCGCCTACGTCACCGGCGAGCAGCTGCACCGCCTGGGGCTCTACTACGCCCAGGCCATCAACGAGCGCTTCGGGCTGGGCTTCGACGTGGTGTTCGGGCCAGCCTACAAGGGCATACCGCTTTCGGTGGTGACCACCATGGCCCTGTCAGAGCTCTACGGCAAGCAGGCGCGCTACTGCTCGAACCGCAAGGAGGCGAAGGACCACGGCGCCGACGCGGGCAACCTGCTGGGCTGCGAGCTGCACGACGGCGACAAGGTGGTCATGGTGGAGGACGTCACCACATCGGGCAAGTCCATCGACGAGACGTTCCCCCTGCTCAAGGCCGCAGCCGACGTCGAGGTAGTGGGGCTCATGGTGTCCCTCAACCGCCTGGAGGTGGGCAAGGGCGGCGTGAAGTGCGCGCTGGACGAGGTGAGCGAGCGCTACGGCATGCCCTGCGCGGCCATCGTCACCATGGCCGACGTGGCCGAGGCCCTCACGGGGCGCGAGGTGCGCGGCCGCGTGGTCATCGACGACGCCATGCGCGAGGCCATGAGCGCCTACTATGCCGAATACGGCGTGCCAGGCGAGGGCTTCTGCTAGCACGGCGTGCCTAACGAGGGCTTCTACCAGGGAGCCGCTGCGGAAGGGGGCAGGGCGCGCTCGGCTGCCCTGCACGCGGCGACCCAACAGCCCGCGACCCTGCTCCACCCTACCCTGTCTCGGAGCCGTTCTGGTAAGATATGCTTGTGCTTTGCCAGCGTGGCTCAACGGTAGAGCAACTGATTTGTAATCAGTGGGTTGCGGGTTCGATTCCTGTCGCTGGCTCCACGAACGAGAAAGGCTGCCCCATCGGGCAGCCTTTTTGCATGCTGTTAAAGCCGCATGCGCTCCCCGACATGGGCCGTCCTGTGCGCCATGCCCCCCCAGGAAAGCGCAAGGCGAGCGCGCTACACCATGCGTGGAGGCAGCGGTTGGATCGCGAGGATTGCATGGCGGGAGCGGCTCAGCCCTCGAAGCCCTCGTCGGGCGGGAGCCCCGGCGCGTCGGCCGCCGTCTGGGCCAGCGCGTCGCAGCGCTCGTTACCCGGCGTGCCCGCATGGCCCTTCACCCAGCGGAACTCCACCTCGTGCGGCTCGCGGGCCTTAAGGAACCGCTGCCACAGATCGACGTTCTTCACCGGCTGCTTCCCCGCCGTCTTCCAGCCCTTGCGCTGCCAGCCTTCCAGCCAGCGCTTCTCCACCGCATCCACCACATAGCGCGAATCGGAGAACAGCGTCACCCGGCACGGCCGCTTGAGCGATTCCAGCGCCACGATGACCGCCAGCAGCTCCATGCGGTTGTTGGTGGTGCGGCGGAAGCCCGCCGACATCTCGCGATGGGCCTCGCGCCCGCTCGAAAGCGCGCAGGAAAGGACAACCCCGTACCCTCCCGGGCCGGGGTTGCCTTTCGCAGAGCCGTCGGTGTATGCCACTACGTGCTGCAAGAGAGCTTCGCGCAGGGGCAGCCTACAGCATGGTCTGGATCATGATGAACAGCGGGCTGAAGGTCAGCGACACGATGGTCATCAGGTTGATGAGGATGTTCATCGACGGGCCGGAGGTGTCCTTGAACGGGTCGCCCACGGTGTCGCCCACGACGGCAGCCTTGTGGGCCTCGGAGCCCTTGCCGCCATGGAAGCCCTGCTCGATGTACTTCTTCGCGTTGTCCCACGCGCCGCCGGCGTTGGACATGAATATGGCCATGAGCATGCCCGTGGCCACGGCGCCAGCCAGGAAGCCGCCCAGCATGGCCGGGTCGATGCAGCCGATGGCGATGGGCACGACGACCGCCAGGATGCCCGGCACCATCATCTCGCGCAGAGCGCTGGAGGTCGAGATGGCCACGCACTTGTCGTACTCGGGCTCGGCCTCGTACTCCATGATGCCCTTGATCTCGCGGAACTGGCGGCGAACCTCCTCGACCATGGCATGGGCCGCACGGGACACGGCGCCCATGGTGAGCGCGGCGAACATGAACGGCATCATGGCGCCCACGAACACGCCCGCCACGATGAGCGGGTCGGTGAGCGTCAGCTCGAAGTCGGGGATGTAATGGTGCATCGTGGCCTGGAAGGACACGAATAGCGATATGGCCGCCAGGCCAGCGCTGGCGATGGCGAAGCCCTTGGCGATGGCCGCGGTGGTGTTGCCCACGGCGTCCAGCGCGTCGGTGCGGTCGCGCACCTCCTCGGGCAGGCCGGCCATCTCGGCGATGCCGCCCGCATTGTCAGCCACAGGGCCGTAGGCGTCCACACCGATGGTGATGGCGGTGTTGGACAGCATGCCCGTGGCCGCCAGGCCCACGCCGAACAGGCCCACGGCGATGCCGTTCTCGATGCCGGCCGCAGCCGCCGCCGGGAAGGCCATGTTGCCGAACAGGAACGCGCCGATGATGGCGAGCGCCACCAGCACGATGGGCGCGATGGTGGACAGCATGCCGGTGCTGATGCCCTCGATGATGACGGTGGCCGGGCCGGTCTCGGCCGCCTCGGCTATCTTCTGCACGGGCTTGTGCGCGTCAGAGCAGAAGTACTCGGTGATCTTGCCGATGGCAAGGCCGGCGATGAGGCCGCACAGCACGCTGCCGAACAGCCACAGCGGCTGGGCATCGACGGACTGGCCGTTCCAGATGAAGAACAGCACGAAGATGACCACGATCTCGATGCCGGCAGCCAGGTAGGTGCCACGGTTGAGCGCCTTGTGCAGGTCGGCGCCTTCCTTGGTGCGCACCGCTGCCAGGCCGATGATGGACGTGATGATGCCGCACGCGGCGATGATGACCGGGGTCACGATGGCCCACACGAAGTCGCCGGTGGCGAAGTAGCCGCCCAGGCTGCCGAAGGTGACGGCCAGGATGGTCGGCGCCAGGATGGAGCCGGTGTAGCTCTCGAACAGGTCGGCGCCCATGCCGGCCACGTCGCCCACGTTGTCGCCCACGTTGTCGGCGATGGTGGCGGGGTTGCGCGGGTCGTCCTCGGGGATGCCGGCCTCCACCTTGCCAACCAGGTCGGCACCCACGTCGGCCGCCTTGGTGTAGATGCCGCCGCCCACGCGGGCGAACAGGGCCACGGCGGAAGCGCCGGTGGCGAAGCCCTCGACCATGCCGATGTTCTCATGCATGAGCTCGGCATCGAGCACGTTCACGCCGAACACGAGTAGGATGAGCCACAGCGAAAGGCCCATGAGCGCGAACGAGGCCACGCACAGGCCCATGGTCAGGCCCGACTTGAAGCTGATGTTGAGCGCTCGCGCCACCGATTCCTCGGCCGCATGGGCGGTACGGGTGTTGGCGCGCGTGGCCACATGCATGCCCACGTAGCCGGCCGCAGCCGACATGACACCGCCCGTGATGAACGCGACAGCCGTCACCCACGACAGCGCCACGGCCATGAGCACGGCCACCACGACCATGAAGATGACGAGCAGCTTGTACTCGCTCATCAGGAACGCCTTGGCACCCTGCTGGATCTTCACAGAGATGCTGTTCATCTTCTCGGAGCCTGGGTCTTGGCGAAGCACCCAGTTCCCGAGGTAGGCCGCCACCACGATGCCGATCAACGCGCATACGGGAGCAAGCCACGCGACAGTAGTCGTCACTTTCTGCCTCCTCTTCCTTTCCTTCCTTGACGCACTGTGACCTACGGGGAACGCGCCGTCGCTCCGCGTAGGCCGCAGCTCGTCCATTCTACTTGAGAAGCGGGCGGAAGGCACGCGGTAACCGGGTTTTTTATGCCGCCGCGCGGGCCAGATGCCCGCAAGCCCCGCAGGCGGTAGAATACAGGAGGCCGCATCTGTGCGGCAGCTTCATATATAGGTAGAGAAGACGCGAGGAAGGCGCCGTTGACCGCCACGAGGCCGCATACGCCTGACGAGCCCGGCGCCACCGGGCAGGCGCCCCGCCCAGCGGGGACGGCCGCCGCATGGCGCGTGGCGGGCGCCTTGCGAGAGGCCGCCGTGGCCGTGGGCAGCGTGCTGGTGGGGTTCGCCGTGCTCGAGCTGCCGCTGGCCGGCGCGCTGCCCAGCCTTTCACCTGAGCACCTGGCCTGGAACCTGGCGGCGCTCGGCCTGCTGTTCGCCGTGGCGTACCTGGCAGGCCAGCGCACCCGCACGGCGGCCATGGCGTTCGTGGGCGCCTGCCTGCTGGCCGGCGTGGCGAACGGCTACGTGACGCTGTTCAAGGGCCAGCCCATCGTGCCGGCCGACCTGTTCGCCCTGGGCACGGCTGCCGCCGTGAGCGGCGGGTACTCGTTCTGGCCCACTGGCCCCATGATGCTGGCTGCGGCGCTGGCCGCTGGCTGGGGCCTCGTGCTGGCGAAGCTGCTGGGGCCGCGGCCGACCGGCAAGGCGCCGGTGCGGGGCGAGCGCACGGCACGCGTCCTCTGCAACCTGGGCGCGGCGGCGCTCGTGGCCGTCGGGGCCTTCGGGCTGTACTCCCAGGCCGACATCGCCGTCGATGCCGAGTGCGAGGTGGATGTATGGGACGTGCGCGGCTCCTACGAGCGCCAGGGCACGGCGCTGTGCTTCCTCGAGCGCATGCAGGAGATAGCCCCCGAGCCGCCAGCCGGCTACTCCCCCGCCTACGCTGCCGAGCTGCGCGCAGCCGGCGCCCTAATCGCCTCGGGCGACCCCGAAGGCGGCAGCCCGGCACCTGATGGCGCGGAAGGCGCGCTGCCCCACGTCATCGCCATCATGGACGAGACGTTCTCCGACCTTTCGGCCTACCCGGGGCTCGAAGGCTCCAACATCGAGACATCGCTGGCCAACAGTTTGATGGGCCGGGCGGCCATCGGCGGGTCGGTGGTGGTGTCGGCCTTGGGCGGCGGCACCTGCAACAGCGAATTCGAGTTCCTCACCGGCGCATCGCTGGGCAACCTGGGCGGCGGCGTGTACCCCTACGTGCTCTACGGCTTCAAGGACGCCGACAGCCTGCCGCGCGCCTTCGGCGAGCTGGGGTACCGCACCCGGGCCATCCACCCCGCCGAGGGGTCGAACTGGCGCCGCGACGCGGTGTACGCGCAACTGGGCTTCGACGCCTTCGACGACATAGCTACGTTCAAGTCGCAGCCTGGCTACGATGAGAGCCTGTTCCGCGGCCTGGTGAGCGACCGCGCCACCTATGACCTGGCGCTGGCCATGCTCGACGAGGCAGACGGCCCGCAGTTCGTGTTCGACGTGACCATACAGAACCACGGCGGCTACGACCCGGCCCTCGTGCCCGACGAGCAGCGCCTCGCCCTCGACCGCGACGCGTTCCGCACCACCGAGATGGACGAGTTCGCCAGCTGCATGGCAGCCAGCGAGCGCGACCTGGCCTACCTCATGGACCAGCTCGACCAGCAGCCTGACCCGGTGGTGGTGTGCTTCTTCGGCGACCATCAGCCAGGCTTCGCCAACGACCTGTTCGAGCGCGCCTACGGCACGGCGGTGGAGGGCGTGCCGCTGGAGCAGGTGCAGGAGCGCTTCCGCACGCCGTACCTCATCTGGGGCAACGCTGCGGCGCGCAGCCTGGGGATGGCCGACCCCGCCACGGTCGCCGGGGGCACCACCAGCCTGAACTACCTGGGCGCGACCCTGCTCGAAGCCTGCGGCCTGCCCATGGGCGAGCATTTCGGGTTCCTGCAGGCGCTGCGGCAGCAGGTGCCTGCCATCAACATGAACGGCTACCTGGCGCCGGATGGACAGTGGTACTGGTTCGACCAGGATGGCGGCGTGGCCGATGCCCTGCAAGCCTATGCCATCGTGCAGTACGGCAGCCTGTTCGGGCAGAGGGGCTGAGGCGACGAAGGTTCGCTGGGCGATCGAGGGCGCATCGCGGCGCCTGGCAGCGCAGGGCGCCGAGCAGCGCCGCCCTTCCTGCCCTCGCGCAGCCCGCAGCGCTACAGGTTCTCGCGCACCCAATCGATGTTGGCAGTGATGGTGGCCACCAGCTCGTCGGTCGAGCCGAAGGTGCGCTGGGGCCGCAGCCATTCGACGAACTGCACCTCAAGGGGCTTGCCGTACAGGTCTCCCTCGAAGTCGAGCAGATGCGCCTCAAGGTTGTCGCGCGCCGCCTCCTCGAAGGTGCGCGCCAAGCCCACGTTGACCGCCGCCTTGTAGCGCGCGCCGTCCACCAGCGCGTAGCCGGCGTACACCCCCTCGCCCACGGCGCACAGGTCGTCGGGCACGCGCAGGTTGGCCGTACGGATGCCGAACCCGGCCCCTTCGCCGCGCCCATGGTCAACCTGGGCCGTCAGCGCGTAGGGGCGCCCGAGCAGCGCCGCAGCCGTGGCCACGTCGCCCGCCGCCAGGGCCGCGCGGATGCGGGTGGAGGTGATGGGCGACCCATCCTGCTCCTCCAGCTCGTAGGCGTAGACGGCAGCGCCCGACTTGTCGGCCCACAGGCGCAAATCGTCCACGGTGCCGCTAGCCTTGCAGCCGAAGCGGAAGTCGCGCCCCACGTGCATGGAGCCCAGCATGGTGTTGCCGAAGGTGCGCTCGAGGAACGATTGCGGGTCCAAGCTGCGCAGCCGCTCCGTGAACGGCAGCACCACCACCGCGTCGGCCCCCGATGCCGCCAGGGCCTCGATGCGCGCCTCGTTGGGCATGAGCTTCTTGAAGCCGGGCACGAACACCTCGTCGGGGTCGATGTCGAAGGTCATCACCACGGCGCTGCCGCCGTCGGCCCGCGCCGTGCGAACCATGCCCTCGATGATGGCCTGGTGCCCCAGGTGCACGCCGTCGAACACGCCGAAGGCGCAGGCCGCGTCCTCGAACAGGCTGCGGTCGAAGCCGCCGTCGAGCTTAGATACCTGAGCCACGGATTATGCCTCCTTGGAACACGCAGCGCGGCTTGAATCGCGCCGCTGCCTCGTCATGCTCGTACAGCGCCATGAGCTTGTTCTGGGCCACGAGGGCCACCAGCTCGCCCGGGGCGGGAGCAGCCGGGCTGTCCACCACTCCCGAGGTGCAGGCGCAGAGCTCCGCCTCGGCTCCGCGCCGGTTGCGCTCGCACAGCTCCAGCGCGCCCACGGGCAGCGGCGCGCCGTTCGACACCGCCTTCTCGGCCGCGCCGCCAAGGAAGGCGAACCGCAGCCCCAGCAAGGCCACCGGGTCGATGGCCGCCCGCGCCCCCTGCTGCTCCAGCGCTTCGAGGCTCAGGCAATCGGCCAGCTCGAGGGCGCCCGAAGCCGTGCGCTCCAGGGCCGCCACATGGGCCGGGCAGCCCAGGGCGTTTCCCATGTCGCGCACGAGGGCGCGTATGTAGGTGCCCTTCGACACGTGGAAGGCCACGTGCCAGCGCAGGCCCCCTTCCCCGCCGTCATCGTCGATGCCGAGCAGCTGGGCGCCGTAGACCTCGATGTCGCGGGGCTCGATGCTTATCACGTTGCCCTTGCGCGCCTCGTCGCACGCCTTCTTGCCGTTCACCTTGATGGCGGAATACACCGGCGGCAACTGCCGCGAGCGGCCCACCAGGCCCGCCACGAACTGCCGGGCGAACCCCTCGTCGTAGAGGCGTGCCGGCACCGCGCCGGTGCGGATGACCTGCCCTTGGGCATCGTCGGTGTCGGTGGCGGCGCCGAAGGCCACGGCCACCTCGTAGCGCTTGTCCTCGGCGGTCAGGTACGGGTTCAACCGAGCGGCGCTGCCTACGCATACCGGCAGCACGCCCGAGGCCAGCGGGTCCAGCGTGCCGGTGTGGCCGACGCGCTTCTCGCCCAGGATGCGCCGCACCCGCGACACCACGTCATGGGAGGTCATGCCGACGGGCTTCGCCACGCCGATGACCAGGTTGAGTCCCGATTCGCCGCGCTTCACAGGCCAGCCGCCGCTCGCGCCCTAAGCACCCAGCAGCTGCGACAGGCGCGCCGAAAGCGCCGCCCGCGCCTGGTCGAGGGTGCCCTGGAAGGTGAAGCCGGCCGCCGCGCGATGGCCGCCGCCGCCGAACTCGCGCGCCACCGCGGCCACGTCGGTGCCGTCCTTGGCGCGCAGGCTGCCGCGCACGATGCCCTGCTCCTCGCGCAGCATGCAGGCCACGCGCACCCCGGCGATGTTGCGCAGGGCGTCGATGAGGGGCTCGGTGTCCGACTTGTCGGCGGCGCACGCCTCCATGTCGGCACGGGCTACCCACGAAAGCGCGCCCGCGCCGCCCACCAAGAGCTCCATGCGGCCCAGGGCCAGCGCCTCGAGCTTCGCCGAGGCCAGGCTGCGCTGCTGGTACACCTCGCGCGCGACGAGCGCCGGGTCGGCCCCGGCCTGCACCATCTCGGCCGCCGCAGCCAGGGCCGCGGCGTCGGTGTTCTGGTACTGGAAGCGGCCGGTGTCGGTGACCAGCCCCGTGAAGGCGCACAGCGCCACGTCGGCCCCGCGCTCGATGGGCAGCAGCCCCGCCAGCTCCCACACGAGCACGGTGGTGGAGGCGGCGTCGGGGTCGGTGTAGCTCAGCTGGGCCATGCGCGTGTCGACGGCGTGGTGGTCGATGGTCACCGCCAGCGGCGCGCGGCCATGCACGGCGGCTGCCGCGGCCAAGCGCTCGGTGGTGGGCACATCCACCGCCACGAACACATCGAAGGGCTCGTCGAAGCCCTCGGCGCGCACGAGCCCGTCGAAGCCAGGCAGGAAGGCGAAGCGGCCGTCCAGCAGCTCGTCATCGGCCAGCAGCGTGTGGACCTGCTTGCCCGCGCGCCGCAGCGCCGCCGCCAGGGCCAGCTGCGACCCTAGGCAGTCGCCGTCGGGGTGTAGGTGCCCACAGATGCAGAAGCGCTCATGTTCCATGAGCGCGGCGGCGATGGCGGGAAGCGTCGTGTTGGTCTGGGGAGTGGCGGCCATGGCAGCGCCCTAGAGCTCGGCGCCTTGGTCGAGGGCTCCCTCGACCACCTGCTGCTGGGCGCGGTCGCGCTCGGCGTTCAGCGCGATGGAGATGGCCTCGGCCTCGTCAACCGAGGTATCCAGCTTGAAGCGCAGCTCGGGCGCCACGCGCCAGGAGAGCTTCTTCGCCATGAGCGAGCGGATGCGACCCTTGGCCTGCTCGAAGGCAGCCTCGGCCGCCGCGTAGTCCGCCGGGTCGGTGGTGTAGTGGACGGTGGCCACGCTGCGGTCGTAGCTCACGTCGCAGCCGGTGATGGTGACCATCTGCAGCCGCGGGTCGGAGAGCTCGAACAGCAGGATGCTCGCGATGACCTCGCGCGCCTGCTCGTTGACCTTGCGATTCCCTTGTTTGGTCATTGGATTCTCCTTGCTGAAAACGGCCCTATCGCAAGATGTCCGTCACGGGAGCCTTGGTACGGCCCTCAGGGTTTCCGTGGCGGAGCATATTGCGTTGAAGGTTCTGGAGGGCTGAGCTAAGCGGCCTTGACGCGCCGTGTGCGAAGCCCCCCCCAGGTCCTGAATCGCAAGATGCCCGCCACGGGAAGCCTTACTCCGTGCGCTCGACCTCTTTGACCACGTAGCCCTCGATAGTATCGCCCACCTTGATGTCCTGGAACTTCTCCAGGCCGATGCCGCATTCGTAGCCCTGCTTCACCGACTTCACGTCGTCCTTGAAGCGGCGCAGCGAGTCGATGGCGCCCTCGAATATGACGGTGCCGTCGCGCACGATGCGCACCTTGTCGTCACGGCTTATCTCGCCGTCCACGATGTAGCAGCCGGCGATGGTGCCCACCTTGGGCACCTTGAAGGTCTCGCGCACCTCGGCGATGCCGGTGTCCTCCTCGACGATGTCGGGCGACAGCAGGCCCACGCGCGCGGCGTTGATGTCCTCGATGGCCTGGTAGATGACGCGGTACAGGCGGATGTCCACCTTCTCCTTCTCGGCCTGCTGACGGCTCTTGCCGGTCGGGCGCACGTTGAAGCCGATGATGATGGCATCCGATGCCGCCGCCAGCGTGACGTCGGTCTCGGTGATGCCGCCCACGGCGGAGTGCACGATGTTGATGCGCACCTCCGACTGGTCCATCTTGTCGAACGCATCGCGCAGCGCCTCGATGGAGCCTTGCACGTCGGCCTTCACGATGAGGTTCAGGTCGGTCTGCTTGCCTTCCTCGATGCGGCTGAACAGGTCGTCCAGGCTCATGTGGCTGGTGGTCTCATGAGCCGCCAAGCGCTCGCGCAGGGCGCGCTCCTCGGCCAGCTTGCGGGCGTCGCGCTCGTCCTCGAACACGCGGAACTCGTCACCGGCGGTGGGCACCGAGTTCAGGCCCAGGATCTCCACCGGATCGGCCGGGCGCGCCTCGGAGACGTGCTCGCCGCGCGGGTTGACCAGCGCGCGCACATGGCCATAGGACGTGCCTGCCACCACGGCGTCGCCGGTGCGCAGCGTGCCGCGCTGGATGAGCACCGTGGCCACGGGGCCGCGGCCCTTGTCCAGGTTCGCCTCGATGACGAAGCCGGACGCCTCGGCGTCAGGGTTGGCCTTCAGCTCCAGCACGTCGGCTTGCAGGAGGATGGTCTCCAGCAGCTCGTCGATGTGCAGGCGCTGCTTGGCCGACACGTCCACGAACATGTTCTTGCCACCCCACTCTTCGGGGATGACCTCGTACTCCACCAGCTCCTGGCGCACGCGGTCGGGCGTGGCGCCGGCCTTGTCTATCTTGTTCACGGCCACCACGATGGGCACCTCGGCCGCCTTCGCGTGGTTGATGGCCTCGATGGTCTGAGGCATGACGCCGTCGTCAGCCGCCACCACCAGCACGATGACGTCGGTCACCTGGGCGCCGCGGGCGCGCATGGCGGTGAACGCCTCGTGGCCCGGGGTGTCGATGAAGGTTATCTGGCGACCCTTGATGTTGACCACCGAAGCGCCGATGTGCTGGGTGATGCCGCCGGCCTCGCCCTCGGCGACGCCCGTGTCGCGGATGGCGTCGAGCAGCGACGTCTTGCCATGGTCGACATGGCCCATGACCGTGACCACCGGCGGACGGGGCTTCAGGTCGGCCTCGGTGTCGTTGTACACCACGGCGTACTCCTCTTCGGGCGACACCACGCGCACCTTGCGGCCCAGGTCGTCGGCCACCAGCTCTATGAGCTCGTCGCTCATGGACTGGGTGAGGGTCAGCACCTGGCCCAGCATGAACAGGCGCTTGATGACGTCGTTGGGCTGCACGCCCAGGTGCTCGGCGAACTTCGCCACCGTGGCGCCCTGCGGGATCTCCACCACCGACTCGTCGAGCACCAGCGTGGGATCGAGGCCCTTCTCCAGGGCCTCCATCTCGGCGCGCTCGCGAGCCTCGGCCTCGCGCTTCTCCTTGCGCTTCTTGCGGCGGCCCTCCCCTTCATGGGACGTGGCCGCCTCCACGGCAGCACGGGCCTCGGCCAGCACCTTGTCGCGCTGGAGCTTCTCGGCCTGCACGGCCATCTGCGCGTAGCGGTCGCCGCTGTCGGCACCCTGCTGGGCCTCCAGCTCGGGCACCACCTGGCTGCGCTTGCCGCGCTTGCCCTTGCCGCCCTTGGCGTCGGCCGCAGCGCCGCCACGAGCCTGCTTCTGAGCTTCGATGCGCTGCTTCTCGGCCTCGATCTGCGAGAGCAGCGAGTCGAAGCTGGCCTTCTTGGGAGCCGGTGCGGCGGCATGGGCCTTCGGAGCCTCGCTCGCAGCAGATGCGGCCTTGCCCTTGCGCCCGCGCTCGCGCAGGGCTTGCTCCACCGCCTGCTTCTTGGCCACCTCGGCCGCGGCCTTCTCGGCACGCGCCCGGGCAGCCGCCTCGGCCTTCTCGCGCGCGGCGCGCTCCTTCTCGGACTCTATCTGGTCCATCAGACTCTCGAAGCCCGAGCTGGCCGGCGCCTTCTTCTTTGCCGGCGCGGCCTTGGCCTCGGCTTCGGCGCCGTCGTCCTTGGGCGCGCTGTCCTCGCGCTTCGCACGGGCAGCCTCGCGCTCGGCGAGCTCCTTCTCCACCGCAGCCTTGCGGGCGGCCTCTTCCTCGGCCTTCTTGGCGGCCTCGGCTTCCTTCTGGGCCTTCAGCTCGGCAGCCTCGTCGGAATCGAGCTGACCGGCGCGCTCTTTGATCTCGGGATCGAGGTTCTCGCGGACCTTCTCCACGTCGGCCTCGGTCAGCACGCTGGCGTGCGACTTGGCAGCGATGCCCAGGGCCTGCAGGCGCTCAAGCAGCTCCTTGTTCTGCATGCCGAACTCTTTGGCCAAGTCATGTACGCGCATATTCGCCATCTGCTACTCCTCAGTCTTGCTCAATCTCTCCAGAGCGCCCCGCAGCCCCTCGGCCACGCGCTCGTAGTCCTCATCGCCCAAGCGGCACCGCAGCGCCCGCTCCAGCAGCCGGCGCTCCCGCGCCCGCTCGAAGCACGCCGCCGAGCACACATAGGCCCCGCGGCCCGCAGCCCGCCCCGTGGGGTCGAAGGCCGCCGCCCCTTCCGCGTCTCGCACGATGCGCAGCAGGCTGTCCTTGGGCGCCTGGGCCCGGCAGGCCACGCAGCAGCGGGTGGGCACGCGGTCGGGGGCCATGCGGCTACTCCTGCCCCGCTTCTTCCTGGCCCTCCTGGTGGATGCCGCAGAAGCGGCTGCCCGGGCGCGCATGGTTGCGGCAGCGGGTGCCGTCCTCCGACACGTAGGCGCAGAACTCGTCGTCGGCGCCTTCCTCCTCGTCTATCAGCACGTTGTCGCTCACCAGCGGCTCGCCGGCGAAGCTCGTCGACTTGATGTCGATGTGCCAGCCGGTCAGGCGCGCGGCCAGGCGGGCGTTCTGGCCCTCCTTGCCGATGGCCAGCGACAGCTGGTCGTCAGGCACCACCACGGTGGCGTAGTGGTTGTCCTCGTCGATGGTCACGTGGCTCACCTTGGCCGGCGACAGCGCGTTGGCCACGTAGGCGGCCGGGTCATCGCTCCACTGGATGACGTCCACGCGCTCGTTGCGCAGCTCCTCGACCACCATGCGCACGCGGCTGCCCTTGGGGCCCACGCAGGCGCCCACCGGGTCGAGGTTGCTCTCGCGCGACACCACGGCCACCTTCGAGCGGGCGCCGGGCTCGCGGGCGATGGACTTGATCTCCACCATGCCGTCGTAGATCTCGGGCACCTCGATCTCGAACAGGCGCCGGATGAGGTCGGGGTGGGTGCGCGACACCACGATGGGCGGGCGCGCAGCCTCGCCGCGGGCGCGGGTCTCCTCGTCGGAGGGGTCGCGCACGTCGATGATGAGCACCTTCAGGCGCTGGTTGTGGCGGTAGTGCTCGTTGGACGGGCGCTCGTTGCGCTCGCCTGGGAAGCGCTTGGTGTCGTAGTGCGGCAGCTCGGCCTCGACGCCGTCGCGTATCTTGATGATGGTGAAGTCGGGCGTTCCCTGCAGCACCGTGCCGGTGACCAGGTCGCCCACGCGGTCGGAGAACTCCTCGTAGATGGACTTGCGGCCCGCCTCGCGCACGATGGCGTTGATGACGCTCTTCGCGTTCTGCGCGGCGATGCGGCTCACGTCGTCGGGGGTGACGTCGCGCTCCTCGAACTCGTCGTATACGAGCTCCACCTCGCCGGTCTCCTCGTCCACTTCCTCGCGCGGCTCGCCCACGGGCACCAGCTCGTAGACGTAGATCTTGCCGGTGTTGCGGTCGATGGTCACGCGGGCGTCCCACTCCAGGTCGAGGATATGCTGGTAGCTCTTGGCCAGCGAGTCCTCCAAGCGCTCGATGAGGTAGAACTCGTCGATCTTGCGCTCGTGGGCCAGGGCCTGCAATGCCGCGATAAGTTCAGAAGTTGCCATGATGCTCCGTCCGCTTCCTCTCTATTTCCTGCTGAAGTCCACAGTGCCCTTGAGATGGGCGCGTTTCACCTGATCGTAAGGCAGCTCGAAGGCCGCGCCGTCGCACTCCATGAGCACGAGGCCGTTCCTCACGCCAGCCAGCGCGCCCGTGAACGTGGCGCGCCCGTCCAAGGGCGACGCCAGCTTCACCACGGCCTGCTCGCCCGCGAAGCGCTCGAAGTGCTCCAGCGTGCGCAGCGGCCGGTCGATGCCCGGCGACGACACTTCCAGCATGTAGGCGCCCGGGAACGGGTCCAGCTGCTCGACGATGCCGTCTATCCAGCTTTGGGCCTGCGAGAGTTCGTCGAAGCTCACGCCCTCGGGCGTGTCTATGTACACGCGGATGGTCGGCGACTTCTTGGCGCCCACCACCTCCACGGTGACCACTTCGATGCCCTCCTGCTGCGCTTGGGGCTCGAGGGCCCGCAATATCGCCTGCTCTTTCGCTGAGAGCACAGCCCACGCTCCTTCCGCAACCGGGCGGCCCCTCCTGGCCGCGCTGCCTTGACCGCTGCCGTGCGCTCCGCCCTTCCCCACCCCTTAAAAAAAGAAAGCGGGCAGGTGCCCACTTTCCCTCGGTGCAAAGAAAAGTTGTAAGACGAAACGCGCGTCAGCCTGGCTATTATCGCACAGCTACCGGGCCGTAGTCAACAGCCTATTGAGCGCGTTGAGGTACGCCTTGGCCGACGACACTATTATGTCGCCGTCGGCGCCGCGGCCGGTGAACACCTCGCCGCCGCCCGCCTTCACGCGCACCGTCACCTCGCCAAGCGCGTCGATGCCGCGGGTGACCGACTGCACCGCGAACTCCGAAAGGTCGCAGCGCACCTGCACCACCTTGTCGATGGCCTTGTACACTGCGTCCACCGGGCCAGTGCCCCACTCGCACACCGTGGACAGGTCGCCCTCGGGCCCGCGCAGGGTCACCGTGGCGGTGGGCTTCAGCGGGAACCCGCAGCTCACCTGCACGCCCTCGAGGCTGTACAGCGCCGTCTGCTCGCGGTCGCGCTCGTTGACCAGGCTCTCCAGGTCCTCGTCGTAGACCTCCTTCTTCTTGTCGGCCAGCTCGAGGAACGCCTCGTAGATGCGGTCGAGCTCTTCGCCTTCCAGCTCGTAGCCCAGCTCCTCGAGCCGATGGCGCAGCGCCGCATGGCCGCTGCGGGCCGTGAGCACAATCTGGCTCTCGCCCGCGCCCACGTCGGCCGGGTCGATGATCTCGTAGGTGTCGCGCTTCTTCAGCACGCCGTCTTGGTGGATGCCCGACGAATGGGCGAAGGCGTTGGCGCCCACGATGGCCTTGTTGGCCTGCACGTTCATGCCAGTGATGGAGCTCACCAGGCGGCTGGCCTTGGTGAACTCGCGAGTGTTGACGTCGGTGTGGGCGTCCAGCTCGGGGCCATGCATGGCAATGGCCATGACCACTTCCTCCATGGCCGTGTTGCCCGCACGCTCGCCCAAGCCGTTGATGGTGCACTCGATCTGGCGCGCGCCGCATCTCACGCCCGCCATGGCCAGCGCCGTGGCCATGCCCAGGTCGTTATGGCAATGCACCGCCACCGTCACGTCCTCGATGCCGCGCACGTTGTCCATGAGGTACGCGATGCGCGCGCCGAACTCCTCGGGCAGCGAGTAGCCGGTGGTGTCGGGTATGTTCACCACCGTGGCGCCAGCGTCGACCACGGCCTGGATGACGCGCACGAGGAAGTCGTAGTCGCTGCGGCCGGCGTCCTCAGCGTAGAACTGCACATCGTCCACGAAGGTCTTGGCGAAGCTCACGGCATGAACGGCACGCTCGACGCAGGTGTCCTCGTCGATGCGCAGCTTGTCGCGCAGGTGGCTCGGGCTCACGCCGATGCCCGTGTGGATGCGCGGGCGCTTGGCGTAGCGCAGCGCGTCGGCGGCCACCTCGATGTCCTTGTCGACCGCGCGCGTGAGGGCGCACACCACCGCGTTGTCGCCGGCCAGCTCAGAGATGCGCCGCACGCTCTCGAAGTCGCCCGGGCTCGAGATGGGGAACCCTGCCTCGATGACGTCGACCCCCAGCCGCAACAGCTGCCGGGCGATGACCAGCTTCTCCTCGGTGTTCATCGAAGCGCCGGGCGACTGCTCGCCGTCGCGCAAGGTAGTGTCGAAGATGTCGATCTTGCGAGTCATGGATGGCTCCCCTTCTCTTGGCTCATGGCATCTGGTTTGCATGATATACCAACCAGCGCGCCGCGCCGACAAGAAGAAGGTTCCGCCCCGAAGGAAAGGACGGCCGAAAGCGCTAGCCGCCAGCCGCTCCAACCCCAACAGGCGCTGCCCGCCTCCAAGCACGGGCAACCGCTGGGCCTATTTAACCCTAAAGACAGAAGCAAGGTACCACGCCAATAGTGGGGTACGTAACGATACATTGCGAGTACTCTTGGCCTGATGCCGTTACACAATTGAAGTCCGTGGTATCAGACCTGTAGGAAGAACGTGTCCACCAGAGATAAGGCGAGCCATTATATGTCTTCTGCTTGCTTACAGCACCCCCAGCCGCGTAAGCCTGGTAGCCGAAAGGCTCGTATCCTGGCACATCCCTGGATGACTCAGATTCGTTTCTTGTCGCATAGTACCCACCACATATTTCATAAAGCGAGGGAAGCCAAATCGTTTCTTCATACGAAACCTGGAGATACCCTTTTGTAGTTCCTCCCGGAAGTTGTTGGAACTTAGTAACTGGAGCAATGGATTGCTGTAGTTCCGGCGCAAGACTCGCGAAGAACGTTGTTCGTAGCTCATTTCGCAGAAGCGAGTTCTGCCATCCGCCACGCGTATCCATGGCCGAATGCATCTTGCTCAAAAAAGAACCCTGACCAGCCGCTATGCTTTTGGTGTTATCCAAGGAGTAAATATCTTTCATCTGAAAAGTGAAGCCTGCTTTTCCACCAGCAGTCTTGTTATCCTGGCAAATGCCAAGCAGCTGCAAGTCCAGATATACGCCGTCTACCTTCACATGAAAGATTTCACCATTATCCAAGAACATTTTGTAGAGCGAATAATATGGTGATCCTTCAAGGTCAGATGGATTGCTTGAAAGGTCTTCCGCTGCCGCCTTTATGTCCTTTAACCCGTATACCCCAGTAACACCCCATGTAGGATGGGTATTCTCAACCCAAAGCGGGTCAGACTTGGAGCCTGTAGGGATGAGGCCGCTCGCTGCGAAGCAGTAGCTGATGTTCGCGATGGAAGCGGAGGTGCCTTCGCTGAGGGTTGAGAGCTTGTCGTAGTCGAGCTCGGTGCTCGTCTCTTGGAGGTTCAAGCGGTAGCCGAGCGAGAGGGTGTCTCCTGCTGGGATGGTGAACTTGTCTGCGGCAAAGGACTTCTCGAGCAGGGTGTCGTCAAGGGAGAAGTCGACTGCGCCTGCCGGTTTGGAGGCTGAGGTCGCATCCGGGTCCTTGAGGTCGTCTTCTGCGAGCTCGCCAGCTGCCGGGTACAGGCTGAATAGCTTGTCGGCTGTGCCCGATACGGCGCTGCCGTCCTTCCTCTTCAAGATGTCGGAGGCACCGAGGGATGTCGAGCCGTCGCCCTTGACCTGCCTTGACTCAAGGCCCACGATGCGAAGGTCAACCTCGGACTGGCTTTGCACCTTGCTCTGGCCGAAGGCGCTCGAGGCCAAGCCCTCCCGGCTCTCGCTTCCTTGGGTGACCACGTCGGCGTAGAACGTGACGGAGCTCGGCACGTCCACGCTGATGACGGAGGTCCAGCGGGCGGTGAGCTCTACCCTGCCATCATCCCCTGCGTAGTCCGGTAGCTTTGATGCATCCACGTACCACTTGCCATCGTCTCCTTGATAGACGAGGTCTTGGTCGAGAGCTTCCGTACCCTCGGCATTAGGGATGGTCCAGCCTTGGAAGACATAGCCCGGGCGCTTGGGATTGGCAATCTCGACCTTGCCCTCGTCATCCACCTCATCCGGCGCAGAGATCGAGGGCTTCTCCTCACCTGGATAGTCCTCATCTCCTGGCTCTTCTGAGGTCTTGAAGTCGAGCACGTAAGGCTCCCATTGAGCATAGAGGGTCACAGTCTCGCCCGAGGCGGTGGTCAGCTTCGTCGCAGAGCTCAGGTAGCGCGTGCCGGAGCCATCCTCTTCGGTGTCCCATCCCTTGAACGCATAGCCTGGCCGCTTAGGGGATGGCAGCTCGGTCTCGGCGTCATAGACGGTGGAGATGCTGGCCGGGCACCCGGTCACCTTGTCGCCGTTGGGGTCCAAGGCTATGGTATAGGGGTTCGGAGCGAAGATGGCATACATAATGCGTTGACCTGTAGCGTGCGAGAAGGTCTTATTTGATGTTATGGATGCCGTGCGGCTATCCGTCTCGCTGAACCCAGCAAAGCTGTAACCGGCCGCTGGCACCGTATAGCCAGCGATATTGTACATAGTTGAAGTGACGGCAATAGTGCCACGCAAGCCTTCGGAGCCGCTCGTAAAACCCAGCGTCATGGTCCAGTTAATGGAGCTCGAGCCCCATTCCCCTACTCTTGAGCATAGGGTATCAACAGGAAGATACGGACTATTAGATCTTGTTATGTAGAAGGACCCTTCGCCAAAAGAAGCAGCCGTGACATAGGAGGCATTGGAGGAGGTGCCAGAAACAAAAGAATAGCCTGCCGAAGCCCACTGAAGAGCATCCACCGTCGCACATTCGAAGCCGCCCTCAGCCGCCACATCACCATCCATATTGATTTCCACAACAATAGATTTGGGATCAACATTCGGCAAAGCATCGTCTATCGTAGACAGCGCAACAACAGCAGAAAGCTGTTCGTCATCCGCAACTTCTCCCTCGTCCACAACAGAAGTGACTGCTAAGGGAGCCATGATAGCCACAGGTTCCCGCTCGAAGAGATACGGGCTGATGGAGGCGACGGACGCCGGGGCTGTGATGGTGGCCAAGCTCACGCATGCCTCCATGGCGCCGGCGGCTATCGTGGTGCAGCCGTCGCGGATGGTGATGTCAGTGGCGCCAGCGGGAACGCGCAGGAGCGTAGACAGCGAAGCGTCATACAGCAGACCATTCTCCGAGGCGAATGCTGCGCCGTCCTCCACGGAGATGGCATCCACCAGCGAGCAATGCGAGAACTTGCCAGGGTCTGCCACCTCCGCTTCCCTAGGAAGGAGGACGGCGCCCACCCTGCCCTCGGGAATGAGCAGGAGGCGGGTCTTGTCGGCGCTGTAGAGCGCGCCATCGAAAGATGAGTAGGTCGGGTTGCCTTCGGCGACAGAGACGTTGGCCACGTCGCTCGAGCGGAACGCGCGATCGTCGACGTCGGGCACGCTCGCAGGCAGCTCGACGTCAGTCACGCCCGAGAGGTAGAAGGCGTAGGGGGCAATGGATGTGAGGGTGTAGGTGGTGCCTTCGTAGGTGACGGTTTCGGGGAGGGTGAGGTTGGCAACGCCAGCTTCGCTGCCTTCGCTCAGAATGACGGAAGGAACAACGCCGACGAGCTCGACATGGGATTCGTCCATGACGGCGTAGGTGAGGCCGTCGACCGTGAAGGAGCCGATGACAGGTTCGCTGTCAAGAACGACATCGGAGTTGATGAAGTTGGAAGGCGCACCGACAAGCCCAGAAGCCAAAGTCAGTGGTCTTTTATTGGACCCTTCGGCTTCGCCGCCTTCGGCGTCTCCGCTCAGGGTGACGTCAGAGCTAGAAGCTTCGGTCGAGGGGTCCGATGGGGGTTGAGGCGAAGTTGGCGCCTCTGAGCGATAAGCCCCCTCGGACCCCTCGGCCCCAGGGTGCCCATCTTCTGCAAGCGCAGAAGCAGGTACCAAGGCAAGCGAAAGCAGTGCTGCGACAAGGCAGGCAGTGATCTTGCGTGCAAGCGCGAATGAGGCGGACGTTCCCATGCGGCCGGCTCCTCCCGAGTATGTATGTTCCCGTCATACTGCGGAGGAGGCCGCGAACTCGCTGTTGCCCCTTCAAGGTGTTCTCATCCCTGAAGATGTTCTCGAAAAAACGAGGAGGGCATCCACCACAGTTCGCCAAAACGCAAGATTGCAAAGAATTCAAGAATTGCTTCAAGAACACGAATCTTGAAAGGCAGATGCCCTCTTTGTCTCGTGTTCATGAGAGCGAGGCTCTAAAAGAGAGGGTATTCGATTCTTTGCAATTCCCTCTTGCGAGGAAACGCGTTTTGGCACCTGTGAGTGTAGCAAGCACCCGAGAAACGCGCAAGAGATGGGATGGCCGCGCCCATGGAGAAGCCATGAACGGCCAGGTAGAGCAGCTGTTATAGGACGCGCCCTTACAGCACGATGCGCCAGAGGCTCTTCAGGTCGATGGCGTCGCGCAGCTCGTCGAGCACCGCATCGGGCACTTCCCCCTCGACGTTGATGTACACCATGGCACGGCCATCGGCAGGCTTCGTGCCTATCTGCATCGTGGTGATGTTCACGCCCGCAGCGCCCAGGATGGTGCCGATGGTGCCGATGCGGCCAGGCGCGTCGTCGTACTCCATGACGAGCGAATGCGAGGCCGGCACGATGTCTATCTTGTAGTCGAGCAGCGACACGATGCGCGCCGTCTGGTCGAGGCCGAACAGCGTGGAGGCCACCTCCACCCCATCGGCGGTCACGCGCACGGCCGAGGCGTACTCTTGCGCGTCACTCTCGGCGGCCGTCTCGACGTGGATGCCGTAGCGCGACGCGATAGACACGGTGTCGGGCGTGGTCACGTCGGCGGCCTTTCGGTCGGTCAGCATGCCGTCCAGCACGCCTGAGACCAGCAGCGCCGGGTCGGACGAAGCCAGGCCGCCGGCCAGCTCGACCCGCAACAGCTTGGGCGTGCCACCGAGCACCTGCAGCAGCAGGCGGCCCATCATGCGGCAAGCCGGCACGTAGGGCGCGATGGCGTCCAGCATCTCGGGCGGCAGGGGCGACTTGTTGATGGCCGTGGGCACCATGGAGCCTTCGAGCCCCGCCCATACGGCCTCGGCTATCTGGCGGCCGGCGCGGGCCTGGGCCTCGCGAGTGACCGCAGCGATATGCGGCGTGAGCAGCGCGGAACCCATGCCGTGCAGGGGGCTCTCATGGCACGGCTCGTCCTCATAGACGTCCAGCGCGCAGCCGGCCACCTTCCCCGCCGCCACGAAGTCGGCCAGCGACTCCACGTCGTAGATGCCGCCGCGGGCGGTGTTCACCACCACGACGCCCTCCTTCATGGCCGCGAACTGCTCGGGGCCGAACATGTGGGTGGTCTCGGCGGTCTTGGGCAGGTGCACGGTGATGAAGTCGGCCAGGGGCAGCACCTCGCCCACCGTGTCGTAGAGGCGCACGCCCAGGTGCTCGGCGCGCTCGAGGCTGCAATAGGGGTCGTAGGCCACCAGCTTCATGCCGAAGGCGCGGGCGCGCTGGGCCACCAGCTCGCCGATGCGCCCCAAGCCGAAGATGGCCAGGGTCTTGCCCAGCAGCTCGGAGCCCACGAAGCTGGCGCGGTCCCACTCGCCGCCGTGCATGGAGGCGTTCGCCTGAGGGATGCGCCGCGCGGCGGCCAGCAGCAGCGCCATGGTGTGCTCGGCCGCCGACACGATGTTGGACGTGGGGGCATTGCACACGATGATGCCCTTGGCCGTGGCGGCGTCGACGTTGATGTTGTCGACGGTCACGCCGGCGCGCCCGATTATCTTCAGGTTGGCGGCCGCGTCGATGACCTCGGGGGTCATGCGCGTGGCCGACCTCACTATGATGGCATCGTAGGGCGGTATGGCCTCGATGAGCTGCTCGGGCGTCAGGTCGAGCCGCACGTCCACCTCGAGCCCGCGCCGCTCCAGGGCCTCCAGCCCCTCGTCGGCGATGCGCTCGGTAACCAGCACCCTCTTAGCCATAGCAGCCTCCTTGTCACGGCCTCGCGGCCTGCAACAGCAGGGCGGCGCCGCGGCCGCCCTTCCCTTCTGCGTGCCCAGCGCCTAGGCGTGGGCCTTCTCGAACTCGGCCATGAACGCCACCAGCGCCTCGACGCCGGCCTTCGGCATGGCGTTGTAGATGCTCGCGCGCATGCCGCCCACGCTGCGGTGGCCCTTGATGGACTCGATGCCGTGCGACTTCGCCTCGGCCACGAACAGGGCGTCCAGCTCGTCGCTGCCGGTGACGAAGGGCACGTTCATGAGCGATCGGTCGGCCACGGCCGCAGTGCCCTTGAACAGCTTGCTCTGGTCGAGGTAGTCGTAGAGGATGGCGGCCTTCTCCTCGTTGCGCTGCTTCATGGCCGCCAAGCCCCCTTGGGCCTTCAGCCACTTGAATACGAGGCCGCATATGTAGATGCCGTAGGCCGGCGGCGTGTTGGACAGGCTCTTGGCCGCCACCTGGGTGGAATAGCGCATGATGCTGGGCGTGAACGGCAGCACGTCCTCGCGCACCAGGTCGTCGCGCACGATGACGATGACGACGCCGGCCGGCCCGATGTTCTTCTGCACGCCGCCGTAGATGAGGCCGTAGCGGCTCACGTCCATGGGCTCAGAAAGGAACATCGAGCTCACGTCGGACACCAGCGGCACGTCGCCGGTATCGGGCAGCTTGGGGTAGCGCGTGCCGTAGATGGTCTCGTTCTGGCAGATGTAGACGTAGTCGGCATCGGGCGACAGCTCGAGCGCGTCCACGTCGGGCACGTAGGAGAAGTTGCCGTCCTCGGAGCTGGCCACGCAGCGGGCGTCGCCGTAGAGCTTGGCTTCCTTCCATGCCTTCTTCGACCACGAGCCCGACACGATATAGTCGGCCACCTTGCTCTGCATGAGGTTCATGGGAATGGCGGCGAACTGCTGGGTGGCGCCGCCCTGCAGGAACAGCACCTGGTAGTTGTCGGGGATGCCCATGAGGTCGCGCAGGTCGGCCTCGGCCGTCTCGATGATGCCCGCGAAGGGCTTGGAGCGATGGCTCATCTCCATGACGGACATGCCGGTGCCGTCGTAGTCGAGCATCTCGGCTGCAGCCTGGCGCAGCACCTCTTCGGGAAGGACCGCCGGGCCGGCGGAGAAGTTGTAGACCCTGCCCATGGACGTTTCTCCTTTGATCGGATTCTCTCCTGATAGGGTTCCCATTGTAGCGCATGCGACGGGGCCCGCCGGGGCATCGCGGCGGTTTTCGCCTGGCGGCGAGGCGCTCGCGCCAGGCGCAGGCGCAGGCGCGAGCATGGGCGCGAACGCGAGGCCGGGCGCAAGCGGGAATGCGAGCGCGAGCGCCGACATGGTCGCAGGCGCGGGCGCGAGCATGCGCGCGGCTGAGGTTACCTCTTTGTTAAACCACGGCTCCGCAGCTGGCAAAGCGCGCTATACTCGCAGCCGAAGGGAAAACAGGGGGCGCCGAACGCGCAGCCCCCAGCTTCGTCGAAAGGGATTTCCGTGGGCGGATTCTTCGGGGCGGCATCGAGCCGCGACGTGGTTCTGGACGTGTTCTTCGGTGTGGACTACCACTCGCATCTGGGCACCCGGCGCGCAGGCATGGTCTTCGTCGACGAGGAGGGCTTCCAGAAGGAGATCCACTCCATCGAGAACACCCCCTTCCGCACCCGCTTCGAGGACGACCTGCCGGGCTTCCACGGCATGAGCGGCATCGGCTGCATAAGCGACACCGACCCGCAGCCCTTGCTGGTGCGCAGCCACCTGGGCACCTTCGCGCTGACCACCGTGGGCGCCATCAACAACGCCGAGGCGCTGGTGGACGAGTTCTTCGACTGCGGCGAGAAGCAGTTCATGGCCATGAGCTCGGGCAAGGTGAACTCCACCGAGCTGGTGGCGGCGCTCATCAACCAGAAGGGCAGCTTCGTCGAGGGCATCAAGCATGCCCAGGCCAAGGTGGAAGGCTCGCTCACCCTTCTGCTCATGACCGACGACGGCACGATAATCGCGGCGCGCGACGCCATGGGGCGCCTGCCGGTGCTCATCGGCAAGGACGAGGCGGGCTACTGCATATCGTTCGAGTCGTTCGCCTACCACAAGCTCGGCTACGACGACGATTACGAGCTGGGCCCGGGCGAGATCGTGCGCGTGACCGCCCAGGGCTTCGAGACGCTGGCCCCTGCGGGCGACCGCATGCGCATCTGCGCGTTCTTGTGGGTGTACTACGGCTACCCCAACTCCAACTACGAGGGCGTGAACGTCGAGGTCATGCGCTACCGCAACGGCGCCGTGATGGCCCGCGACGAGGCGCTGGCCGGCACGCTGCCCGCCGTGGACTACGTGGCCGGCGTGCCCGACTCCGGCGTGCCCCACGCCATCGGCTACGCTCAGGAATGCGCCACGCCCTTCGCGCGGCCGTTCATCAAGTACACCCCCACCTGGGCGCGCTCGTTCATGCCGACGAACCAGGAAGTGCGCAACCGCGTGGCCAAGATGAAGCAGATACACATCCCCGAGCTCATCGAGGGCAAGAAGCTGCTGTTCGTGGACGATTCCATCGTGCGCGGCACCCAGCTGCGCGAGACGGTGGACTTCCTCTACGGCTGCGGCGCCGACGAGGTGCACATGCGCAGCGCGTGCCCGCCCCTCATGTTCAGCTGCAAGTACCTGAGCTTCTCGAGCAGCAAGTCGGAGATGGACCTCATCGCGCGGCGCGTGGTGCAAGACCTCGAAGGCGACGAAGGCCAGAAGCACCTGGCCGAGTACGCCGACGCCTCCACCGAGCGCGGCGCATGCATGCTGCGGACCATCTGCGAGCAGCTGGGCTTCGACTCGCTGGGCTACCAGAGCCTGCCCGGCATGCTGGAGGCCATCGGCATCGACCCGGCCCAGGTGTGCACCTACTGCTGGACCGGCGAGGAGTAGCGCGCGGAAGGCGCCGGCCCTACAGCTCGATGCGCTCGAACATGTCAGGGCCAACGCCGCAGATGGGGCACGTGTAGTCGGCGGGCAAGCCGTCGGGGTAGCCCTCCTCGATGTAGCCGCAGAGGGTGCACTGCCAGCCGTAGCGCACCTGGCCAGGCGCGGCGGCCTCCCCTTCCGCAGCAGCTTCGGCCGAAACGGCCTCAACAGCAGGCGCTTGTGCGTCGTCACCCCCGCTGTACGAAGCGGCCTTGGGCGGCGTCTTGCCGCGCAGCACGCCGTGATAGTAGGCGTAGCTCATGGGCTCGCCTTCGGCCAGCACCTCGGCATCCTGCACCGGCCCGATGAACACGAGGTGCGACCCCGCATCCACCGTGTGCTCGACCCGCACGCTGAAGCAGGCCACGCCGTGGTCGGTCACCAGCGGCAGCCCTTCCCCGCAGGTGCGGAGCTCGCAGCCGGCGAACTTGTCCACCTCGGTGCTCGACTTGAAGCCGAACAGCCCGATGAGCTCCATGGTGGCCGTCTGGCCCAGCACCGTGGCCGCGAAGGCGCCTGTCTGCTGCACCGCCTTGGTCGTGGCGTTCTGCTTGTTGAGCGCGATGGACAGCGTGGGCGGCTCGGATGCCACCTGCACGAGCGTGTTGATGACGCACCCGACGTTGCAGCCAGCGTCGTCGCAAGCCGATACGATGCTCAAGCCGCTGGTGAGCGCGCGGAATGCCTTCTTGTCGACCGTCAAAGCAGTCCTCCCTCCATCATGGGCCCTTGCTGCCATCTTACAACATAGCGAAAGGGCTGCCCGTCAGCTAGGCAGCCCCCATCCGTCACCGAGCCGTCAGCTCAAGGAGCGCTAGGCCTCCTTGAGCCAGCTGAACATGGATCGGATGCGCTCGCCCGTCTTCTCGATCTCGTGGCCATTGATCGCCTCGCGCTGCTCGATGAGCCACTTGTGGCCGTTCTTGCAGTCCTGCATGAAGTCTTCGGCGAAGGTGCCGTCCTGGATGCGCTTCAGTATCTCGCGCATGGCCTCGCGGCTCTGCTCGTTGATGATCTTGGGGCCGGCGTAGTACTCGCCGTACTCGGCCGTGTTGGAGATGGAGTAGTTCATGAAGTGGATGCCCGACTCGTACATGAGGTCGACGATCATCTTCATCTCATGATAGCACTCGAAATACGCCAGCTCGGGCGGATACCCCGCCTCCACCAGCGTCTCGAAGCCGGCCTTCACCAGCTCGACCAGGCCGCCGCAGAGCACCGCCTGCTCGCCGAACAGGTCTTCCTCGGTCTCTTCCTTGAAGGTGGCCTTGATGACGCCCGAGCGCGCGCCGCCGATGCCCCATGCGTAGGACAGCGCGATGTCCCAGGCGTCGCCGGTGGCATCCTGGGCGACGCACACCAGGTCAGGAACGCCGGAGCCCTCGGTGTACTGGCGGCGCACGATGTGGCCGGGACCCTTCGGCGCGCACATGATGACGTTCACGTCCTCGGGCGGGGTGATGTAGCCGTAGTGGATGTTGAAGCCATGGGCGAAGGCCAGCGTGTCGCCCGCCTTGAGGTGCGGGGCTATGGACTCCTCGTAGACGGCCGGCTGCAGCTCATCAGGCACGAGGATCATGATGAGGTCGGCCTCGTCGGCAGCCTGGGCGACGGGCATCACCTTGAGGCCGGCATCTTCGGCAGCCTGCCATGACCTGGAGCCCTCGCGCAGGCCCACGCGCACGTCGCAGCCGGAATCCTTCAGGTTGAGCGCATGGGCATGGCCCTGGCTGCCATAGCCGATGATGGCCACTTTCTTGCCCTTGATGGCCTCGGGGTTGCAATCCTGCTCGTAGTAGATGGTCACTGCCATGGGTATGGTCCTTTCGTCGGTTGTCGGTCGCCTCGTCAATGCCACGAGGCATCGCCCGCTTCAGCTGCGGGCATGGTGGGTCGGAAGAGGTGCCTCAGCCGCGCGAGAGCGCGATGAGGCCCGTGCGCACCACCTCCTTGATGCCATAGGTGCGGAACAGGTCCTCGAGCCCGCGCAGCTTATCCTCGTCGCCCGTAGCCTCGATGGTGAGCGCGTTGCGCCCCACGTCGACGATCTTTGCGCGGAAGATGTTGGCCACCTCGATGATCTCGCCGCGGCGCTCGGGCGGTGCGCTCACCTTGAACAGCACCAGCTCGCGCTCGATGGACGCCTCGTCGGTGAGGTCGGTTATCTTGTGAACGCTTATGAGCTTGTGCAGCTGCTTGGTGATCTGCTCGTAGGCCACTGCGTCAGCGCGCACGATGGCCGTCATGCGCGAGAGCGTGGGGTCGTCGGTGGGTCCCACCGACAGCGATTCGATGTTGAAGCCGCGGCGCGATATGAGCCCGGTCACGCGCGAGAGCACACCAGGCTTGTTCTCCACTAGGGCCGAGAGCACATGTCTCATGCTGTCGCTCATGAGCGGCCTCCTTCCTCGTCGGCGCCTGCGCGGGGTGCGGTGTCATCGGGCCCCGCTTCCCATCGGCCGCCGAACTGCTCGTCGATCTGGGCGCAGGGCGAGGGCGCAGGGGCCTGCGGCGCTGCTGCGGCAGGCATGGCGGTGCGCACGGCGCCGACGGCAATGTCGATGGCGCCCATGACGTCGTCGAGCGCACTGCCCGGCGCCACCATCGGATAGACGTTCTGCTCAGGCGATATGGCCACGTCGAGCAGGTAGGGCCCTTGGGCGGACAGCATGCGGTCGATGGCGGCCGGCACTGCATCGGGGGACTCGACGCGCTCGCCTTCCCAGCCATAGGCCTCGGCCAGCTTCACGAAGTCGGGCACCGGCTCGAGCAGCGTCTCGGAGTAGCGCTCGCCATAGAACATCTTCTGCCACTGGTGCACCATCCCCAAAGACCGGTTGTCCATGACCAGCACCTTCACCGGCACCCGGTTGATGGCCGCAGTGGCCATCTCCTGGGAGTTCATCTGGAACGACCCGTCGCCGGCCACGCACACCACCTGCTTGCCCGGGCAGGCGATGGCCGCGCCGATAGATGCAGGGAAGCCGAAGCCCATGGTGCCCAAGCCGCCGCTCGAGATGAACGAGCGAGGCACCTCGCGGTCGATGAACTGGGCTGCCCACATCTGGTGCTGGCCCACCTCGGTGGCCACGATGGAGCGCTGGGGGTCGAGCCGGGCCGAGAGCTCCCTCATCACCACCTCGGGCACCACCTCGCCCTCGTTCTCCTTGACGGCCGCATCGTAGAACGGGTAGCGCTCGCGCCAGGCCCGCACCTGCTCGAGCCACGGCCCGTCTTGGCGCGCGGCGCCGACCTTGCGCAACTGGGCCGTCATGGCCGCAAGCACGCCCTTCACGTCCCCGACGATGGGCACCTTGGCCTCGCGTATCTTGCCGATCTCTGCCGGGTCGATGTCGATGTGGATGACCTCGGCATGGGGCGCGAAGGCCGACAGGCGCCCGGTCACGCGGTCAGAGAAGCGCGCGCCAGCTGCTATGAGAAGGTCGCACTCGGTCATGGCCAGGTTGGAGTACTTGGCCCCATGCATGCCCACCGGCCCCAGGTTCAGCGGATGCGACGCGCGCAGGGCCCCCTTGGCCATGAGCGTGGTCACCGCCGGGATGCCCATGAGGTCCATGAGCTGCTCGAGCTCGGGCGCGGCATCGGATATGCCCACGCCGCCGCCCACGTAGAGCAACGGGCGCTCGGCCTGCTCGATGAGCTTGCAAGCAGCCCGCACCTGCTTGGCATTGCCCTTGTAGGTGGGCTTGTAGGAAGGGATGGACACCTCGTCAGGGTACTCGAACACCAGCTCGGCGCTGGCGACGTCGGAAGGCACGTCGATGAGCACCGGGCCAGGGCGGCCCGTGACCGCGATATGGAAGGCCTCGCGCACCGTGCGGGCCAGCTCGCTGGCAGACTGGACCAAGAAGGAGTGCTTGACCACCGGCATGGTGATGCCCACGATGTCGGATTCCTGGAACGAGTCCGTGCCGATGACCGCTTGGGACACTTGGCCAGTGATGACCACGAGCGGCACCGAGTCCATGTTGGCCGTGGCGATGCCGGTCACGGTGTTGGTGGCCCCGGGGCCGCTGGTGACCACCACGACGCCTGGGCGTCCGGTAGCACGCGCATAGCCGTCGGCCATGTGCACGGCCCCCTGCTCATGGCGGGCCAGCACGTGCGTTATCTGATCGGAGTCGTAGAGCGCATCATAGATGCGGATGGCCTGGCCGCCCGGGTAGCCGAACAGCACATCAACCCCCTCGGCCTCAAGCGACGCCACCAGCGCTTCGGCGCCGAGCATGCGCTTGCCCTGCTTGGGGGTCTTGCTGCCGAGCCCTCGCGGGGCACCCATGGCCGCAGCGGTGCGCTCGACGGCCTCGGGCCCTGCGGCTTTCGCGGCTTTCGCTGCCTTCTTCTCGGTCATGATACGTACGCTCCTTCGTCTGCCGATGAAACAAGGCGTGCGTACTTCGCGAGCACGCCATGGTCGTGCTTGGGGGCGGGAGGCTGCCAGACGTCGCGCCTGCGGGCGAGCTCGTCCGCGTCGACGTTCAGCACGAGCGCACCGCCCTCGATGTCGACGGTGACCGAGTCGCCCTCCTCGATCAGCGCGATGGGGCCGCCCGAGGCCGCCTCGGGGCTCACGTGCCCGACGGCAGGGCCCTTGGTGGCGCCGGAGAAACGCCCGTCTGTGATCAGCGCCACGCTGCCGGAGAGGCCCATGCCGCAGATGGAGCTGGTGGGCGTGAGCATCTCGCGCATGCCGGGGCCGCCCTTGGGGCCCTCGTAGCGGATGACCACCACATCGCCCGGCCGGATGGCTCCGGCGTTGATGGCGGCGCACGCCTCCTCCTCGCCGTCGAACACGCGGGCAGGGCCGGTGTGCTTCATCATCTTGGGGTCGACCGCCGCCTTCTTAACGATGGCGCCGGCAGGCGCGATGTTGCCGTGCAGGACGCGCAGGGCGCCTTGCGCCGAGAAGGGGTTCTCGTGCGTGCGGCACACCTCGCCGTCGGCCGCCTTGGTGCACGCGGCGATGTAGTCGGGCATCGGCCCCATGCAGGTGAGCGCGTCCATGTCGAGCAGGCCGAGCTCGGCGAGCTCGTGCATGACCACGGGAACGCCGCCCACCTCGTACAGGTCGGAGAGCGGGCGCGGCCCCGAAGGCTGCAGCTTCACCAAATGCGGCGTGCGGGCGCTCGCGGCGTCCCAATCGTCCATGGTGATGGGACATCCCGCCGCCTTCGCGATGGCCGTCAGGTGCAGCACGGTGTTCGTCGATCCGCCGAAGGCCATGTCGCATTCCATGGCGTTGCGGATGGCGGCGCCGTCTACGATGTCCTTGATGCGGACGCCTCGCTCGACGAGCTCCATTATCTTCATGCCGGCATGCTTCGCCAGGCGGATGCGCTCGGAGTAGACGGCCGGTATGGTGCCGTTGCCTGGAAGCGCCACGCCAAGCGCCTCGCACAGGCAGTTCATCGAGTTCGCCGTGAACAGCCCCGAGCAGCTTCCGCAGGTGGGGCATGCCGTGTTCTCGTAGTATTCGAGCGCGTCGGCGTCCATGCTGCCCGCGGCCACGGCGGCCGCGCCGTCGAAGAGCGTGTTTAGGTCGGTGGTGGGGCCGCAGCCGCCGGGCTGCCTGCCAGCCAGCATCGGGCCGCCGGACACGAACACCGTGGGGATGTTCACGCGCAGCGCGCCCAGCAGCATGCCGGGCACGATCTTGTCGCAGTTGGGGATGCACACGATGCCGTCGAAGGCGTGGCCCTGCACCGCGCACTCGAGCGAGTCGGCAATCGTCTCGCGCGAGACCAGCGAGTAGTGCATGCCGTCGTGGTTCATGGCTATGCCGTCGCACACGCCGATGGTGGATATCTCGAACGGCACGCCGCCGGCCATGTAGACGCCGGCCTTCACGGCCTCGGCCACCTTGTCGAGGTGGGTGTGCCCCGGAATGATGTCGTTGCGGGAGTTGAACACGGCGATGAACGGCCGCTTCATCTCCTCGTCGGTGATGCCGTCGGCCTTGAGCAGGCTGCGGTGCGGGGCGCGTGCCACCCCTTTGGTCACCTGGTCGCTTCGAAGCTCCATGGCCCTCCTTCCCCTTCCCTCGCCGTCCATCAAGGAACAGCGGATCCACCCTTTTCTGGGCAGAAACAAAAAGACCCGGGCGGCAGGTCGCACCGGGATGACGGGGCCAAGGGCCGTCCTGCCGAGAGCGCCTTCGATAGGAAGGCTGCCCGAAAGCAGGCACGAAGGGCCATGACGGGGCCGCATACCGGTCCGGCGCTACCAGCCTGGCTGGTGCCCACGGTAAGCGGCTGCCAGCCATGCGTTCATGCCGAACTGCTCAGAGGGGGCTTCCGGCCGCCTTGCCGCCCGGCTCCCAGCCGATGTCCAGGCTCTCTCGAAGGCAAGGTGCGTCCGTACTCTTCCTCGTCGACGCATCTGAAGCTATGAACTTGTCAGATGCAGTATAGCGCTGGGCGCGCAAGGCGCAAGGGGTATTTTCCGCCAGAGGGCCAGATGGGATGCGCGCAAGGAGCAGGGCATGGCGAATGCGGTGGCGCACAGCCGGAGTGCGCTGCGAGGGCATGGCAAGGACAAGGTGGCTGCAGCACGACGCGGCCGCAGGGGGCCTAGCGCCCCTGGGAGGGCACGAGCACCCGCAGCGCGCCTGGGTGCACGGCCACGTCGAAGGTGCGCCCCTCGATGCGCTCGCCGTCCATCTGAGCCGGGGGCTGCTGGCTGAACTCCACGTGCAAGCGCGCGGCCGACAGCATCTCGATGGGCTTGAAGCCGGTGTGGCCGCCGCCCTTGGCGCGCAGGAATATGTAGGCGGCCTTCGCCTTGCTCACCGGCGGGTGCGCTATGCACAGGTCGAAGCGGCCGCTGTCGAGGCGCGCATCGGGGCACACCTTGAAGCCCCCGCCGTAATAGGGGCCCAGCTGCACGGCGAAGATGATGGAGCGCCCGGCTACTGGCGGCGCGCCGTCAAGGGAAAGCTCGTAGCTGTAGGAGTCGAGGTGATGCAGCAGCTGGTCGAAGCCGGCCTCCATGTACAGCGCCGTGCCGGTGCGGCCTGTGCGGGCGCGGCGCTCGATGGTGTCCAGCGCGATGGCGGCGTCGAGGCCGAACGAGAGCGTCTCGACGAACCAGCTGCCGTTCACGCAGCCCACGTCCACCGCCTGCGGCACCGCCGCGAGCAGCTGGGCGCACGCCTTCTCGAGGTTGGAGGCCATGCCCAGCGTGCGGGCGTAGTCGTTGCCCGAGCCCACCGGCAGTACGCCGAGCACCGGGCGCCGGTCGGCCGGGCGCGCCATGAGGCCGTTGGCCGCCTCGTGGATGACGCCGTCGCCACCCAGGGCTATGACGGTGTCATAGCCTTTCGCGCGCTCCACCAGAGCGCTCGCATGGCGCGGGCCGCTCGTGGGCGCCAGGGTGAGCGCATCGTCGCCCAGCCGCTCGCGCAGCCATGCCGCCGCCCGACTAGCAGCGGTCGCACCGCGGCCGTTCTGTGCTGCCGGGTTCGCAACCAGCAGCACCTTGCCGAGTCCCTGGGGCACGAGGCCGCCTCCTTCCGTAGCTTCCATGACCCCATTCTAGCAGCTGCCGAAGGCAGCTGAGGCCACCGCGCGCGGTCAGGTCAACCACGGGGCGGTAACAGAGCCAGCACACGTAGGGAACCGTGCTTTCACCAGTTGACAGCCGTGTGACCCGTCGGATGAAGGCTCGTGACAGATGGTTCGAGCAGTCGTTGGCACCCAGGGCAGCGTCCTAGAATCGAGCGTGGATACGAGACGAGAGGAAACGGAGGACGCCATGAGCGCATCGAACCGCAACTTCCCGCCTGCAGGCAACGCCGAAGGCATCTACACCTTCTCCCACCCAGGATTCAGCTACGTAGCCGTGCTGCCCAACCGCGCCTATGGCGCCTTCACGCCCGCCAACGACCCGCGCCCATCGGTGCGGCGCGACCAGCACCCCGTCGCCGTAGCCGAGGCCGCCAACCCCGCCTCCATGACGGCTCCCACGGTGGTGGCCGCGGCGGGTGCCGTCATCGCTGCCGTCCTGCTGCTGGCGGCTGCCCTCTACTTCGGCGTCGTCGCGCCATCGGCCGCCGCCACCGAGCCCACCCGCGCGGTGCCGGGCGCCACCTACGAGACGAGCACCCCTATGGCCGAATGGCAGCAGGGCACCTTCCCGCACCTGTACCAGAACAACGAGGCCTGGGGCTATGCCCCGTTCAGCGGCTCGACCGTAGCCGAGGCCGGGTCGGCCCCCACGAGCCTGTGCATAGCGTACGTGCAGGCCACGGGCAGCCGCGCCTACACCCCCGCCGGGTTCGCCGCTTACGGCAACGACCATGGCCTGGCCGCTGGCACCGTGGACGAGACGGCGGCCTACCTCGCCCAAGCTGCCGCCGCCTTCGACCTGGCCGCCGAGCCCGTGGAAGCCGACGCCTTGGCGCTGCGCCGGGTGCTGGCTCTGGGCAGCACCGTCATCGCCGTCATGTCGGGCAGCGGCTCCAGCAGCCCCACCGCGCTGGTCATCGAAGGGGTCAACGAGGACAGCGCCCTGAGCGTGCTGAACCCGGCAAGCCCCGCCCACACGCCCGAGGCATGGTCGTTCGACGACATGATGCAGAACGCGGGCGTGCTGCTGGCCCTGCGCGCGGCCTAGGGCCGAGCCAACCCGAAGCGCTCCGCCAGCACCGACTCGAACGGGCGGCCTTCGATGGCCTGGCCCACCAACGCCTCCTTCTCGGCCCGGTTGAGGCGCTTGAAGCGGGCTTCGGCGCTCATGGCATCATGCTTCGTGGCGAAGGAGGCAGCGGCCAGCAGGCGCACGGGGCGGCGAGGGCGCGTGTACTTGGCTCCCTTCCCTGCGTTGTGCACGGCCACGCGCTGGGCCACGTCCACGGCGTAGCCGGTGTAGAGCGTGCCGTCGGCGCATGCGAGCACGTACATGAAGTGGCCGGACGCGGCACCTTCCGCAGGGTTGCCGGCTGCCACCGCCACGGACGCCTCGCCCTCTGCGCTGCCGTCTGCTAGGCTAGCGCCTTCCTCGGCCCTCGCCGCGGCGCCTTCCGAAACCTTAGCCGCACGTGCCATCAGAACAGCCCCAGGGCCTGCCAGTACGGCACCGATGCCATGAGCCCCGCCATGGATATGCACAGGTACACGGCGCAGTACCGCGCCATCTGGGCTTGGCGCACCATGCGGCCCTCGGTGGCGTAGTAGGCGGTCAGGTAGATGATGTTCTGGTACAGCGCGAACCAAGGGCTCACCATGGCGTACACCGTAGCGCCCACCACCCAGGGGCTGATGCCCGCCCCCAAGGCCATGGGCACCATGAACACCATGAATATGTTGGCGAAGGGCGTCTCGGACACGATGAGGAACCGCAGCAGCACCGTGATCGCGCCGATGCCGAACACGAACAGGAACGGGTTGCCCGCCAGCGCCTGGATGAAGGGGCCGCACATCTCGACGATCCACTCGTCGATACCCAGCTGCGCGAACACGTCGGAGAGCCCGAACACCACGCCGATGAACACGAGGGAATCCCATGAGATGCCGCTCCTGAACTCGTCTTTCGTGAAGATGCCGCAGGCGATGGTCACCACGAGGGCCGCCAGGGCCACGATGTGCGAGGCGATGGCGTGCAGCGGCTCGGTCACCCACAGCACCACGCAGCACACCATGATGGCGGCCATGCGCTTCTCCTTGGCCGACATGGGGCCCAGGTCCTCGTGCTGGATGACGCCCTTGGCGGCTGCCTGGTCAGCGGGGGCCGCCGCGCCCTTCCCTCGCCGCGGCGCATACAAGAGCATGATGGCGGCGTAGTTGAGCACGCTCACCACCACGAACCACGGCAGCATGGCCAGGAACCAATGCACCATGTCGAACTGCGCCTGCACGTCGGCCGGCAGCAGGCCCAGTATGGCGTAGCCGATGATGGACGCGCTGACGACCGCCGGCGCCACGTTGCGGATGCCCGTGAACATGGCCAGGAACAGCCCTTCGGCCGGCTTGCTCTTGCGAGCGAAGCCCAGCGAGTCCGATATGCTCATGGAAAGCGGTGCCAGCATGACCGCCTTGACCGACATGGAGGGCACGAAGGGCCCGATGAGGGTGCCCGCCGCCAAGAGCCCCATCACTTGGGCGCGGTAGGTGTGCGGGAACACCTTGAGGATGGCCAGCGCCATGCGCTTGAGCAGGCCGCTCGCGCGCATGCCCAGCCCTAGCCCGAACGCCGCCAGCAGCAGCCACCAGGTCGAGGTCGTGAAGGCCGAGAACACCGATGCCGTGGGCACGTCCGCCACCACCATGAACAGCACCGCCATGAGCAGCGCGGTGGCGTATTCGGGCAGCACCTTGCATATCCACCAGATGATGGCGCCCAGCAGGATGCCCAAGCCGCACGTGGCCTGGAACGTGAGCCCGTCGATCGGGCAGAGCAGCGGCACCGCCGTGCCCACGGCAACGCCGAGGATGGCGCCCACGATGCGAAGCGGCTTCTGGCTCTTCCCTCTCATGATCTCCCCATAAAAAAACGACCTGCCTATGATAGCAGGTCGTTCGGCTTCTCTGGTTGTCCGGCTTAAGCCAGGGTGACGTTGCTCGCCTGGAGCTTGCCGTTCTGGCCCTCCGTCACGTCGAAGCTGACTGCAGCGCCCTCGTCGAGGGTCTTGAAGCCGTCCATCTGTATCTCAGAGAAGTGGACGAACAGGTCCTCGCCATCTTCCTGCGAGATGAACCCGTAGCCCTTCTCGGGGTTGAACCATTTAACCGTACCTTGTGCCATTTTCGTTCCTTTGCTCTTCCCTCTCCGAGGGATCGTGATGGATGGGCGTGCCACAGCAGCCCTATACGCAATGCAAGCGTATAGGAACACTATACGCTAATACGAGCAGACTACGAGGGGAAATCGGCACTGACACATTTTGGTTACTTTTCTCCATCTTCGACGAGGAAGCCCTCGATGGCCTCAGGGGAGCCGTCGTCCTCGGTGAGGTCGTGGCCGTAGGCGGCTGCGATGGCCAGCGCCTGCTGGGTGCGCAGCCGGCCGAGGGCCGCATCGCCGCCCTGCTCGTAGTAGCGGCCCGCCAGCAGCAGACTGCGGCACACGTACTCGGTCACGGCCGGGTCGGTGCCGGACACCTGCATGACCGTGGCGATGGATTCCGGCGCGAGCGAGAGCAGCGCCGCGCCGTCGAGCTCGGTGGCCTCGCCCACGGCCGCATCGAGCATCTGGGCCGCATCGCCCGGGTCGTGGTCGACCTGGCTCCGATCGATGCTGCGGCGGATGGCCGCCCCCAGCTCCATGATTATGCGCATGAGGTAGTCGCGCTCGAACATGGCATTGCTCCTTCCCTAGCAGCCCGCAGGCGGCTCGAGCCCCAGGTGCTCGAAGGCCCGGGCCGTGGCCTGGCGGCCCTTCGGCGTGCGCAGCACGAGGCCTTGCTGGATGAGGTAGGGCTCGTAGACGTCCTCGATGGTGTCCGGGTCCTCGGAAAGGGCCGAAGCCAGGGTCGAGAGCCCCACCGGCCGCCCCGAGAACTGCACGCACAGCACGTTGAGCAGCCGATTGTCGGCTCGGTCGAGCCCGAGGGAGTCCACCTCGAAGAAGCTCAGGGCATCGGCGGCCACCTGCTCGCTTATGCTGCCGTCGCCCCGCACCTGTGCCCAGTCGCGCACGCGCTTGAGCAGGCGGTTAGACAGGCGCGGCGTGCCGCGGCTGCGGCGGGCTATCTCGAGGGCGCCCTCGTCCTGCACGTCCACGCCCAGTATGGACGCGCTGCGCTGCACGATGGAGGCCAGCTCCTCGGCCGTGTAGTACTCCAGGCGGAACACCACGCCGAAGCGGTCGCGCAGCGGCCCGGTGAGCAGGCCAGTGCGGGTCGTGGCCCCTATGAGCGTGAAGCGCGGCAGGTCGAGCCGGATGGAGCGCGCCGCCGGGCCCTGTCCCACCACGATGTCGAGCTCGAAGTCCTCCAATGCGGGGTACAGCACCTCCTCCACCATGCGGTTGAGGCGGTGTATCTCGTCGATGAACAGCACATCGCCCTCTTCGAGGTTGGTCAGGATGGCTGCCAGGTCGCCGGTGCGAGCGATGGCCGGGCCGCTGGTGACGCGTATGTTCGCGCCCAGCTCGTTGGCCACCACCGTGGCGAGCGTCGTCTTACCCAAGCCTGGAGGGCCCGAGAACAGGATGTGGTCCACCACGTCGCGCCGACCCTGTGCCGCCTCTATGAGGATGGCCAGGGCCTCCTTTATCTTGGCCTGGCCCAGGTAGTCGTCCAGGCGCTTCGGCCGCAGCGAACGGTCGAGGGCCAGGTCGTCCTCCACCAGCTCGGCCGACACCGCGCGCTCGCGGGGCATGGCGCCTTCCGCGCCCGCCTCGAACACGAGGCCCTCTATGGGATCGAGTCCTTCCACTGCCGCCCCCTACCTGCTGCCCAGGCGCTTGAGCGCGTACTGGAGCAGGGCTGCCTCGCCAGCGCCATCGGGCGCCCCCTTCAGGGCCAGGTCGGCCTCGGCCGAGGTGAAGCCCATGGAGAGCAGCGCCTCGACCGCGCCCTGGGTGACCGCGTCGGCTGTTGCCGGCGCCTCGCCGCCTTCGGCGAGCAAGCCGCCCATGCCCTGCTCGAGCGATCCCTTCAACTCCAGGATGATGCGCGATGCCGTCTTCTTCCCCACGCCGGGGATCTTGGCCACCAACGCCGCATCCTCATGCGTGATGGCGCTTATGAGCGCCTGGGGCGTGAAGGCCGATAGCGCCGCCAGCGCCATCTTGGGCCCGACGCCGCTCACGGCGATGAGGCGCTCGAACAGCGCCTTCTCCTCGTCAGAGAGGAACCCGTACAGCGCGATGCCCTTGTCGGTGGCCTGCATGTAGGTGAGCACCGTGGCCTCTTGGCCCGTGCCGGGCAGCTTCGCCAGCGATGAGGGCGCCATGAGCACGCCGTAGCCCACCCCGTGCACGTCCAGCAGCACCGCCTCGGCCGTGGTGGCGGCAACGATCCCTCGCAGGAACGCTATCATGCGGGCACTCCTTCCTCGTCGCGACGCAGGGCCCGAGCCGGACGCCCCCGCAGCCCCTCGCGGGCTTGGGCGCGCTCCACTGCCGCCAGGAACCGCTCCTGAGCCTGCAGCGCGCCGTCATGGCTCGTATAGCAGATGGCCGCCGCCAGCGCGTCGGCCGCATGGTCGGGCCGCGGCAGGTCCTCCAGCGCCAGCAGCTGGCGCACCATGTACTGCACCTGAGCCTTGTCAGCCGTGCCGGTGCCCACCACAGCCATCTTTATCTGGCTGGGGCTGAACTCGCCCACCTGCAGGCCGCCCTCGGCGCAAGCCACCAGCGCCGCGCCGCGAGCCTGGCCCGTGGCGAAGGCGGCCGTGACGTTCTGGCCGAACCACACCGTCTCGATGCCCACGCACGACGGATGGAACCGCTCCACCACCGCCCGCACCTGGTCGCGTATCTTCAGCAGGCGCTCGGCCAGCCCCATGCCCTGGGGCGTGGACACGCAGCCGTAGGCCACGCAGGCCAGCCGCGGGCCGCGCTGCTCGACGACCCCCCAGCCCGTGTTGGCCAGGCCCGGGTCTATGCCCAGTATGATGCGCGATGCTGAAGACAAAGGATGGGCCCCGCTTTCTTTCCGGAGCCCATCATAGAACATCTGTTTGCTGAAAGCAAGGCGCAGCCCGAGGCGCCGCCGGCATGCGCAGCCGTCGCGCCCGCCTCAGAAGCCGCGGAAGCGCTACGGGCGCTGCCCCATGCCGCCTTCCAACGTGAGCGTCTCGCCGCTCATGAACTTGAAGTCGGGGTTGGCCAGTTGCACCACCACGCGGCCGATCTCGGTCTCGACGTTGCCATAGTGGCCCATCGGGGGCATGTGCACGTTGGCCTCGAACGCCTCGGGGTACTGCTCCTGGAAGTTCTCGAGCGCCGCGGTCCACGCCAGCGGGCACACCACGTTCACGTTGATGCCGTCGGGGCCCCACTCGGTGGCCGCCACGCGCGACATGCCGCGGATGCCCTCCTTGGCGGCCGCGTAGGCGCACTGGCCGTAGTTGCCGAAGAGCCCGGCGCCGCTCGCGAAGTTGATGACCGAGCCCTTCGTCTCCTTCAGGTGCGGGTAGCACGCCTGCATGTAGTAGAAGGTGGCGTAGAGCCCCGAGTAGATGGCCAGGTCGAACTGGTCGGTGGCATGGTCGGCCAGCGTCACGCCGGAAGCAGAAGCCTGCGCGTTGTTCACCAGCACGTCGATGCGGCCGAACTCGGCCATGGCCTGGTCGACCACGTTCTGCACCACGGCCTTGTTGTCGGCCCCGGCGTTCACGTCGGCCTGCACGGCCAGCACCTTGATGCCGTGCTCGGCCTCCAGCCGCTCCTTGGCGTCCTCGAGCTTCTTCACGTTGCGGCCCGTGATGACCAGGTTGGCGCCTTCCTTGGCGTAGGCGGTGGCTATGCCGTAGCCGATGGAGCCAGCCGAGCCGTCCTTCAGCGCAGCGAACCCAGCGCCGGTGATGATGGCGGTCTTACCTTCCAAAAAACCCATGGGGGCCTCCTAACGAGAGCTTCGGGCGCACGGCGCGCGGCAAGGCGCCGCTGCGTTTCCTTCCCCCACCGTACCAGAACCGGCCGCTGCCGTGTTTCCAGCCTGTTTCAGGCGGCCGTCCCAGCCCCTGAAAGGCGAAAGGGGCGCCGAGCCCGCAAGCCCGGCGCCCCTTCAAGCGCTCCCGTCGAAGAGGCGCGGCTACTCGTCGAGGGCCGCCGCTATCTCGTCGGTGATATCCATGGTGTGGTAGACGTTCTGCAGGTCTTCCAGCTCCTCCAGCTTGTCGATGAGGCGCATGACCTTCTTCGCGTCGGACACGCTCACCGCGGTGGGCGTGGTGGCCTCCATGGTGAGCTCGGCGCCCTTGGTCTCGACGCCCTGGGCCTCCAGGGCCCTCTTCACGGCCATGAGGTCGGTGGGGCCGGTGTAGACGACCCATTCCTCTTCGGCGTCGTCGTAGTCGTCGGCGCCGGCCTCGGCCACGGCCAGCATGAACTCCTCCTCGTCAGCCGCTGCGCCGTTGGGGCCGGTCGGGTTCTTCTTGTCACCCGTCTCGACCTCCTTCGGCACCATGATCTGGCCCTTGCGCTCGAACATGAACGCCACGCTGCCGCTCGTGCCCAGGTTGCCGTTGGCATGGCTGAACGCGCTGCGCACGTCGGCCGCGGTGCGGTTGCGGTTGTCGGTCAGGGCCTCGCAGTACACGGCCACGCCAGCCGGGCCATAGCCCTCGTAGATGACCGTCTCGTAGTTGGCCGCGTCCTTGCCCGAGCCGAACGCCTTGTCGATGGCGGTCTTGATCTTGTCCTTGGGCAGGGAATAGCCCTTGGCCTTCTCGATGGCCGCCGCCAGGCTCGCGTTGTTCTCAGGGTTGGGGTCGCCGCCTTCCTTGGCCGCAACGGTGATGTTGCGCGACAGCTTGGAGAACAGCGCGGAGCGCTTCGCGTCCTGCGCCGCCTTGCGGTGCTTCGTGGTTGCCCATTTAGAATGCCCTGACATAGACTTCCCTTCCCAGAGTGCAAAAAAGTGCAGTTACCAACCCGCTATGTTAGCACACAGCGTCCCTCAGCCACAGCCCCGTCTTGCCGCCATCCTTCTTCAGCAGCCGCACGTCCATGATCTCCATGCCGCGGTCGACGGCCTTGCACATGTCGTAGACGGTCAGGCACGCGATGGACGCCGCGGTGAGCGCCTCCATCTCGATGCCGGTCTTGCCCGTGACGCCGCAGGTGCACGTCACGCGGATGCCCACGCGGCCGTCCTCGCGCTCGCCCTGGCCCACCGGGTCGCACTCCACCTTGGCCTTGGTTATGTTGAGCGGGTGGCACATGGGTATGAGCGCGCTCGTCTGCTTGGCGCCCATGACGCCGGCCACGCGGGCGCAGGCCAGCACGTCGCCCTTGGCCGCCTTGCCCTCGACGATGAGCGCCAGCGTGTCGGGATGCATGGCGATGAAGCCCTCGGCCACGGCCACGCGCTCGGTGTCGGGCTTGGCCGACACGTCCACCATGCGCACCTCGCCCTTGTCGTCTATGTGAGTAAGCTGCTGCTCGGTCATGCTAGCCTCCTATTTGGCTCATGTTGCGTTCGGTGCCCACCTTGTCGTGGTGCTCGTCGGGCTTCGCGCCCAGCGCCTCGTACAGCACAGCGCGCGCCCCCTCGTCGTCGCCGGCGCGCAAGGCGGCGCGCACGTCGTATTCCGTGTCGCTGAACAGGCAAGGGCGTATGCGGCCCTCGGCCGTCACGCGCAGGCGGTTGCACTCGCTGCAGAAGTGGCGCGACAGCGGGCTGATGAACCCCACCGTGCCCTGGGCGCCCGGGAACTCGAAGTAGCGGGCAGGCCCCCAGCCGATGGGGCGGCTCCCCCCTGCCGGGCGCAGCGGCTCCAGGCCCTGGGCCTGGGCCTGCTCGTTGATGAGCTCGAACAGCTCCTCGCTGGGGATGACGTCGGCCTTGCCCCAGCCGCAGCCGTCCACGCCGCTCGCATTGCCCACGGGCATGTACTCGATGAAGCGCACGTGCAGCGGGCGGTCGATGGACAATTTCGCGAAGGCCAGGAAGTCCTGGCCCAGGCTGCGCACCGTCACCGCGTTCACCTTCACCGGGTCGAACCCGGCCGCGAGCGCGGCCTCGATGCCGGCCAGCGTGTCCTCTAGCTTGCCCACGCGCGTTATCTCGCGGAACTGGGCCTCGTCAAGCGTGTCCAGCGACACGTTCACGCGCGAGAGCCCCGCGCGCTTCAGGTCATCGGCCATGGCGGGCAGCAGCACGCCGTTGGTGGTCATCGAAACGTTCTCTATGCCAGGGGTGGCAGTGATGGCAGACACCAGGTCGACCACGCCCTTGCGCACCAGCGGCTCGCCGCCGGTGAGCCGGATGCTCTTTATGCCGATGCTGGCAGCAACGCGCACCAGGCGCTCGATGTCCTCGATGCGCAGGATGTCGTCGTGGGCCAGCTGGCACACGCCATCCTCGGGCATGCAGTAGATGCAGCGGAAGTTGCAGCGGTCGGTCAGCGAGATGCGCAGGTAGTCGATGACCCGGCCATGGGCGTCTTTCACAGGCTTCCTCAGCTTTCGTCGTCTCTTGGGCGCCATTATAGCCGACCGAGGACAATATGCCTAGCGAGCAACGCCGCCCGCGCAGCCTACCAGCCCCTACCGGCACACCAGGTAGATGCGCTCCTCGGGCAGGCGCACCCACAGCTCGTCGCCCACCTTTGGCAGCGCGCCTTCCGGGGCGTCCACCAGGCTCACGCGCCAGAACAGGTGCTGGTGCAGGTACTTCATCTCGTCATCGGTGCGCTGCACCGTGGGCACTTCGCGCTCGTCGCGGTCGACGAACCCCAGCAGCACCGTGCGCTCGAAGCGCGAGTCGCTCACCCGGTCCACCCGCACGCGGAAGCAGTTGGGCCCAGGGCCCTCCGCGCGCTCGATGAAGCGCGCCCGCACGCCGAAGGTCAGCACATCGCGAGGCACCGGCCCTGCGCAGGACACGGCGACGCCCCACTTGGGCAGCCACACATGGCGATCGTCCACATAAGTGGCCGGCGTGGCGTTCTTGCAGCCCGACAGCTTCAGGCCCGCGGTGGACTGCGGGCTGTCCACCAGCTGGCGCCCCGTGGCCGCTTCCATGATGCGGCCGCCCTCCACCACTGCTATGCGGTCGCAGAAGCGCAGCGCCTCGTCGATGTCATGGCTGACATAGAGGATTGTGCCCTGGTAGGCATCGAACAGGCTCACCAGGTTCTGCTCGAGCACGCCCTTCAAATGCGCATCCAGCGCGCTGAACGGCTCGTCCAGCATCAGGATGCCCGGCCGCGCCGCCAGCATGCGCGCCAACGCCACGCGCTGCTGCTGCCCGCCCGAGAGCTGGGCCGGGTAGCGCGCCTCGAAGCCCTCCAGCCCGAAGCGCTTCAGCTCGCCGGCCACGATGGCCGCGCGCTCGTCCTTGGGCACCTCGCGCCCGATGCCCGCCGCCACGTTCTGCTCGACGGTCATGTTGGGGAACAGCATGTAGCTCTGGAACAGCAGCGCGGTCTTGCGCTCTTGGGGCGAGAGGTCGATGCCCTGATCGGAGTCGAAGAACACGCGGCCGCCCACCACGATGCGCCCCTCGTCGGGGCGCTCGATGCCCGCAATGCAGCGCAGGGTCAGGCTCTTGCCGCAGCCCGACGCGCCCAGGAAGCCCAGCGTCTCGTCGCCGGCCTCGAACGCCACGTCCAGCGTGAACCCGCGGAAGCGCTTGGTTATGGCCACCTCGAGGCTCATCGCGCGCCCCCTTCCCCAGCCTCGGCCGCTGCCACGCCCGCCTCGAGCGCCGCATCGCCGCGCAGGCGCTTGCGGCGGCTGCGGCCCGAAGCCGGCCCGTCGTCGGCCACCGGGCGGCGGTACTTGGTGGTGCGGCGGCTCCACAGGTTGATGAACAGGATGACCACGAAGCTGAACATGATGATGACGATGGTCCAGAACACGGCCACGTCGGTGTTGCCGTTCATCCACTCGAAGTAGATGGCTATGGGTATGGTGCGCGTCACGCCCGCGTAGTTGCCCGCCAGGAACAGCGTGGCGCCGAACTCGCCGAGCGCCCGGGCGAAGGCCAGCACCGTGCCCGCAGCGATGGACGACCACGACAGCGGCAGCATGATGCGGAAGAATATGCGCGGGTCGCTCCACCCCAGCGTGCGGGCGGCATCGAGCATGTTGGGATCCAGGTTCTCGAAGGCCCCGCGCGCGCTGCGGTACATGAGCGGAAACGCCACGATGACCGCGGCGATGACCGTGGCCTGCCAGCTGAACACCAGCGGGAAGCCCACGTCGATGAACCACTGCCCGAGCGCCGTGGAGCGCCCGAAGGCCAGCAGCAGCAGGAAGCCGCACACCGTGGGCGGCAGCACCATGGGTATGGTGAAGATGGAATCGAAGGCGTCCTGCGCGCGCGACGGCAAGCGCAGCGTGAAGTACGCGGCAGCCAGTCCCAGCACGAATATGAGCACGATGGCCAGCCCCGTGGTGCGCAGCGTCACCCACAGCGGGCTGTAGTCCATGTCGGCCAGGAACGCGGCCAGCCACTCCAGCCCCGTGGCCTCGCCCTGGATGGCCACGGCGTGCGGGTCGACGATGCGCCCGAAGTCGGCATGGGCCAGCTGGACGTGGGCCGAGTGCGAAGGCGCGGTCACGTCGCCGCCATCTTCGCCGATGACGCACGTATAGTAGCGGCCTTCCTGCAACGCCATGTCGAAGCGGAACTCGACGCCGCCCGCCCGGTAGCGCTGATCGCTCGTGAAGCGCCAGTCAGCCACGGCCTCGAGCCGCGCCGAGCCCTTGGCGGCCGCGGAATCGAGCGCCACCAGGTAGCGCTGGAGCAGCTGCTGGTCGGCTGCGCTGGCCAGGTCGATGCGGAAGGCGCTGGCCGTGGCGGCAGGCACGTAGACCACCGCCATGCTGCCCGTGGACACCACGGCCAGGTTGTCCGGCTCGGTGCCCACGTAGTAGTTGTAGCCCTGATAGGCGCCATCCACCGCGCGGTTCGAGCCCGACTGCGAGCGCGTGAAGTCGGCCACGGCGAAGCGGCAGCCCTCTATGAGGGCGGCATCGCCCGCAGCCGACACCTCCACGCCGTCGTCATCCTGCGGGGTGCGCTCGATGGCCTGGCTGCCCGAGGCGCTGACCGGCGCGATGGGCACCGCCGGCTCGTCGACGCTGCCCAGGCTGTCATCGGCCCAGCAGAGCGAAGGGGCCACGCAGCTAGCCGCCAGCAGGCATGCGACCACCGCCTGTGCGAGCTTCGCTCCCATGGGTCCCCTTCCCCCTCGTCCTATCCTCGGATGAAGATGATAGCGCTTATTCCGAAAGTTCGAAGCCCCACTTCTGCCATATCTTCTGGGCATCGGGATCGGTCAGGCACCACTCCATGAAGTCGGCAGCGGCCTGGGCGTTCTCGGAACCTGCGCACACGGCGCCCGGGTACACGATGGGCTTATGGGTGTCATCCGGTATGATGCCCACGTTCTTCACGCCACCGAAGCGGAACACGTCGGAGCTGTAGACGATGGCCAGGTCGACGTCGCCGTTCTCGGCCTGCTTGCACACGTTGCCCACCGAGGTCTGCAGGATGGGGGTTATGCCCGTGTAGGTGCCACCCTTGCCGGTTATGGCCGCGCCCGTCTTGCCTGCATCGGCCGCGGGAGGCTCGTACAGCCCCACCGTGGAGAGCGCCTGCGCCGCATAGGTGCCCGCCGGCACCGAATCGTCGCCCACGCAAAGGCTATAGGCGCTGCCCTTCAGGTCGTCGAGCGTGACGTCCTGCAACGTCGAGTCTTCCTTGGACACGAACACCAGCTCGTTTGTGAACATGTCGGCGCGCGTGGCCTCGTCGACGTAGCCCTCGGCTACGGCGTCATCCATCGTGCCCTTCGAAGCGGTCACCAACAGGTCGGCGTAGCTGCCAGCGGCCAGCATCTCGTTGAGCTCGCCAGAGCCCTTGTACTGGGTGTCAGCGAAGGTGATTCCGGGATTCTGGCTCGTGTAGAGCTCCTGGGCCTCGTCAAGGGCCTTCGAAAGCGAGTTGGCCGCGAACACCTGCAGCTCCACCGCAGGCTGCCCATCGGCTGCGCCCGAGCCGCCTTGCGGCTGGCCGCCCGCGCAGCCTGTCAGAGCCAGCACGCCTGCCAGGGCACATGCCGCAGCCCCGGCTACCATAGCCTTCTTCATCATGGGAGGTTCCTCCTTCTGCGATATCCCCTTCGAAGCCCGCCGCATCTCTCTTGAGGCTGCTCCGTATTATCCTCTTATGAGGATAATGATAGCAGGATATTATCCTTGGTCGAATATAATGTCAACCCTCCCCTGAGAGGAAAGGGCGGCCCGTAGGCCGCCCCTTCGCATGATGATGCAGCGCCAACGGCTACTTCAGGCCCGCGGTCTCGATATCGATGGCCTCGTCGAGGTACTCCTTCATCGGGTCGCGCCCGAAGTCCTCCACCTGCTCCACATGCCAGCACTCGGTCTTCGGCAGGCCCTCGATCTCGTCGGCGACGAACACCGGGTCGATGCCGGCCTTGCGCTGGGCCGTGTAGTTGTCCAGGGCCTTCAGCGCCCACTTGCCCAGCAGCAGGATGGCCACCAGGTTGATGATGGCCATGAAGCCCATGAATATGTCGGCCAGGTTCCACGCCAGGTCGAAGCTGTTCAGGCAGCCGTACAGGATGGCCGCCAGGCACGCCACGCGGAACACCAGCAGCAGCACCTTGTTGTTCTTGATGAAGCGCAGGTTGCTCTCGGCGTAGAAGTAGTTGCCGATGAGGCTCGAGAACGCGAAGGCGAAGATGGCGAACGTGATGAAGTGGATGCCGAACTCGCCCACCGAGTTGTTCACGGCCATCTGCACCAGCGGCATGCCGTTGAGGGCCTGGGCCGCTTCGGGATTCTGCACGTAGAAGATGAGCACCATCATGGCCGAGCACGTGCAGATGAGCAGCGTGTCGATGTACACCGAAAGGCTCTGCACCAGGCCCTGCTTGCAGGGGTGGCTCACGCTGGCGGTAGCGGCGGCGTTCGGCGCCGAGCCCATGCCCGCCTCGTTGGAGAACAGGCCGCGCTTGATGCCCAGCATGATGACCGACCCGGCGAAGCCGCCGGCGATGGCCTGGAAGTCAAAGGCCGATGCGATGATGAGCGCGAAAACAGCCGGGATCTCACCCAAGTTCGACAGCGTGGTCCACACAGCCAGCGCGATGTAGGCGATGGCCATGATGGGCACCACGATGGACGTGATGATGGAGATGCGCTTCGCGCCGCCGAAGATGACGAACGCAGTGAACACGATGGTGACGATGCCCACGCCGATGGCCACGCCGTTGGTGGCGTAGTCGGGGATGTAGTACTCAAGCGCCGAGGTCATGTTGTAGGCCTGCAGCCCGTTGAACCCGAAGGCGAAGCACAGGATGAGCGCCACGGCGAACACGATGCCCAGCCAGCGCTTGCCCAGGCCCTGCTGGATGTAGTAGGCCGGGCCGCCACGGAACTCGCCGTCGCCCGCGCGCACCTTGAATATCTGCGCCAGGGTGGACTCGACGAACGCCGAAGCCGCGCCCACGATGGACATGACCCACATCCAGAACACCGCGCCCGGGCCGCCAGTGGCGATGGCCGTGGCGATGCCGGCGATGTTGCCCGTGCCCACGCGGCTGGCGGTGGACACCATGAGCGCCTGGAACGACGAGATGGACCGCTCGCCCGGCACGTGCTTCTTCTCGAGCAGCTGGGTGAACATGTCCTTGATGTAGCGTATCTGCACGAACTTGGTGCGGAACGAGAACCAGATGCCGACGATCACCAGCAGTATCACCAATATATAGGTGTACATGAAGCCGTCTATCTCGCCCGTGACCGCAACGAGCCAATCGTTCATGTTATCCATGAACCCCTCCTTTTCCTCTCCCCCTCTATAGGGCTAAAGCAAGCCCATTATACGCGATTGCGCGCGGAAGGCGCCGCATCAGGCCCGGTAGAGCAAGGCTCCTGCGGTCAGGCCGCCGCCAAAGCCCACGAGCATGACCGCATCGCCCGGCTCGATGCGGCCGCCTTGGTACGCATCGGCAAGGGCCATGAGCACGCTCGACGCGCTCGTGTTGCCCACCGACGCCAGCGACACCTGGAAGCGGTCGAGCCCGATGCCCAGCTTCTTGGCCGCGTACTTGATGATGCGCTCGTTGGCCTGGTGCGGCACGATGCACTTCACCTCGTCGATGCCCATGCCCGCGCGGTCGAGCACGGCAAGGGCCGCCTCCGCCATGGCATTGGAGGCGAACTTGAACACCGCCTGGCCCTGCATGTTTATGTAGGGGTTGAGCGCGCCCTCGTAGCCTTCGGGGCAGGCCTCGGGCGCATCGAGCGCCGCTGCCGTGCCGTCGTTGAGCGTGGCTGCGGCCACCGAGTGCTCGCCTGCGGCCTCGATGGCGCCGCCGAACGGGAACGTGGTCATGTCGAAGGCGTTGGCCACGGTCAGCACGCCTTCCGGGTCGTCGGTGTTCTTCAGGAAGCTGCTCAGCACGCCCGGCTCGTCCTCGCGCCAATCCAGCACCACGGCGCCCGCGCCGTCGCCGAACAGCACGCAGGTGGCGCGGTCGGTCCAGTCCACCAGGCGCGTCAGGCGCTCGGCGCCCACCACCAGGGCGCGACGCATGGGGTTGCTGCGCGGCGGGCGCCCCTCGGCCGCGGCGGCACGCTGATCGATGGCCGACATCTCCAGCATCTGCGTGACCACCTCCATGCCGTAGACGCAGCCCGCGCAGGCGGCATTCACATCGAAGGCCACGGCGTTGGGAAGCCCGAGCGCGGCCTTGATCATGGCCGCCTGCGAAGGCACCACCGTGTCGCCCGAAATGGTCATGCATACCACCAGGTCGATGCTGGTCGGATCGACGGCCCCTTCTGCCTCCCGCCAGCCGCCCGCCTCGGTGCCCAGGGCCCGCCGGGCCGCCGTCGCGCCCAGGTCGGTGGCGGTCTCGCCCACGGCCACGCGCCGCTCGCGGATGCCGGTGCGGGTGACTATCCACTCGTCGCTGGTGTCCACCAAGCCCGCCAGCTCATCGTTGGTGACCACGCGCTCGGGCAAGGCCTTCCCGCAGCCTATTATCTTGCACCCCATGGGCAGCCCCTTCCGCCTGCTGCACGGCAAACTTCCCGCGCCATTCCCTCCGGTTTCTGCCATAATATCAAATACTCCGCCAGCAAAGCGGTTCCACCAATGGGGGCTATCAGAAAGGAAACGCCATGGCTACCATCGATATCATCCGCGAAGTGCTCGTCGAGAACCTCGACCTCGACGCCGACGCTGTCACCGAAGACGCCACCCTCGAGAGCCTGGGCGTTGACTCCCTCGACATGGTCGAGCTCATCTGCGACATCGAGGAGAAGTGCGACATCGACTTCGGCGAGCCCGAGGGCATCACCACCGTCGGCGGCATCGTCGAGCACATCGACTCGCTGTCCTAGCGCCGCCCGAGGGCACGCGCCCTCCCGTGACGTTACGCGCGAACCTACAGCGGCCCGAGCCAGCTTTCGAAGCGCGCTCGGGCTGCTCCTTTATAGGGGGCATGAGGGGCGACAGGCGGCCTGCGCGGCTGCCCGACCGAAGAAGGGCCCCGCACCCCCCGAGCAACGGAACTACCAGGGAACAGAAGAAGGAACATCATGAGAACACGCATCACCGAGCTGCTGGGCATCGAAGCGCCCATCGTCCAGGGGGCCATGGCGCGCATCGCCGATGCCCGCCTTGCCGCCGCCGTCAGCGAAGCGGGCGGCCTGGGCATCATCGCCTGCGGCGGCGCGCCGCTCGAGTGGGTGGAAGACCAGGTGCGCCAGGCGCGCGAGCTCACGAGCAAGCCCTTGGGCGCCAACGTCATGCTGATGGACCCGCAGGCTGCCGACGTGGCGCGCCTGCTGTGCGACCTGGGCATCGACGTGGTCACCACCGGCGCGGGCAGCCCCGCCGAGCACATGGCCATGTGGAAGGAGGCCGGAATCAAGGTGGTGCCCGTGGTGGCATCGGCCGCGCTCGCAGCCCGCATGGAGCGCCTGGGCGCCGACGCGGTGGTGGCCGAGGGCACCGAGGCAGGCGGCCACGTGGGCGAGCTGACCACCATGGCGCTCGTGCCCTCGGTATGCGCCGCGGTGGACATCCCCGTCATCGCCGCCGGCGGCATCGCCGATGGGCGCGGCATGCTAGCGGCCCTGGCGCTGGGCGCCGAGGGCGTGCAGTGCGGCACGCGCTTCCTCACCGTCGAGGAATGCACCGTGTGCGACCCGTGGAAGGAGAAGGTGCTCAAGGCCAAGGACTCCGACACCATCGTCACCGGCCGTGGCACCGGCCACCCGGTGCGCGCCCTGAAGAACAAGTTCGCGCGCGACTGCCGCAAGCGCGAGATGACCTGCACCAACCCCGACGACCTCGAGGGCATGTACGCCGGGTCGCTGCGCCGCGCCGTCGAGGGCGACATGGAGATGGGCTCGGTCATGGCCGGCCAGATTGCCGCCATCGTGTCCGAGCGCGGCACCGCGAAGGACGTCATCGACTCCATGGTGGCTGATGCCGAGGCCCTGGCAGCGCTGCCGCTGCCCGAGCTGCTGGCCGGCAACGCCGCGCGCGCTTAGCGGGAGGTGCCGTCAATGGCTGGAACCCTTCCCTTCGCGGTCGACACTGTGCTCATGGCTTCGGGCCAGGGGTCGCAGAAGCCCGGCATGGGCGCCGACCTGCTGGACGTGCCCGAGGTGGCCGCCACCTTCGCCCTGGCTTCCGACGTGCTCGGCCGCGACGTGGCGGCGCTATGCACCGGCGGCGAGGGCCTGGACGACACCCGCAACGCCCAAGCGGCCATCGCCACGCTGTCCATCGCCATCGGGCGCGCCCTGGAGGCCCGCGGCGTGCGACCCGATGCCCTGCTGGGCTTCTCGCTCGGCCAAGTGAGCGCGCTGGCCCTGGGCGGCATGGTGAGCGACGCCGATGCCCTGCGCATCGTGCGCGAGCGCTCGCGCATCATGGGCGAGGTGGCCGACGCCAACCCTGGCGTCATGAGCGCCTTCTTGAAAGGCAGCCCCGCCGACGTCGAGGCCGTGTGCGCCGAATGCGCCGAGGGCGACGTGCTGGTGGCGGCCAACTACAACTCCCCCGCCCAGACCGTGGTGGCCGGCACGCCGGCAGCAGTCGAGCGTGCGGAGGCCGCCTGGAAGGAGCGCGGCGGCCGCGCGTCGCGGCTGGCCACGTCGGGCGCGTTCCACAGCCCGCTCATGGCCGATGCCTGCGAGCCCTTCGCGGCCTTCCTCGAAGGCATGGGCTTCAACGAGCCCGCCGTGCCCATCATCGGCAATGCCGACGCTGCCCCGCTTTCCGCTGCCAACGTGCGGCAGAAGCTGGTGGAGCACCTGGTGAGCCCCGTGCGCTTCACCGAGAGCGTGGAGCTGCTGACCGCAGCCGGCGCCACCACCTTCGCCGAGGTGGGCTTCGGCGGCGTGCTGAGCGGCCTTGTGAAGCGCTGCGCCCCCGACGCCGCGCGCCCCTGCATCCAAGACAAGGCGAGCCTCGAGGAGTTCGCCGCGAGCCGCGCCTGACGCCGGCCCGCCCTGCCCCTACCATCGCAAGGAGGAACGGTACCCCTATGACCGACAACACTGGAAGCCCCGTCGCCATCGTCACCGGCTCGAGCCGCGGCATCGGCCTGGCCGTGGCCCACGCGCTGGCCGCCCGGGGCATGCGCATCGTGCTGAACTGCTCGAGCGAGCGCAGCCTCGAAGGAACCCAGGCCCAGGCCCGCGCCATCGCCAGCGAGCACGGCACCGAGGCCATAGCCGTGGCCGCGAACGTGGCCGACGCCGACGAGGCGGCCGCGCTGGCCGCTGCGGCGCTGGATGCCTTCGGCCGCATCGACGTGCTGGTGAACAACGCCGGCATCACCCGCGACGGCCTGGCCATGCGCATGGCGCCCGAGGACTTCGACGCTGTGGTGGACGTCAACCTGAAGGGCGCGTTCTACTGCGCCAAGGCGGTCATGCGCCCCATGACCAAGCAGCGCTCGGGCCGCATCATCAACATGTCCAGCGTGTCGGGCGTGTACGGCAACCCCGGCCAGGCCAACTACGCCGCGTCGAAGGCCGGCGTCATCGGCCTGACCAAGGCCCTGGCCAAGGAGCTGGCGCGCAAGGGCGTCACCGTGAACGCCATCGCCCCTGGGTTCATCGAGACCGACATGACCGCCGCCCTGAGCGACGACCAGAAGGCCCATGCGCAGGAGCGCATCGCGGCTGGCCGCCTGGGCCAGCCCGAAGACGTGGCTGCGCTGGCGGCGTTCCTGGCCTCCGACGAGGCCGCCTACATAACCGGGCAAGTCATCTGCGTGGACGGAGGATTATCGCTATGAGCACCACGACCAGCACGCGCCGGCCAGACGGCACCCATCGCGTCGTCATAACGGGCATGGGCGCCGTGAGCCCTGCCGGCATCGGCACCGAGGCCCTGTGGGAGGCGGTCATGGGCAAGCAATGCTGCATCGCCCCCATCGAGCGCTTCGACACCACCGACTACGAGGTGCATATCGCTGGCGAGGTGCGCGGCTTCGACGGCACCGAACACGGCCTGTCCAAGAAGGAGGCGCGCCGCTTCGAGCGCTTCGTGCAGTACGCCATCGTGGCGTCCGACGAGGCGCTGGCCCAGTCGGGCCTCGACATGGAAGCCGAGGACCCCACCCGCATAGCCGTGGCCTTCGGCACCGGCATCGGCGGCATCGAGGAGCTGCAAAGCGGCTTCTCCACCCTCGAGCAGAAGGGGCCCAAGCGGGTGAACCCGCTGTTCGTGCCCACCATGATAGGCAACATAGCCGCCGGCAACCTGGCCATACGCTACGACATGAAGGGCGAATGCATCAACGTGGTGACCGCCTGCGCCACCGGCGCCCACAACATCGGCGCCGCGGTGCGCGACATCCGCCACGGCTACGCCGACGCCGCGCTCGTAGGCGGGGCCGAGGAATCGGTGTCGCCCATCTGCATCGCGGGCTTCTCCAACCTGGGCGCTCTGTCCAAGTCTGACGACCCCACCTGCGCGAGCCTGCCCTTCGACGCCCGCCGCGCCGGGTTCGTGGCCGGCGAAGGCGCCGGTGCGCTGGTCATCGAGTCGCTGGAGCACGCGCTGGCCCGCGGCGCCAAGCCCCTGGCCGAGATAACCGGATTCGGCTCCACCGGCGACGCCTACCACATGACCGCACCCGACCCGTCGGCCGAGGGCATCGTGCGCGCCATGGCCGACGCACTGGCCGAAGGCGGCTTCACCCCTGCCGACATCGGCCACGTGAACGCCCACGGCACCGGCACCCCCGCCAACGACTCCACCGAGTCGCGCGCCCTGCACGAGCTGGCCGGCGAGGAAGCGGGCGCCCAGGTGCCCGTCACCTCCATCAAGGGGGCCACGGGCCACACCCTGGGCGCTGCAGGGGCGCTCGAGGCCATCGTGTGCGCCCTTTCGGTGGCGCAGGATTGCGTTCCGCCCACGACCGGCTTCGCCGAGGCGGCCGAGGACTGCCCGGTGAACGTGGTGACCGAGGCCATCATGGACCGCCCGCAGAAGGTGGCGCTTTCCAACTCGCTGGGCTTCGGCGGGCACAACGCCTGCCTGGCCTTCTCGCCTTGCAACGACGAGGCGTAGCGCCCGAGCTGCCGGCTTCGACGATATCTCCAGGAGGATGAGCATGGATTTCCCGATAGGCAAAGAGGGCATCGAGGCGGTGCTGCCCCATCGCGACCCGTTCCTGTGGGTGACGCGCGTGCTGGCCTGCGACCCGGGCCAGAGCGTGGTAGCCGAGCTCGACGTGAGCCCTGACCTGCCGTTGTTCCAGGGGCACTTCCCCGACTACCCGGTGCTGCCCGGGGTCATCCTCATGGAAGCGCTGGCCCAAGCCGCCTCGTTCAGCGTGCTGGTCGACCGGGGCGACGAGGGCGCCATCGGCTTCCTGACCGGCATCGACGGCGCCAAGTTCCGCCGCCAGGTGCGCCCCGGCGAAACCGTGCGGCTCGAAGGCACCATCGTGAAGTCGTCGCGACGGCTGTGCGTGGCCGAGGTGAAGGCCAGCGTCGACGGCGAGGTGTGCGCCACCGCCACCCAGAAGTACGTGATGGCCCAGGCCGATTAGCGGAAGGAGCGCCCATGGCCCGCACCGAAGGATACGTGCACGTAGGAACCCCCCAGGCGCTGCCGCAGGAGCAGCCTGCCGCCGAAGCCGACGGCGTGGCCGTGGCGCTGCGCCTCGAGCGCATCGCCGAGGAGCTGGCAGCTGCCCAGCCCGCTAGCGCTGCAAAGGGCGCCGCCCCGGCAGCGCCGGCCCCCAACGCCGTGGGCGTGGGGCTCAAGGGCGTGCAGGACAACGCGCCGGGCTTCTCGGTGCGCATCGGCATCGGGCGCGCCTCGGTGGCCGAGCCGGTGCCCGAAGACGCCCCCTGCGTGATCGTGGCCGCGCTCGGCAAGACGGCCAAGGCGCTGCTGCCGGTGTTCTCGCAGGCTGGGCTGCGCACCGTGGTGCCCGTCACCGACGATCGCAAGATGGACACCGCGCCAAAGCTGGCCCATGGCACCGTGAGCGTGGGCGCTGTCGCCCGGCCCGGCACCATCCATAACGCCTGCGCGCTGCTGAAAGGCGCTGCCGACGCCGATGCCTGCGCGCTGTTCCTGTGCGACACCGCCACCCCCCTTGCCCAAGACGACCGCTTCCTATCCCGCGCTGCCACCCGCGGCCTGCGCGTGTTCGTGCCCGCGAGCGATGCCATCGCCCTGGGCTGGACCGAGTGCACTGCCGATCCCAGCGCCAGCTACGGCGACGAGGACTGGCGCACCTGCCGCGCGTGCGGCCTCGCCTTCGAGGCGCCGGTGCTGGCCGAGAGCGGCCACGCCTGCCCCGCCTGCGGCGCGCTGGCGCGCATGACCTCCGACGAGCGCATCGCCACCGTGCTGGATCCCGGCTCCTTCGATGAGTGGGACGAGCCCTTCGACGACGCCGACCCGCTCGGTTTCGAGGGCTACCTGGACAAGCTGGCTGACAACCGCCGCAAGTCAGGCTACAAGGAAGCCGTGCGCATCGGCCAGGGCGCCATCGGCGGCATACCCTGCGCCTGCGGGTTCATGGATTCCACCTTCCTCATGGGATCCATGGGCGCTGTCGTGGGCGAGAAGGTGTCACGCCTGTTCGACCGGGCCACCGCCGAGCAGCTGCCGGTGGTGCTGTTCACCGCCTCGGGCGGCGCGCGCATGCAGGAGGGCCTGGTCTCGCTCATGCAGATGGCCAAGACCAGCTGCGCTGTGGAGCGCCACGGCAACGCCGGGCTGCTGTACCTGTCGGTCATCACCGACCCCACCACCGGCGGCGTGACCGCATCCTTCGCCACCGAGGCTGACATCATCTTGAGCGAGCCGGGCACGCTCATCGGCTTCGCGGGCCAGCGCGTCATCCGCGACACCATCAAGCAAGAGCTGCCCGAGGGCTTCCAGACCGCCGAGTTCGCCCTTGAGCACGGCCTCATCGACGTGGTGGTGCCCCGCGAGCACCTGCGCGAGGCCCTTGGCCGCCTGCTGGCGCTGCACACCCCCCTCGACGGCGACTCCGAAGCGTCCAAGGCGGCGTTTTTGGGTCCCTTCGGCGCCCAAGCCATGGCCGACGGCCCGCTGAACTCGGTCACCGTGAGCAACATCGCTGCCGCCCGCGAGCGGCGGCTCGACTTCGCCGCGAAGATACCGCTGGTGAGCAAGATAATCAAGCCAGCCGATCCCGTGCGCCAGCTCGAGCGCCATGCCGAGCGCGAGCTGCGCCGCTCCGGCGCGCCCAGCGAGAGCACGCCCGGCAGCGCCTGGGCCAGCGTGCAGCTGGCGCGCAACGTGCACCGACCCACCGCTCAGTGCTACATCGCCGACTTCGCCGACGGCTTCTTCGAGCTGCACGGCGACCGTGCCTTTGGCGACGACGCGGCCATCATGGCCGGCATCGCCTGGGTCGACGGCGTGGCCTGCACGGTCATCGGGCAGGAGAAGGGCGCCGACCTCAACGAGCGCATCCGCCGCAACTTCGGCTGCCCGCAGCCCGAAGGCTACCGCAAGGCCATGCGCCTCATGCGCCAGGCCGAAAAGTTCGGCCGCCCGATCCTGTGCATCGTGGACACCCAGGGCGCCTTCTGCGGCACCGAGGCCGAAGAGCGCGGCCAGGGCAACGCCATCGCCGAGAGCCTGGTGACCATGGCCGGGCTGCACGTGCCCTGCATCAGCGTGCTCATCGGCGAGGGCGGCAGCGGCGGCGCGCTGGCGTTGGCGCTGGCGAACCGCGTGGCCATGCAGGAGCACGCCGTCTACTCGGTACTCTCCCCCGAGGGCTTCGCTTCCATCCTTTGGAAGGATGGCAAGCGCGCGCCCGAGGCGGCCGAGACCATGCGCATGAACGCGGCCGAGGTGCACGCCATGGGCATCGTCGACGAGGTGCTTCCCGAGGGCGAAGGCGGCGCGCATCAGAACCCCGACCAGGCGTTCCAAGGGGTGCGCGAATACCTGGCGCGCACGCTGGCCGAGCTTTCGGCGCTGTCTGGCATGGAGCTGAAGCAGCAACGCCAAGCCCGCTTCGCGAAGTTCTAGGGATCATCGCAAGAGGACGGGGCGCCGTCCTCTTGCTCTAGCGACATTTCATACCGTCATTCTGAGCGAAGCGCGCAGCGCAGAGTCGAAGAATCTGTTATCAGGAGCGGAAGCGACCAGCTTTCGCGACACTCTATCTTCAGCACAGCCCCTACAAGCAGAAACAAGGAACCACGGCGAAAGATACGTTTGCATCAGGATGACTGAACTGCACGCTATTTATGACGCCAGTGCTCGCATAATAGGTCAGGTTCGGATAGTGCGACCGTGTCCACTTCCCATATGTTTTATGCATCTCTGAAGCCGATTCAGGCTGCGCCCAGAACTCATACTGCGAGCCTTCGCTATTGAGCGTGCCGTACACCTTCCCATCCGAGAAGGTCGTGCCAATATGCTCAGCAACAGAGGCCAGGAACATCTTGTCATTTGCTGTTATGGTCCCACCTGCTGCAGCAGCATAGTATCTCTTCTTCACGGGCACCATGACATCTCCCAAGCACTGACGCCCATCCTTCTTAGAGGGCACGAGGTTCCAAATGGCATTGTCATCAGTGCCGACCTCAACCGTGAATGCACTGACGAGTGGGTCATCATTGGGGTTCATCCTTGCGCGAAGCTCGCTTCTGCCCCATCCGTACTTTCCCACAACTGACGTGCTGCCCATCATGCGATAGCCTTGATTGATCCCATGCTTGTCAGTATCGTGGGGAGCAAGCCTCTCCACGAACTGGAACGTCAGGCCCGCCTTGCCGGTGCCGTCGGCCTTGTCGTCATGGTTGATGCCGATGATGCGCACCTCATAGAGGTTGCCATCTTCCCACTTCGCATAGAAGCGGTGGTCTTGCTCGAGCCATCCCTTGTACTTGAGGTAGGTGCTATCAGAGGCAAGGGCATCGGTGCCATGCAGCGCCGCTATGTGCTCGGCGTCGCCCTTGATGAGCTCAGCTCCGAGCACGCGGCCTGATTGGCCATCATCGAGCGTGAAGAAGTCATGCACGCTCGCAATGCCTCCTATGACGTCGGCCGTGTAGGTGAGCTTGCCCACCGGCACGGCCTTCTCTCCGGTGTCAGAGGCGATGTCTGCCGGGCCGACCCCTTCTACGAGCTCAAGACCATAGGACACGGAGAGCTTGCCGCCTTCATCGACAGAGGGCACCACGAAGTCAGAGACCGCGGTCTCGGTCTTCCCGAAGGCGACGGAAGCCTCGGCGTCCTTCGCCTTCATGGTGAGCTTTGCCTTGCCCAGAGGGTCGTCCCCTGGGAATATGGAGGCAAGCCCGTAGGTGCCGTCGTCCTTCTTGAGCGCTTCCAGCGAGACGCTGGACAGCGCCACCGGCACTGCCATGGAGGATGCTATGGTGCCGTCATGGTGGATGCCATCTTCGTTGGCAGTGTCTCCCACCGCAGACACCTCCCCTGTGGTCGCATCCACCTTGAACGTGACCTCTGCCGGATCGCAGATGGGAAGCGTGAGGTCGTAGGCCAGCGTCCACTGGGCGTAGAGGGTGCATTCGGCCGTGATGGCAGGCGTATCCTCACCCGCACCACAGACCCTGTTCCCTCCCTCTAGGGAATCGTACCAACCGCGGAACACATAGCCATCCCGCTTTGGCTCGGGTGCAACGGCGCTCTCTCCCTTGAAAGGCGTACTCGTCTGCACATCACAACTGCCACCGTTAGCGTCCCAGGTAACCGTCCACGTAGGCCGGAAACCATTAAGGCATATATCACCTACAGGGCATGCCTGACGTGTGCCGTTCACAGTCAGAAGGACGCGCCCATCCTTGGAATCGCGAACCACAGCGCTCTGGACACCGCCTGAAGTGCTCACCCCGTACCATCGGTCATGCAAGGTAGCGCCGCTAGCATCAAACGATGCATACACCTTCCCGCTTTGAAGGGCTACGTGATAGACCGTGAAAAGAGATATGCCATTCGGCCAAAACCCCGTAGAGCCTCCACCATTCTGATAGTAGTAGTAAACGGAGCCACTTGGTGAGTAAACCGGATAGTCCCTCAGAGAGTCCGCCTTAAGCAGCGCGGCTTTTTCGAGAGAGGCACCTGTCGCCACAGACGTAGTAAAACCGAGTGACTTCCATGGATCCTCGATTGCGCCTTCTGGCAGTGCGACTACGATGTCGGATGATTCAGCTTCGGGAAGGTCATCGTCAGCCGACGACAATGCGACCATGGCGGTGAGCTGAGCGCCAGCTTCGCTGGCGTGGCTTTCATTGGATTCTTCGACTTCGGGATCTTCGGTCCCTTCGCTCAGAATGACGGATGCAGCTGGCAAACTGACCGTCGGGATAGCGTGGAAGATGTCGGGGCTGATGGAGGCGATAGTCGCAGGCGCGTTGATGGTCGTGAGCTTCGCGCAGGCCTCAAGCGCGCCAGCGGCTATGGCCGTGCACCCCTCGCGGATGGTGATGTCGGTGGCTCCAGCTGGCACGCGGAGCAGGGTCGTTAAGTCTGATGAGTATAGAAGACCATTCTCCGAGGCGAATGCTGCGCCGTCCTCCACGGAGATGGCATCCACCAGCGAGCAATGCGAGAACTTGCCAGGGTCTGCCACCTCCGCTTCCCTAGGAAGGAGGACGGCGCCCACCCTGCCCTCGGGAATGAGCAGGAGGCGGGTCTTGTCGGCGCTGTAGAGCGCGCCATCGAAAGAGGTATAGGTTGGGCTGCTATCGGCAACGGCGACGTTGGCCACGTCGCTCGAGCGGAAAGCGCGGTCGTCCACGTCGGATATGCTCGCAGGCAGCGTGACATCAGTCACGCCCGAGAGGTAGAAGGCGTAGGGGGCTATGGAGGCGAGGGTGTGGGTGGCGCCCTCGTAGGTGATGGTTTCGGGGAGAGCGAGGTTGGCAACGCCAGCTTCGCTGGCTTGATTTGAATTGGATTCTTCGACTCCGGCAGCTTCGCTGCCTCCGCTCAGAATGACGGAAGGAGCAACGCCGACGAGCTCGACGGTCGATTCGTCCGTGACGGCATAGGTGAGACCGTCGACCGTGAAGGAGCCGATGACCGGCTCGCCATCGAGGGCCACGTCGGAGTTGATGAAGTTCGAAGGCGCGCCGACAAGCCCGGAGGCCAAAGTCAGTGGCTTTTCATTGGACCCTTCGACTCCGCCGCCTTCGACGGCTCCGCTCAGGGTGACGGAAGAGTCGGCAGCCTCGGTCGACGAGGAGGCAGGGGTCGAGCCGAGATCCGGTAACGCATCAGGAGCCGAGAGGCCTTGGTTCGAGGCGACGACGCGTCGAGGCGAGGTCCCTGCCTCCTCGTCGACCCCTGTTCCATCTTCTGCAAGCGCAGAAGCAGGCATCAGGGCAAGCGAAAGCAGTGCTGCGACCAAGCAGGTAGCAATCTTGCGTGCAAGCGCGAATGAGGCGGACGTTCCCATGCGGCCGGCTCCTCCCGAGTATGTATGTTCCCGTCATACTGCGGAGGAGGCTCGCTATAATCCCGCTGCCCCTTCAGGGTGTTCTCGTCCTTGAAGGCGTTCTCTAAAACGAGGAGGGCATCCGCCGCAGCGGCTAAGCAGCAAGATTGCGTAGAATTCTGAATACCCAGAAAACAGATCTTGAAAGGCAGATGCCCTCTTCATTCTGTTTTCCAAGCACCAGGAAAGCTGAATGCTCGATATTCATTTCTACGCAATTCCCTTAAGGGGAACCGCTACTTAGCCGCTTGGAACTTTAGCAAGCAGCCCAGCAAAATGCAAGGGGTTTTCGGCCAGGCCTATTGCGACCCGACCAAGAATGATGCTCTGAACAGGCGAAACGCCCTTAGATGAACTTGATGACCAACAGCACGACAAGCGCCACGACCGCCACGCCGATGAGAACCTTGGGCAGCAGCCCCATTCCGTTGCGCTTGCGCCCGTAAACCGAGGAGTCCTCTATCATGCCGCCCATGGGACGGTTGCTGTGCATGCCGCGCAAAGGCGCGGGCACGCGGCCACGCCCCGCATCGGGCACGCCGTCGAAACCTTGGCCCGCACGGGAATGCCAGCGGGTCTGGCTCTGAGCCAGGCTGGCATCGATGACCGGCTCAGGCTTGTCCTCGTCCTCGATGGAGTAGCCTATCAGCTGGTCCTTCTCGCTGAATGCGCGAGAGTCGATGCTGCCCCGCGCGTCGATGACCTCGCGATTGCCGCCGCGGCCGTAATGCGACCCGCTCAGGGCGTCGCGGCTCGCACGCTCGAACTCGTGCATCTCCTTGGCATTGCGCGAGCGCTCGCGCCCCTCCTCGCTCGAAAGCGGGTGCGAGGCATGGCCCGGGCGCCCCAGCGCAGCAGCCCGGGCGTATATCTCGTCGGTGTCGCGCATGGACACCATGTCGCGGCCCGCCCGCGGCGTGGCATCGCCCGCGCGCATGGCCGCTCGTTGCTGGGCAGCGGCCAGCTGGGCCGCCCGCTGGCGACCCTCCACTTCTTCCTGGCGGCGGCGCTGGGCCAGCTCCTCCTGCTCGCGCTGGCGCTCGATGAGCGCACGGCGCTGGGCCTCGCGATCGGCCGAACGGGTAGAGCTGGCCTGGTACTCGCGCACCGCCTCATAGGCATGGGCCCGCGTGCGCTCGGCACGCTCGGCATCCTGGGCGGCGTAGGACTGCAGGATGGTGTCGCGCGAGGGCCGCGAGGTGATGGTCCCCCGCTGCCCGCGGCCGCGCCGCTGTGGCTGGTCGCTTCGCTGCTCATCGCCCGTGGCTGCCATGGCCCTGCCCTTCCCTCGTGCTTGCGCGGGTTAGCGCTTGATGTTGTAGAACGCGTCCATGCCGGCGTAGGTGGCCTGCAGGTCGAGCTCCTCCTCGATGCGCAGCAGCTGGTTGTACTTGGCCACGCGGTCGGAGCGCGCCGGGGCGCCGGTCTTTATCTGGCCGGTGTTGCACGCCACCGCCAGGTCGGCGATGGTGGTGTCCTCGGTCTCGCCAGAGCGATGGCTCATGACGCAGGCGTAGCCGGCCTGCTTCGCCATCTCGATGGCCTCAAGCGTCTCGGTCAGGCTGCCGATCTGGTTCACCTTGATGAGGATGGCGTTCGCGCAGCCCATCTCGATGCCCTTGGCCAGGCGCTTGGAGTTGGTCACGAACAAGTCGTCGCCTACCAGCTGCACCTTGTCGCCGATGCGCTCGGTGAGCATCTTCCAGCCATCCCAGTCTTCCTCGGCCATGCCGTCCTCGATGGACACGATGGGGTACTTGGCGACCAGCGCTTCCCAGTAATCCACCATCTCGGCGCTCGTGAGCTCGCGGCCCTCGCCCGCCAGCACGTACTTGCCCGTCTTGGCGTCGTAGAACTCGGTCGAGGCCGGGTCCATGGCGAACATGATGTCGCTGCCAGGCTTGTAGCCGGCCTTCTCGCAGGCCTCGCTGATGTACTTCAAAGGCTCCTCGTTCGTCTTGAGGTTGGGGGCGAAGCCACCCTCGTCTCCCACGCCGCCGCCCAGGCCAGCGTCATGGAGCACGTCCTTCAGCGTGTGGTACACCTCGACGCACCAGCGCAGGCCCTCGGCGAAGCTCTCGGCGCCCACGGGCATGATCATGAACTCCTGGAAGTCCACGTTGTTGTCGGCATGCACGCCGCCGTTCAGGATGTTCATCATGGGCGTGGGAAGCACATGGGCGTTCGCGCCGCCGACATACTTGTACAGCGGAAGCATAGCGCTGTCAGCTGCGGCGCGCGCGCAGGCCAGCGACACGCCCAGCACGGCGTTGGCGCCCAAGGCGCCCTTGTTCTCGGTGCCGTCGGCGTCGAGCATGGCAAGGTCGACGAGACGCTGGTCCTGTGCCTGCAGGCCGATGATGGCCTCGGCCAGCTCGTCGTTCACATGCTCGACCGCATCCAGCGTGCCCTTGCCGCGATAGCGCTTCTTGTCGCAATCGCGCAGCTCCACCGCCTCGAAGGCGCCCGTCGATGCACCGGAAGGCACCATCGCGCGGCCAAGGGCACCGTCAGCGAGGGCTACTTCCACCTCCACCGTGGGGTTTCCGCGAGAATCCAGCACCTCGCGGCCATGCACATCGATGATCATGCTCATTGGAACGCCTCCTTGAAGGGTATGGTTATCGCAGCGCGGCCCGCAGTCGAACGGCCCCGGCCGCACGCTTTCATGATAGCAGAACGGGGGCCGCAAAGCGCCCCTACAGCGGCGCCTCCGCACAGCCTAGAGCAGCACCGCCGCCAAAGCGCACAGCGCGCAACCCACCGCCAGCACCGCGCCGTCGCGCGCGGTCATCCGCGGCGGGTCGAGGCGGGTGCGGCCCGGCGCCTCGACCAGGCGCCCTTGGGCCTCCCCTAGCCCGTAGCAGCGTGCCTCCAAGGCCACGCCCAGGTCGGTCGCCCGACGGAACAGCGCCGTCATGACTGGCGCGAACACCGCCGCCCACGCCCGCGCCCGCACGATGGCTCCCCCCTCATCGAGGTGCGCGCCGCGGCTGCGCTGGGCGGTCGCCACCTCTGCGAAGGCCCGCGACACCTCGGGAATGAACCGCAGCGCCAGCGAGAGCGCCAAAGCCACGTCATCCACTGGCACGCCCAGGCGTCGCAGCGGGCCCAGCAAGCTGGCCAGCGCATCGTTGAGCTGGGTCGAGGTGGAGCTCAGGCACAGGATGTAGCTCATCCACAGCAACAGCAGCATGCGCGTTCCCGTGAAGCAGCCCACGGCCCACCCTTCGGGCCCGCGCAGGCCATTGAGCGCCACCACGCTGCCCACGAGCACGTACAGGGCCAACCCCATGCCGAACACGCGCCGCAGCGGCAGGCGGCTGACCGCCAGGGCCACGGCGAACAGCGTCGCCATGAGCCCAAGCCCCGCCCACGTGCGCACGAGCAGCAGGCCCACCGAATAGGCCAAGAGGAGCCCTATCTTCACCCGGGCGTCGAGCCGGTGCACCACCGAGGCGCCCGGCACGTAGAGCGATGCCATGCTATCCATGGCAACCCAGTATGACAGATGCCCGCTGCCAGCCGACCTAGGAAGGGGCCACAGCAACATGATGCCCTCCCAAGGGGCGTATCCGCGCCTCAGGAGGGCATCATGGCTCTCATGGAGCTCCCTTGCGCCCTTGGAGGACTGGGAGCGCGTGGGTGGCTTAGCGGCCCGCAGTGGCCTGCTGGGCCTCGTCGAAGTCGAAGGCGGTCTCGGCGGCAGCAACAGCTGCGGTCTCGTCGCCCATGGCATCGTAATCGGCGACAGAGGCTTCCGCTTCCGCGACGACCTCTTGCTCGATGCGCTCAAGGTCCTTCAGCGCATCCTCGGTCTTGGCTTTCTCGCACGCGGCATCGTAACTGGTCATGGTTCTCGTCTCCTTCCGAAGGCAGGTCAGGTCTTGCGCTATCGACTATTCTATGGAGCGGCTGGGGCGCAAACCACCACCGCTTGGCAACGAAGCCGTAACCGCTCGGCTCGGCATTCAGGCCCGGCGCTCATGCTCGTCATGGGCGCGACGGCGCAAGGCGAAGGCGCCCAGCAGCGCGACGCTGCCCGCCGCCACCACCAGCAGCACGGCCACGGCCTGCACCTCGCGGTCGCCCGTCTGCGCGAGCCCCGCATAGTTGCTCAAGTTGGCCACCTGGGCCGTCTCAGCGCCATCAGCCCCGATGGGAGCCGCCACGTCGATGGAGCCTGCCGGGCCGCTCGCGCTGCCGGAAGGCGGCTGCGGCGCAGCCGGGGGCACCGGCGCGTCATTGCCGCTCGCAGGCTCCCAGTCGGCGTAGTACACCGTCGTGCCTGGAGGGAAGGCGCCCGGCAGCTCCTCCACCGCGTCACCGGTCAGCTGGGCGTCGGCATACCAGCCCTTCAGGGTGTAGCCCGGCTTCGAGGGCATGGGCATGGCCGTGTCGGCAATGGCCTCGTCGGTGACGCCCACCAACGGCTCGACCTCGGAGCCGCCATTGGTCTCGAAGGCGATGACCGCCTCTTCGGGCTGGTAGAAGAACACGAAGTGGTTGCGTGACTCATAAGGGCCTACCGTGAGCACGTTCGGGCCGGCAGCCACCGGATGGTAGCCCTCGAACTCATCCACGCCCACATCCTGGATGGGCACGCGCTCGCCGATGGTGGCAGCCACCACCTCGGGCGGCGCGATCTCCTCCAAGGTCATGGCGTTCACGGCGTTCACCTCGTAGTCGCGCAGCATGTCCATGGGAATGGCCCCGCTCAAGTGCCATGCCAAGGTGCCGGCAGGCACGTAGTCGTTCGCTCCGTTGGCGCCGGACAATTCCCAGTAGATGTCGGATGCGAAGGGGTCAATCTGCCCGTTGACCGGTTGGCCCTGGTCGTTGAGCAACGGCACGAGGGTCGGCAGGTACGCGATCGCGGTGCTCAACTGCTCGGCGCTGCCATGCTCGCCCATCCAAGGCGACCCACCTATGGGCACGTTGGGCAGGTAGCCCATGGTGAGCCAGCCGTTGCCGTTCACCTTGACGTCGACGCCCAGGTCGGACAGCTGCTCCTTGGTCAGCGGAACGCCATCATTGTCGACCACGCGCACGTAGACGTACACGTTGCTTGGCGCGAGCACCTGGGTGGGCGTGCCGGCTGCCTCGGCAGCAGGCTCCAATCCCCCCTCTCCAGAGGCCAGGGCGTCTGTTGCCGGGGGCACGGGCGTCTCAACGATGACCGACGGCTCCGCCGGCGCCGGCGCTTCCGGCACCTCGCCCGCAGCCGCATCGGGTGCAGTCGGCGCATCGGCTACCGGAGCGTCCGCCGCATCGCCTTCTGCCACGTCATCGCTGCCCTCCGCGAAGGCGCGGCCGAGGTAAGCCGGGGTGCCGCACAGCAGCACCACCAGCAGGAAGCTCATAAGCAGGGCCAGGGCCTTGCCCATCAGGTGCGCGCCGGCTTCGTGCGCGTTCCTCTGCATGCCCATGGTCGCCTCCTCTCGCCAAAGGGAAGCGCCGCAAGGGCCGCCTCCCTTCCCTGTCGTTCAGGGTCCTTGGCGGCTCATGGCTGCCATGGCAGCACACGCCCTCGCAAGGACCTGATCCCATGGTAGGAGGCAGCGCAGGCGACATGGCGAAGGCGGGAGGACCGATGAGCACATGTTGGGCAGGCGTTGACGGCCCGGCAAAAGGAAAGGGCCTGCGCGAAAGCGCAGGCCCTTCGATGAGCTTCAGCTAAGAGCGTCGTCGCGAAGGCTAGCCCTTCTCGACGGTCTCCTCGGTCACGTCGGCGCCAGGCTCGGCATCCTTGGCAGCCTTGGCTTCGGCCTCCTCGGCTTGCTCCTTGGCCTCCTCAGCCTCGGCAGCGGGGGCCTTCTCGGCCTTCTCCTCGGCCGCAGCGTCCACGGCCTCGAGCTGCTCGACGGTGCCATCGTTCTCGAAGCCCAGATCCTCGGCCAGCTCCTCGCTCTTGGGCTCGGCCTTCTTCGGGGCGGCCTTCTTGGGGGTCGCCTTCTTCGGCGCAGCCTTCGAGGCAGCCTTGCCCTTCTTTGCCACCGGCTCGGTGACCAGCTCCATGATGACCATGGGAGCGTTGTCGCCCTTGCGGTTGCCCAGCTTCATGATGCGGGTGTAGCCGCCCGGGCGGTCCTTGAACATGCCCTGGGCCACCTTCTCGAAGATCTCGCGCACGAGCTCCTTGTCGTTGAGGTAGGCGATGGCCAGGCGGCGGGAGTGCAGGTCGCCTCGTTTGGCCCAGGTGATGACCTTGTCCACGTCAGGACGGATCTCCTTGGCACGCGCCTCGACGGTCTTGATACGGTCGTTCAGGAACAGGGCCTGCACCAGGCTGCGCTTCATGGCCTTGGTGTGGCTCGTGCTAGTGCCGAGCTTGCGCCCCTTCTTGTAGTGTCTCATAGTGCTTCCCCTCTTAAAGCTTCAAGTTGAGGTCCATGGAAATGAGCTTGTCCTTCACTTCCTCGATGGACTTCGCGCCAAAGTTCCTAATGTTGAGCAGGTCGTTCTCGGAGAACTCGACCAGCTGGCGCACGGAGTGGATGCCCGCGCGCTTCAGGCAGTTGTACGACCGCACCGAAAGGTCCAGGTCCTCTATCTGCTTGTCCAGCTCGGCGTTGGTCTCCTGGCCCTCGGGGGCGAAGATGGAAGGCTTCTCGGCCTCCTCTTCCTCCTCCACGTCGGTCAGCGCCAGGAACGCGCCCATGTACTGGTTGATGATGTTGGCCGCGCCGCAGATGGCCTCGGTCGGGCTCATGGAGCCGTCCGTCTCCACCTCGAGCGTCAGCTTGTCGTAGTCGGTGCGCTGGCCCACGCGGGTGTCGGTGACGTTCATGGTGCAGCGGCGCACAGGCGAGAACAGCGAGTCCACATGGATAATGCCGATGGGGTCCTCGGTGCGCTTGTTGCGCTCAGCCGACACGTAGCCGCGGCCCACGCCGATGCGGACGCTCATGTCGAGCTGGCCGCCGTCAGCCACCGTGGCGATGACGTGCTCGGGGTTCACCAGCGTGAACTCCGCCGGCACCTGGAGGTCGGCACCGGTCACGGTGCAGGGGCCCTCGGCGCTCACGTGCGCCGTGGCTTCCTCCACCTCGTCGTTCAGGGCCGAGAACACCAGGCCCTTCACGTTCAGCACGATGTCGGTGATGTCCTCGATGACACCCTCGGCCGTGGTGAACTCGTGCTGCACGCCCTCTATCTGGATGGCCGTGGCCTTCGCGCCGTCGAGCGACGACAGCAGCACGCGGCGCATGGAATTGCCGAGCGTGTTGCCGTAGCCCCTCTCCAGCGGCTCCACGATGTAACGGGCAACCGTGTCGTTGACTTCTTCGGTCGTAACCGTAGGCCTCAAGAACTCTGTCATATGAGCAAAGCCTCCTTCGATTGCCGCTGTTATTTAGAGTAGAGCTCGACGATAAGCTGTTCGCGGATGTCGGAATCGATCTGATCGCGCTGCGGGAGCGAGAGCACGCTGCCCTGCAGCTTCTCGATGTCCACCTCGAGCCAGGCCGGCACGCTCGTGCGCTCGTTGGAAATGAGCGCGCTCTTGATGACCAGCATGTCCTTGGCCTTGGGGGCCACCGACACCAGGTCGCCGGGGCGCACGCGGAACGACGGGATGTCGACGCGGCGGCCGTTCACCTGGATGTGGCCATGGCGCACTTGCTGGCGAGCCTCGGCGCGCGACTTGGCGAAGCCCAGGCGGTACACGACGTTGTCCAGGCGGCTCTCCAGCACGCGGAGCAGGTTCTCACCGGTGATGCCCTGCTGGCGGTTGGCGATGTCGTAGTAATGACGGAACTGCTTCTCCAGCACGCCGTAGATGCGCTTGGTCTTCTGCTTCTCGCGCAGCTGGGTGCGGTACTCGCTCTCCTTCACGCGCTTGCGGCCAGCCTCGCCCGGGGCGTAGGCACGGCGCTCCATAGCGCACTTCTCGGAGTAGCAGCGATCGCCCTTGAGGAAGAGCTTTGCCCCCTCGCGGCGGCACAAGCGGCAGTCCGCTCCTGTATAACGAGCCATAAGATGTGATCCTTTCAGTTACACGCGACGACGCTTGCGCGGACGGCAACCGTTGTGCGGGATGGGGGTGCAGTCTTGGATGCTGGCGATCTCCAGCCCAGCGGCCTGGAGCGACCGGATGGCGGTCTCGCGGCCGGAGCCGGGGCCCTTCACATACACGGCCACCTTGCGCAGGCCGTGCTCCATGGCGATCTTGGCCGCCGCTTCGGCAGCCATCTGGGCCGCGAAGGGAGTGGACTTGCGCGAGCCCTTGAAGCCCACGGTGCCCGCCGACTTCCAAGAGATCACATTGCCCTGGGGGTCGGTGATGCTGATGATGGTGTTGTTGAACGTAGACTTGATGTGGGCGGCGCCGACAGCGATGTTCTTACGTTCCGAGCGCTTGACGCGCGCAGGTGCGTTCTTCTTCTGAGCCATTGGTTATAAGCCTCCCGCTATTTCTTCTTGCCGCCGATTTGCTTGCGCGGCCCCTTGCGCGTGCGCGCATTGGTGTGGGTGCGCTGGCCGCGCACGGGCAGCCCGCGACGATGACGCAGGCCACGGTAGCAGCCGATCTCCATGAGGCGCTTGACGTTCTGCGAAACCTCGCGGTGCAGGTCGCCTTCCACCTTCAGATTGCCCTGGATGTAGTCGCGCAGCTTCGCCAGGTCGTCCTCGGTGAGGTCCTTGACGCGCGTGTCCGGGTCAACGCCGGTCTCAGCGATTATCTTCTTGGCCGTGGTGAGGCCGATGCCGTAGATGTAGGTCAAAGCGATCTCGATGCGCTTGTCGCGAGGAAGATCGACACCAACAAGACGTGCCATATCGACTTACCCTCTCTTCCTAGCCCTGACGCTGCTTATGGCGGGGGTTCTCGCAGATGACGAGCACCTTGCCATGGCGTCGGATGATCTTGCACTTGTCGCACATTTTCTTGACCGAAGGACGTACCTTCATATCATGTTCCTTTCGTCTTGTGCGTTACTTCTCTATGCGTACACGTCCAGCCGCAGACGATAGTTTTCAGAGCGCAGGGCACAGGGCCCGAGCCTGATGGCAGCGCAGCGCGCCGTTGCCGGCGGGGCCGCGTCTTCCAAAGGGGTATTGCCGTTACTTGAAGCGGTAGGTGATGCGCCCGCGGTTCAGGTCGTAGACGGAAAGCTCGACCGTCACCTTGTCGCCGGGCAGGATCTTGATGTAATGCATGCGCATCTTGCCGGAGATATGGGCCAGGATGGTGTGCCCGTTCTCGAGCTCGACCTTGAACATGGCGTTGGGCAGGGCCTCTACCACGGTGCCTTCAAGCTCGATGACATCTTCTTTAGCCAAAAGTGCTTCCTCTCGCGTTCAATTCGGCATAAGCGTGCGGGCCGCAGGGCAGCCGCAACGAAAGATGTTAGCAAAAGAAAGCGCTTGAGGGAAGGAAAACTTTGCACACGGGCGTAGAAAACCAGTAATCAGTGTTCCTGATTTTGAGAACCTGCTTGCCAGGCGTGCGACTGGAATGCCGCGCAGCTCTCGCTCATGGTGCGGAACCGCCAGGTACTTGCGCCTTCATGGGGCGCGGCCGCCTTGTCGGCCGGTGGCTATGATAGCAGATGCGCCGGCGGCCGACAAGACGGAAACAGGAGCGAAACGGGGCGGTGCCAGCCGGTGCGGGCGCGCCCTTGGGCGGGTGTGGGGCACGTAAGCTATGCCTGTGGTTGCAAAGGCCCCCTGAAGCCATAGCCAGCACGAGGCTGGCAGGAAGGCGCAGCGGGCGGCCCAGAAGAGACAGGAGACTGCCATGGGACTGAAGGAAGCCTTGCAGGATGCCGCGCATGACGTGGCCAATGCAGCGAAGGATGTGGCGCACGAGGTGCGCAATACGGCCGAGGACAAGGCCCACGATCTGAAGAACGCGGCCAAGGATGCCGCGCAGAACGCCAAGGACGCTGCGAGCGACGCAGCTGACAAGGCGAAGGAAGCTGCCACCGACGCGGCCGACAAGGCTAAGGAGAAGGCAGCCGAGGCGAAGGAGAAGGTGGCGCACTAGCCCCTTCGCTGAGAAGCCTCGCCCTTCGAAGGCCCGTGCTGGTTCCCCTTCCGGGAGCGGGCGCGGGCCTTCTGCTGTTGCGGGGCCTTGGGGTGCCGCCGTGGCTCGGCGGAAGCCATGGCAGGCTTCTGGCCCTTGGACGATGCGCCGGTGCTGCTGGCCTGCTTGCCGCGGGCCTTCGCTTCCTCCGCCTTGGAGCGGCCCTTCCCTGCCGCTGTCGCCTTGGCGCCGCCCCCCTTCCGCCCGGGCCCCTTGCCCGAAGCCCGCCTGGCTGACCGAGGCGCGGCCTTGGCCTTCGTCGGCGGGCGACGCGGGCGGATGAGGCAGTCGGGGCCGTAGCCGATGAGGTCGGTGCGGCCGGCCTTGCGCAGGGCCTCCTCGACCAGCGGGCGGTTCTTGGGGTCGCGGTACTGGATGAGCGCGCGCTGGAGGGCCTTCTCATGAGGGCTCTTGGCCACGAGCACCGGCTCCATGGTGCGCGGGTCGAGGCCCGTGAAGTACATGACCGTGGCCAGGGTGGAGGGCGTCGGGTAGAAGTCCTGCACCTGCTCGGGGTTGTAGCCCAGGTCGCGGCAGAACTCAGCCAGCTTCACCGCGTCGGCCAGGGTGGAGCCAGGGTGCGACGACATGAGGTAGGGCACGATGAACTGGCGCTTGCCGGCCCGCTCGTTCTCGCGCTCGAAGGCCTCGGCGAAGGCCCGGTAGACGCTGTGCGGCGGCTTTCCCATGACGCGCAGCACACGGTCGGACACATGCTCGGGTGCCACCCTGAGCTGGCCAGACACGTGATGGGCCACCAGCTCTCGCAAAAACGTGGGGTCAGGGTCGGCCATGACGTAGTCGAAGCGGATGCCCGAGCGCACGAACACCTTCTTCACGCCGGGCAGCGCGCGCAGCTCGCGCAGCAGGCTCACGTAGTCGCCATGGCCCACCTCGAGCTTAGGGCAAGGCTCGGGCGCCAGACACCGGCGGCTCGGGCAGGCGCCGCGCTCGAGCTGGGCTGCGCAGGCCGGGGTGCGGAAGTTGGCCGTGGGGCCGCCCACGTCGTGGATGTATCCCTTGAACGCCAGGTCGGCCGCGAGCTGGCGCGCCTCGTCGAGCAGCGACTCGTGGCTGCGCGACTGCACGATGCGCCCCTGATGGAACGTGAGCGCGCAGAAGGCGCACTCGCCGAAGCACCCGCGGCTGCTCGTCAGGCTGAAGCGCACCTCCTCCAGGGCCGGCACGCCGCCCTGAATGTCGTAGGAGGGGTGCCAGCTGCGGGCGTAGGGCAGGCGGTGCACCGCGTCGAGCTCGGGGGTGGAAAGCGGGGCCGCGGGCGGGTTCTGCACGACGAACAGGTGCTCGCCGTAGGGCTCGACCAGGCGCTTGGCCGTAAAGGGGTCGGAGTTGCGGTACTGCACGGCGAAGCTCTCCGCGTAGGCGCGCGGGTCGGCGACCATGGCTTCGAAGGAGGGCAGCAGCTCGTAGTCGTAGACGTGCTCGAGCGAGCGCGTGCGGAACACAGTGCCCTCGATGAACGTGAGGTCCGACACCGAAAGGCCTGCGGCCAGGGCATCGGCGATCTGGACGATGGAGCGCTCCCCCATGCCGAACGAGACCAGGTCGGCGTTGGAGTCCAGCAGGATGGAGCGCTTGAGCCCGTCGGACCAGTAGTCGTAGTGGGCAAGCCGCCGCAGGCTGGCCTCGATGCCTCCCAAGATGATGGGCACGTCGCGGTAAGCGCGCCTCACGAGGTTCGAGTAGACGACAGCCGCATGGTCGGGCCGGCAGCCTGCGCGACCGCCCGGGCTGTAGGCGTCGGAGCGGCGGCGCTTCCGGGCCACGGTGTAGTGGTTCACCATGGAGTCCATGTTGCCAGCCGACACGAGGAAGCCCAGGCGCGGCCTGCCGAACACGGTTACCGAGGCCGGGTCGCGCCAATCGGGCTGGGCGATGATGCCCACCTTGTACCCCTGCGATTCCAGCACGCGGCTGATGATGGCCGTGCCGAACGAGGGATGGTCTACGTAGGCGTCGCCGCTCACGTAGACGAAGTCCACCTCATCCCAGCCGCGCGCCTTCGCGGCGGCGCGGCTCATGGGAAGGAAGGCGGTGGCGTCCGGCACGCTACTGCCCGGCACCAGCAGCTGCTGCCTCGTCGGCCACATGGACGGTGGCCTGGTCGAGGGCGAAGCGGTTGGCCTTCATGCGCTCGGCCGTCTCGCGCAGGGCGAAGCCGCGCCCGCTCTGCTCGAACTGCTGGCGCGTCTGGCGCGGGTCGGCGCCTGGGTTCATGGCCGAGCAAGCCGCCAGTATGTCATCGTCGTTCAGGCTCAGGTTCTCGTGACGGAACACGGCGTCGAGGGCGAAGCCCTGCACGAGCACCTCGCGTATCTGCATCATGAGCATCATGCCGAACTGCTGCTCGCCGCCGTTCTCCTGGACGAAATCCTCCCAGGTCTTGCCCTGCTGCTGGAGCTCCATGCGGATGTTGCCCACCATGCTGTCGCGCATGGATTCGTACGCCTCGTCGGCGATGGAGCCTTGGAACCGACGGCCCAGCTCTGAAGCCACCATCTGCATCTTGTAGTTGTCGTACTCGATGCGGTCGCGACGTTCGATGCTGCGGCGGATGTCGGCGCGCAGCTCGTCGACGCCAGCCATCATGGGCATGTTCAGCTTCACCCATTCGTCGTCGATGACGGGCTTGGCCTCGCGTTGGATCTCCTTCACCGTCACCTTGCAGTGCACGGTCTGGGTCACTTCGTTGAAGTCCTCGTCGAAGCCAGGGCCCTCGAAGGTGAACTCCTTGGTCTCGCCCGGGCGCATGCCCAGGACCTGCTCGTCGAAGCCGTCGGGCATGTAGCCCGCACCGGCGGTGTAGGTGCGGCCTTCGGTTGTCAGGCCAGGCAACGGCTTGCCATCTTCCGACGCCTCCATGGCTATGAGGCAGCTGTCGCCCTTCTCAAGCGGCTTGTCCTCAGCCTTCTCGTAGGCGGTGTAGCGGTTCGCTATCTCCTCGAGCTGGGCATCGACGGCGCGCTCATCGACCGTGAAGGGCGGCACCGTTATCTCGACCGGCTCATAGGACGACAGCTCGTAGGCGGGCTTGGGCGTCACATCCAGCATGAAGCTGAACTCGCGGCCGCGCTTGAGCGGCGAGAGCGGTTCTGCCTTGGGCGGGAATGCTGGTATGAGGTTCTTCTTGTCCAGCGCGCGCGGCACGAGCGCTTCGATGGTGTTCGGCTCGACGATGGCGTCGAGATCCTTGATGCCCATCTTCTCCTCAGCTACCTGGGCCACGGTCTTGCCTTGCTCGGGGCGCAGCCCCATGGAGTTGGCGAATGCCACTTGGGCGGCCTGCAGGGCTTCCGACACCTCGTCGGCCGTTGCGGTGCACTCGAGGCGGATGAGGTCGCCCTCGGGCTTCTTCTTGGTCACTTTCATGATGCAGCGATGCTCCTTCGTCTTGCTGATAGGGCCGCTGGGCACGCCTCCCCCTGCTGGGCATGTCCGACGGCGTTTGCTCTTGATAAGTGCATTGTAGCAGCCTTGGCGGCGGAAACCGCCGGGCTGCGGGCGGCTTGCATGAGGATGCGCGTGCCGGCCTGCAAACCTTCTGCCTCGCCTAAGCCACTATGGCCTAGAATGGAAGCCCACTTGCCACGAGAAAGGCACCGCATGGCTACCCTGCGCATAGGCATCCTGAGCGACACCCATGGCCCCTTGCCCGACACGGTCTTCGACCTGCTGCGCGGCGTTTGGCCAGAGGCCGAGCTGAACGGGCGCCTCTGGCGGCAAGTGCGCTGCCGCTATGACAGCGAGGGCCGCTTGTCCACGGAAGATGCAAATCCTCCAACCGAGCTGGCACCAGCGCCCTGCGGCCTAATAGTCCACGCGGGCGACATCGGGCCCCAAAACGTATTGGACGAGCTCGGTGCCATCGCGCGCACCATAGCGGTGCTCGGCAACAACGACTACGAGCGGTACTGGTGCTCAGACGGTGACGTGCGCGCCTTCCGCAGCCTGAATGCCGGCGGCGTGGAGCTATGCGTAGCCCACATCCCTCGCGACCTGGATGCCGCCCTGCATGGACGCGGTCCGCTGCAGCCGCCCCTGGTCAAGGCCGAACCGCACCTGGCCATCCATGGCCATACCCATGTGCCGAAGGCGGTGCAGGAAGGCAACCACGTGCTGCTCTGCCCCGGGTCTCCCACCAAAGCCCGAAATGGCAGCGGCCACAACCTCGTGCTCGCCGATGCGGTCGACGGCCGCCTGTCTACCCTCTCGTTCATCGAGGTGTAGCCGAACCAGCTGCACCTCACCGCGCTCGCAGCGTTGCGAGCTGCCCTTCCAGGTATTCAAGGTGCGCCCGCTCCTCCTCTGTCCAAGAGCCGAAGAGGACGTCCTCCAAAGCTGCGCTTGCCCGTCGGGCCACCCCAGCAACGGGATGAACCTGCCCGCCCTTGCGGTCATAGAGCGCGATATCGTCGAACGCCCCCGATTGCTCCAGCACCGCCAGGTTCTCCACGATCTGGTCGACTATCTTCCTATGATGAGCCGGGTCGGTCGCCCGTGGCACCGTGCCTGCCAGCCGCATCTGCTCGTAACGGAGCTGGCAGCTCACCAGCGATATCTCAGGCTTCACCGCCATGAGCGCCAATGACACGTCATAGCCACGCTCACGAAGCAAGCGTGCCGTCGCAAGCGGAACCTCCGCGGTGCGCAGCGTGCCCTCGATGACGAGGTTGCAGCCCAAAGACGAGAGCGTAGAAACAAGCGCCTCTACCATCTTCCCCGCCCATAGAGCCGTATGCTCGACCGCATCATCGCCGTAAGCTTCCTGCAGCTCCGCAAAGCGCGGATGCCTCTTGCGATATGCATCGCCGTTGATGACGATGGCATTGCCATCTAACGCACGCCCGATCACCTTATGCAGCGTCGTCTTCCCGGCGCCGCTCTGGCCACCGAGCAGATATGCCTGAGGAACTTCTAGGCGAGTTGGCCTGACGGCGACCATGAGCGCCGTCTGCACCGCCTGCAGCTGGTCAAAGAATTCTTCTTCGGTAAATTCCCCCAACGCGCCAGCCATGGTCAAGCGGCCTTCGCGAAGCAAGAATCGAACAGGCTCGTCACGCCCTCCAACTGGCCCTTCAGCCTCGCAAGCCCTTCTTTTGAATCGTATTCTGGAGCTATTATCCTCGCCGTGATCCTTGCTATCTGAAGCTCCATATCCTCATAGACGAGGGCCAAGGCTTCATCACCGCCGCGCTCTGCCTCTATCCTCGCCCGGGACAGTCGCGCCATCACGCCCCAAGCCTTCTCATTCAACACTTCCTGCTGCAGTGTCAGCTCATATATCTCGTTGATGCCCATCTCGCCCTCCTTGCCAAGCGCCACTTCGGCGTAGACCACTTTCTCTACCTGCTCGCGCTGGGCCTCGGGAAGCTGGCCACCATCGCGCTCGAAGCAGTCGGCCATGAACTCGGGAATGGATGCGGCTCGTATGAGGTTGGCATTGGCTTTGCTGGGCTCCTGGCCGTTCTCATAGCGAACGATGCTCGCATCACCCAACCCTAGCAGCCGAGCGAAGGCTTTTTGCGACAAGCCGTACCGCCCGCGTATCTCCTTGATCTTCTGCGGTGTCATATCCGAAGCCATGTCAACTCCTATCTTTTGAGTGATAGGAGAATATCATTTGATTACTATTTAGTCAAATGATGGTATATCGAATCATTTGATGTGAGATGAACTGGTCTTAATGAGAAGCATTGGAACATCCCATCCCAACACGTTGACCGAGAGTCTTATCCCATGCAAGCTCGTGGAGGGCTTTCGCATAGCAGCACGAGCCGTTCATAGCCACCATGCCTCTCGACCCGCTTAACTTCTGTGAAGCCACACCCGCAGAGGTTCTTACGGCTTACTGGGTTCTTCGGAGAAACCGTCGCGACCACTTTGCCCTGCACGCCCCTGAGCAAGCAAGACACCACCTTTGCTTGCAAACCTTCGCCACGATGCTCTGGGTCGACCACTGTATTATCCAGCTGCTGATACCCTCCAACAGCATAGCCCAACTCGATTCCTTCATGCTCTTTGCTCAGCATTGCGGAATCCTGTGCTTCCGGAGTCCATATGAAACCCCCAGCCACTGGCACGCGGCCATCATAGAATATGCAGCACGAGGTCGTCTGCTTTTCGAATATCTTTCTTACTTGGTCTTCGCTGAAGGCGAAGAACACCGAAGGATCCCGCTCTGGTATGCGCGAGAGCAGCAACAAGAAGTCATCGAGGAGATCTTTGCCGCCCCTTCGAGGCTCTGTCCAGCTCCTAACCTCTTGAATCTGCTTGTCGAACAAAACTCTGCCTCCTAGCTCCACCACCTCGATGTAGGTGCCGCACAGCTTATCTCCGCTCGCGCCTTCGTTCATATCCCAATGCGCCCGATTCTCATCTTGAGACCAGAACTCATCATGAGCCTGCTTGAGGGTGATGCCATGCTTGCTTATGGTCGCCAGCTGGTCAGCCGATCTTCGCCCTTTCGTCTTTTTAGATAAGTATTGGCGCCACATCAGGTCCAAGAGGTAAATGTTGGTATATCCATAGTAATGTTTGACCAGCTCAAGATTCTGGATGTCCTTGTTCATGGTTGCCTTGAAGAACCTTCTCCGAAAAAGCTGGTCGACCTCGGACATCTTGATGACGCGTTCCTCTACCAGGAGATACAGGGTCTCAAAGAAGGTGAGATAGGCCATTATCTTCGCCCTATCCTGTTCGCAAAAACCTTCCTTTGTCGCACACCGACCTTCCACGAACTCATCCTCAACAGAAAAGAGCCTTGTGGCAACCTCCCACGTATCACCTTGCTTGAAACTTTGGTCAAGGTTATGGATGAATTCCCCTTCTGCAATCTTGCTCTCTTTGTGTATCTGGAGGTATATCGCAAGACCACCGAATATGGCGACGGCCGTCGTAACCATTGCAGTATAGGCAGAGTCGAAGAAAACCGCTGACACGAGAAGGAGCAGCGATACCATCGCGAATACCGTGATAAAGACCTTATTGCGCATGCTGCCCTTCTTGCTCGCAAGCACCATCATTGCCTCATGGAAGCAGATAGACGGAATGCCTTGCCTCCTCGATTCCCTTTATCGTCTCTATGTTCTTCTTCTCGGTAGAGCTCAGCACGGAATCCGAGAAATCGCTAGGGCTTATCGTCGCGTCATACCATGGTTTGCTACCGAAATGCTGTCGAAGCTCCTCTTTTTGGAAGCTGCGCCCATGACGTGCGAATATCTCATTGCGAGCGATAAAGAGCTCATAGTCGGAGAGGCCGGTCAACTCTGAAGCAGAGTACAAGCGAGTCGAGCTGTCAGGCAGCACATAGTCATCGAGCAGCACATCGCCCTCGAGTTCATCCACTTCTTCTGCCGTAGCTATATGAAGGCTTGCCAGAACTGCGATGACCTGCTTTTCCTCCTCGGCGCTGAAGCCTCCTTCGGGAACCGTCGCATAGAACTGGGTCATCCGCGAGTAATCGAACCCTGGTACTCCACCCATCGACACATCGATTTTGCCCGGGTCATCAAGGACGGACTCTGGAAGAACCGCATAGCAATAGAAGACATAGCGGTCGCTTGCTCCCATCATCGTATCTACGCCGACCTTGGCCACCATGAAAGGCCCCATCCCGCGATGATCAGCAGACTGGGCTAGGCCCGGCACGAACGATGACGCAGCGAGCTTGTCCACAGAAACAGCAATGGGAGCACGGGCAACCGCAGGATAACCAGAGCCAGCGTTGAATGTGACGCTCGCCTTTCCTCCATCGCTCTCGACAGAGACGCTCTCTTTCCCATCATAGAGCGACTCGCTCGCAAGCGACCAATCGGCTGGATAGCTGAACGCCATATTAGGGTAGGAGATCCGTTCAACCTGCGGCATCTTGGTGAGGTAGCTTTGCGATAGGTCCACATTACCCACATCAGGGGTTGGCATCTCAACAAAGCCGCCCTTCGCTTCGAAGCTCGAGCCGGGCTCATCTTTGCCCGACATTCCGAAAGCAAAAAGACACCCCACCGCAACAGCAACGATGACGATCATGCCAACAACAGCGGCAACAAGAGCCGTCTTGCGACTGAACACCAGCTCTCTCTTTTCTGAGCCCTTCCCTATAGCATCAGCGGTTCCGTCTATGGCCGACGCCATCTTCCCCGAACCGCCGTCTTCGCTCTCTGGTTTGGGTTGCTCAACAGATTCCGCTGATGCAGGAAGCTCACGTAGAGGCGACACCGAGTCCGATGTCTGTGATGCAGGCGCATCCCGACGAGGTTCTACCCTCAAATCCCCATCAAGCTCCACAGCTGCCCCGCATGCAGTGCAAAAGGAGGAGCCCTCCTCCACTTCGTTGCCGCATTGAGTGCAGAATGCCATGCCTTCCTCCTCGTATCCTATCGCACGCTGCCCTCATGGGTGCGTGCCATCTTGTAGTTCTCGAAATAGGCTGCGAACTCCGGCGATGTATCCGAGTTGCCAGTGCGCCATGCCTTATGGTCGGTTATCTCGCTCTCAAAGCCGTAATAAGCATCGATGTAGGCGATAAGGCCATCCAGTGCTTTCAGTTGAGCCTCGGGGTAGCCATCCGAGCCGCCCACATGCACCATTTCGATGCCGACGGAATAGGAATTCATGCCGTAGTCGGGTGCCCAGTCGCCCACAGGCTGGGTGCCTGCTTTGTCATCCCGGGATTCATCTTCCACCCCGAAGGCTGCGTTATGTCCCGCATCACCAAAGCCAGCATGATGAACGATGGTATCGAGCGGGGCGCATTGGACGATGGAGCCGTCTTTATCGACGATGAAATGCGCAGCCACCTGATTGCCGTTGGAATCCCACCAGTCAATTATCGAAGCAGCTGGCGAATCGCTCTCGGTATCATGCAGCACTATGTACTTCTGGAACTCGGGCCCTTTGGATCCATGGACGAAGCTCTCGCGAAAATCCTCGCTTATGACAAGCTGCGATCGAGCTTCAGCGGCTTGTGCCGCAGCGTTCGCTTCGCTTATGATGCTCGCTATCGTATCTTCGGGAATCATGGCTGACCCCCTCTCAACTCGCCCATCTAATCCAGAGAATGCCCCAGAACCTTCCATCGAGCATCCGACCAAGGCACCTATGCAGAGCGTCGCTACCGAAAGCCAGGACATCATAGCTATGACAGAATGCCCCCTGCCGCCACTCATCACCATGTCTCGCATACTAAACATGCTATCTACTGAAGATTCTTGCAAGCCCGCCGCCACTGGACCCAAGCTCTTCCACTGAAGAGTCAGGCGGAAGCTCGAGGCATAACTCTACGTTCTCATTCGATATCGCAGCCTCAAGCACATCCATCATCTTGTTAGCCAGATCATGGTCTGTAAAATGAATTATCATGCACGACCCTGAGACCATGAAAAGTGCGACACCTTTAGGTGCCATGCTCCTCTTGTAGAGCCACCAACCTATCCAAGCGATAGCAGCCAATAAAAGCACTATGCCCGCAGGTAGCATGGTGAACAAGGCAACGATGCCAGCAAGGAATGCCAAAAGCGCGAGCTTCGGAAACGGTGGCTGCGGAACGTAAGTTGTCACCTTCTCGATGTTATCGATCGATAGGAGCATGCCTGCGTAGCTAATCACCTTGCCATGGATTTCCAGCTGTCCTGCCTTCAAACCACAGTCCCTCTTGTGGTTGAAGCTCAAACGAGGAACAACCAAGCTTTGACCTTGGTTTTCCGATGTCTTCTTTTCCTCGCCCGCGCCCTTTCCGGAGCATGCACCAGCAGATGCTCCTTCGGTTGAAGAATCAAGCGGATTCCCGCATTTCTTGCAGAACTTAGCCTTGCCTTCATTCAGCGCGCCGCATGATACGCATTCCATATAAGCGCCCTCCTGCCTTCCCCTTGTCCTCTTTGGGCGTGTTTAACCATTTGTTGGTATATACACCAACAACTAGCACATCCTAGCACATATGCTTCTGTGATGACATTAGGCAACTCGCAGCACTACAGGCAGATTCTCGGGATTCGCATTCGTGAGCTTCGAACGGCCCAAGGCCTTTCGCTTCGTAAGCTCGGACTGATGGTGGGGATGGACTACTCTTATCTGTTCGCCATAGAACACGGCACTGCGAATGCCACAATAGACGCCCTTGTGAAAATCGCCGACGGGCTCGACGTCGAGCTCAAAGAATTCTTCATCTAAAGAAACTGCTGCAGACCAACATCAGCCAGTACGGAAAATCGCGCAAAGCGCGTACCGCCCTACTCGTTGCTCTTGAGGCTCTCCACCATGTCGATGCGGGCCAGCTTGCGGCGCATGGTCACCATGACGAACACGGTGAACGCCATCGTGAGCACGAAGGCCACCATAAAGCTCCATAGGTGTATGTCGCGCCCGAACATGACCTGGTCCACCTCGGCCGTCACGATGACGAAGCCCTCCAGCAGCACGCCCAGCCCAAGGCCCACCAGGCCGCCCATCACCGAGAGCAAGATGGTCTCGCGGTAGATGTACAAGTCGACCTCGCGCGGCGTGAAGCCCAGCACCTTGAGCGTGGCTATCTCGCGCTGGCGCTCGGTTATGTTGATGTTCGTCAGGTTGTACAGCACGATGAAAGCCAGCGCCGCCGCAGCCACCACCAGCACCACCACTATCATGTTCACCGACCGCAGCATGGTGCGGTACGAGTCGATGACCTCGTCGTTGTACGCCACGGTCTTCACGCCGTCGATGGCGCGAACCTCGTCGCTGAAAGCCGCCCTCGCGCTTGGGTCGGCATCCATGAGCGCATAGGTGGCCGTGTAGACGGGCGGCTTGCCGAAGGCGCGCTCGTAGGCTTCGGCACCCAAGAACACGTAATGCTGCACGTAGTTCTCCATGATGCCCGTCACCCGCAGCTCGTAGCGCTCGGCCGTGGCGTTGCCCATGTCGTCGGGCACCGCCAGCTCCACCGTGCTGCCCACCTGCGCATCCAGCGTCGAAGCCAGCTTCTCGGTGATGATGGCCGAATCAGGCCCCAGCTCCAGCTCGCGCCCGGTCTGGCGCTCCTGCATGGTCCACAGGCTCTGGAACGCCGCCGGGTCCTGCGGCACCACCAGCGACACCGCCGTCTCGCTCCCGTCAGCGGCCAGGGCCATCATGGACGCCTGCTGCGCCTCGGTGTACTCCGACACCACATCGCCGCCCATCACCTCGCCCAGCGCCCCGCGGCCTTCCTGCCCCATGTCGTCCTCGGTCGTGACCACCACGTTGTAGTGGACGAGCCGCCCGTACTGCTTGTCGATGATGTCGTTGATGGAGTCTTGCAGCCCGAGCCCCGTCAGCAGCAGCGCCGTGCAGCCGGCGATGCCTATGAGGGTCATGACCAGGCGCTTCTTGTAACGGAATATGTTGCGGAAGGTGACCTTCCAGCTGAACGACAGCCGCCGCCACAGCGGGCGCACCCGCTCGAGCAGGATGCGCTTGCCCTCCTTGGGCGCCCGGGGCCGCATGAGCTCGGCCGGCGACTCGCGCAGGGTGGCCGCGCAGGCGAACCAGGTGGCCCCCAGCGTCACGCCGATGCCGAGCCCAGCCGCCAGCAGCGCCAGCGGCACGTCGATGGGCGGCACGGCCTTGGGCACCGAGTAGATGATGGCATAGGCCTCCATGATGACGCAGGGCAGCACGAGCGCCATGACCACGATGCCCACCACCGCACCCGCCACGCTGGCCAGCGCCGCGTACACGAGGTACTTCGACGTGATGCGCGCCCGCGAGTAGCCGAGCGCCTTGAACGTGCCGATGAGCCCGCGCTCCTCCTCGACCATCCGGGTCATGGTGGTGAGCGCCACCAGAGCCGCCACCAAGAAGAAGATGAACGGGAACACCTGGGCTATGTGGTCGACGCGCTCGGCGTCCGACTCGAAGCTCACGAGGCCGTGGTTCTTCGTGCGGTCCATGACCAGCCATTCGGGCAGCTCGATGGCGTCTATCTGGTGCTGGGCATCGGCCAGCTGGGCCTCGGCATCGGCAAAGCGCTCGTCGGCCTCGGCGTGGCCCTGCTCGTACTCGGCCAGGCCGCTCTCGTATCCGGCTCGGCCTGATGCCAGCTGGGCATGCCCGCTGGCCAGCTGCGCTTGGGCGCTGTCAAGCTTCTGCTGGGCCTCGGCGAAGCCGGCTTCGGCAGCTGCCCGCCGATCCGCCAGCTGCTGGCGCCCGGCAGCGATGCCCTGCGCAAGGGCCGCGGCGCCCTTCTGAAGCTCGGCAAGCTGCGCTTCGAGCTTCGCCCGCTCGTCAGCCGGCAGGCTCGGGTCTGCCAGCGCCTGCTCCACCTGGGCTATCTGCCGCTCGATGCCGTCGAGCTGTTGCTGGCGCGCAGCCAATTCGGCCCCAGCTGCCGCGAACCCTTCCTCGGCCGCCTTCCGCTGGGCCGCCAGCTCGACCACGCCGCTGTCATAGTCTGCCTGGCCTTGGGCCAGCTCGGCCTCGCTGTTGCGGATGGCCGCAGCAGCCGCATCGAGCGACGCCCTCGCATCGTCCAGCTGCGCTTCGGCATCGGCCCTCTCGGCCTCGTAGCGCTCCCGCTCGCGGTTGAGCTCTGCTTGGGCGTCAGCACGCAGCTGGGCGAGCCGCTCTCGCTCGCGCTCGGGAGCCAAGCCGGCTATCTCCTTCAGCACGGCATCGACCCGCGCCTGGTAATCGAACGAGCCGGCCATCTCGTCCCGCGCGCCCGAGACGGTCACGAATGCCTCGGTGTAGGGGTAGCTCTCGGCAAAGTCGTCCTCGGGCACGTACATGAACTGCTCCACGACGCCCGACCCGAGGCTCGTGGAGCCCATCTGCGTGGAGCTCACATAGTAAGGCGTGGTCGCATACCCCACGATGGTGTAGCGGCGCGTCTTGAGCACCTCATCCACGTCGGAGGCGCCGTAGTCTATCTTGACCTCGTCGCCCACTGCCGTCGGGGTCGCCATCACGCGGTCGGCTGATATGATGCACTCGCCCGGCTGCTCGGGCCATCGGCCCTCGGTGAGCACGAGGCGATTCAGGTAGCTGCTATCGTCCGATTCCACGTTCATGGCGTCGACCTGCACGCTTGCGGCCGCGCTCTCGGGCAGCGAATGCACGCGCACGGCGTACTGCTCGCCGTCGATGGTGGCCATCACGTCGGTCTCGTAGGCCCCCATGGCCGCCTCGACATCGTCGAGCCCTCGCAACGCCTCCAGGTCGGCGTCGGTCAGCCCCAGCGTGGACACCACGCGAATGTCCATGAGCGCGGTGCCATCGTAGTACTCGTCGGCGAAGTGGGCCATGTCGGGCGACGTCATGCGCAGCCCGGCGTAGAACCCGCAGCCCAGCGCCACGATGGCGGCAATGGCCACGAAGCGCCCGAGCGAGCCCCTTATGGAGCGCAGCGTCTCCTTGGCGAAGGTGCTAGCCACGGGCACCCTCCCCTGGCAAGCATGCGCCTTCCGCACGGCGCACCGTCGCAACGGCTAGCGCAGCTTCCCGGCAGGCGCCCATCGCTACCACTCCAGCGTCTCTGCCGAAGCCGGCGCCGCGTTGACCTCCACCGCCGACACCGCGCCCTCGCGCACGTGGATGACGCGGTCGGCTATGGCAGTGAAGGCGGCGTTGTGGGTGATGATGACCACGGTCTTGCCCGTGGTCTCGCACGTGTCCTGCAGCAGCTTCAGGATGGCCTTGCCCGTGGCGTAGTCCAACGCGCCGGTAGGCTCGTCGCACAGCAGCAGCTTCGGGTTCTTGGCCAAGGCGCGGGCGATGGCCACGCGCTGCTGCTCGCCGCCGGAGAGCTGCCCCGGGAAGTTCTGCAGCCGACGCCCCAGCCCCACGGCTCGCAGCACCTCGTCAGCATCCAGCGGGTCGGTGCATATCTGGCTCGCCAGCTCCACGTTCTCACGAGCGGTAAGGTTGCCCACCAGGTTGTAGAATTGGAACACGAAGCCGATGTCGTAGCGACGGTACGAGGTGAGCTGCTTGGCGTCGTAAGCGCTGATGTCCTGCCCGTCGAGCAGGATGGTGCCCGAGGTGGCGGTGTCCATGCCGCCCAGCATGTTCAGCAGCGTGGTCTTGCCCGCGCCCGACGGCCCCACGACCACCACCAGCTCGCCCTGCTCGATGGTGAACGACATGTCCTTGACGGCGGCCACTTCGACCTCGCCCATCTGGTACACCTTGCTCACATCGCGGAACTCGACGAACGCCATCAGGCAGCCCTCCAAAGAATCAAGACAATGCCCCTATAGTAGCAAAAAGGCACCCCGTAGGGTGCCTTTTCAGGTAACGGGTCGACCTCAAGCCGACCCGACCCGTTCGCGCGAGCACGAGCGAAGCCGACTAGTTAGAGCCGAACAGCTCGATGGTGTCGCCTTCCTTCAGCGTGACGATGGCCTTCTTCCAGGAACGGGTCTTGCCCTCCTGGTAGCGCATGCGCTTGGGCTTCGGCTTCACGTTAAGGGTGTTCACCTTGGTCACCTTCACGTCGAAGATGGCCTCGATGGCCTTGGCCACCTCGATCTTGTTGGCGTCCTTGTGCACCTCGAAGGTGTACTTGTTGTCCTCCATCAGGTCATAGCTATGCTCCGAGATGATGGGGCGGATGATGATCTCGCGAGGATCCATTAGGCCAGCACCTCCTCGATGTACTTCAGGCAGGGCTCGGATATGACGAGCACCTTGTTGTCGATGAGCTCGTAGGCGTTCATGTCGCCCACGGGCAGGATGTTCACGCGCGGGATGTTGCGGAACGACAGGAACTCCTCGACGTCCTCGTTGCCGATGACCACGGTGATGCGCTTGCCCTCGAGCTCCAGCGCCTTGAGCATGGCCACGGCGTCCTTGGTGCAGGGCTTCTCGAAGGAGAGGTCCTTCACCACCACGATCTCGCCGTCAGCCAGCTTGGAGGAGAGCACGCTCTTGAGGGCCAGCTTGACCTCCTTGCGGTTCACCTTCATGTCGTAGGATCGGGTGTGCGGGCCGAACACCGTGCCGCCGCCGACCCACTGGGGCGCGCGAATGGTGCCCTGGCGGGCGCGGCCGGTGCCCTTCTGGCGCCACGGCTTCTTGCCGCCGCCGCGCACGTTGCCGCGGGTACGGGTGTTGGCCGTGCCCTGGCGCCACGATGCCTGTTGCGCGCGCACGACATGGTGCATGACGTGCATGTTGGGCTCGATGCCGTAGACCGCGTCGTCAAGCGTGGCGGTGCCGGCAGCCTTGCCCTTCACGTCCTTCATTTCAATCGTTGCCATTTCAGCAGCTCCTTGCAGTAATCTCGAATCTATGCCATGCGAACGCGCACGATGGCGTTCTTGCCGCCCGGGACGGCGCCCTTCACGAGGATCAGGTTCTGGTCCTCGTCGATGCGGACGACCTCCAGGTTGCGCACCGTCACGGTGTCGCAGCCCATGTGGCCCGGCAGGCGCAGGCCCTTGAACACGCGGGAAGGCGTGGCGCACTGGCCCACGGAACCCGGCGCACGATGGAAGTGCGCGCCGTGGCCGCCCGGGCCGCCGCGGAAGCCGTAGCGCTTCATGACGCCGGCGAAGCCCTTGCCCTTGGAAGTGCCGGTCACGTCGACCTTCTTCACCTCGTTGAACGCAGCGACGGTATGCTCGTCGCCCACGTTGTGCTCGCTGGCATCCTCGACGCGCACCTCGCGCAGGTAGCGCTTGGGCTCGACGCCCTGCTTGTCGAAATGGCCCTGCATCGGCTTGTTGACGCGGCGCGGCTTCACGTAGCCGAAGCCCATCTGCACCGCCTCGTAGCCGTCGGTGGCGGCGGTCTTCACCTGGCACACCACGTTGGGCTCGGCCTGGATGACCGTCACCGGCACGACGGTGTCGTCCTCGGCGAACACCTGGGTCATGCCGATCTTCTTGCCGTAAATCGCGTTGATCATAGTCTCAGCACTCCCCTTCCCTCTACAGCTTGATCTCGATGTCGACGCCCGCAGGCAGGTCGAGGCGCATGAGCGAGTCGACCGTGTTGGACGTGGGCTCCAGGATGTCGATGAGGCGCTTGTGGGTGCGCATCTCGAACTGCTCGCGGGAGTCCTTGTTCACGTGCGGCGAGCGGATGACGCAGTACAGATTGCGCTCGGTCGGCAGCGGGATGGGACCGGAAACCTTGGCACCCGTCTTCTGGGCCGTGTCGACGATGAGCTTCGTGGACTGGTCCACGATCTCATGGTCATACCCCTTGAGGCGGATACGTATCTTTTGACTAGCCACTTGTATCAACCTTTCAGTTCTTCGTTGAAGCGTCCGCGCCGACTAGGCGTTTCCGCCAGCCTTGCTGATGATCTCCTCGGACACGCTCTTGGGCACCGGCTCGTAGGAGTCGAACTGCATCGTGTAGGATGCACGGCCCTGGGTGCCGCTGCGCAGGTCGGTCGCGTAGCCGAACATGTTGGACAGCGGGACCTTGGCCTCGATGACCACGGCGTTGCCGCGCTTCTCTTGGCCCTGGATGGTGCCGCGACGGCTGGGGATGTCGCCCATGACGAAGCCGGTGTACTCCTCCGGCGTCTCCACCTCGACGGCCATGACCGGCTCGAGGATGACCGGGCTGGACTTCTTCAGCGCGTCCTTGATGGCCATGGAGCCAGCAACCTTGAACGCCGCCTCGGACGAGTCGACCTCGTGGTAGCTGCCGTCGATGAGCTCGACGCGCACGTCCTCGACCGGGTACCCGGCCAGCACGCCGGAGTTCAGCGCCTCCTGGATGCCCTTGTCGATGGACGGGATGTACTCCTTGGGCACCACGCCGCCCACGATCTTGTTCTCGAACTCGTAGCCCTTGCCCGGCTCCTGCGGGTACATGTTGATGACCGCATGGCCGTACTGGCCGCGGCCGCCCGACTGGCGCACGAACTTGCCCTCGGCGCTCATGACCTCGTGGCCCGGGCGCTCGCGGTAGGCGACCTGGGGCTTGCCCACGTTGGCCTCGACCTTGAACTCGCGCAGCAGGCGGTCGACGATGATCTCGAGGTGCAGCTCGCCCATGCCGGCGATGATGGTCTGGCCGGTCTCATGGTTGGTGGACACGCGGAACGTCGGGTCCTCCTCGGCGAGCTTCTGAAGGGCGATGCCCATCTTGTCCTGCTCGGCCTTGGTCTTGGGCTCCACTGCGATGTCGATGACCGGGTCGGCGAACTCCATCGACTCCAGGATGATGGGCGCGTCCTCGGCGCACAGGGTGTCGCCGGTGGAGGTGTCCTTCAGGCCCACGACCGCGACGATGTCGCCGGCGGTGCACTTGTCGATGTCGATGCGCTGGTTGGAGTGCATCTGCAGCAGGCGCCCGATGCGCTCCTTCTTGTCCTTCACGGCGTTGAGCACGTAGCTGCCCGAATCCAGGCTGCCCGAGTACACGCGCAGGTAGGTGAGCTTGCCCACGTAGGGGTCGGTCATGATCTTGAAGGCCAGGCTGGCGAACGGGGCCTTGGGGTCGGCCGGGCGCTCCTCCTCCTGGTCGTTCTCGGGGTTGATGCCCTTGATGGCCGGGATGTCCAGCGGCGAGGGCATGTAGTCGACCACGGCGTCGAGCAGCTCCTGCACGCCCTTGTTCTTGTAGGCGGAGCCCACGAACACGGGGTTGATCTGGCAGGCGATGACGCCCTTGCGCAGGGCGGCCTTCAGCTCGTCGACGGTGACCTCTTCCTCCATGAGGACCTTCTCCATGAGCTCGTCGTCGCAGTCGGCGGCAGCCTCCAGCAGCTCCTGGTGGTACAGCTCGGCATCGGCGGCGAACTCGTCGGGGATGGCGTCCATGGGCTCGGGGTAGGTCATGCCCTTGTCGTCGGCCTTGAAGTCCCATGCGGTCATGGTCACCAGGTCGATGACGCCCCAGAAGTTGTCCTCGGCGCCCATGGGCATCTGGGCGGCCACGGCGTTGGCGCCCAGGCGGTCGCGCATGGTCTGGATGGCGTGGAAGAAGTCGGCGCCCACGCGGTCGTACTTGTTGATGAAGGCGATGCGGGGCACGCCATAGCGCTCGGCCTGGCGCCACACCGTCTCGGACTGCGGCTGCACGCCGGCGACGGCGTCGAACACCGCCACGGTGCCGTCGAGCACGCGCAGGCTGCGCTCCACCTCGGCGGTGAAGTCAACGTGGCCGGGCGTGTCGATGATCTGGAAGCGGAACTCCTTGCCGTCTTCCTTGCCGCCGGGGTACTTCCAGAAGCAGGTGGTGGCAGCCGCGGTGATGGTCACGCCGCGCTCCTGCTCCTGCTCCATCCAGTCCATGGTGGCGGCGCCGTCATGGACCTCGCCGATCTTGTGGGTCTTGCCCGTGTAGTAGAGGATACGCTCGGTGGTGGTCGTCTTGCCCGCATCGATGTGGGCCATGATGCCGATGTTGCGCGTATCTTTCAGGTCTATCTTTGCCATAGGTAACTCCTAGAAGCGGTAGTGCGAGAAGGCACGGTTGGCCTCGGCCATCTTGTACATGTCCTCGCGCTTCTTCACGGCAGCGCCGGTGTTCTCCGACGCGTCCATGATCTCGTTGGCAAGGCGCTCCTTCATGGTGTGCTCCTTGCGGGAACGCGAGAAGTCGACGATCCAGCGGATGGCCAGGGTGGTCGAACGGCGCGGGTTCACTTCCATGGGCACCTGGTAGGTGGCGCCGCCCACGCGCTTGGGCTTGCACTCGAGGGTGGGGCGCACGTTGTCCATGGCCTTCTTGAACACGGAAAGCGGATCTTCGCCCGTCTTCTGCTCGACGATGTCGAAGGCGCCGTAGACGATGGACTCGGCCAGCGACTTCTTGCCGTCAAGCAGCACCTTGTTGATGAGCTGGGTGACGAGGCGGTTGTTGTACTTTGCGTCCGGCTGCGTTTCGCGGCGGACTGCTGCTGCACGACGCGGCATGTTCACTCCTTAAGGTTCTGCGCGCTTCCGGAAGGGCCCTTCCCTTCCATTAGGCCCCGCGTTGCGTGGGGCCCGCGCGTCTTACACGGTTATTTGGGGCGCTTGGCGCCGTAGCGGCTGCGGGCCTGCATGCGGTTGTCCACCGGAGCGCAGTCGAGCGCCGCGCGGATGACCTTGTAGCGCACGCCAGGCAGGTCCTTGACGCGGCCGCCGCGGATGAGCACCATGGAGTGCTCCTGCAGGTTGTGGCCGATGCCGGGGATGTAGGCGGTCACCTCCATGCCGTTGACCAGGCGCACGCGGCAGACCTTGCGCAGCGCCGAGTTCGGCTTCTTGGGGGTGGTGGTGTAGACGCGGGTGCACACGCCGCGCTTCTGGGGGTTGCCCTTGAGCGCCGGGGTCTTCTTCTTGGCCACCGCGCGCTTGCGGCCCTTGCGGACCAGCTGGTTGATAGTAGGCAAGGCTCTTTCCTTTCTTCTTCCCTACGAGCTTCCATGTTGCTTCTCATGTGCGCTCAGCTGTTGCGCACGCGAAAAGAAGCGCCTCATGGCAGAGGCGCGAGTATGAATATTATATGGGTTTCCGCAGCGTGTCAAACGCCACGCACCCGGGAGTATCTATTCTATGGCCCCAAGTTTCCGCAGGTCAGGCAGGTGGCGATGGAACGAGCGGGTGCACTTCCCCTGCCATCGCAAAAAAATATGCGGAAAGCGCCTGGTGCTGCCCGCTGCCACCGGCGCGAGCGCCGACGGCGCACGACGCGAGGAAGGCCAGGCTGCCGCTCCATAGGGCGAAGCGCCCGCCTCGCACGACGGCAAGACGGGCGCTCAGGGCCTTCCCTCGCTTGGCCGGCGCGCGGCTAGCCCAGTATCTTGGCGGCCACCTGCTTCTTGCGCGAGAGGACGCCCGGCATCCACGTGCCGCCCTGGCCCGTGCAGCTGATGCCGAACACGCGGTTGACCACGCGGCGGTTTCCCTCGCAGAGGAACTGGCTGCCCTCGGCCATGATGTCGGTGACCATGAACAGCACGAACTCGTAGCCGTGAGCATCGAGCAGCGTGCGCATGTGCTCGCGCACCTCGTCCTCGCGGTCCATGACGGCGGCCAGGTCGACCGTCTCATGCTGCGCGATGAGCACCGGCACGTCGCCGAGCATGAACTCCTTGGAGTCGGCCTCCACCAGCTCCTTCATCGGCATGTTGCTCTCGCCGCCGCGGGCCTTGAACACGTCCAGGCCGAACTCGGTGGCGTCCACGCCCAGGATGCCCGCCAGGTAGTCGGCCTGGTCGCGGTCGACGTCGGTGGCGGTGGGCGACTTGAGTATGACGGTGTCGGTCATGATGGCCGACAGCAGCGCCGCCGCGATGGGCTTGGGCACCTCGACCCCGTATTTGCGGAACTCCGATGCCACGATGGTGGCCGTGGAGCCCCAGGGCAGGTTGAGGAACTGGATGGGCAGCGCCGTCATGACGTCGGCGATGCGGTGATGGTCGATTATCTCGACGACCTCGGCCTCCTGGATGCCCGGCACCGACTGGCGCGTCTCGTTGTGGTCGACGAGCACCACCTTGCGCTTGGGCGGGGCGGCTATGTCGGAGCGCGTGACGATGCCGATGCAGCGGTTGTCGTCATCGAGCACCACGCCCTCGCGCAGCTCCGAAGAGATGAGGTCGTCCACCACGTCGCGCAGCAGGGCCTCCTTGTCCAGAACGAGCACGTTGGACTCGGTGAGCTCGGACACCTTCTGCCCGAGTGACGCCATGAGGTCGCGGGCCACGTCCTGCTGGTCGCGCCCCTGGTCGATGAGGTCGGTGGCGGCGATGTAGCGGTTGGCGATGGCGCGGGTGGCGATGAGCCCCTGGAAGGCGCCGTCGCCGTCGAGCACCACGAGCGAGCGGATGTTGTGCTTGCGCAGCTTGTGCCCCGCCTCCATGACCGTGGCGTCGGCGCTGATGGACACCGGGTCCTTGGTCATCACGTCGCCCACGCGCACGTGCACGTGCGGCAGCATGGCCGGGGCCTCGATGTCCCACTCGCCCAGCACCTGGGCGGTCTCGGGCGGCAGCGCGCCCTGGCGGGCGGCCACGTAGGCCACCTCGTCGGCCTTTCCGGCCCGTTCGGCCAGCGCGTTCTTCAGGTGCGCGTACCCTATGGCCGCGCAGATGGAGTCGTTGTCGGGGTTGCGGTGCCCCACTACCATTATCGGAGTCGCCATGGCGTTCCTGCCGCCTTCCTTCCTGGGCTTTTCCCACGCTTTGCTGACGGTATGCCGCTTTCGGCGCAAGCGAGTGTACCATAGGGTGCGCAAAGGGCGCGAGCCTATGGCAAGAACCACAGAAAGGCGGCGGCGAGCTGTGAAGACGCTGGGGATACGCGACATCATCGGGCCCATCATGATAGGGCCCTCGAGCTCGCACACGGCAGGCGCGCTGCGCATCGCGCTCATGACGCGCAACCTGCTGGCAGCCGAGCCCGTCGCCGTGGAGTTCAGGCTCTACGGCAGCTTCGCCCACACCTACCATGGCCACGGCACCGACCGCGCGCTGCTGGCCGGCATGCTGGGCTTCGCGGCCGAGGACGTGCGCATACGCGACTCCTTCGCGCTGGCCGAGCAGGCGGGGCTGCGCTTCGCGTTCGTCCCCGTGGAGGACGAGCCCACCGACCATCCCAACACCGTGGACATACGGGTGACGGACGCCACGGGCCACGAGACCGTCGTGCGCGGCGAATCCATCGGCGGCGGCGCAGCCCGCATCACGCGGCTCAACGGCATAGCGGTCGAGCTCACCGGCGAGTACCACAGCATCGTGGTGAAGCATCGCGACGTGAAGGGCGCGCTGGCATTCATAGCCACGTGCCTGGCGCAGTTCGACGTGAACATAGCCACCACGCGCCTGTTCCGCGAGAAGCGCGGCGACGTGGCCTACACCGTCATGGAGACCGACGACGCCACCCCGCCCGAGCTCATCAGCCAGATAGAGGCCGGAAGCGCCGTCATGGCAGTGAGCATGCTCAAGAGCGACCGCAGCCGCGACGAGTTCGCCCCGCGCACGGTCGACGACGAGCTGGCCGAGGGCGAGGCGCCCACCGGGTTCGGCGTCGATCTGGACGCGGAAAGCGCCACGGCGCTGTTCGAGCAGCTCGACTTTGCCGACGGGGACGAGCTGCTGGCCTACTGCGAGCGCACCGGGCTGCCCATATCCGATGCCATCTGCCGGCGCGAGCGCTGCCTGCTGGCCATGAACGAGCTGGCGGTGGACGACACGCACCGCTACCTGGACGACGTGCTGGGCATCATGCGCACCTCGGTGGACGACGCTCTGGCCGACCCGCAGCCCTCCATGGGCGGCCTCATCGGCGGCGAGGCGCAGAAGCTGGCGGCCTACGAGGCCAGCGGCGAGGCGCTGTGCGACCCGCTGATGGCCCGCGCCATCACCTACGGCATGGCCGTGCTGGAGACGAACGCCTGCATGGGCCGCATCGTGGCCGCGCCCACGGCCGGATCGGCTGGCGTGCTGCCCGCGGTGCTGTTCGCGCTGCAGGACGAGAAGGGCCTCGCTCTCGAGCAGCTGAACCGCGGGCTGGCCAACGCCGCCGCCGTGGGCATGCTCGTGGCGCGGGCATCCACCGTGTCGGGCGCCGAGGGCGGCTGCCAGGCCGAGGTGGGCACCGCGAGCGCCATGGCGGCCAGCGCGGCCGTGGAGATGATGGGCGGCACGCCGGCCCAGTGCCTGGCGGCGGCGGCCACCGCGCTCTCGGGGCTCATGGGGCTCGTATGCGACCCCATAGGCGGCCTGGTGGAGGCGCCGTGCCAGAAGCGCAACGCCGTGGGCGCTGCCAACGCGCTGGCAGCGGCTCACCTGGCGCTGGCAGGCGTGGGCACGCTCATCGGGTTCGACGAGACGGTGCAGGCCATGGATGCGGTGGGCCGCTCGCTGCCCTTCGAACTGCGCGAGAGCGCGCTGGGCGGGCTGGCTGCCACGCCGACCGCGCACGCGCTGTGCGCCATCTGCCCCGGCTGCCAGGGATGATTCCGTATTTGCTCACGCAAATACGGAACCGCTGCCGATGCGAAGGGCACAATCACCCTATCTTGCCGCTCCAATCCCCTCGTCGCGTACTGAAGTATGCTTCCTCGGGCTTTCACGGCAATCTAAGGCGCCTGCGCTCTTCTCGCTAGCCGATCACCAACCTGCGAATACGACCGCCTATAAACTACGCCGCTACGCAGATATCTTCACGATGGGGGCGTAGTCCTTGAGCAGCTTCTTGGTCTGGCCCGACTTCTGGAAGCGCACGTGCAGCGTGTCGCCGTCCACCTTGGTCACCTTGCCGCGGCCGAAGGTCTTGTGGTCCACCATGTCGCCCTGGGCGAACGTCATGCCCGCCGCGGCCTTCTTGCCCGCATCAGCGGCAACAGCGCTGCGCTCGCGGGCCGTGCGGCCACCGGCGCCCGACGCGCTCGAACGCCCGAACACGCGGCCCTCCCCCGCTTCCGACCCCGATCCGGCGATGCCGCGGCGGCTGCCGCGCTTCTCCCACCCGGTGCCCGAGAACCCAGCCGACCCCACTCCCGAGGTCTTCCGCAGCTCCTCGGGTATCTCGCGCAGGAAGCGCGACACCGGGTTGGCCGACGTCTGGCCGAACAGCTGGCGCTGCTGGGCGCAGGTGAGGCACAGCTTCTTGCGAGCGCGGGTGATGGCCACGTAGGCCAGCCGCCGCTCCTCCTCTACGGCGCCGGCGTCCATGATGGAGTTCATGTGCGGGAACAGCGACTCCTCCATGCCTGCCACGAACACGTGGTCGAACTCGAGACCCTTGGACGAGTGCACGGTCATGAGCGTGACCGCGTGGCCGTCCTCGCTCATGGTGTCCAGGTCGGTGCGCAGGCGCACCCACTCTATGAAGTCGGCCAGCGAGTCGCCGCGCAGCACCCGGGGCGGCTCGGCTCCCTCGCCTTCCGCGCCCGACCCGGCCGTGGCACCAACGCCCGCAGCGCCTTCCGCCTCTGGCGCGCCAGGCGCGGTGGGGGCCGCGTAGTCGGCATCCTCGTCGTCGTGGGTCTCCACGAACTCGTCCACGACGCCCATGAGCTCCTGGATGTTCTCGATGCGGCCGCGCGCCTCGTCGGTGCCCTCGGCCTCCAGCGCCTCGATCATGCCCGAGTCGTCCACGATGCGCTCGATGACCTTGCGTAGGTCGCCGCTGTAAGCCTGGGCCGTATGCACGAGCGTCACGAAGTCGGCCACCGCCTTGCGCGTGGCGGCGCGCACGTCGGGGTCGGCCACCAGCAGCTCGGCGCCCTCCATGAACGTCATGCCCATCTCGCGCGCGAACTGCCCGATGCGCTCGACGGCCGCCTTGCCGATGCCGCGCTTGGGCACGTTGATGACGCGCTGGGCCGACACGTCGTCGGCCGGGTTCACCGCCAGCGACAGGTACGCCATCACGTCGCGGATCTCCTTGCGCTCGAAGAAGCGCGTGCCGCCCACGATGCGGTAGGGCACGCCGGCGCGCAGCAGCATGTCCTCGAGCATGCGGCTCTGGGCGTTGGTGCGGTAGAACACCGCCATGTCGTCGTAGGAGACCCCTTCCCCATGGCGCCGCTCGATCTGGCCAGCTATCCAGCGGCCCTCGTCGCGCTCGTCGGTAGCCATGTAGACGCCTATCTTGTCGCCGGCCTCCATCGACGTGAACAGGCGCTTGGCCTTGCGATGCTGGTTGTTGGCGATGACGGCGTTGGCCGCCTCGAGGATGTTGCCCACGCTGCGGTAGTTCTGCTCGAGCTTGACGGTGTGCGCCTTCGGGTAGTCCTGCTCGAAGTTGAGGATGTTCGTCAGGTCGGCGCCGCGCCACGAGTAGATGGACTGGTCGTCGTCGCCCACCACCATGATGTTCTGGTGCGCCGCCGCCAGCAGCTGGGTGATGGCGTACTGCGCATGGTTGGTGTCCTGGTACTCGTCCACCATGATGTAGCGGAAGCGCGCCTGGTACGCCTCCAGCACCTCGGGGTAGTGCTTCAGCAGCAGGTAGGCGTAGAGCAGCAGGTCGTCGAAGTCGAAGGCGTTGGCCGCCTTCAGGCGCTCCTGCAGCCGCGCGTACACCCGGGCCGCCGTCTTGGACAGCGGGTCGGACGCCTGGTCGGCGAAGTCGCCGGGCACCACGAGCTCGTTCTTGGCCTGGGATATGCGGTTCATGAGCGCGTTGAGCGGCATGCGCTTGGGGTCGACCTCCAGCTCGGCCATGACCTCCTTGTAGAGGCGCTTCAGGTCGTCGGTATCGTAGATGGTGAAGCTCTTGGTGAAGCCCAGCCGGTCGGCGTCAGCGCGCAGCATGCGCACGCACATGCTGTGGAAGGTAGACACCCACATGCCGCGCGACTGCGGCCCCACGAGCCCCGCTAGGCGCTCGCGCATCTCGGTGGCGGCCTTGTTGGTGAACGTGATGGCCAGCACCTCCCACGGCGCCACGTCGCAGTCCTGGATGAGGTGGGCTATGCGGTAGGTGAGCACGCGGGTCTTGCCCGAGCCGGCGCCGGCCAGCACCAGCAGGGGGCCTTCGGTGGTCATCACCGCCTCGCGCTGCGGCTCGTTCAGTGCGTCGATATCCAAGGGCACGGGTCGCTCCTCTGTACGTCAGATGCGGTTGAAAGTCGAATGGCAGCTATTGTAACGCGCCGGTGGCCAGGAAGGCGTCCCGGTTACGGGACACCGTCGAAATACGCACCCTTGCGGGCGCCTCGCGAGCCGCACAGGCGGCCATGCGCTATCATTGCGCAAAGCTCACGCGACGGAAGGCGCACGCTATGGACGAGACCTTGGGCAAGACGGCCGCTGCCCCCTTGGGCGGCACGGCGAAGGCACCGGCACCCGAAGGCAAGCGGAAGGCGAAGCGCGCCAAGGACGTGCGCGAGTACACCTTGGGCGAGGAGATAGCCAATTCCGTCACCCACGGCGTGGGCGCTGCCCTGGCCATAGCGGCGCTCGTGCTGCTCATCGTGCGCTCGGTGAGCGACGGCGGCGGCATGCTGCTGCTGGCCGCCCTCGTCTACGGCATAGCGCTGCTGGTGGAGTACCTCATGTCAACCTTGTACCACGCCATCGCGGTGCCCGCGGCCAAGCGCGTGTTCAAGGTGCTCGACCACAGCGGCATCTACCTGCTCATCGCCGGCACCTACACCCCCTACTGCCTCATCACCCTCGAACCGGTCGGCGGCCTGTGGCTGGGGCTGTTCATCTGGGCGGTGGCCCTGGCCGGCGTGGCCTGCGAGGCGTTCTGGACGTTCCGCCCGCGCTGGGTGTCGGCCGTGCTCTACGTGCTCATGGGATGGTGCATCATCTGGTTCATCCCCCAGCTGTTCGACGCCCTTGACCCGGTCGGGTTCTGGCTGCTGCTGGCCGGCGGCCTGAGCTACACCGTCGGGGCGCTGTTCTACACGCTGAAGAAGGTGCCCTACCTGCACTCGGTGTTCCACGCGTTCGTGCTGGCAGGGTCCATCCTGCAGTTCTTCTCGGTGCTCCTGTTCGTGCTGTAAGGACGGCGCGGCCGCAGCCAGCACGCCAAGCCCGCACGAATGGCCGAGGAAGCGCGCACGCGAATGCGCAGCGAAGCCTCGGAGGTGCGGAAGTGGCATGCTAGCTGCGGCCGCGAGCAAAGCTCATTCGCAGCTGCATCAGCACGCGCGGAGCCTAGAGCTCCTTCACCCACAGGCCGTGGATGTTGCAGAACTCGTACACCTTGAGCGGCGTCTCGCCCGCGCCCACGAAGAAGTCAGCATGCGGGGCATCCTCGGGGGTCAGCGGGTGCACCTGGTAGCTGCTGTCGGTGACCAGGCAGATGAACTGGATGTAGTGCTCGGGCGTCATCGGGTGGTCGACGCTGCCCACGTTCACATGCAGCACGTCGCCTTCGCGGGTGACCGCGGGCACGTGCTTCTCGAGCGCGGCGTCGGTCACGTCGGCGACGAGCTCTTCCATCTCGACCCCGCAGCACACGAGCGGCTTGCCGGAGTCGAAGACCTTGACGGCGATGTTGCCGCAGATGGGGCAACGGTAGAATGTGACGTCCATGGGGATACCTCTTTCTGAAGTCCGGTTCGGATATGCGCCGCAGCGCGCTCCCGCTTATTCTACCAACCCTTGCTCGGGCAGCCTCTTGCGCCACGCATACGTCAACACAACGACACCTGCCACGATGAGCGGCACCGAGAGCAGCTGCCCCATGGTGAGCCAGCCGCCCCACAGGTAGCCCAGCTGCGCATCGGGCTGGCGCACGAACTCCACCAAGAAGCGGAACGATCCGTACAGCACCAGGAACAGCCCGAACAGCGTCCCGCGCGGCCGCGGCGGCACCTTCCGCGAGAGCAGGTACAGCACCACGAACAGCACAAGCCCTTCGAGCAGCGCCTCGTAGAGCTGGCTCGGGTGGCGCGGCAAGGGCCCGGCGGCCCCGCCGAACACCACGCCCCAAGGCGCGTCGGTGACCGCGCCCCACAGCTCGCCGTTGACGAAGTTGGCGCATCGGCCGAAGAACAGCCCGATCGGCGTGCCGATGCTGGCCAGGTCGGCCAGGGTGAGGTACGGTATGCGCGTTATAAGCGCCGCAGGGATGCCCCCCGCCAGCGCCCCTAGCAAGCCGCCATGGAAGCTCATGCCCCCCTGGTTGAACGCCAGGATCTCCAGCGGGTGCTGGAAGTAGTAGCCGTTGCCGTAGAACAGCACGTAGCCCAGCCGGCCGCCCAGCACCACGCCCACGATGACGCACAGCGCCACGGTGAGCAGCGCCTCCTCGGAGAACCGCAGCTTCCAGCGCCGCGCCGTGAGGTACATGAGCGCGCCCGCGCCCAAGAACCCCAGCACGTAGGCGATGCCGTACCAGCGCACGCTGAACGGGCCCACGGTGAAGGCCACCGGGTCGAGCATCTGGTACAGGGCATCAAGCATGGGCGGGCTGCCTTGCGGGAAGAGGGCGATGCGCTGCCATGGCCGCCCCTAGCGCACCTGGCCCATGCCCGCGCCCGCCTTGATGGCGGCGAAGTCCACGGCGTCGCGCAGGCTCGGCGGGATGGATCGGATGGTCGACACCTTGGCGCTGCAGCGGGGGCAATCCAGCGCGAACAGCGCCAGGTCGGCCGAGAGCGCCATGAGCGAGCGGTACTCGCGCAGATCGATGCTGCGCTCGCCGCAGCGAGGGCAGGCGATGAGCTCGGGGGATATATGGGAGCGGTCAGGAGCCATGAGGAGCGCGGCCTTCCGCTACAAGAGGAAGCGGTTGGGGTTGCCCACCCGCTGGTAGCCCTCGGGCCGGTCGGCTATGTCGGGGCCGTTCACCAGGAAGAACTCGCAGAAGCGGCAGACTTCCCGCATGGCGCTCTCGTAGTCGCGGCTGGGATTGAGCAGCACGTCGAAGTCCTCGCACACCTTGTGCGTGGGCCGGTGGCAGGCTGCGAAGTGGCAGTCCGCGGGGCACGGCTCGCCCGGCGTGTTGTGCGGGCAGCGGCCCATCATCTCGTCGTCGCAGCCGCGACGTTCCCAGCAATGCTCAGCCATAGGAGGGTTCCCTTGCTATCGAAGCGGAAGCAAAAGCAAGCGAGGGCGCCCGAGGCACCCTCGCCCATCGTCTCGCGTCAGGGGCAGCGGCGGCTTAGGCGCCAGCCGGCACCACGCGCAGGACCTCGGGGATGCGCTCCTTCAGGATGCGCTCCACGCCGTTGGCCAGCGTCATCTGCGACATGGGGCAGCCCTTGCAGGCGCCCTGCAGCTCCACGACCACGGTGCCGTCGGCCTCGACGTCCACCAGGGCCACGTCGCCGCCGTCGGCCTGCAGGCTCGGGCGGATGAGGTTCAGCACTTCCTCGACGTCTTTCTTGTCTACCATGCGGGTTTCCTTTCAAACGTTTCCATTCGCAAGCGATTCTATCACAGCGCCCTATTCTATGGGCATCCAGTCGCGCCCGATGATGACCAGCACGTTCGTATCGAAGCTGTAGAAATCGCCGCCGTTGATGATGCGGCCGCCGCCCATCTCGTTGAGGATGGCCTTGCAGGCGCCTTCGTAGGCCTCGTCCTTGTAGATGACCAGCGTCTCGGGGTAGATGGTGCCGTCGTCGGTGTTGCCCACGTCCTCCACCTTGTAGCCCTCGGCCACCAGCGCCTCCGACAGCTTGGCCGCCATGCCCGTGGAGGCCGCGCCGTTGCGTATCTCCACCGACACCGCGGCGGTGTTCAGCGCGTCACCCGAAGCGTCGACGGTGGCCGGGTCGGCGCCGTTGCGCACCGCCTCCATGAGCGCGGCCCAGCGCTCGTCGCTGTAGACGAAGTAGCCCGAGGCCGCCGACGTGTGCCCCTCCATGACCGCGCGGTGCACCGTGAGGGTGTCCAGCGGCTTCAGCACGTCACCCAAGCCGATGAGCTCAGACGCGCTATAGTCGGTGCTCACGTAGTTGCCCAGGTCGCCCACGAGCGTGGCGAAGTCGAGGCCCGGCGCCCCCAAGGCGCGTTCGGCCAGCGCCATGGTGAAGTCGATGCGGTTGCGCGAAGCCGCCTGCAGCGAGTCGGCGTAGTTCGTCGCGCGCAGGAACACCAGCGCCTCGTCGCCGGTGAGCGTGTGCTCGCCCTTGGCCATGACGATGGTGCCGGCCCGCGGGTCGTCCACCTCCTGGCTGAGCACCATGGGCACGCCGCCCACCGCATCGGCCATGTCGCGCAGGCCGTCGGCGGTGGTGTAGGCGAAGTGCGCGATGTCGACCTCGGCCAGCTTCGCCACCTGGCGCACGAGCTCGGCGTCGCCCTGCTGGGCACGCACGTCGTACAAGGGCGTGGCGTCGTTGTCGGACTGCCACACGGTGACGTTCGAGGGAATGGCCACGAAGGTGAGCTGGCGCGCTGCCTCGTCGATGCGCACGAGCAGGTACGCGTCGGTGCTGGGACCGGTGGGGTTCACGGCCGTTCCCAGCTCAGCGGCGCACAGCGCGTAGTAGGGCTGGCCGCCTTCCGCCTCGACCAGGGCCTCGCTGGCGTTCGACTCCGAAAGGGCCAGCTTCGAGTCCGATGTGGCGAAGTACACCGCCAGGCCCACGCCCACTGCAGCCAGCAGGGCCACGCAGGCCACGCCCGCGCCTATGAGCAACCCGCGGCGCGACAGCCGTCGCTGCCGACGCTGGGCGTAGGACTTCTTTCGGGTGCGCAGCTTGGCGCCGAGGCGCGACTCAGAGCTCTTGCTGCTCACGCCCACCTGCTTCACCACGCCATGGGCGCCCATCTTCTTCTTGCCCAGCACTGCGCCTTCCCTCCTGCCCGGCCGCCTACGCGCTCACGCGGGATATGTCGGCGCCGAGCGACGCCAGCTTGCCCACGTAGTCCTCGTAGCCGCGGTCGATGTGCTCCAAATGGTGGATGCGCGACTCGCCCTCGGCGGCGATGGCGGCCAGCACCAGCGCCGCGCCGGCCCGCAGGTCGGTGGACGACACCGGGGCGCCCTGCAACGAGGCCACGCCGCGCACGAGCGCGTGGTGGTCGTCCAGGGTGATGTCGGCCCCCATGCGCATGAGCTCGGCGGCGAACATGAAGCGGTTCTCGAACACGTTCTCGGTGATGACCGACGTGCCGTCGGCCAGGGCCGCCAGCAGCATGAACTGGGCTTGGAGGTCGGTCGGGAAGCCGGGATGCGGCAGCGTCTGTATGTCGGTGCAGCGCAGCGGCTCGGTGCGGCTCACGCGCACCCAGTCGGCGCCGGTCTCCACCTGCGCGCCCATCTGCTCCAGCTTCATGATGGCCATGCGCAGGAACGCCGGGTCTATGCCGTGCACGGTCACCGGGCCGCCGGTGAGCGCGCCGCCCACCAGGAACGTGCCTGCCTCGATTCGGTCGCCCACGGTTGCGTGGTCGCAGGGGTGCATGGAGCCCAGGCTGACGCCCTGCACCTCGATATGCGGCGTGCCCGCGCCCTGCACCTGCGCCCCCATGGCGTTGAGCATGGCAGCCAGGTCGGCTATCTCGGGCTCGCAGGCGGCGTTCTCGATGAGGGTGGTGCCTTCGGCCACCACGGCGGCCATGAGCATGTTTTCGGTGGCTCCCACGCTGGGGAACTCGAGCGTCACGTCGGCACCGTGCAGCCCGTCGGGCGCCTCGGCCACCAGCACGCCGTGGTCCACCTCGAAGCGCACCCCCAACGCCTCGAGCCCCACCAAGTGCATGTCTATCTTGCGGGCGCCTATCTGGCAGCCGCCGGGCATGGCCACACGCGCCCGGCCGAAGCGGCCGATGAGCGGCCCCAGCACCGATATGCTGGCGCGCATCTTGGTCACCAGCTCGTAGGGAGTCTCGCACGAGGCCACCGGCGCGGTGTCGATGCGCAGGCTATGGCCCTCGCGCACCACCGTGGCACCCAGGCGCTCCAGCACCTCGGCCATTATGCCGATGTCCGATATGAGGGGCACGTTGCGCAGCACCGACTCGCCCGAGCCCAGCAGCGACGCCGCCATGAGCTTGAGCGCCGAGTTCTTCGCCCCCGACACCGTCACGTCGCCGGCCAGGACGCCGTTGCCCTGCACGATGATGACTTCTTCTGCCACCGCTTCTCCCCTCTCGCTCTTCATGCTCCCATTATAAGAAAGGGCCGCCCCGACGGGGACGGCCTTCCACGATTTGCCCAATATAACAGATTGGCGACCGGCTAGCGAGAAGCTCCTAGGCGCCTCGGATTCCCGCGAAAGGTCAAGGAAGCGCACCTTGGCGTGCGCGACAAGGCCTTGAAGCGGGAAGATGCGGGCCTAGGAGCTTCACAGCGGCAGCTCATTCCGTCCTTGCGCCAGCAAAGACGGAACCCGTTACTCGCCCAGGGCGAAGCGGACGAACCCAGTGATGGCCACCTTGCCGCCCATCTCCTTGGCGCACTCGTCCACGTACTGGCCCACGGTGATGTCGGGGTTCTTCACGAAGGCCTGCTCGGTCAGGCAGTTCTCCTTGAAGAACTTCTCCAGACGGCCCGTGGCCATCTTCTCCTGGATCTCCTCCGGCTTGCCGGACTCAGCAGCCTGGGCCTTGTAGATGCCCTTCTCGTGCTCCACCACGTCGGCCGGCACGGCATCGCGGGTAGCAGCCACCGGGTTCACCGCGGCCACCTGCATGGCCACGTCGCGGCCGCACTTCTGGAACGCCTCGGCGGCGGGGTCGACCCCGTCGACGGAGAAGCTCACCAGCACGCCGATCTTGCCGCCGCCATGAATGTAGCTGGCAACGCCGTCGGCCTCGACCACGGAGACGCGGGCCAGGATGGTGTTCTCGCCCAGCACGTGGATGCAGTCGGTGACGATGTCCTCGACGGCCTGGCCGTCAGCCTGGGCAGCCTTCAGGGCGTCCACGTCAGCTGGCTTGGCGTCGATGGCAGCGCGGGTTATCTTCTCGGCGTAGGCCTTGAACTTGTCGTTGATGGCCACGAAGTCGGTCTCGCAGTTGAGCTCGATCATGGCGCCGGTCTTGCAGTCCTCGGAAACAAGGGCCATGACGGTGCCCTCGTTGGTGGCGCGGCCGGCCTTCTTGGCGGCAGCGGCCAGGCCCTTGGTGCGCAGCACGTCGACGGCGGCCTCCATGTTGCCGTCAGCCTCGGCGAGGGCCTTCTTGCACTCCATCATGCCTGCGCCGGTCATCTCGCGCAGCTCCTTGACCATCTGGGCGGTAATCTCGGCCATGGTCGGTCCTTTCTCTCGAAGGGCGGCCCACGTGGGGCGCGCCCGCAAGCATTCGTTCAGGTGCCCAGCCTCGCTGGGCGTTCGGGCTTTCCGGCCGCAGCCGCTTTAAGCCTCGGCCACCTCGGCAGCCTCGGCAGCAGCCTGCTCGGCCACTTCCTCGACCGCGTCGGCCTCGGCCGCCACGACGGCGGCCTTGGTATCGTCCAGGGCCTCCTGGGCGGCGGCTTCGTTGCCCGCAGCCATCTCGGCAGCGGTCACGTCGGCGCCAGTGCCGGCGATGACAGCGTCAGCCAGGAAGTCGGCCAGCAGGCGCACCGAGCGGATGGCGTCGTCGTTGGCCGGGATGCCGTAGTCCACGTCGTCGGGGTCGCAGTTGGTGTCCAGCGTGCCCACCACGGGGATGCTCAGGCGATGCGCCTCGTGCAGGGCGATCTCCTCGCGGTTGGTGTCGATGACGAACACGGCGTCGGGCACGCGCTTCATGTTGCGGATGCCGTTGAGGTTCGTCTGCAGCTTCGACAGCTCCTTGCGCAGCAGGATCTGCTCCTTCTTGGGCAGCAGCGCCATGCGGCCGTCAGCCTCCATGGCCTCCAGCTCCTCCATGCGGTCCACGCGGCCGCGGATGGTGACGAAGTTCGTCAGCATGCCGCCGAGCCAGCGGGCGTTCACGTAAGGCATGCCGCAGCGGTTGGCAGCGTCGGCGATGGGCTCTTGGGCCTGCTTCTTGGTGCCCACGAACAGCACGGTACCGCCCTTGCGGGTCAGGTCGGACACGAACGAGTACGCGCGGTCCAAGCCGAAGAGGGTCTGCTTGAGGTCGATGATGTAGATGTCGCCACGGCTGCCGAAGATGTAAGGCTTCATCTTGGGGTTCCAGCGGCGGGTCTGATGCCCGAAATGCGCGCCGGCATCGAGCAGCGTAGAAATGCTGACTTTCGTCATAGCTCTCTCCATTCGTTAGTCCTCTGCCTGCGGTCATCCCGTCGCGCGCAGCCTTTTCCGGTGGCCACTAGCGCGCTTCGGTCGCACAAGCATGCGTGATATAGAAACCTGCTAAGGATACCCCTTCCCTAGCTGCTGCGCAAGGGCCTGCCTGCGCAGAGGATGCAGGGCGTGCGGAAGGGGCCAGCATGCGTACGATGGCGGCTAAGGCGCGCGACTTCAACGGATGGGCCGCGGAAGCGCCCAAGGCGCCAGCCGCGCCCGAGCCCAGCAGCCGAAGCACCGCGCCCAAAGTGCAAAAAGCTGTTCCAAAGTGCAATCCAAAGTGCAAAGCGCCAGGTAGAAAGCTCACCCAAAGTGCAACCAAAAGTGCAAAGCGCGAATTGGCCCATCCACGATTGATTCGCTACATGCAGAAGCATGGGGACACGACGAGCGGCAAGCTTGTATCGTAGTTGAAGCCATCCCACGTCTGACCGAGCGTGTTCACGTAGACGAAGTTGTTCCTCTTGGTCGGGTAGGCTGAACGCAGCCACCATGAGCAACCGGCCTCAGGGTCTCTCTGAAAGCCTTTTATCGCAGCTTGGTTATTGCCCTGCGCATTGATGTCTTTAGACTTCCACCACGCATAGAGCGAACCTTCATCGGCAAGCTTGCTCCATCCTGAAGGGAAGTTCTTCGCGCTTATCTCGGTGAAAGACAAGAGGAAGCAGTGTGATGGCGCGCTCTCAAGCGTTGCAGAAAGGCCTACGGGACCGGCATAGTATTCCTTGCTCACCTCAGCAAGAGCCTGCTTGAAGGCAGCTGGCATCTGGCCCCATATCTGCCCCGAGTTCAAGTTGGTAAGCATGTCACTTGCTCCCCAGCCCCCGGTGTTGACCTTGGACATAGACATAGGATAGACATCATTGAGCCCATTGACGAACTGGAACGTGATACCGGCCTTGCCGGAGCCGTCGGACTTGTCGTCATGGTTCAAGCCGATGATGCGCACGTCGTAGACGGTAGCCTTGGTGGGATTGTCAGCCTCTGCTACCCCTTGGTCGTACCACTTCACGTAGAAGCGATGGTCTGCGTTCATCCAAGCAGTGTACTTGGATATGGTGGCCGTATCCCCTGCTGCTACCTTCTCAGCATCAGCTTTGATGGATGCAAGCTCGAGCGTCGAGCCGTCATCATCGGTCGTCCAGAAGACAGGGCCATAGTCCGTGGCGAAGCAGTAGCTGATGTTCGCGATGGAGGCGGAGGAGCCATCGGGCAGAGCGGAGAGTTCTCCGTAGTTGAGCTCGGTGCCGGTCTCTTGGAGGTTCAAGCGGTAGCCGAGCGAGAGGGTATCCCCTGCGGGGATGGTGAAGCTATCTGCGGCAAACGATTTCTCAAGCAGGATGTCGTCAAGAGAGAAGTCGACTGCGCCAACTGGTTTGAAGGCCGAGGTCGCATCCGGATCCTTGAGGTCGTCTTCCTTTAGCTCGCCAGTTGCCGGGTACAAGCTGAGCAGCTTGTCGGAGGTGGCTGGCAAGTCGCTGCCATCCTTCTTCTTCAAGATGTCGGAGGCGCCGAGGGATGTCGAGCCGTTGCCCTTGACTTGCTTTGACTCTAGACCCACTATGCGAAGGTCCACCTCGGACTGGCTAGCCACCTTGCTCTGGCCGAAGGCGCTTGAAGCCAGCCCTTCCCTGCTCTCGTTTCCTTGGGTCACCACATCAGCGTAGAACGTGACCGAGCTTGGCACGTCCACGCTGATGACGGAAGTCCAACGAGCTGTGAGCTCTACCCTGCCGTCTTCTCCTGCGTAGTCTGGCAGCTTGGATGCATCCACGTACCATTTGCCGTCCGTCTCGTCTTGGTAGACGAGGTCTTGGTCGATGGCTTCCGTGCCCCCAGCGTTGGGGATGG
>CAJUQH010000006.1:0-41208 GCA_910588095.1 uncultured Eggerthellaceae bacterium
GGAAGGCTCGCCTGTAGCCCCGATGCTTGCATCGGGGTTGGTTGGCAAGCCAAACAGCTTCATCAACTCCGATGTCACTCTTGACAGCGAGCCTGTCATCGGCTCCTTCACGGTCGAGGGCCTCACCTATGCTGTCATCGACGAATCCCATGTAGAGCTCGTCGGCGTCTCGGAGGCTGATGCCGGGACCCTCATGCTCCCTGAATCCGTTGCCTATGCGGACTCGGAATACACCCTCTCCTCCATAGCCCCCTACGCCTTCTACCTCTCGGGCGTGACTGGCGTCGAGCTGCCTGCGAGCGTGTCCGACGTGGACGACCGCGCGTTCCGCTCGAGCGACGTGGCGAACGTCACCGTCGCCGAGGACAACCAAACCTATTCCTCATTCGATGGCGCGCTCTACAGCGCCGACAAGACCCGCCTCCTGCTCATTCCCGAGGGCAGGGTGGGCGCCGTCCTCCTTCCTAGGGAAGCGGAGGTGGCAGACCCTGGCAAGTTCTCGCATTGCTCGCTGGTGGATGCCATCTCCGTGGAGGACGGCGCAGCATTCGCCTCGGAGAATGGTCTTCTCTATACATCCGACCTCACGACCCTGCTCCGCGTCCCAGTCGGAGCCACTGAGGTCACCATCCGCGAGGGCTGCACCACCATAGCCGCCGGCGCCCTCGAAGCCTGCGCGAAGCTCGCGACCATCAACGCGCCCGCATCGGTCGCCTCCATCAGCCCTGATGTCTTCCACGCGATACCTACCGTGAGCCTGCCCGCCGCCTCCCTCACAGAGAGTGCCCCGCAGCTCACCGCCATGGTCGCTCTCTCAACGACCGACGACGACCTTCCCGAATCGAATCCGTCGGCTATTGCGGTTGGCCTACCCGCGGGAGCAGATGGCTCTCTATGGGAAGCAACTGGCTTTACTGTCGTTGTCCTCGATTCTCAAAACGCATCAAATGAGACGGAAAGCGCCATCGATACTCAAACTGCAAGCTCGTACTATAGCTGGAGCACGGCTTATGCACGTTCCAGCGTGGATTGCGAATGGTGGGAGAGGCGCACGGCAACACCATATGACCCGAGCGCCACTCCTGGCATTCATGTGAGTACGACATACAACGGTTATTGGTATCGGGAGGCATTGCATCGCACAAACCGATGGGAGAAGACCCAGTATGGCTGGCGCTTATGGCTCTACAACTCAACCTCAACGCAGTATTTCTGCTTTTTCCGTCATTACGGTGAATGGTGCTCTGCTGTCAGCTCTACGCCTACGGGTACGCCGATTACGGGAACGACGGACGTTAGTGGGCCTATGTATCTCCACTTCAATACCGTGGCTCGTTGGAATGTAAATGGTGGCTATTGGGCTAAAGATGATGGCTCCTACGACACAGAAAGCCAGAAGATAGATACTCGCTTCGGAGACTATGACCAGCCCCATACGGTCTCTGGTCCCGAAGGTGCCACGCCACAAAAGGAAGGGCATGTGTTCGTCGGGTGGTCCACGAGCAAGGACGCAGATTTCGACAGCTCTGCTGTGATGAAATCGGTCACGCTTTCGACCAGCACGACCTATTACGCCATATGGCGCCCCGATTACCATATATCATTCGATACGTCCTCAGAGCCGAAAGATGAGGAGTACATAGGTGAAACTAAGCCCGAAGAAGTCATCACTGGAACCGAAGTCAACGCTGGCGAGAAGGTCGAGATAAGCAATCCTTCCCGCCCAGGCTACGTATTCCAAGGCTGGACCATCCCGAATGCCGATGGCGAGCACGCCCTCGACCAAGACCTCGTCTACTCAGAAGGGGAGGGCGATGACAAGAAGTGGTACGTAGACGCCTCCAAGCTGCCTGACTATTACGAACAGCTCAAGAACGAGGAAGGCAAGATAGAGCTCACAGCCCGCTGGACCTCTGTCATCAGCGTAGATGTGCCAAGCTCTGCCACCTTCTACTACGACCTCGTCACCGACCAATCTGCAGAAGCCCACGAGGCTGCCTTGTCAGGCACCACCTCCTTCAGCTCCAAGAGCCAGGTGGACTTGCGCATATGCGGCCTCGAATCGAAGAAGGCGGCAGGAGCGGACAGCCTGTTCTCAAGCGGAGCCGACTCCGCCCTCCTGTCGGTGTATCCGGCACCGAACGACAAGGCGCAGACCATGGAAGGCGCCCAGCAAGGCCCGGCGGGCGCGAAGCCAGCCACCGCAGTGGACTTCTCCCTCGATGACGTCGTGCTCGAGCGAGCCTTCACGAAGGAAGACGCCGATGCCTACAAGATACCGGCAGGCGATGGCCTCACGTTAGCCTACCGCTTGAACCTGAGCGACGCCGCCAAGCTCGACTACGACAAGATACTCGCCATGGCAGAAGACGACGAGGCGTCGCTTGCGAGTCTGACGTATACCTTCACAGCGAACGCCGACCTCTATTGTTTCTGGACGCTCGACGATGACGGCACGAAGCGAACCGTGGCTGAGATAAAGGCTGACGCTGAGAAGATAGCGGCAGGGGACACGGTCACTGCCGACAAGTACACCGCCTGGATGAACGCCGACCATCGCTTCTATGTGAAGTGGTACGACCAGGGAATGTATGAGCTCGAAGGCGGCCTTGCCCAAGGCAAGTACTCGACCTACGAAGCCCGCATCATCGGCCTGAATCATGACGACAAGTCTGATGGCTCCGGCAAAGCGGGCATCACGTTCCAGCTCGTTGGCCTGCTCAAAGCCAACTATCGCATGGGGCAGTCTGGGGTGGGCAGCAATTGGATGCGCTCAGAGGCTCGGGCCAATATGAATCCTGATCATCTTACAGAAGGTGTCAGCGTGGACGGGACGGACACCAATGCCGTTTGGGCACAAGTGCCGTTCATGCTTCAGAACAGCATAGAGACTGTGCGGAAGCGCTCGACATCTACTATGGCGAATTACAATGCTGGCGTAATCGCGACCGATGACAGGTTATTCTCGCTCAGTGTTCCGGAAGTGTATACCCATGCGTCTTATGCCCCTTATACGCAGCTTTTCACGACTACGGCGCGAGAGGGGAATACCTACGACTACTATCAACAGTTCGGTTATTGCGCATGTGTCAGCATGGGAAATGTGAACCACGGCTCTATTGCGAACGGTGACGGCTCCCAATGGTTGAGGACAGTTTCGAATAGTAGCAACAATCGATACGAGACGGTTATCAAGAACGGCTCCACATGGGATCGTCCAGCATACAGCTCGATTTCTAACGAGAGCAGTTCTGCCCTGCAGGTTTATGGTCGCCATAGCCTCTCGCCGGCATTCTGCTTGTAATGCAAGGACGGACTCGAACAGCCCTCTATTCGCGGCGAGCGGCGCCAGGCATGGGCGCGAGGGCGACTCGTGACAGCGCTCCTGCTTTCAGCGAGCGAAGCGAGTGCATATGAAAGCTGAAACGAGCGAGCGCAGTGGCCCGCAAGGGCCGCAAGCGGAGCGTGGAGCCCGAGCACCAATGCCTGGCGCCGTATCGAAGATAAGGTGTCGCGGAAGCTGGACGCTTCCGCTCCCCTTATTGAATTCTTCGACTCTGCGCTACGCGCTTCGCTCAGAATGACGAAAAGCCTGACATGAACAGTGCTACGTCCCCTGCTCACGCCGCTAGAACTCGGGGATGAAGCTCTCCAAGGCGGTGCCGCCCTGCTGGTAGTAGTAATCGTCGATGCCAAGGCTGTCGGCGAAGTCGAGCAGCTCCTCGTATTCCGTCTCGGTCACCGTGCGTGCCAGCTCGGGGTGCTGTGCCAGCACCGCGCGAGCCTGCGCATCGCCTTGGTCGGCACGAGTGGCCAGCACAGGCGTGTACTGGTTCATGAGCGAAAGGCGCACCGCGCTGCCCAGCTCATCATGGACGAGCGCCACCACGCGCTTGGAATCGTCCAGATGCCCCGGCAGCAGCAAATGGCGCACCACCACCCCGCCCACGAGGCGCTCCTGCCCATCGTATTCGTCGAAGCGCACGGGACCCGCCTCCTCTACCATGGCATGCAGCGCCGCAAGCGCCCGCTTGGGGTAGTCGCCCGCCCCCGAAAGCGCCAGCGCCAGCCGCCCATCGGCGTACTTGAAGTCGGCAAGGTAGGCATCCACCGTACCCCGGTTCTCCCGCACAGCCCGCACCGTCTCGTAGCCGCTCGTGTTCCACAGCACCGGAAGGCACAGCCCCTCGGCCCGCGCCAAGGCCACGGCCCGGCGCAGCGTAGGTGCGTAATGGGTAGGCGTCACCAGGTTGATGTTCAGCGCCCCTTGGGCTTGCAGGTCGAGGCAGAAGCCCGCTATCTGCTCCGGCGTAGCCGGGGCTCCCCCTCCCCCGCGCGCGATGGCGGCATTCTGGCAATAGGAGCAGCCCAGCGTGCAGAAGGAAAGGAAGATGATGCCGCTGCCCGCCTGGCCGCTGATGGGCGGCTCCTCCCAATGGTGCAGCGCCGCCCGCGCCACGAAGGCGCGCTCGGGCGCCGCGCAGGCGCCCACCTCGCCGGCGATGCGGTCGGCCCCGCAACCCCGCGGGCACAGCGCGCAGCAGCGGTAGGGCGCCCGCCAGCCGTCGGCGGCGCCGGGCGCTTCCCCAGCGCCTTCCGCACAGCCGTTTGCGGCAAAGCCCGCCGCGCCAGCCGCCCCGGCAGTCCAGCCGCCTGATGCCCAGCCGCTAGTTGGACGAGTAGCCGAACCCGGCATCGTAGCCATCATCGTCATCGAAGCCGTCGTAGGCATCCCAGTCGTCATCGTCGCCTTCGCCATGATCGTGACCCTCGGCGTACAGCTGCTCGGCGCGGGCCCAGTCGAGGCCGGCCGCCGCGCCCGCCGCCTCGTCGCCGTAGACCAAGGCCAGCGCAGCTAGCGCCTTGTCGGCCCCGCCGATGACGCACAGCAGCTCAAGCAGGTGCAGCGCCGCCTCGGCCTGGGGCATGATGAGCTCGGCGTCGTCGGCGCCCATGATGGCCGAGGCCAGCCCTGCCATGAGCATCTCGGCGGTGTAGTCGCCCTCGAAGCGCCCCTCGGCCACCGCCTCGATGATGCGCGCCGCCGAGACGCTCACCATCTCGAGCGCGGCCTCATCCACGCCGGCCCCCGCCGCGCTGCGCTTCTGCGCACGGTACAGCGCGTCGGCCTCGATGACCGACACGAAGTACGCCGTCGCCTGCAGCGTGCAGGCTGCCCGCAGCAGCTGGCCCGAGCCTGGCGTGCCCACGCGACGCACGCTGCCGCACAGCGCCTCCAGGAACTCCACGGCCAGCGGTTGCTCCTGCTCGTCGGCCATGAAGCACAGCAGGTTATCGCGGCCCAGGGCGTCGCTCGCGGTCATGTCGCGCACCACGAAGGGCGCCTCCACCATCACGCGGTCGCTCACGGTGGCCACGGCGTTCATCTCGCGGGCGAAGCTGGGCGTCGTGGGGCTCAGGTCCAGCAGCACGGCCCCTTCCGGGGCGTTCTGGATGATGCCTTCCTCGCCGAAGTACAGGTCTTCCAGGTGCGTGGTGCTCGTGCAGAACGACACCACCAGCTCGACCTCGGCCCCATCAGCCGCAGCCGTGAAGCCAGCCGCCTCCAGGCGCGGCTCCACCGCGCGCAGGAAGCCCTCGTTGCCGTGGTAGCGGTAGGCGCAGCCCATGGCTACTCGCCGCCCTTCACGCGCTTGGCTATGCGATCGACCATGGAAAGGCTCTCGCGCTTGTCCTGGCCCCAGAACACCACGGCCAGCATGCCCGGGCCCACATGGCTGCCTATGACCGGCCCGATGCTGCCCTCGATGAACATGATGCCGTCGTCCACCTTCAGCAGCGCTTCCTTCAGCCGCTCGGCGTCCTTGGGGCAGTCGGCATTGCCCACCACCACGTACTTGGGCATGTCGGGCGCCACGTTCTTCTCGTAGCACGCGGCCAGCTGCTTGATGCCCTTCTTGCGACCGCGCGCCACGCCCACCAGCGAAAGCGACCCATCCTCGGCGATGTTCAGCAGCGGCTTCACGTCCAGCGCCGTGCCCGCCACCGCCACCGATGCCGGTATGCGGCCGCCGCGACGCAGGGCGTCCAGGTCCTCCACCATGAACTCCTCGTTGATGAAGTAGCGCGCCTCCGATGCCCAGTCGGCCAGCTCGGCGGCGGTCAGGCCCTTGTTGCGCTGGTTGATGGCCTCGGCCACCAGCAGGCCCTCGGCCACCGATGCCAGGTGCGTGTCGATGACGTGCAGCTCGAAGCCCGGGTGCTCGGCCAGCACCTGGTCGCGCACGAGCATGGCCGCATCGTAGCTGCCCGACAGCGCCGACGAGAACGAAAGGTACACCACGGGCACGCCGCGCTCGGCCGCTGCCGTGAACATGGCCGTCAGCGACGGCACCGAGAGCTGGGCCGTGCTGGGCTCGGCCCCGCCGCGCATGGCCTCGTAGAACTCATGGGCGGTGGAGGTCTGGAACAGGTCGTCCTCGAAGGTGCCGCCCTCCAGGATGTAGGGGAACTTCAGCAGGTGCACGCCCTCCTGCGCTACCAGCTCGGACGGCAGGTCGCAGCAGGAGTCGATGATGAGGTCGCACTGGGGCATAGGGGTCTCCTTGTCTTGTCAGGTCAGCGGCTCGGCAGCGGGCGTCGCGGACATCACACCGAGAAGACGAGCTCGGGGGCGTTCGCGCCCAGCTTGCCCGCTATGCTGTCCATGCACTCGTAGGCCACGCCCATGGCGGGCCCCACGTGCACGCCGATGACGGGGCTGGCCGGCTGGACGCGCACCTCGTGGCCCACCAGCGGCTCTATGACGTCACGCGCCCAGGCCACGGCCGGCGCCTTGTCGCCGATGTAGTGCACGACGATGCGCTTCAGGCCGCCGCAGTGGGCCATGTCCTCCTTCAGGGTGTCCACTATCTTGTCGAGGGCGCGCTTGGTGGTGCGCACCTTGGCGAAGGTGACGGGCACCCCATCGGCCACCATGATGAGCGGCGTGATCTTCACCAGGCTGCCCAGCAGCGCCGCCACCGAGCCGATGCGCCCGCCCGCCTTCAGGAAGGCCAGGCTCTCGGGCGTGAACAGGAAGCGCGAGCTCTTGATGCCGTGCACCGCCGCAGCCACGCAGTCCTTCAGCGAGCCGCCCGCGTCGCGCGCGTCGCAGGCGTCCATCACGGCGAAGCCCTCGTCGCTGCAAGCGCTGGCCGAGTCCACCAGCGTGCACTCGAAGCCCAGGTTGCGCGACTTCACCGTGCGCGCCGCCCGCACCGCGCCGTCGTAGGTGCCGGAAAGCCGCGATGACAGGAACACGCCCAGCACGGCACGGCCCGCCTCGGCCGCCTTCTCGAACATGGCCTCCAGCTCGTGCTGCGAAGGCTGGCTCGACGTGGGCACGTTGTCTATCATGCCGCCGATGCCCTCGTAGAACCGGTCGATGTCCATGTCGGCCTCGCGATGCTCCACGCCGTCATGGCGCACGAACAGCGAAGCCACCTCGATGTCGCGCTCGCGGGCCAGCTCAGGCGGCACGTAGGCCACCGAATCGGTGATTATCTGGATGCCTCTCATGTCACGCCTCCATCTTCCGACGCTCATGCTTCGGGGAGCGCCGTCGGGCGCCCCGCAAGCCTCATACCAAATCGCGCAAGCTCGCCACCAGGGCGCGCCGCTGCTCGTTCAAGCCGTAATCGAGCCCCACGGGGTAGGTGTGGGGGTTCAGCATGCGCAGCTGGCTCTCGTCCAGCGTGGCCAGGCCTTCCGCCGCCCGAGCACGGGCTGCCATGGCAGAGCGCTCGCCAGGGGAGAGCACCGCCTTGCCGCCGCGCGCCAGGGGCGCCAGCAGCGTGGCGTAGCGCTTGCCCGACAGGTTCTTCTGGCGCAGGTCGTCCAGCGGGTCCACGATGACCTGCCGTTCGTCGGCGCCGTCCAGGGTGTCGAACACCATGTCGCCGGCGATGGTGCCGTCGTCATGGTAGTACCGGCGCACGTCCAGCACGCCGGGCAGCGTCAGCTTCGACACCGACTCCGATATCTTCAGCCGCTTGGCCCACGGCTCGCCCGGGCCCATGCGCGTGGCCGACAGCTTGTAGACGCCGCCCAAGGTGGGCTGGTCGAAGGCCGTGGCCAGCTTCGTGCCCACGCCGAACGACGTGGCCGGAGCGCCCTCCCCCAAGATGGACTTGATGGTGTGCTCGTCCAGGTCGTTGGACAGCACGATGCCCACCTCGGCCAGGCCCGCCTCGTCGAGCTGAGCCCGCGCCCGCTTCGACAGCCAGGCCAGGTCGCCCGAGTCGATGCGGATGGCAGCCAGGCGCTCGCCGCGCTCGCGCATCTCGAGCCCTACGGTGATGGCGTTGGCCACCCCCTGCTCGACGTCGTAGGTGTCCACCAGCAGCACGCAGTTGTTCGGCGCGATGCGGGCGTACTCGCGAAAGGCGGTCAGCTCGTCGGAAAAGCTCATCACCCAGGAGTGCGCGTGGGTGCCCGACACGGGTATGCCGAACAGCTTGCCCGCCAGCACGTCGGAGGTCGAGGCGCAGCCGCCCACCACCGCCGCGCGGCTGGCCCACACGCCGCCGAGGCCCTGGGCCCGGCGCAAGCCGAACTCGGCCACGGGGCGCCCGTCGGCCGCCCGGCACACGCGCGCCGCCTTGGTGGCGATGAGCGTCTGGAAGTTCACGCAGTTGAGCAGCGCCGTCTCGAGCAGCTGGCATTCCATGATGGGCCCGGTGACGCGCACGATGGGCTCGTAGGGGAACACCGGAGTGCCCTCCAGCACCGCGTCGATGTCGCAGCTCAGGCTGAAGTCGGCCAGATAGCCCAGGAAGCCCTCGTGGAACAGCGGGCCGCCGCCCGGCGCCTCCAAGGTGCGCAGGTAAGCCAGGTCGTCGTCGGAGAAGCGGTAAGCGTCCACCATCTCGGCCAGCTGGGCCATGCCGCAGGCGACGGCGTAGCCGCCCGCGAACGGGTAGTCGCGGAAGTACATGGTGAAGCACGCCTGCTCATGGGTGCGCCCAGCCTCGTAGTAGCCCTGCGCCATGGTGAGCTGGTAAAGGTCGGTGAGCAGGGGGTAGCTCAAGCTCACTGGGCATCACGCCCTTGGCCCGCCGAACCGCCTTGGGCCGCACCGCCGCCCTGAGCCGGATTCGAGCCGCCGCCCGCTGCGCCGCCCTTGTGGGAGCGCCGCCGTCGGCGCCGCTGGCCCTGGGGCTTGCCGGAGCCCTGCCCCTGGCCGCGCCCCTCGCCCGCAGCCTGGCCTTGGGCCGCGCCGCCGCGCTTGCCGCCGTTGCTGCTGCCACCTTGGCCCTGGCCGCTGTTGCGCAGGCCCGACGAACGCTGCCCGGGGCGCGGGCCGCCCTTCGAGCCGTTGCCGTTGCCGCGCCCGCCTTCCTTGCGGGCAGAGGGCCGGCTGCGCTTGGTGCCGCCGTCGGCGCGCTGGCCACCGTCGCGGGATCCCTTGTCGGGCGCCACGGTCTGCTGCTTCTGGCCCTCGGCCGATATGGTGGTGGAGCGCCGGCGGCGCGGCTTGCGCGCGGGCGCCTGCTGATCGGGCGCGGCGCTGCCGCCCGCCTTCCCGCCGCGACGGCGGTTGCGCGGCTTGCGGCTGCTGCTGCCAGCGCCCTCGTCGCGGCGCGACGCCTTGTCCTGGCGCGAGCGGCTGCCGGGCGTGCGGCGCACGGCCCCGGCCTCGGCCAGCTTGTCCGTGCCGGTGAACTGCGAGGTTATGAACGTGAGCGCATCGCCGTGCGGGCTGTGGTCCTGGTCGGCCAGGGCCTCCTCCCAGCCCTCGTCGGACACGACGCTCGGGCGCTTCCCTTCCTTGGGCTCCTCGAAGGCGGTCAGGGGCACGCTCAGGGGCTTCTCGTCCTCACGGCTCAGCTTCACCGTCTCGCGAAGCACGTCGAGGTCGACCACCTTCGACTCCCCTTCGGGGGTGCGCACCTTGGCGCCGGCCTTGGGCGCACGCTGCTTGAAGTCCTTGTATGCCTCGTACTCGTAGCGCAGGCAGCACATGAGGCGCCCGCACACGCCCGATATCTTCTGCGGGTTCAGCGAGAGGTCCTGTTCCTTGGCCATGCGGATGGACACCGGGCAGAACTCGCCGCCCATGCGCTTGCAGCACAGCTCCTGGCCGCAATGGCCCAGGCCGCCCACCATGCGCGCCTCGTCGCGGACGCCTATCTGGCGCATGTCGATGCGCACGTGGAAGCGGGCCGCCAGCTTGCGCACCAGCTCGCGGAAGTCGACGCGCTCCTCGGCCTCGAAGTAGAACACGGCCTTGTCGCCATCGAGCAGGAACTCCACCGCCACCGGGTGCATGTCCTCGTTGGCCTCGGCCGCCATCTCCTTGAACACGGGCAGCGCCTCGCGGCCGCGCTCCTCCATCTCGGCAGCGGCTTCCTCGTCTTCGTCGGTGGCCAGGCGCAGCACCGGCTTGAGCGGGCTCTTGAGCGCCTTCACCTGGGCGTCGTCCACCTCGAACGGCTCGCCAACGGCGCGGCCGAACTCCATGCCACGGGTGGTCTGCACCACCACGGCGTCTTGGTCTGCTATCTCGAGCTCGCCCGGGTCGAACCACAGGGCGCGCGGGTTATGGGCAAGGCTGACCGGTACGACCCGAGCCATTCAAGACCTCTTTCACTTCGAAGAGCAACGCGTCAAGGCACGTTTCTGGGGATACATTATAGGCGATGGCCTGGTTGCAGCGGCCCACGGCGGCCAAAGCGCATGCAAGCTGCGCTTCGTCGGCCCGGGCCGCGGCCGCCTCGATGGCATCGCGCGCGTCGGTGTTCACCACCAGCTCGGGCGTGCCGGCGCGGGTGGCCAGCACGTCGCGCAGCCACGAGGCCACGATGGCCGTGGTCTGGCGCAGGCCCTCGCGCGTCTTGGCGGTGAGCTGGCGCTTGTGGCGCGCCTCCACCTGGCGCAGGGCCGACTTCGCCAGGAAGTCGGAGTTCTCGGCCAGCTCGGCCTCCTGCAGGGCGCGCATCTCGTCGAGCGGCGCCTTGGACATGTCCAGCAGCCGCCGCACGTAGCCCACCACGTCCCAGCTGTCGGCCACGGCCAGCGACTCCAATATGGACAGCACCTCAGTGCGGAAGGCCAGGCGCTCGTTGCCCGCCGCCTTCAGGAACTCCACGGCGCCGGTGATGGAGCCGCCGCACGCCTCGATGGCCATGCGGGCCTGCTCGATGGACGCGCCGGTGTTCTGCCGCACGATGCCCGCGGCCTCGGCCACTGGTATGTGGCGGAACGGCACCACCTGGCAGCGCGACACGATGGTGGGCAGCACGGCCTCGCGAGTGCGGCCCAGCAGGATGAGCACCACGCCGGGCGGGGGCTCCTCGAGCGTCTTGAGGAAGGCGTTGGCCGCCGCGGTGCCCAGGGCGTCCACGCGGTCGAGGATGTACACCTTGCGCTTGGCCTGGATGGGCGCCAGCGCGGTGTCGGCCATTATCTCGCGCACCTGCTCGATGAGGTAGCCGTTGGCGCCGGCCGGGGCGTAGAAGCGCACGTCGGGGTGCTTGCGCCGCATGACGCGGCCGCATTCCTGGCACGCGCCGCAGCTGCCGCCGCGCGGGCCGCTCGGGCCCTTGGGGCACAGCAGCGCCTGGGCCAGGGCGTAGGCGGCCAGGGTCTTGTTGGAGCCGGCCGGCCCCGTGAACAGGTAGGCATGGGTGACCGACTCGCGCACCACGCTCTTGCGCAGGAAGTCGCGCACCTGGGGCTGGCCGAGGATGTTCTCGAAGGCGTCAGCCACGGGCGGCGCCCCCTTCCGCGGGCGCGGCAGGCCGGGGGGCGGCGTCGGCGCTGGCGCAAGGCCCAGCGCCAGCCTCGCCTTCCGCGGGCGCGCCCCCATCGCCGAGCCAGGGGAACAGGTCGGCCACGGCCTGGGCCACAGCCTGGGCGGTCGCCTCGCAGCTGCCCGACGAGTCCACCACGCGCACGCGGATCGGCTCGTCGGCCGCCAAGGCGCCGAAGCCCTCGGCCACGCGGCCGTGGAACCCCTCGCCCGCCAGCTCGAGCCGGTCAGCGGCGGCCACCTGGGCGGCGCGGTGCAGCCCCTCGTCGGGAGCGCCGCATACCATGAGCAGCGTGCGGTCGGGCACGAGCCCCCCGGTGGCGAAGGCGTTGGCCGCATCGACGGATTCGCGCGGCAGGCCGCGGCCGTAGGCCTGGTAGGCCACCGTGGAGTCGGCGAAGCGGTCGCACAGAACCACGGCCCCGCGGCCCAGGGCCGGCGCTATGACCTCGTCGACCAGCTGCGCGCGGGCCGCCTCGTAGATGAGCAGCTCGGCGCGGTCGGAGAGCCCGGCGTTGGCCGGGTCGAGCACGAGCGCGCGCAGGGCCTCGCCCACCGCGGTGCCGCCGGGTTCGCGCAGGCACAGCACCTCGAGCCCGTGGGCGCGCAGCCGCTCGGCCAGAAGGCCGATGTGGGTCGACTTGCCGGTGCCGTCGGCGCCTTCGAAGGTCACGAACGTGCCCATGGGGCCCCTAGCCGCGCTTCTCGGCGCCGGCGCAGGCGCGCACGGCCTCGGCCACGGCGTCGGCGGCGCGCGGGTCGAACGGATCGGGGATGATGAAGTCGGCCGACAGCTCGTCGTCGGGCACCAGCGCCGCGAGCGCCTTGGCCGCCGCCAGCTTCATGGGCTCGGTGATGCGCTCGGCGCGGGCCTGCAGCGCGCCCTTGAATATGCCCGGGAACGCGATGACGTTGTTCACCTGGTTGGGGAAGTCGCTGCGACCGGTGCCGACCACCGCCGCGCCGGCGGCCTTGGCCTCGTCGGGGAATATCTCGGGCGTGGGGTTCGCCATGGCGAACACGATGGCCCCCGGCGCCATCGACCGCACCATGTCCTGGCTCACCACGCCCGGGGCCGACACGCCCACCAGCACGTCGGCGCCCACCAGCGCATCGGCCAGCGTGCCCTGCGCGTCCTCCAGGTTCGTCACGGCCAGCATGGCGCGCTGGGCGTCGTTCAGGCTCGGGTTGGCCGAGCTCACGATGCCGTCGATGTCGCAGAGCGTCACGTGCTCGAAGCCGTAGGCTAGAAGCAGCTTGGCTATGGCGATGCCGGCGCTGCCCGCGCCGTTGATGACCACGCGGCATTCCGGGGCGCCCTTGCCCACCAGGCGCAGCGCGTTGATAATGCCCGACAGCACCACGATGGCGGTGCCGTGCTGGTCGTCATGGAACACCGGTATGTCCAGCGCCTCGTTCAGGCGCTCCTCGATCTCGAAGCAGCGGGGCGCGGCTATGTCCTCGAGGTTGATGCCGCCGAACACCGGCGCCAGCTGGATGCAGGCGCGCACTATCTCGTCGGTATCCTGGGTGTCCAGGCAGATGGGGAACGCGTCCACGCCGCCGAACGCCTTGAACAGCGCCGCCTTCCCTTCCATGACGGGCAGCGCCGCCGTCGGGCCGATGTTGCCCAGGCCAAGCACTGCGCTGCCGTCGGTGACCACGGCCACGGTGTTGCCCTTGATCGTGCACTCGTAGGCGGCTTGCGCGTCAGCGGCTATGCGCTTGCAGGGCTCGGCTACGCCGGGCGTGTAGGCCAGCGCCAGGTCGCGCCGCCCGTCCAGCGGGCACTTGGGGGCCACGGCCAGCTTGCCGCGCCACTGGCGGTGCAGGCTCAGCGACTCGTCGGCCAACGAGGTGCGTTCATCAGTCATAGGGGCATCCTCCACAGGGTATCTCAGGGCGCCGGCTGCGGCGCCGCGGAAAGCTTCTCGCATACCTGCCTATTGTATACCTTCGGCCCGATTCCGCAGCCCTTCCGGGCCTCAAAGCGCCTATACTGCACACTAGGTTACTTTGCCCGCTGCTGTTCGTTGGAGCGGGCTCTTGCACGGAAAGAAGCTCTGCCCTCATGCACGAACCTGCGCACGAACCTCCCTCGGCCGCCTCCGACGACGACCCCCTTTCCCCGCATTCCATAAGCGAAGCCGTCTACCGCGCCATACGCCGCTGCGCCATCGAGCTGCGCCCCGACTACCTGCGCGCGCTCGAAGAGGCCTGCGTTGCCGCGGAAGCCTCCGACGGGCCCCATGCCCAGCGCGCGGCCCGCATCATGGGCAGCATCGCCGAGAACGCCCGCATCGGGCTGGCCGACGGCGTGCCCATCTGCCAGGACACCGGCACGGTGTGGGTGTGCCTGGAAGCCGGCCCCGACGTGGCCGTGCCCGGCAACGCCTTCGCCGCCGTCGACGACGCGGTGGCCCGCGCCTACCGCGACGGAAAGCTGCGCATGTCGGTGGTGCGCGATGCCCTGTTCGACCGCTCGAACACCGGCACGAACGCCCCGGCCTTCTGCGAGGTGCGCCTGGTGCCCGAGCCTGGCGCGCGCCTGCACGTGCTGCTGAAGGGCGGTGGGTCCGACAACGCGTCGCGCGTGGTCATGCTGCCGCCGGGCGCCGGAACTGCCGGCGTCATCGACGCGGTGGTGGATTGCGTGCGCGAGAAGGCGGCCAACGCCTGCCCGCCGCTCGTGGTGGGCGTGGGCGTGGGCGGCACCTTCGACAAGGTGGCTGGCCTGGCCAAGCATGCGCTGCTGCGCGAGGTGGGAAGCCCCGCCCGCAACGCCCGCGCGGCCTACTTCGAAGACGAGCTCACCGAGCGCGTGAACGCCCTCGGGCTGGGGCCTGGGGCCCTAGGCGGCGCCCCGACGGCGCTGGCCGTGCACGTCGAGACGGCCCCCTGCCACATAGCCGCGCTGCCCGTGGCGGTGAACATGGGGTGCTGCGCCATGCGATCGGCCACCATCGAGCTGGTAGGAGGTACGCGATGAGCGCCGTGGAGCTGGCCTTTCCCTGCCCGCGCGAGGAACTGGCCCGCCTTGCCGCGGGCGACGAGGTGCTGCTGTCGGGCACCCTGTACACCATGCGCGATGCCGGGCACCAGCGGGCGCTGGAATGCCTCGAGCGCGACGGGCGCCTGCCCTTCGGCCTGGACGGCCAGGTGCTGTTCTACGCCGGGCCCACGCCAGCGGCTGCGGGGCGACCCTTGGGGTCGGTGGGCCCCACCACCGCCAGCCGCATGGACTTCGCTGCGCCGGCGCTGTTCGAGGCGGGCGTGACGGCCTGCATCGGCAAGGGCAAGCGCTCGCCAGCCGTGGTGGAGGCGTGTCGCGCCACCGGCAGCGTGTACTTCGCCGCCGTAGGGGGCATCGCCGCGCTGCTGGCGCGCCACGTGACGGCCAGCGACCTGGTGGCCTGGGACGACCTGGGCACCGAGGCGCTGCGGCGCCTCACCGTGGACAAGCTGCCGGTCTACGTGGCGGTGGATGCCGCCGGACGCGACCTCTACCGCGAGATAGAGCAGCAAGCCAGCTGAGGCCGACCCGCCGGACGGCAAGGCTACTTCTTGCGACCGCGCGAGCCCTTCCCTTTCCCCTTAGCCTTCTTCGCCTTCTCCTCCTCTTTGGAGGGGCAGTCGAAGTTCGGGCACAGCTTCCAGGGACCGCGGGCCGTCTTGACCACCACCATGGGGGCGCCGCAGGCCTCGCACACCTCCTCGGTGGCGATGATGTCGCCGTTGGGCGGCAACGGGTAGCGGGTGCCGCACTCGTCGAAGCGCTCGCAGGTGATGGAGCGCTTGAGCGTGCGCGGGTTGCGGCGCGCGGTGAGCTTCGACTGCTTGCCCTCGGCGGCGCATGCGGGGCACAGGCCCACCACCACCTCGGGCTCCTGGTTGCTCGGGCAGGCCGGGTCGATGCACTGCAGGCGCGGCTTCGTGCGGAAGGCGGTCACCTTCACCTGGGGCATGCCGCACTGCTCGCACGGCTGGTCGGTGGCCTCCACCTTGCCAGTGGGCAGCGGGTAGGTCACGTCGCAGTCGGGCCACCCGGCGCAGCCGATGAACATCGACTTGGTCTTGGACGAGGCGCGCAGCTGCAAGTCGTTGCCGCACTTGGGGCACTTGCCCACGTAGGCGTCGGCCGCCACGGCGTCGGCCAGGGCCTCGGCCACCTCCTCGGAATGGGGCATCAGGCTCTCCAGCTGGCCCAGCAGCAGGTCGCGCGAGTTGCCCACCACGGCGTCCTTGGACGTCTTGCCCTCGGCTATCTGGTCCATGGACTCCTCGAGGTTGGCCGTCATCTGCGGGTGCGTGATGTGCGGTGCGAAGCGGTCGAGCGCATCGATGACCGCGATGCCCAGCTGCGAGGGCTCGATGGGGTCGTTCTGGATGTACTTCACGTTGTACAGGCGCTCGATGATGGAGTGGCGGGTCGACTTGGTGCCCAGGCCCAGCTTCTCCATCTCCTGGATGAGCTTGCCCTGGCTGTAGCGCGCGGGCGGCTCGGTCTGCTTCTGGGCGCAGTCGGCGCCGTTGAAGGCCACCTGCTGGCCCTCGGCCAGGGGCGGCAGCGTCTCGTCCTTCTTCAGGCCGAAGGGGTAGATGGCGCGGAAGCCCGGCTCCACCAGCACGTCGCCCTTGGCCGTGAACGGCTGGCCAGCCACGTCGAGCGACACCTTGGTGCCCTCGATGACCGCCGCGTCCGACAGCGTGGCCAGGAAACGGCGCGCCACCAGGTTGTACAGCTTGAACTCGGCCGGGGGCAGGTCATCGGGGGTGGCGGCGCGCGTGGGGTAGATGGGCGGGTGGTCGGTGGTCTCCTTCTTGCCGCGCGTGGCGGTGAGCTTGCCCTTGGCCAGCAGCTGCTGACAATAGGGCTTGTAGGCAGGGTTGGCGGCTATGGCGCGCACCACCTCGGCCAGGTCGAGCGACGACGGGTACACCGTGTTGTCCACGCGGGGGTAGCTTATGAAGCCGTCCATGTACAGGCTCTCGGCCAGGCGCATGGTGCGCGCGGGGCTCAGGCCCTCGGCCGAGGCGGCTGCCTGCAGGCTGGTGGTGTTGAACGGCGCGGGCGGCTTCACCGTGCGCTTCTTCTTCTCCACGGCGGCCACGCGGGCGGTGCTGGCGCCCTCCACGGCGGCCATGGCGGCAGCTGCGGCGGCCTCTTCCTTGAAGCGGGCCGTGGCATGGGGCGCCTCGAAGACCTCGGCGCCGTCGCCGGCGGTGGGGCCTGCTGATGAGCCGGCGTCGAAGCGGCCGCGGATGACCCAGTAGTCCTCGGGCACGAAGGCCATGCGCTCGCGCTCGCGCGCCACGATGAGGGCCAGGGTGGGCGTCTGCACGCGGCCGGACGAGCGCACGTTGCCGTAGCCGGCGAAGCGCACGAGCGTCAGATAGCGCGTGAGCACCGCGCCCCAGATGAGGTCGATGTCCTGGCGCGAGGCGCCGGCCTCGGCCAGGTCGTCGTCCATGGACACCAGGTTGTCGAAGGCGCCCTGGATCTCAGCCTTGGTGAAGGCGGAATAGCGCGCGCGGCTCACGGGGGCCGTGGCGTTCACCTCGCGGCAGCACGACAGCGCGTCGGCGCCGATGAGCTCGCCTTCGCGGTCGAAGTCGGTGGCTATGACGATGGAGTCGGCCTTCTTCGCCAGGTTCTTCAGCGAGCGGATGATGTCCTTCTCCTTGGGCAGCTTCTCGATGGGCGCGTACACCAGGTACGGCAGCGCGTCCATCTTCCAGCCCTTGAGCTCCACGCCGTCGGCCGTGAAGGGCTTCTTCTTCTTGAAGGGCGGGCGCGCCAGGCTGTCGGGCAGCTGCGCGGGCAGCGACTCGCCGTCGGCGGTGACGCCCTGCCAGCCGCCGCGCTTGGTGTAGAGCAGCTGGGGCGTGAAGTCGGGCTCGAGGATGTGGCCGCGCAGGCCGATGGTCACCCATTCCTCGCCCGCCACGTCGAACCGGTACACCGTGGTGTTGTACACCTTGTCGGTCTTGGGCTTGGATGCTCCCAGCAGCGCTGCTATCTGCTTGGCTGCGTCGTTCTTCTCGGTCACCACCAGCTTCACGAGCGGTCTCCCTTGCTGTGGTCGTCTCTTATATATGTAAGGGCGGCTGCGCGGGCACAGGTCGGCCGCGGCGCGCCGTCGGTAGGCGATAGCATACACGATTTCCCGGCAGGGGCAAAAGGCGGACGGCGCGAGCCCCGGTGCGGCGGCCGTGCAGAAGGGTGCGGGCAGGCGGCGGAAGCGGTGCGGGCAGGCAGTCGTGGCGATGCGATGGAAGCGCCGCTTGGCGGGGCGGCCGCGCGGGCACGAAAGGGTATGATGGTAGGAATGGAACCCGTGCGGCTAGAGGAAGGTGCGGCCGATGAAGATGGTGCGTCGCGTGATCATAGGGCTGGTGGCCTTGGTGGTGCTGGCAGTGGGCGTGCTGGTCGTGCTGCCGCAGACCCTCGGCGAGGACCATCCCATGACCGAGGCCATCGACAGCGGCAAGGTGGCCGCCACGAACGCCGCCATCGACGCGAGCGGCGTGAAGGCGCGGGCACAGGAGGCGCTCGAGTCCAACGCCGATGCCATCGCCAACCGCACCGGGCTGCCGCTCAAGGTAGTTGACGACGCCATCGAATCGCTGGACATCGAAAGCTGGCAGGTGGCCACGCTGCCTAAGGATGCGCAATCCACGGGCACGTTCGACCTCGACTACAACGGCATGGCGGCCGACGTGACCACCTACACCGACCCGTCGCTGGTCACCGTCGCCATGTACGGCCAGACGGTCACCCTGGCGGTGCCGGAGACGTCGCAGCCCTACCTGCGCTACCTCACGCTGATGTAGCGGGGGCTTCCGCCCCGATCGCAGCATCGGCTTCGGCTTCGGCCGTGGCTTCCGCCTCGGCTTCAGCTTAGGCTCACGCTCCCGCCTTCGCCGTCGGCGGCTGCCGCGAGCGCTTCCGCCGCTTCAGCTTCACGTGCCGCCTGCTCCTCGCGGGCGAGCACGCGCTCCATGGCAGTGATGGCGCATTCCAGCTGCCCGTCGTCGGGCTCGTTGGTGGTCAGGCGCTGCATCTGCATGCCCGGCCATAGGATGACCTTCACCACCGGGTTCTCGGGGCGGCTGCCGGCCCACTTCACCGTTATCTCGTAGGATATGCCGGCGATGAGCGGCATGAGCAGCACCCGCACGGCCACCACCAGCGCGAACTTGGCCGGGCCATCGGGCACGCCCAGCGCGCTGATGAGCGCGTTCAGCGGCACGAGGGTGTACACGATTATGGCGATGACCATCACCATGATGAGGAACGCCGTGCCGCACCGCACGTGCAGGCGCGGGAAGCTGCGGGCATTCTCGGGCGTGAGCGGCAGGCCATGCTCGAAGCAGTGGATGGTCTTGTGCTCGGCGCCGTGGTACATGAACATGCGCCTGATGTCGCTCATGCGGCCGATGAGCCAGATGTAGAGGATGAATATGGCCACGCGGCCCACGCCGTCGACGAGGTTCCACGCCAACGTGCGCTCGTCGTACTCGCCGGCGATGAGGTTCGCCAGGGCCGCCGGTGCCACGATGAACAGCACGACGCCCATCACCGCGCCGAGCACCATGGGGATGACCATGCTGAAGCCCGCGCCCGATTCCGCGGACGCGCCCTTCTGCGATGCCGAACCCTCGGCCGCCTGACTGGCATGGGACGCGGCTGCCGCCTCCGACGGCGCCACCGGGTCAGCCGCCACCTCCAGCGACTCCGCTGCATCGACGGCGGCTTCCGCCTGCGCTTCCGCCTTCTCGTCCTCGTCGTCGAAGGCATGGTCGGCGGCGATGGCCAGCGCCTTGAACCCCAGGGCCAGCGACTCCACCAACGCCGTGCAGCCGCGCACGAACGGCCAGGTGAGCCATGAGTTCTTCTTGCGGCCGCTCGCCAGGTCGTGCTCCTCGACGTAGATGCCGCCGCCTGGCTCGCGCACGGCCACCGCCCAGTTGAGCTTGCCGCGCATCATGATGCCCTCGAGCAGCGCCTGGCCGCCCACGTGGGTCTTGCGCGCCCCGTCCTCGGCGAAGGCGCGCTTGAGGTCGTTCCCTTTAGTCACGGGTCACTCGCTCGAACGGCATCCCGCAAGCCATCTTCCCTTCCGGGCACGCGCCGCGCACGCAGCCAGCGCCCGCGTCAGCGAAGACGAACGGCGCCGTAGGGCGCACGAGCTCCAGCATGCGATGGGCCATCTCGCGTATCTCCCGCTGGGCGCGGTTGCAGCAGCGCACCTCGAAGAAGTGCAGCAGCTCGCGCACGTTCATGGTGACCACTATCTTCGTCTCGGCCGCGTTGGGCAGCACGTAGCGCGCGTCCTCGGCAGGAATGCCCAGCTCCATGAGCTCGGCATAGGCCGCCTTCGTCGCCTCGATGATGCCGTCGAACACCGCGTTGGCCTCGTCGCTTTCCGCGATGGTGGCCGGCTTGACCACCTCCAGGTCGGCGCCGAACTTCACGTAGCGCTGCGACTGCTGGTTGAAGCTAGCCAGGCGATGGCGCACCAGCTGGTGCGTGAGCGCGCGGCTCACGCCGTCGATGGCAAAGGTGTAGCTGGCATGCTCGAGCGTGGAGAAGTGGCCGCTCTTCATGATGGTGGTCAGCACGCTGCTCACGCGCTCGGGCGGCATGGTCTCCATGAGCTCCTTGGCGCCCACCGGCGCATAGCACAGCCGCGCAGCGGTGGCGATGGCGCGCTCGGGGTCGGGGGTGTGGTACAGCAGCTCGACTTGCATGGCTTCCTCGATTCTTTGCCGCTCGGCATGGGCAACGGGTCCTCAACAATGGTTCCCCGTCAGTATAGTTGGTGGCACAATGGTAGCGGCTGGGGCCGCGGGCCTCAACGCAATGAACACGACGAAAGGCACGGGTGCGCCATGGCTGCGATCGACGCTTTCACCCCCAAGCTGACCACGACCGACTGGAACGAGGAGTGGATCGCGCTCCAGCAGGCGCGGCGCGCGGCCGACAGCGCCGAGCACTGGGACGAGCGCTCGAAGACCTACAAGCAGGCCGACGCCCCCACCCCCTACGTCGAGGCGTTCCTGGAATATGCTGGCGTGCGTCCGGGCGAGAGCGTGCTCGACATGGGGTGCGGCACCGGGGCGCTGGCCATTCCGCTCGGCGGCATGCACCACGACGTCATCGCAGCCGATTTCTCGCGCGGCATGCTCGACCGCGTGCGCGAGGACTGCGAGCGCATGGGCATCGGCAGCGTGCGCACCGAGCTCATGAGCTGGTCGGACGACTGGGAAGCCCACGGCGTAGGGCCGAAGTGCGTCGACGTTGCGCTGGCATCGCGCTCCATCGCCACCGCCGACCTGGGCGACTCGCTCGAGCGGCTGATAGCCGTGGCGCGACGGCGCTGCTGCATCACGCTGCCCACCGGCTCGTCGCCCCGCACCGACGAGCGCATCCTGTCAGCCATCGGGCTGCAGCCGTTCCTCGGGCGCGACTACCTGTACGCCTTCATGATCCTGAGCAACAACGGCTACAAGCCCGAAGTGCACTACATCCCCAGCGAGCGCCTGGACACCTTCGGCTCCGAGGAGGAGGCGTTCGCCAGCCTGCGGAAGATGGTGATGGACGCCTCGTGCAGCATGGTGGGCGGCATCGCGGTGGCCGAGGCGTTGGAGAACCTGCGGGCATGGCTGCCCGAGAACCTGGTGGAGAACCCGAATGCCGGCCAGCCCGATGGGCGCGGCGGCGTGCAGGGGCACCTGCGGCTGCGCGAGGCGCGGGTGACCACGTGGGCGTTCATCGGGTGGGATGTCTAGGTGGCGCGCCGTCGCTGACGCACGGCGCGTCTCGGGCATGAGAAGGCCCTCCCGCCCTTGAGCTGCACCCTTGCTCTTGCGCGAAGCAACGAGAGGGGCTCATCTTATGGCAGAAGGGCCTTTCCCTTGAGCGTTGCGCTGGCTGCTGCTATGCGAGCCGGAGCCGCGCGGCCTTACGACTCGCGCAGGACCTCCAAGCCCTCGAGCACCTTCGCGTGAGCCTCGGCGAGCGCGCCCATGCGCTCGGTCGCGGCCTGGGGCTCGCCCTCTTTCAGCGCGTCGCTGATGACGGCGGCTATCTCGAACAGCTTGGCGAACGAAAGGTTGCCCGCCACGCCCTTCAGCGCGTGGGCCTGCTTGTAGGCCTCGTCGTAGTCCTTCACGTCCATGGCCGCTTCGAGCGCGACCAGGTGGCCGTCGTTCTCGTATTTAAGCGCCATGCGCTTGTACAGGTCGACGTTGCCGTCGAATCGATCCTCGGCGTCGGCCCAGTCGATGCCACATGGTGCCAGCTTGTCAGCGATGTTCTCGGTCATGATGGCTTCCCCTTCCCTCTCGTAGACTGCTTGGTGTGCGTCGGATGGCGCGGCCATCGCGCATGAGCGATGCGACCATGCGCACCTGCGGACGGCGCAATCGCTGCGCACGCATCGGTAGCGCAACCACCGCGCACCCGCAGACGATGCGCTCGCCGCGCGCCCGCAGCCTCAGTTGAAACTGCTTACCAGTCTAAAGGTCGGCACCCGCCAACACCGCGTCCCACCTCGCCCGTTACCAAATCGAAAGGGAAAACCCCAGACGAAGCCGGCGCGAATAGAGCAACGCTCGCTCCATCTAAAGAGGCGCGCTAGCCACTACGAAGGGCCGTCTCGCTTTGCTGCTCCTGAGCTGCGCTGCGAGGCGGCTTCATGCATAAGCACCGGAAGACCTTCTGCACAGGCTTCAGCAATGCGATGTCGATCAGGCTTGCAACCGCTAGGGCTATCCCATAAGCGCACAGCACCATGGCAACCCACATAAGGATCCGCATCGGAACCGCCATAGTTGCGATCACCCCGAAAACCGATAGGTCATAGAAGATGACGCTCGCTGTCCCAAGCGCTTCGAGATTGAGCAGGTAGATCGAATAGGAGCGCATCGCTGCCCATGATATGGCCCGCTGCGCAACCTGAGAGCGAATGGCGACACGCTCGCAAAGCGCCATCGCCCCGATTGCGATGAAAAGCCAGAAGAAGCTCGGGTCGGTCCGAGGAATGTCGCAAAGCGCAAAGGACACGTCAATCACCCAACAGGCCAAGCCGCACGCTATGAGACCGTTGCTCGCTCTCTTGGTGATATGGGGCGCAACGCGACGGAATATGCCGCCCAGGATGAAGAGCTCGAAAAACTGCGGCGCCTTGGTGAGCATCGAAGGAGGCACAAGGTTGAGCATCACGCTGCACAAGCTTGCCAGCGACTCGACTCCGATCTGCAAGCATGCCCATTGCAGCAGATTGAACACAGCGCCAAAGGTGAACAGGGCCGCCAATATGCACCCCAGCGCGAAGACCTGCCTATCCGACAGCGCCTCGAAGCCCTTCGCGACGAAAGGCGCAGCAACAAGGCACGGCACGAGCGCTGGTATGAACCACCAGGCGCCCGAAAGATGGTCGGCAAAAAAGATGAAGTAGTCGCCAATGAAAAGGTCTTGGCCCGCGCGCAACGCGCTGTACAGATACAGCACCACCGAATAGACGAAGAGGGGCAGGATAATCGTCATAACCTTGTTGAGGTAGTAATCCTTGAGCGGCCGCTTCAGAGCCCGTATGGCGAAATAGCCCGAAAGAGCGAAGAAGATGGGATCGCAGATAATGGCAGCGGACGAGATGAGAAGGCCGGTGTCGCACTCGCCAATCGGACCGAGGCTGTAGGCAGCGTGCGTCACGAGCACGAGGAACATCGCGAGAGCGCGAAGGGCGTCCCAGTTCGCAGATCGACTGGCTGCTGTTCCCTTATTCAAGTTGCTTCCCTTCTGCGTGATGGCCTTCGTATCCTAAAGGCTTGGCCCCGCACTTTCGATCCTGTCCTTCTCCCGGTATGCCCAGAACTTATTGAGCAGGAAGTTGATGGGCAGGTTGATGACCATGACGATGAGAGGTGCCACATACTCGGCCATGGCGCGCGCGCTGCCGAAGATGAAGAAGCTATCCATGACGAACAACGGCTCGAACAGCACCTCGACATGCGCGATGTCCAGCATGAGCACGAGCAGCACGTTAGTCAGGATGAAGCCGGTGAAGCCGTAGGAAAGGTACGTCTTGACGAGCGCCTTCCACCAGGGCTGCGGGCTGTCGGCGCCGCCTTCGCGGAACACGAAGAAGTACTGCAGGATCCAGGCCGAGAACACGCTGATGACCCAACCTGCGATGCTCGCCACCAGGTAATGGCCGCCCAGCGCAATGACCGCGCAGTAGACGCCGTAGTTCAGCACGGTGTTGAACAAGCCCACGCCTAGGAACCCGAGAACCTGCCTCAGGTTCTTCTGCCGGCTGCCGCCTACGCCGCCGTCGATAGCCCCGCTGCCGCCACGCCGTTCTTCGCCCATGTCTCTCCTCAGCCCCTCGTCGTCCGCAACCTGCCGTAGGCTGCCTCGCAAAAACACTCGGGCCTACTCTACCGCTTCTCCGGCGCATCCGCGGTCAGGCTGCAGCCCTTCCGCCCGAACAGCTCGCCCCAATCGGCCGCCGCCAAGATGGTGCCGCCCAAGATGACCAGGCAGCACACGATCTCCGGCACGCTGGGAATCGCGCCCAGCAACACCACGCCGAACAGCACCGCCCACACCGAGTAGCTTATGTTCAGCGCCATGCCGCGCGCCGCGCCGATGGTCGATATGGCCTTGTAGTAGAACAGGTACGACACCGCTCCCGCCAGGCCGGCTAGGCCCACCACGCAGGTGGCGAAGCTCGGGATGGCCTGCGCCGTGAACGCCCACGCGCCGAAGGCCGGCAAGACCACCACGGCGTACACCAGGGCCGAGGTGATCTCGCGTATCTGCAGCGCCGTCTCGTTGTCCACCGCGTCGTCGCGCATGCCCCAGCCGCACAGCACCGCCTCGGAGCCCCACCCGACCACGCAAGCAGCCGCGCCCACCAGGCCCAGCACCGCGTTGCCGCTCGCCTCGCCATCGGCCGACATCCACCCCATGGCCATGACGCCCAGCAACGCCACGACAAGCGCCGTGATGTGCTTGGCGTCCATCCGCTCCTTCAGCAGGACGAAGGCCATGAATGCCCCGAACGCCGGATAGAACGCCGATATGATGGCGGTGTACGCCGCCCCGATGTTGTTGATGGCCACCACGTAGCCCGTCATGCCGATGGGGCCGCCCAGCAGCGCGCCCAGAATGACCACCTTGCCGCTGCGCGTCTTGAGCGCCGCCAGCGTGTCGCCCAAGCGCCCACGCACCGCCATGTAGACGAACAGCCACAAGGCGCAGAACGCATCGTGCAAGAACGAGCTCGCGATAGCCGCGAAGGCCACCGCCTCCAACGTGCCGATGAACGGCACCATGGAAAGGGCGATGCCCAAGATGACCGTGTCGAGACCCCACAGGATGCCGCTTGTCAGACCGTATCTCATGCTGGAGCCCTCTCTCGCAGCGCGCCTAGCGCACGCCTTCCTCGCCATACAGCGCCAATGCGCGGCGCAGGTACTCTTTCCCGTAACGGTAGTAGACATGCAGCCACTCGCCCACCAGCTCGCCTTGGACCTCCTTGTAGAGCGACCAGACGTACCAGCACCAGCCGGCGAAAGCCACGAACGCGTAGTTGTGGCGCAGCTCCGCCGTCGTGGGCTCGCGGCCGAAGTACAGCGCGAGCGCCTGCCGCGCCCGAGGCTCGGCCAGCTGGGCGCACACGACGAAGGTGCCGAAGTCGCTCGCGTAGTCGGCCATGCCGGCGTACTCCCAATCGATGAGATGCATGGCATCCTGGCCGTCGATGAGGATGTTCAGGGGGAAGAAGTCGTTATGGGTGAGGCAGACGTGCGATTCCTCGCGGGCCACCAGCTCATGCAGCCGGTCAACCTGGGCTGCCAGGTCGGCGTAATCGGGTATGTCGATGGCTGCGCGACCGCCGAGCAAATCCTCGTAACGGCAGCTCTCGCGGTAGAAGTCGAACCGCTTCTCCACCGCCTTGCCGCTGTCGTGCAGCGTGCGGGCCATGGCCATGGCCCGCTCCAGCTGGGCATCGTCGTCAGCGTCGAGCGTCTGGCACCCCGGGATGAAATGCGACAGCTTCCACCCCTCGGCCTCGTCCTCGAAGATGAACGTATGGTCGAGCCCCAGGTCGCGCGCCACCGCTTGGGCGTGCGCCTCGCTGCGGCGGTCAACCAGCTTCTCGGTGCCCACGCCTGGGTGACGGTAGACGTACTCGTCGGCGCCGATGCGGAAATGGCACGACAGGTTCGTGAGGCCCTGCTTGAGCGGGTAGATGTCGGCTATGTCAGCACGATTGCAACCGAGCACGCGCTCGATGTTGGCGAATATCTCGGAGTCGACGTTCTCCAGGAAGTCAGCGTCGAACGACCGCAGCTCATCGAGGGAGTCGAACTCGTTGATGACCCCTTCCGGATAAGGGCGCATGACCATGTCGAACTCGCGGATGTGGTCGATGTAAAGCTGCTCCCACAGCTTGTCCCGCGTTTCCGGATGGTCGTATTCCGCGCGCAGCACCTCGACGAAGCGCTCGGAGAACATTCGATCGAAATAGGCGTGGCCCATCATGTACCACGCATCGGCCCCGCCGATGGACACGCCGGTTATGCGGCGCCCCGGCCCCAAGGCCATGCACCATTCCTCGGTGGGGCCTTCCTGGTATTGGGCCGCATAGTAGGACTTCCAAGCGTAAGGGCTGAACGGGTTGGCCGTGAAGTAGTCGTCGGACGAGCAGATGTAGGTGCTGCCCAGCTGGTCGGCCACCACCATGAGCGAGGAATGGTTGTTGCGCTCGGCGTATTCCTCGTTGACGACGATGGAGACGCAGAAGCGGTCCTCCAGGTAGAAGAACTGCTCTTTCTTGTAGCCCACCACCACAGTTATGCCGTCGATGCCCGCTTCTTGCAACTGGCGTATCTGGCGCTCGACCAACACCTCGCCGCGCACGCGCAGCAAGCCTTTGGGCTTCTCGTAGGATATGGGGGCGAAGCGGCTGGAAAGGCCCGCCGCCAAGATGACGGCGTTGCCTACGCGATAGGGCTCAAGGGCCGTGCGGCCCGCATCGGTGACGGTCATGCCGTCGAGCAGCCCGCACTGCTGCAGCGCCTTGACCGTGGAGTTGACCGTGCCGAGCGACAGCCCCGACTGGTCAGCCACCTGCCGCTGCGAGACGCTGCCCTGGCGCGCCAGGGCCTCGAGCACCGCGAATTCCTTCTCTTTGAGCATGGCCTCTCCTTGGGCCGTTCAAATAGCAAAGCACTACTTGGATATTGAACGCTCAAGCAAGTCTAGCACTCCTGCTCTTACGGCGATAGGACGCTAAAGGCCCATCAGCTCGCAGATTGGCCTCAAACAGCCTCAGACGCAGTATGCCGGATCGATCTTTTGTAGCTCCTTGAACGTGTCAATCTCGACAAGATCGCTGAAATCGCACTCCCGAACACTGACTCGGTAATTGCCCCGGCAATGACGAAGCGGTATCTCATCCCAGAAGCACTCTTTCCCGCCAGGCATATTCCAAACAGCCAACGCATCCTCGGCCAAGCGCGCACCGTCATCCTCGGTCCAATAGGATAACCCGCACATCTGGTATCCATCGACACCACCCAAAGTTAGCTGGTCGATGGACCCATGCTTCATCTTGAAGCACCAATCATCGGTCCGATCCACAGGAATGCCCAGGTAATTCGACTGGTACTGGTACTTCGTGATGAGCGTCGGGTTAGCCAACAGGATGTCCGACTCGAAGATATATGCATTGCTCAGCTTATCGCGTGCCGCAACGATAGAGGATATGTTGTTCGCCTCGTTGTATTGGTCGTTATCGATGAAGGCAATGTTGGGATACTTATGGAGCAGCTGATCGAACTGCTCTTTGAGGTATCCGCGCACTATGTACACTTCCTCTATCTCGGCCGCACCGAGCGCGTCGAGCAAAGAATCGATTATGCGCTCACCCCTCACCCGCACCAACGGCTTAGGAGTGTTCAGCGTTATAGGCATCAACCGCTCCCCGAACCCAGCGGCTATCAGCACCGCCCGCTTCACGCGGTAGGGTTCCAGCGCTGCACGGCCTTGATCGGTTATGCGCCCTTCGGCGGCCAAACCCCGCGCGCTCAGTTGAGCCGCCAGCTTGTTGACCGTACCCACCGACATATTGCAGATGCCCGCAAGGACTCGCTGCGTCAATGGGGCATCGCTTGCCTCCAACGCCTGGAGAACGGCGAACTCCTTCGGATTCAGGGTGCGCTCCATGCTCTTCCTTCCTTTATTCATACGCGTTCAGGGCCAATGCTCAGTCCCGACGATGAACCTGCAGCCTTTCTCAGAGCCGCGACAGGTGCTCCATGAAGTCGACTTTCGCCTGCTTAGGGGTGATGGTGGGACGCCCCAGATCAGGCCGCGAGCCCAAAGCGCACTTCACCAGGACCATGGTCGGCCCCTCTTGGGATGATGCCTCTTCTAGGGCTCGAGCGAGCCCCTGTTCATCAGAGACAGCCTGCGCCATGGCATAACCGCACGCCTTGGCTATCGCCACCAAGTCTATCTGGCCTGCTGCCGTCGGCATTCCGCCAACGGTCTCATGCGCGCCGTTATCGAGCACGATATGCACGAGGTTCCTCACGCCGCTCGAACCGATGACCGCCAGAGCCCCCATATGCATGAGAGTAGCGCCATCGCCGTCGAGACACCAAACACGCCTTCCAGGCTCCTGCGCCGCCACCCCAAGAGCTATAGACGAGGCGTGACCCATTGAGCCAACAGTGAGGAAGTCCGACCCATGCGGCTGACCGACTGCTTCACGCAACTCGAAGACCTCACGGCTCGGCTTGCCCGTCGTAGAGACAACCGGGTCAGAGCCAGAAGCTTCGAGAACCTGCCTGATAGCATCCTCCCGGCGCAGCGCCCAACCATTGCCGTAACGCACCTCGCCGTCAAACGACAGGGCCCCTTTCCGGACCACGAAAGCGACGCTCTTGCCTGCCGCAAGCAACGGCTCGAAAGATGCCATCGCCGTCGCTACTTCCTCTTCGGTCGTATCGGAGAAAACCACGAAAGAAGCTATCTTGAGATCCTCAAGGAGCCGGAGCGTTATCTGCCCTTGGAAGACATGCTGCGGCTCATCCGGCACCCCTGGCTCGCCGCGCCACCCGATGACGAAGATGACCGGTATGCCATAGACCTCGTCATCCAGCAAAGATGCGATAGGGTTCACTGCGTTGCCCTGGCCGCTATTCTGCATATAGACAACCGGCACCTCGCCCGTGGCAAGGTGATAACCAGCCGCCAGCCCTACCGCGTTCCCCTCGTTGGCGGCGATGACATGATGCTGCGCATCTACGCCATAACGATCCATCAAGCAATCGCAGAGCGCTTTGAGCTGCGAATCGGGAACCCCTGCATAGAAATCTGCATCCAGCTCCTCTATGAACCCCTTTGCGTCCATCTCAACCCTTTCTCGAACCCGTCAGCTCAGCCCTCATGGAGCGCGTGCTCCAGCACTGCGAAGAAGCTGTCGATGTCATCCGGTGCGATTGCTCCGAGAGTGCATATCCGGAACGTGCCCTCTTCTTCTATCTTGCCGGGATAGATGGTGAAGCCGCGCTCATAGCAGTAGTCGTGCACCTTGTCGAAATCCCACGAGGGCCAATCGGGATACCTCACAGCGACGACGAGCTGGCTCTGGAACTCCGGAGCTATAACCTCCTCAAGCCCGAGACGGCGCAACCCTTCATGCACGTGGCGAGCTAGGTCCTGATGACGAGCCCATTTCGCCGCCTCACCCTCTTCGAAATACTCGTCAAGCGCCTGACGCGCTGCATAGATAGCTTGAACAGGTGGCGTGAAATGCATCTGGCCAGTCTTCTTGAAATGCATGTATTGCCGGTAGGCGTTGCAATAATAAGAGCGCTTCGGGTAGCTGGCGCTCTCCTCCATCAGGCTCGTCTTCGCAATGAGGAACGACAACCCGGTCATGCCTTGGATGCCCTTCTGCGCGCTTGCCATGCAGGCATCGATGTTATCCGCAGCAACGTCTAGTGGGATCATCGCCAAGCTCGATGTTGTGTCGACCACGAAGATCGCACCATTATCATGGGCGCACTGCCCTATCTCGCGTATAGGGTTCAGCACGCCCGTGCCTGTCTCATGATGGGTCGTGTACACCATGCTGATGCCGCCCACCCCATCGATGCAGCGCTGCACCTCGTCGACATCTATCGGCCTGTCGATAGGCAGCTTCAACTCATGGTGCGGCAAGCCATAGTATTCGCAAACCTCGACTGCGCGATGAGAGTACGCTCCATTGTCGACGACCAGCACCCTCCCATCCTGAGGCAGGAACGAAGAGAGCGCTGCATCGATGCATACCGTTCCGCTCCCGCAGAAGAGGATAGGCTCATAGCCCGCATGCTCGCCATGCACGATGCGCACCAGGTCATCTGCCACGCTCTGCATCACTGCGCCGAACTCATGCTCTCGAGGGCAGATATCAGGCACGACCTGAGCCTGCTTGACGGTATCGGTAGTGGTTGCCGGACCTGGGTTGAGCAGGACCTTCCTTTCGACCATCGATGCTTCCATCGCAGAAACCCCTCCTTATATCTCGTCGATAAGCGTGATGATGTCCTTAATGGGCATCAGGCGGTCATCGACCTCCTTCGCCCGATGGTGGGTCAAGATATCCTTCGCCGTCTGCTCCATGGCCGGGAAGGCACTGCGCGTAAGCTGATTCGCATAGATGACGACATTCACCCCGTGTTCCGCCAGCTCATCCTCTGTAACGGAATTGAACGACGAAGGCACGACGACGATTGGTGTAGACTGGTCAGCTTCGCGGAAACGGTCACAAAACTCCAATATCTCGGCCGGGTCCTTCTTGCGGCTATGGATCATGATGCCGTCGGCCCCTGCCCCCACATAGGCTGCGGCGCGCTCAAGGGCATCTTCCATGCCTTGCTCCAGGATAAGGCTCTCGATACGAGCGATTATCATGAAGTCATCGGTAACCTGGGACTTTTTCCCAGCCGCAATCTTAGCGCAGAATCCTTCGATGGAATCCTGCATCTGAGCCACCTCGGTACCGAAAAGCGAGTTCTTCTTCAACCCCACCTTATCCTCGATGATGACTGCCGACACCCCCAGCCGCTCGAGCGAACGCACCGTATACACGAAATGCTCGGTCTTGCCACCAGTATCTCCGTCGAAGATGATGGGCTTGGTAGTGACCTCCGTCACGTCGCTGATAGTGCGGAAGCGCGATGTCATGTCCACGAGCTCGATATCAGGTTTGCCTTTAGCCGTCGAATCGCAGAGCGAACTGATCCACATGGCATCGAACTGATCGAGCTTCTCCCCGTCGAATACCACGGTCTTCTCAGCGATAAGGCCGGTCAGGCCGCTGTGCACCTCAATGGCCTTCACGGTGCCGCGCAGCTCGATGAGCTTGCGCAACAGATGGCGCCGATGTTCCGGCATGGATAGCTGCTCCCGCATGCGCCGATCAACATGCTGAGCTTCTTCGCTATGAGTGTAGGGAGCGTCGATGATCTGACCGCTATAGGCTGCCAGCGCTTCTTCAGCATTGTCGCGAATAGCACGAAGGGGGCCTTGGAGCCAGTTATCGCCATGGATGACGTAATCAGGCCGCAGCTCAGCTATATTGCGGTCATAGAAGATGCTGTCCTGCACCACCACCCGAGAAACGCCGTCGACCTCAGCCATCATGGCCATGCGGTCTTCCAGGCCGAGCACTGGGAAGCGGTCCATCTGCACCATTGCCTCATCGGTGAGCACACCTACGGTGACATCACCCAGTTCACGTGCCTTGTTGATGATGTTCATGTGCCCCTCATGGAGCACGTCGGTGCAGAAGCAGGCGTAAACCGTCTTATGTGGCATAGGACAAGCTCTCTTTCGCTCAATACCCAGACATACAGTAAAATATTGAACGATATTCTACGCTATATCGCAGGCAATTTGTTCATTGCATTCAATATCGATGAATACAGTGAACGGGTTTTATTGCGTTTGGCGCTCAAGTGGCATCGCAAGCTACGTTATGCTGACTCGCATCAGCCCTGCTGTACTTTCACCTCTCGGCCCGTCAGCCGCCAATTATCGAAATCCAGCACCGACCCATCGATGACATACTCCTTGAGTTCTTGATCATCGTACCCACTGCTTGTCGTCATCCAGTAGTATCGAAGGCGAGGACCCTCTTGAACTTCGAACACAGTCGGACCATAAGCAGAGGAATCCCCGCCCACTGCATCAACGAGCGTCGCAGCATAATCCAGGTGCCCCGTCGGCACCATAGACACCTTTAAAGGTGCCGCAGCCTCTTCGTTGCTCTCGGCTGGTTTGACTAGGAGAACAGGAGTCGTTGGCCCCCTTAACTCATCTGACGTCAAATACCAGTCTCCATGGTCAGCCGTAACGATGATGGTGGCATCGTCATAGACCCCCAGCTTTTTCATCTGACGAAGGTACTCATCAACTATAGCGATGGATCCTATGCTCTGGTCATCAAGCGTCGAACCAACAGGATTCTCATGACCGTCTTTGCCAATCACATAGGGAATATGCGCGCCATTAAGATGGATGAAACGAAAGGCGTTCTCTACAGTATCCGCGGAGAGCCCACGCGAGAACAGCTCTTCGGAATATGCCGCATCATCTATCGCATAGGGTGTTGCATCAGCCTTGTCTTTGCTAATTGCCCCGCTATTCACGTCATCGGTATAGAACCAGAAAAGGGGCTTGAGCAACCACGGGACATCGCGATATAAGGCAACCTTATCTAAAACAAATAACGTACCCAGAGGATCCAGCGTAATAGCACCTTGATCCTGCACGTTGCTTGCATATTCGGCAACGAATTCTATGCCTTCAATATCGCGCATACCCAAATAAGAACTCTCAATAGAATCGGAGTACACGCCGATATCATAACCAGCATCTGCCAGATCAGGCAGGAGCGTCGAGCTGGTATACCAGGAATCGATAAACTCATTAAAACCTTGGGAATCATCCGGCAGAACCCCCGTCAGAAGAAACGGGATCCCATAACGAGTAGGAACCATAGACCCAACAGAGTTCCTAAAATAGGTAAAACCGGTAAACTCATCAAAAAGACCGGGCTCTTCGATAAGCAACCGATCTACTTCCTGGGTGTCAAAGGTATCAAGGACGAACACCACGACATTACCTCGAGACCCGACATCAAATAATCCTTCCTCCGTAACGACAATATCTTTCGGATGCGTGCTCGGAGATGCAATCGCACCAATGACGCCCACTCCCTGGACAATGATAAGAAAAAAGCAGAGCCCCATCGACGCTGCGCGCCATAGGCGAACCTTGTAACGATTGAGGGCCAAGGAGCCCACGATGACAACGGCCCACAAGATGGCACTGATTACTGTTATCGTTTTATAGGAGGAAAGGTCCAATGCGTGGCCGTCAGCAATAGGCAGCGAATTATTGAGGAACATCGCTTGCACGTAGCAGCAGAGGCCAAGCGCAACGATAACCGCAATCACCACGTCAAAAGCACGCCCCCTCGTAATGGACACCAGAAGGGCCAACAACACCGAAGACGCAACGCCTGCGCAAATAACCAACGTAGCTACGTCTCCAGGGCCAAAAACAAGACTCGACGCACTCCCCGAAACCACCTCCAAAGGTGCCACGATAAACACGGTACCGATCAGGAAAAGGGCCGCGATCATCGAACGAATAAAACGCTGGGGCCAGGAAAGCTTTCTCGCCTGGCTATCGGCCACCTGCTCTTCATGGCACCTCCGAGCAGACTTATCGGCCGTAGCGAGAAGATCTACCCCCCCCTTATTTGAACCGTCAACCCGATGAACCATTGGCTCTACTTGCTTGTGGGCATTCTCGTCAATATGCAATGCGCGCATGAGCACTTTCCTTGTGCGTCGCAATGCCACGCCGAGGACGGCGCTCAGCGCTACCGCCACTCCAGCAAGCGCTTGAATGGTGTAGGTCATCACCGACGGATCGACATAGGCATAAGCCTGAGCTGGAAAAGCAGTTACTGCAACAAGGGCCACAACAAGGAGAACCGCCCAATCGTAAACGACAAGCGCCGCGCGCTTCCTTCTCATCGTGCGAACACCTCCTTGGCCTGTTGTCTTCCTTCGACCTCCCGGACGGCCTGCTTCGCCAGAACGGTCTCCAGCAAGAACTCTCCTGCCACCTCAGCGCTATGACCAAGATTGAACACGAAGCCTGCACGCACCTCCTTTATGCGGTCACGCCAACGCTCATGCCCATCGAGCATGGCAGCCACCTCATCGGCGAACGCATCTAAACCATCAAGTGGCAGGGCTTTGCCTATCTGACTACGCAACGTGATGTCAGTTGCCTCGCAGCCGAGGTCTTCCCAGTCAGGGTTTCCCACTTTCATAGGTGTATCGATGAAGATCGTCGGCTTCAGCGTCGAGAACGAGAAATCGCATGAGATGGACGACCAATCAGTTACCAGCACGTCGGAAGCGAACGTAGACTCATTAGAACCGAAATCTTCCTCAAAGAAGAGCTCTTCCTCCCCCACGTGGTCCCAACGCCCCTTCAATGCCTCCCAACGCGGCTTGTAGCGCTTCACGTACTCAGGATGAGGCCGAACGATGATGCGGTATCCCTTCCCCAAAATAGGGGCAATAAGCTCATCGATGCAAGTGTCGAGGATGCAGTCCTCCTGCCATGAGGGCCCAATAAGGATAGTAGGGCGCTCATTCTGACGTCCCGCCAAGGCTTCGTAGTCAGCTACCTCTTGATCGAGCAAATCATAGCCGTAGGCGATCAGCTGCTTTGGCTTCAAGCCTCGCTTCTTCTCAGCAGTCTGAATCTCAGCAACTTGATGCGGGCCAGCACACATGATGGCGTCGTAATGGTCGAACGCCTCAGCGTGGGCAACAAGATGCGTTGATGTCATATGGTGGAAGAAGAAAACGTACTCTATGTCCTTGCGCACATAGGAACGCTTGATGTAGTAGTTCTCGAGGTCCTCAAGCGTGGCAACCACCACATCGGCGTCCATCTTCATCATGAGCGTAATGGCCTTCTGCTCACCGATGTAATAAGGGAAGATGCGCGGCTTCTCCTTCGCGATCTCGAATATCTGGTCGTTCGGGTCGTTGGTCACGTAATGGATGCGCATATCAGAATTGGCCAGCAGATATTCGATAGCGCCCTTGAAGTACTTATAGAATCCGCTCTTCTCGGAATAGAAGACGATGTGCTTATCCACGATGCTGAAGAAGCGCTTGTAGTCAGCCTTTTCGCGCTTGCCCAGCGGGTTCTTCTGCCACCACTTGGGCTTGCCAGCGGAAAGGGCGTTCAGACCGTCAAGCTCAACACGGCTCTCTGCCAAATCCTCGTAGTCTATGTGCTTCTTCGGCTTGATGGCCACATTGCAGATCGCCTGGACCGCAATAGAGGTCAGGTTCGAGCAGATCCAGTAGAACGCCATGCCGGCCGCTACGAAGATGCCCAGCACGAACGACAGCACTATGGAGAGGCCATTGGTGGTGTTCTTCTCCATGCGCGACTGTTCGCGCTGCAGCGGATTGATGCGGTTCTGGGCGAACCCCATGACCACGGCCGATAGCCCAGCCAGAATCGGCATGACCCACGACAGACCACCATCCTCGACGGGAATCATTCCCAAGAACTCCGTGCCCGGCGCCCCGTTGTCGGTGATGCGATGGATGACGTCCACCAAGCCGAACAAGATGATTATCTGCACCGCCAGCGGCACGAGCGAGAGCATGGGATGATAATGCTTCTCCTTGTAAAGCTCATTCTGCTTCTCGCCGATCGCCTCGGCATCGCCGAAGTACTTGACCTTGAGCCGATTCAAATCGGGCATGAGCTGCACCATGACGATGGCGTTCTTCTGGCACCAAAGCGCCATGGGCATGAGCAGAATCTTCACGATAACCGTGAATAGCAGTATGGCGACCCACCAATTGCCCGTCAGGTCATAGCACGGCTGCATTATAAGCGCGAGTATGTCAGCGAGGACTTCCATCGTAGCGAGAACCTGCCCTTCTTCGGTGCAATCTTTCGTATTGTATTATATGAGGACCTAATGGCGCTTACGATTCCAGTCGTCCGGCACATCAAAGGAGGAGCCATGACGTCTCTTCGAGAAAACCGGCCCGCGGTTTCCGTGATTGTTCCCGTTTACAGCGTGGAGAAGTACCTCGCCCGCTGCTTGGATAGCCTCCTGGCGCAAGATACGAACGTCAATTACGAGATCATCTGCATCAACGACTGCAGCCCTGATAGCAGCCCCCGCATCCTCGAAGATTACCAGCGACGCTTCCCAAACCGTATCCGCGTGCTCGAAAACGAAGAGAACGTAGGGCTTGGAGCCACTCGCGACCATGGCGTCCTCAAAGCCCGCGGCGAGTACCTCATGTTCGTCGATAGCGACGATTACGTGCGCAGCGATTACATAGAGCAGTATTTATCCGCCATGGATAGCAACCCATGTGACATCATCATCGGGGGCTACATTGATGCTGACGGCGAAAGAGAGCAAGCTCGCCTCCTCCCCCATTCTCTCTGGACGGAGCTCTGCTTCAGTGCAGCTTGGGCTAAGATGTATCGACGCGCTTTCGTCAAAGAAAACGACTTGAAGTTTACCGGTATACGCTACGCCGAGGACACCCTCTTCAATCTGAATGTGTTCGCACTCGATGCGCGATGCTCCATCATCGATTATGCAGGGTATTACTACTTCGCCAACCCATCGTCCATCACCCGGGAAAAGGGGCACGATAAGAAGCTGGAGCAAGAACTCAGCACCCTGTACCGAAACTTCATTGCCTCGGATGCATTCGAGCGTTTGCCGCAAGACCGACGTCAGATGGTCGAGTACTCCTACGTCGCAGACATGCTCAGCACGATTCTCTTGTTTGGCCGTAGGTGCGGAACGCGGCGAATGCACGAGAAGCATGCCTTCTTCAAGGATGACCTCGAAGCGATCTTCCCCAACTATCGAAGGAACCCCTACTTAACATTAAGCGGCCCAATGGGACAGCGCGCTTCGATTCGCCGCGGAGTCTCGATGTTCATGTTGGCCGAAAAGCTGCATCTTTCAAAACAGCTCTTCGCACTGTTCGGCATCCTCTAAGGGTTGGCGCTCGCTCCCATCTGCGCTTGCACCTTCCGGCATATGCGAGCAATTCCGATTCGCGCCGCCACCGCATTAAGCAAAAGCTTGCGGAAGGCAGCGCTCGCCAGGAAGCCACCCAAGATGCCACGCCCGCATCGCGCCCAAGCGCCTTCGTACAGATAAGAAGCGCAATCATCCATCCGCTTGCGCGCCTTGCCATACGCCTCACGGTTCGCCACCGACGCGAGTTCCAGTTCTCGGCTCTTCGACTCAGCGTCTATTTCCTCTATGGGATCCCCTTTTGAGAATGCCTTTCTCAAGCATGTCGCCCATGCGTCCTGCATGAATGCATAGGGGATCGAGATTCCGTCCTCGTTGTAACGCACCGTGAGCAGCGTTTCGTCAAGACGCCCCAGACGGAACCCCTTCTGCAATGCCCGCAGAAGGAAATCGTAGTCTTCGCAATGGGCAACAGGACGATATCCCCCAAGATCATCATAAACCTGCTTGCGCACCAACCAACCCGAATGTGCGATGATGTTCGCCTTGCCCTCTATCTGTCGCATCTCATCAGCTAGAAGGAGGGGGAAAGAGCGTCCTGCGGTCTTCCGACCATCCGTGAAGAGGATATCGCTCCCGACGCCAACGACATCCAGCCCGCATCCTTGCATGAACCGCATCTCCTTGGCTAGGCGCTCTGGATGAGCCACATCATCTGCGTCCATTCGCGCAACGAAACCTTCTTCCACACAGGAAAGGAGCTTGTTGAGGCTTCCGACAAGTCCGAGATTGCGCTCGTTCACCATGAACACGATGCGGTCGTCCCTCTCGGCATACTCTTCTACCACTCGCTTATGCGCCCCATTGGCCGGGTTGTCGAGCAGGATGTAGAATCGCAAGTTATCCCAGCTCTGAGACAAGATGGATTCGATGCTAGCTCGAAGCCACTGCTCTTCCTCGTTGTAAGTACTCATTATCACCGCAATGCGCACGTCGATACATGATTTGACCATCAACCTTCCCTCTCGCTCTCGCAGGTCTAGCACGACCAGGATATACCAGATTCAACCGACAAACGCTATCTATGCGCCCATCAACGCGAACGACCTCTTATAATGGCTCTGTAGCCCTCTTTCCAAAGAAGGCCGATTCACCCCAGGAGCAGAGGAGTATGCGGCATGAATTCCGCCAGCCAAGGAAGCGCCTCCCACGATGACGATGCGAGGCCCGTTCGCGGTGTGTACATGGCTCTCAAGACGGCTGCCGCCCACCCTGAGTGCAATGGCGTGGCAGCCAAGATTGCTGCTCAGGTCAACACCTTGGATACCGGAGAAATCGCTTGCGACCTGTATACCGTCTACGGGCCCCATAGCTTCTTTGGGAACTTCTTCAACTGGTTTCCCCTTCTCCCCTCAACGGAAGGCTGGATTGCCACGGAGAGCTTAGCCGCCAACGACTTCCTCTACATCAGGAAACCGCTCTTCACCCGCAAGTTCATCCGCTTTCTCCGGAATATGAAGAAGCTCAATCCGAATATCAAGATAATCCTCGAGATTCCCACGTATCCCTATGACAACGAGATGCAAAATATCTGGGAAAGAGTCTCGCTCGCCCGCGATCGTCACTACCGCAAGCAGCTGAGCGGCTACGTCGACAAAATCGCTGACCTCTCGCGACATAATGAAATATTCGGAGTGGAGACGTTGCCCATCGTCAACGGCATCGACTTGAGCATACATTCCCCTCGAATTCCATCCTACCAAGATGAGGCGGTGCATATGCTCTCCGTATCGAGCTGCTTCTTCTGGCATGGCCTCGATCGCGCAATCACTGGCTTGGGAGAGTACTACGCCGAAAAAAGCCCCGTTAAGCAGGTCGTTCTACACATCGTTGGTGAAGGTCCAGAGACTGCGAGCTTGAAGGGCATGGCGGAAACGCTCGGGGTCAGCCGCTACGTCCTCTTCCATGGCGAGCTACAGAAGAGCGAAATCGAAGAGCTTTACAACCAATGCACCATCGCCCTGGAGGGGCTCGGATACTTCCGCAAGACCGATGCCTTCTCGTCTTCAATCAAATCTCGCGAGTACCTCGCGAAAGGCATTCCGTTTGCCTACTGCACGGACATCGACGTCTTTCTCGAAAAACCCGTCGATTTTTGCCTTAAAGTGACAGCGGACGATACTCCTTTACCTATTGGGGAGATCGTTCGTTTCCATGACGAGCTATACGGCAACAACTCCGAGCAGGAGATCATTGAGGAGATTCGTGATTACGCAGAGCATGCCGTATCCATGGATGCTGCCCTTGAGCAGGTTATCTCTTACCTTAGTGAAAGATGATGCGCAGACGAGCACCCTTCCCAGCAGCCGTAATCGCATCTCAGGCAAGAGCGACCACGCGAGGCAACGCTCGTTGCAACCCCTTTAAAGCGTAACCACTTCGCGTCAAGCGGCTCCGAGGATCCTCTCGGCGCGCTCAGTGTCGATGTTGGCGGGACTCAGGAAGAACAGCACCTCTGTAATGTCAGGGTGCTCGGCCATATACTCATCCAATGTGCCTTCGGAAGCGCGCGGATCATAAACATACGTCTTCTCGAAGTGGCTGGCGAAAAGCCGCTCTACGCAATTCGAGTAGGAGTAGGCCACGATGAGCACGGAGTCATGGTTAGGCGCCTCAGGGTTCGTGATCTCGACATGCCCCTTGTCTGCATGGAAGTACTCCGCATATCGGCTCGTGTAAGGCGCAGGATCCCACCTGCCATCTTCATACATCTGCCTATGAACCAGCAGCTCAAGGCTGCCCCCCTCCTCGCCGAGTTTCACATCGTAATCCGGTAGGTCAAAATCGTAATCGAACATTCCATCCGACTTCTCAACATCATAGAGACCAAGGCGGCTCAAAGACCCTCTGAACTCAGGCTCAGCGTACTCTATGACGGATTCGATGGGAACCGTCGCACCATCCCACCCAAGATCCTCAACGATGCTCGCATAAGCCTCATAGGCCCCCGCCATATTCCAATGGTGATCGGTGGAGAAATATCCTTCGCAAAATTCCGGATATGAGACTGAGGGGTCAATGACATGGACGCTCTGCAAGCTATTCAGCAAATGCTCTTTTACAACCTCGTCCGAATAGGGCGCAGAGACAAGGGATGCGACCGGGGATGATGCCAGGAAGTCCTCTTTTGGGATGCAGTAGAAGCTGACCGGGATGCCAGGGTGACGTTGAGCAAAGCCATCGTAAAGCCCCACAAAGCGCTCAAGCCTAGATAGCGTGTCATCCGAAGCTGTCGACGGGATACCTGACAGCATACCCGACTCCGGTATGAAGACATAATCGCTTCCGAAGAACGTCGGGTATGCAGGCCAATGAAAGAGGGCGTTGGAAATACCTATGAAACCGCGCTGAATTCGAGCGTTCGTCAGGAGCAAGGAGGACTTAAGGGGCATATGCGCATCCAGGTCGGCCTGAACCATGTTTTGAAAGGAGCCGTCCAGGAAGCTCGTTGCCCCTTGTCCTTCCTCGGTCACCGCGCCAGTTAGATAAGCCGCATCCTCGCCAGTCAGCCAGGGAGGCAGCGGCACCCCGACCTTCTGAGCGAAGAAAACGACAGCAGGGGCGGCGAGCACCGAACAGATAACGACCGCGAAAATGCCGCCGCGGAGCAAGCTGCTTTTTGTTCCCGCCACGCTCATCGCCAAGGCCCTCAGTAACGCGACAACATCTTCATCATGCTGACGATGCTCAGGCCGTAGCCTTCAGCAGTCGCCCAGCCATGACCTGTCGGATTCTCCTTTTGCCCAAGGATCTCAACGTAGGGCGCACACCCCTTGGGAACCAGATGGTAGCGGGGGTCAACGCACGTCTGGTTGAGGGGGGCGATTGTAGCGTAGGCCTTCAGATGCTGAGCCTGCGCAAGCAAGCCTGTTGCCACATTAGGAAATGTCGCCCCATGGGCCCCGCCATCAGTTGCCCCGATGCCGCCAAAGTTGCACTGTGTCGGCAGGACCTGCCCCCCGAACTGCAGCCAACCGGTCTCCTTCATAGCCTGGCAGAAGAGCACCTCTGCACGCACGCCTTCAGCAGCTGCCTGCTCATACACCAATTCACAGAAACGACGCAGCGTCGGGGCGCCGTAGTTGCTATAGGTGGCCGCAGGATAGGTGCGGCCAGCGCTGTTGTAATAGGCCACCATTTGATCGACGCTGCATTGGCTCATCCCCATGATGAGGCTTCCCTCCACGGTCGCAGAAACCAGGTCGGATTCGTCAAAGCGCGACCATGCGCCGGCCACGCCGATGTAGGCGG
>CAJUQH010000006.1:41308-93682 GCA_910588095.1 uncultured Eggerthellaceae bacterium
TGCCAGCTGAGGGTCACCTGCCCGTCGCCGGAGGCTTGGGCTGTGAATGAGGGCGCGGTCGACTGACCCGGAGATGAGCCGTTCAGAGACACCCGCACCAGGTCGGATTCGTCAAAGCGCGACCATGCGCCGGCCACGCCGATGTAGGCGGTCACGACGAACTCGTATTCGGTGCCGGCCCTCAGCCCCGCGACGGTGTAGGAGGTGCCGGTGGCATCGCGAGTGTGGCCCACGTAGTCGCCCGAGCCCACGCGCGAGGACACCGCGTAGCGCTCGGCGCCAGGGACCGGATCCCAGGTCAGCGTCACCGACGAGCCGGACACCGACGCCCGGACGTTGCCGGGCTTGACCGTGCCCTGCGGGGTGGCGCCCTTGACAAGGGAGGTTGACGGCGATGACCACGACCCGCCCACGTAGGCCTGAACCAGGAAGCGATGCTCGTAGCCGTTGGCAAGGTCGGACACGGTGTAGGAGGTGCCCATAGCAGTGCGGCTGATCGCGCGGTACTGCCCGTCGGCCATCAGCTCGGAGATGCCGTAGCGCTCGGCGCCGGACACCGGCTGCCAGCTGAGGGTCACCTGCCCGTCGCCGGAGGCTTGGGCTGTGAATGAGGGCGTCGGTATTACCTTTAGCGTATAACGGCCGGAGGAGGAATCAGCGGTCCACCCCTGATCAGTATATGCCTGCACGAGGAACGTGTACTCCTGGCCGATGCGCAATCCGGGAATGGTATAGGAAGTGCCCGTGCAGTTCATGTCCAACTCGGTGCGCACCCCATTGTCATACTGGGAGATGCCGTATTTCGTCGCGCCAGGATAGTCGTTCCATGCCAACGTCACATCCCCGTTATTGGTTATGTTGAAGAGGTACGGCCGCGGCCCTTTGCTCAAGTCGTAATAATCAACGATCCCCTCCGCATCAAGCTCGCCCATCTGCTTCAGAAACGACTCATTGGAAAGCTTTTGATAGTCCGTCGGATTATCGATGAATCCGTGCTCGACGAGGATGGCGGGCATATTCTGCCGCCGACTCTCGTTGATGACCGTGAAATAATCGGCGATACCGCCAGGAGAAGGATAGTATTCACCATTCGTGGCATCCTTGTCTTTGATGCCACGATCGGGCAAGCCCAGGGCAGCCAGCTTATCGAGGATCGATCGGGCCAGGCCTTCCCCTTCGGTATGCAGCTCATAGCGCCATGCGCTGTCGTTCTGGATCCACACCTCGAAGCCCGTGCCACCACCGGAATTGACATGGATGCTCACGAACAGGGTCGCGCCAAGAGCCTTCGCTCGATGAACACGCTCCGTCAGGCCGACGTACTCGTCGGAGTCCCGCGTCATGACCACTTCAATGCCAGCATATTCCTGAAGGGCCGTCCGACAATAGCGAGCGATCTTCAAAGTGAGGTTCTTCTCCTGCAATGATCCGTATACGGCACCCGGGTCGCTCCCCCCGTGTCCAGGGTCCAGGGCGCACACTATCGTACCACTAGCTCCAGCAACCGTCGCTCGCGCGGTGCGGGCCGCAGAAGCGGACTGGGCAACCGCCGCGCCCGCATCTTGGATCGCCTCATCGCTTTCTTCAAGGGCATCAGGGATGCTCGACAGCTCGACCAGGCTCCCTTCCTCATCAATCGCTGATATCGTAATCTCCGGCTCCAGGGCCCCTGTCGCCTCCGTCACGGTAAAGGACATCCCACTATCCGGTTCAGGCACATCATAGGAGCCTGCAACATCCCCATCCCATGACACTCGGTCAAGACGGTACCCCCCCACCTGGGATACCTCACTGAACGATATCGAGAAGAGCATGGCGTCCTCTATGATTGCAGAGGCCGGCACCGTACTCGTCGCCCCATCATCCTTCACGATGGTCAACTCGCCCTCGATGGCGTTAATCGGCTCGGAGAAGCCGATAGCGACCTGTTCTTCACCGCCAAGGACAACCGTAGCCATATCAACGTAAACGAAATCGACGAGCGCATCAACGCCTTCGCTTAAAGGCAGCACCGACCCCTCTCCGTCGAGCTCGGAGCTCAGCAGCTCCTCAGCATCCTGGATTGCAGAATCGGGGAAACCCCCCTCTTCCGTATCGGCGTCAGGGGTCTCCTCTTCCACAATCTCCTCGATATCGTCTGATGGAGAGAGCACGTCCGAAGCTGAGCTGTCCGCAAATGCCTGCAGGGGCAGCAATCCCGCCACCAAAGTGACAGACAGACAGAGCGCCCCAAACCGCACCGCTAATGCATTCAAAGGTGTGTTTCCGGTGGTCAATGCGGTCTCCTGACCCTTATCTTGAACGACAAAAGAAGGATTCATTCTCTCGAAAAGCGCAGGGAGCTTCAATGCGTCATAGAACATCTCCAACCACAAACCATAAAACGAGCGTCAGGCACTCCCCGTCTCGATCGCATGCGCTGGAACGCCTGCGATCGTCGTTTCCGGCCGAACATCGTCCAGAACGACCGATCCGGCCCCCACCGTGCAACCGCGTCCCACTGAGACGGAATGGATGATCGTAGCATGGGCACCGATGAAAGAGTCCGCACCTATGCGGCACCCCCCGCACACAACCGCACCAGGCGCAAGATGGGAGAACTCCCCGATGGTGGAGTCATGCTCCACAACGGCAGCCGTGTTGATGATGCACTGGGCGCCGATACAGGCGCCCACATTCACCACGGCGCGCTTTCCAAGGAAGGCACCGGCCCCGACGCTGGCGTCCTCGGCCAGGATGGCCGTCGGGTCAACGACGGGTGGGAGTTCGAAACCAAGGCCCAACAGTTGACCGACAAGCTTCCTGCGCAGAGCCCCTTCACCAAGGTAGCCGATGCCCACGTGGGCGGCCGACACGCCCCTCTCTTTCAAGCGGACAAGGCATTCATCGCCCGAAAGGATGGGAATACCCCGATAGCTGCCTTCCTCCGAACCAGCGCCGACCATCGCAACAACGCGATAATCAGCCGCCCTCTGGATGGAGTCGACAACGGATCTCGCGTGGCCGCCGGCCCCCAACACGATCATCGGCAGCGCTTCGCCTATGGAAGGATTCGGTGACATCGTCATAAGGGTCCTCAGCCGATAAGTCCCTTAAGCACCTCGACCACGCGCACAATCTCCTCCTCGGTCAGGCTGGTGCTGCAAGGCAGGTTGAGGATGGAAGAGCGAAAGCGCGAGGCCTGCTCGATGGCATACGTCTCATCATCGGCATAAGGAGCCTGCTCATGAATCAGCCCCCAGATGGGCCGAGTCTGAATGCCCTCCTCGGCCAGCTGACCCATAAGGCGGTCACGGTCAAGCTCTTCAGGAAGCGGCAAGGAGTAAAACCATTTATTGCTGCGCGTGCCCCCGCGGAAGGGCCACAGGGCTGGCAACCCCACCTGGCGTAGCAGCGTTTGGTAACGGTTGTAATTGTCGTTCTTGGCATCAATGAAACGCTCAAGGCACTCCATCTGGGCAACGCCGATTGCCGCTTGAACGTTGGTGAGCCGGTAATTGTACCCCACCTCATCATGCTCGTATCGAACGCTGTCTGACTTCGCCTGCGTGGTGAGATGAGCGGCCCGATCAGAATCTTCAGAGCGCCGAGCAATGATCATGCCGCCGCCACCCGTAGTGATGATCTTGTTGCCGTTGAAGGAGAATACGCCGAAATCGCCGAGTGTGCCCGCGAACCGACCCGCATAGGGCCCCTCGGTGTACTTCGTTCCAAGCGCCTCCGTGGCATCCTCGATCACCCGCAGGTTGAAACGCCGTGCCACATCATTAATGGCCACCATATCCGCCATATTGCCGAACACGTGGACGACGACAATTGCCTTGATGGCGCGCCCTGTCTCCCTGTTGCGCAGCACCCCTTCAGAGAACGCGCACTCCTCCTTGCAATACCGCTCGAGCTTTACAGGGTCGAGGCAGAGCGAGTCGTCGCAATCCATGAGAACCGGATGCGCGCCGACGTACTTAACCGGATTGACAGCGGCGATGAAGGTCAGTGTCGGAACGAGGACCGCATCATCAGGTTGGACACCGGCCAGGAGCAGAGCGATGTGAAGCCCCGCCGTCCCCGACTGGCATGCAACCGCCCGCGGAGCGCCCACGAAACGCGCTACGCTCTCCTCGAAAGAGGAAACGTACGACCCCGCCGTCGATACCCAACCCGTGCTCAAAGCGTCAGTCACATACTCGATTTCCCGGCCCTGGACATTCGGAACCGAGAGGGAGATCCGTTCAGTCGGCATAACTAGCATCCTCCTGTCCGGTCAGCGTGCGCCAAACCGAGCGCTGTCTTCCTGAGCCTTCTCGTAATCATCGATGCGGCCGATATCGAGCCAGTACTCCTCGATTTCGTACTTCGCTATCGGATCATCAACCGCCAGCATCTTGTTCATTAGGGAGTCCATCCCATAGTACTCACCAGCGGGAATGAGAGGTAGTATCTCGGGCCTCATGACATATATCCCGGCAAGCGCATAGGCCTCGATGTCAGGCTTCTCCTCGATTCCCGTCACGCGGTCCCCCTCGAAGAAGATGTTGCCGAAGGCAAATGGCATGATCATCTTCTTGATGCCAACCGTCAGCTTCGCTGCCGCGCTCTCTGCAAAGTCGTACATCGCCGCATAGTCGACGAGGCTCAATATATCGCCGTTCATCACCAAGAACGGCTCCGTGAGCTCCTTCTCAATGAGCTTCAGCGGACCGGCGGTGCCAAGCGGCTCCTCCTCCTTGCTGAACCGCAGGTCGATGCCATAGCGCGACCCATCCCCGAAGAACTGCTCAATGTAATCGGCCTTGTAGTTCGTCGCAAGGAAGATGCGCGTAAATCCGGCATCGCGCAGCCGGTCAATCTGAATCTCCAACACGGCCTTCTCCCCCACAGGCAGGAGGGGCTTTGGGATGGCATCTGTGAAGGGCTTTAAGCGCGTGCCTAGTCCCCCCGACAGGATCACTGCGGTCTTCTGCATCGAATCACCTGGCTAGATATTGTAGATTCCGGTCTTGTACTTATCGAGGTTATCCCTGAAGAACTCGATAGTCTGCGCTAGCCCCTCTTCCAGGGTGAACTGCGGCGCCCAACCCGTCAGACGCTTGATCTTCTCATTGCTTCCGAGCAAGCGCTGCACCTCGCTCTTCTCGGGCCGCAGCCGCTCCTCCTCGCAGATAATCTTTGCAGAGGGGTTGATCTGCTTGATCAGCTCCTGGGCCATCTCCCCGATAGACACCTCATTCTGCGTGGCGATGTTAATCTCTTCCCCGATGGTATTCGGGGATTCGGCGATGCGGCGAAAGCCGTTCACCGTATCAAGGACGTAATTGAAATCCCTGGTCGGCGTGAGCGACCCGAGGGCAATCTCCTCTTTGCCTGCCAGCAGCTGCGTGATGATGGTGGGGATGACGGCACGGGCCGACTGACGCGGGCCGTAGGTGTTGAAAGGGCGAACGATCGTCAGGGGCGTGCCGAAGCTGCGATAGAACGACTCAGCAATCCTGTCCGCACCGATCTTCGTAGCCGAATACGGCGATTGGCCCTGATAAGGGTGCTCTTCTGTGATGGGTACGAACTGAGCGGTGCCATACACCTCCGAGGTGGACGTTATCAGCAGGCGCTCCGTCTCCAAATCGCGGGCAGCCTGGAGAACGTTCAGCGTGCCCTTGATGTTCGTATCCACGTACGCATCAGGGGAATGATAGCTGAACGGTATGGCAATGAGCGCTGCCAGATGGAAGACCTGGTTCACGCCCCGCATGGCCTCGCGCACCCCATTAGGATCACGGATGTCGCCCTGGAAGATCTCGATGTCGTCAAGCACGTCTGCCGGCAGCGTATCGAGCCAACCCCATGTGTTGAACGAGTTATAGAAGACGAATGCGCGGACATCGTGCCCATCAGCCACAAGCCTCTCAACCAGGTGGCTGCCGATGAAGCCATCGGAGCCTGTCACAAGAATCTTCTCAGCCATAAGGCCCTATCGCCGCCTCTCAATGAAAGAATAGACTTCATGCCAACCCTCAACGATTTCGCGGTTCATACTATCACATCCTTGTAGCAGGGCCATGTTACCCGCTGTATCGGAGGAAAGGCTGCCATCGAGCACCTGCTGCAAGAGCCCGGGGATCTCTGCTATCTCATCGTATTCGATGTAATCGACTCCCGCGCCCCTCAGCTCGCAGTAATCAATCCACGAGGGATTAAGCAGAACCGCGCCCGCCCTGAGGAACTCTTTGATGCTCGCCGATGCCGCATCGGATGTCTGGGCGTGGATCATCACCGTTGAGACACGCTGCATGCGGGCGATGGCCTCATCGCTCTGGAATCCCTCGATGATGGTCGACGTGCTTCCCAGGCCCTCCAACGCAGCCATGAGCTCAGCCCGGTACCCATCGCTTATCGATGGGTACGTCATCGGTAGCAAGATATGCATCCGTTGACGGCAGTCTTCCGGCATGCGTGACAGCTGATTGAGGACGGTTACGTGCTGATGATTAGGGTTGGCGTTGTAGCCAATGGCAACGACCTGCTTATCGGCAGGAATGCTCAGCATTTCGCAGCTTTCAGCTCTGCTTTCCTTCTCCGCGATACCCTGAAGCGCATTGTTTTCTCCTGGAAAGAGAACAGGGAACAGCTTCTCGTCGAAACGGGTGCCGAAGCGCCCATGGAACGGCATGAGCATCGACTCCCTGTCCTGAATCGTCACCGCATCGCATACGCGCAGCGACCACGACATGATCAACCGCTCCGCGGCACGCGCTCGCAGAAGATCGCTCCCCCAAAAGGAGGCGACGATGCGCAGGTTCGGATTGCGCCGCTTCAACGCGAGTGCAAGAAGGAGGTTACGCATGTCGAGGAAGTGAAGATGCGCGCACTCCAACCCGTCGATTTCGATAATGCGGTCTGCTGCCTCCCGCACTTCCCGGAAAAAGCTCCGAAATGTGGCCAACTTTGATGAAGGCCCGGATTCAGCTGCACTACGGAAAGAGAGCGAGCCCACCCCTTCCCCCCGGTACCAATCAGCATATCGGGAAGCATCTGCATCTTCCAATAAAACATCGAAGGAAGCGCCATCGAGAACCCATTCGACGTAGCGTTTCATCCAGAGGCTGTCCGCCACCCCCAATAAAAGCACGCGCATCACGCATCGCTCCCTTCGGCAGGCTCGTCGGGCAGCCTGAAGATGGTGAATAGGTAGTAAGTAGTGTTTATCACACCGCCTATCAGCATGGTGAGCGTATACGACCAAGCCGCTCCCACCATGCCGTAAGCCGGCATCAGCAGGTAACTCAACACCGTCGTCGAAACGAGGGATACGCCCCCGACGAACGTGTTGAACAGCAGCTTCCTCTGGCTGACGAGCAGGTTCCCCGTAACCTGACGGACCGATGCCGTGATAAAGAAGCCAATCATCAGGATGACGAACGGCGGAACGGCGGCCGCATACTCCACGCCAAAAAGCAACGTGAGAATCGGCTCCGCCAGCACGACCATCACAAGCGTCAACAGCCCTATGGCCGCCGCGCTCCCGGCCACCAGCAGCAGGTAATGGCGAATGGTCCATCGCCGATCATGGCGATGGCGCACGAAATGCGGGTAAACGAATGTCGCCATGAGCGTCGGCAGGAACAGCAACCCGAAAGGTATCGTCGTCGCCACCTTATATACCGCCACCAAATCGTCGCTCATCAGAAGCAAACCCACAAAGAATGTGCCAAGCAGCGAAAGCGCCCCACCAAGGCCGTTGTTGAGGGCCGAGATGAGCGCGATCTTCCAAAAATCCCTTCGTTGCCCCTTCTCGACCTGATCGCAGAGCGCAATCTTACGGTAGGGATGCCGGATGCACATGATGGCCCAGCTCAAGAGCAATGCAACATTCTGCCCAACAATAAGGCCGGCTGCCTGGAAGAAGAAGGCACCGAAGACAGAGCACACGAGAATCGAGCAGGTCTGCACGTTCGTCATGAAGGCGTAGTCGCGATTCTTCAGCCATATCCTCAGATAGATCAATTTCATCTCATTCAAAAAGAGGAAAAGCGGGTAAGCACAGTAGAGCAGGAGCAATGCATTGCTTCCAGGAATGGCCAGCGGAATAAATACGCCGATCACGACAATTGAAAGGGCCATGGCTCCATCAACGAACACACCTGAGCGGTAGGCGTAGGAATAGCAAGCATCTGAACGCTCAGGCTCCTTGAAAAGCTCGCTGCAAACCTGCATGGCAGCCGACGGTGCGCCCAGCGCACTGAAGAGGACGAAAAAGCTGACGATGCTGAATGCGTAGGCATAGGCGCCGTACTCGTCCATAGGCAGTATGCGGACGATGACGATATTGAGAACCATCGAAAGCAGCGCATTGATGGATCCCGCGCCGAAGATATGGAAGAACCCCGTTTTGAATATGCGGATCAGCGTATCCATGCCCGATACCTGAACCTCTCTAAGTATCGCCAGCCTGGCTGACCCCCAAGCACCAACAGCATGATGCAAGGCAGCCAAGGCCGCACAGGCAAAGCGCCTCCCTCATTCATCTAATGCATCAGCTCCCAGCCAGCAGCGCCGTAGCCAGCATAGTACCTTAATGCCACGACAGCAGTGATGGCTTGCGTCTTCTCGATGACGCTCCCCGTTGCAAAGAAGCTAAGCAAATCGCCCTTGAGCTCTTCGCTGCATGTAGCCGCTTCGAGGTACTTGTCAAAGATGGCATCGAGACGGCGCCTCAGGTCCGGCTTGGTATGGTACCAGTACTCTGCAGGGCCCATTTGGCGCTTCGACCGAGCCGTAAGCGCAGGGGCGACACGCGTCAGAAGATACCGCACGCCACCACGAACCTTCTGACCAACGCGCTGAAGGCTCGTGGATGCAACCGGGATGCCCTCTTTCTCCCAGATGAACTGCGCAGCATCAGGATATTTGCCGATGATCCATTCCTTATAGAGATGATGGGCCTCCCTGTCATTTGCGGGGATGCTCATGCAGAAATCCAACAAGTCGACATCAAGGAATGGCGATGCCACCTCGGTGTAGTTACGGCGGATGATATGGGTTGAGAGCGCACCGAGGAAGCCCCTGCGGAACATGAGGAATTCTTCTCGATCCCGGTAATCGTCCATGCAAGGCACCGGCACTCGATCAAGCAAGCGCGCGGAGTACGCCCCACCATGGCCTTCGGATGCCGCCGTCTCCCCGTGCTGGATGAATGTGCCGATGACGACATCTCCCACCTGCCCGGTGTGCTCGATGCCATACTTGCCTATATTCAAGTCGCTAAGCAGCGATTCACCCGGCCCGATGCCCGAGTACAGCCCGAGCCCGTAGTTCATTGAGATGATCCGCTCCGGATTCAGCAAATAGTGAATGTTTTCGGAAGGGCGGAACAGGAGATTGTTGCCCAGAGCCTCCGCTATCTGCTCCGATACCACTTCATCGGTATAGCCCGATTGCGAGAACGTTATGTTCAGGCAGTTCTCATACCCCATATCATGCGCAACCCAGTTAGTCATACGGGAGTCGAGGCCACCGCTCAGATCACATAGGTGCTGGACGCCATATTCTTCGTCCTTGGAGAACTCCCGTTCCACCGCCTGTCTGAAACGACGGTCCATCTCCTCTACGACCTGCTCGTGGTTCAGGTCTGATATATCGATAAGCTGGGATTTCGGACGATAGTAATCCCTGATAGACACCTTGCCGTGCTCGATGACCGCATAGCATCCTGGAAGGAGCCTCTTCACCTCTTGGGCATACGTCGCATCGTCGACCATAAAAGCATAGGTCAGCATAGCGTACACCGCCGCCTCATTCACGGTAAGCGGGATGCTGTTCTCCCGCAAAGCCTCGAGGATGTAATTCACCTGCGAGCCAAAGCAGAAGCGCCCCGCACCGTCGGCATAATAGAAGACTGAATTATCACCGCAATGGCTCGTGTAGGCTATCCATCGTCGAGTTCTCTTCTCATACAACGCACCTGAGAAGGGGCCGCGGAAATCCGCAAAGAACGTATCACCTCGGCGCAAATACGCATTAATTATCAGCTGAGGCATCGCATCAACGGCATATTCGGCGAAAAGTTCGCCTTTATTCAGAAGGGCCCCTTCCGCCATGATGATGAAGCGGTCGTCCTCATAGAACGCCTTGTCTGCCATGAAGCGGTCAAGGGTGTTGCGCGCATAATGCAGCCCACCGGATTGACGGCTTTCGCAGACACACCCCTCATTACGGACGTTGTCCAACGTCGCCGCACCCATATTCCCAAAGAAGAATCCTGGCATCGCGCTCACCCCACCAACTTGCAACTGAGTGCATTAGCAACCAACTGCTGAGCGGCAGCATCGATATCCGGCCCGCATGGGAGGCTGAGAACCGAACGGCAGAGCAGGGCCGCTTGCTCGCCAGAGCAGGGGACGCAACACCTCTGGAACGCCCCCTGGGCGCTCATCGGCTTGGGATAGTAGACCATGGTGGGGATGCCCTGGCCCGTCAGCTCCTCCTGCAGCGAATCGCGGTTGCAGCTATCGGGCAGCTGAATGGTGTACTGCGCCCATGAGCTTCGGAAACCCGCCGGAACTTCCGGCAAGGCGACGCCCTCCTCAGGCAGCCCTGCTGAGCGCAGCAGGTCGTTATAGGCGGCCGCAACTTTATTCACTGCATCGAGCTCATAATCGATGAATGCGCTTAGCTTCACCTGCAGGATAGCCGCCTGAACAGTATCGAGGCGACTGTTCATGCCGATGCGCACATTGTCGTACTTCATCGTGCCCTTGCCATGCACCGCATAGCTGCGGATGAGCGCCGCCCATTCATCGCTATCGGTGAATACGGCTCCTCCGTCGCCGTAACAGCCGAGGGGCTTCGCCGGGAAGAAGCTCGTCGTGGAGATATCACCGAACGAGCACGCCATCCTACCGTCGATGGAGCCGCCGAAGCCCTGCGCCCCATCTTCCAGAAGAAGCAAGTCATGACGATCGCAAACGTCACGGATGGCAGAGTAATCAGCCGGCAACCCGAAGAGGTCGACCGCAACGACCACACGGGGACGCAACCGACCTTCCTGCTCGACGGCCAAGACCGCCTTCTCAAGTTTTGAGGCATCCAGGTTGAAGGTTCGGCCGTTCACGTCGACGAAGACCGGCGTAGCGCCTACCGCAGGCACCACCTCGCCGCTTGAGAAGAACGTGAAATCCGGCACGAAGACAGCATCACCCCGCCCGACACCCCATGCCATGAGTGCCAGCTGGAGTGCATCGGTGCCATTGCCGCACGTGATGCAATGCTTGACGCCAACATAATCGGCAAGCTGGCTCTCCAGCTCCTGCACGAGGATGCCACCGATGTAGCGTCCGCCCGCCAGCACTGCCGACACTGCAGCATCGATATCGGGCTGCAGCCGACCGTATTGAGCCTGCAAATCCCTAAACTGCATCATCACCCAACCTCGCAATCTTCTGCTTGGCCTCCGCCAGCACCACTTCCGGATTGAACACCTTCCGAATGCGAAAATACAGCTTCGGCTCAGCCCCGTACTCCCGGAACGACCGAGCTATCCGCTTGATCATGGAACCCTCAAAATCATAGGCGAGTCCCTTCTCATGGGCGATTTTAATGCTCTCCCATACCAGCATGCTGTAAGTGTCCAACCGCTGGAAATCCGGCATGCTACCCCCTAGCAGAAGGTAAACGGCGCGGTCATCCCACACAAGGAACGCCAAGCTCGCGATATCGCCATCGGGCGTCTCCATATACACGGCCTCGCCAGCGCCATGGCCGACGATGGCAGCATGCAACCTCAGCCATAGCTCTTTAGAGAACGGGCAGGGCAGTCCTTGCTTCGCGAATATCTTCTCATGCTCCGCATAGAACGTCTCAGGGTCGAGGCCCTTACGCAGCGACCCGTTCCGGCCTCCCTTGCGGATATCCCTTCTATGCCCGCTTGAAAGGGCGGCCTCGACCGCATTGATATCAGAAGTGTCATCGATCACATAGGTATAGCGAGGGATCGCCTCGTAGCCGTTCCAATGGAAGGGGCTCCAATTGCTGAAGGAGTGATGATACTGCTGCTCGTAGACATCGACCCCAAGGCCCTCGATGAACGCGCATGCCTCATCGACGATCTTCTCTTCGGCCTTCTGGCGCGAGAGCGGGGTCGAGTTCGCCCCATGCGAGAAGATGAGGCCGTTGTTCTGCGTCAACGGCGCCTTCGTGATGTAGCGCAATCCCGCGCGGTCCTCCATGTAATACGGCATTGCAGCCACGATTTCATCGCCATGGCGGCATAGCCATACATCCCACGCATCCTCTCCGCAAATGGCATCCATCCACCATGGCTGAGAGAATATGGGGGCCAAATTCTTCTCGCAGAACCGTTGATATGCCTCCTTATCAACGTTCATAATCCACCTCCCATTGGCGCACGTCGCCAATCTTCCTGCCCGGCACGCCAGCATAGATGCCATAGGGCTCCGCATCCTTCGTAAGGACGCAACCAGCGCCGATGACGGCACAGCGGCCCACCGTTACACCGGGTAGGATAGTCGCATGCGCTCCTATCCATACCTCATCCTCGATATGGATGTCCGCCTTCTTCGTCAGACGGTCGGCAACGTAGGCGTACGCATTGATTTCCTGTCCGTTATTCGCACAGCTGTCGCAAACGCACGTGACATTCGGGGCGATAGAAACGTTGCTGCCGATGTACACATGCACATCGGCAGGCATGTTCGGCACCACCGTGAACCCCATATTGGCGAAAGACGAATCATCAGCGAAAACGACGCCGATACTCCTCAGGCAGGCGCGCCGGACATGCGCGTCAGGATAGTACGTGGCGAGGAGCTTCCGAAAGCGCAGCGGGATCTCATTGACCGATGCTATAAGTTCCTCCGTGCTCAAGTCCATCAGCTCAGAGAAAGAGCGCTTCGCCATTAAAACTCACCTGCCATGTCAGAGCTGGCGAAGCCATCGAGCGGCAGACTCACCGGCCGACCGGTCTTCTGGCTCTTGTAGATGGCAAGCACCATTTCAAGCGCATTGCGACCGGCCACCGCATCAACATAAGGTGCGCGGTCGTTCTTAATGGCATCGACGACATCGGCATAGAGCGCCGTATGGCCATTGCCGTAGACGTTCGACGTCTGCTCCTCAAGCCCCTTGTTCGCCTGGTCATCCGCGGTCTCGTCCACGAAATCCCATACGTCGATGTTGTTGGTCGATGTGCCGCCCACCTTCACCGTGCCATCCTCGCCGAACAAGTACAACGTCTCCTCAAGGTTCTGCGGGTAGACATTGGTAGTGCCCTCGATGGTGCCGATGGCGCCGTTGGCGAACTTCACCACCGCCATGCCGGCATCCTCCGCCTCAAGGTAATCATGGAACTGCTGGCGTGTGACGCCGAAGACCTCAACCACCTCGTCGCCCATCATCCATCGCAGCAGGTCGATACCGTGGATGCATTGGTTCATCAGACAGCCGCCGTCTTGCTCCCAGGTGCCGCGCCAAGGCGCCTGATCGTAATAGCCGCGGTTGCGGTTCCAGCGCACATGAATGGAACCATGAGAGAGCCTGCCGAAGCGGCCCGCCTCGAGTGCCTCGCGCATCTTCTGCACAGCCACGTTGAAACGGTTCTGATGGCAGGCTGAAACCTTGACGCCTTTCGCCTCCGCCCGGCGGATGATCTCATCGGCATCAGCCATTGACATAGCCATGGGCTTCTCGATGATGACGTTCTTGCCGGCGTCGATGCAGTCGAGCGCTATGCGCGCGTGCTCGCCGCTCTCTGTGGCGATGGCAACCAACTCAATCTCGGGATGCTCTTCCAACATCTGCCGGTAGTTTCCATAGCGCGCCGCCTCCGGAAAGCTGCCGCAGCCGGCCTTGTCCAGCATGACATCAAACTTCGAGTCATCAATGTCGCACATGGCGATGAACTCAAGGCCGTTGTTAGCGACGGCCTTCACGTGGTTGACCGCGATGCGGCCGCAACCGATGAGAGCGTATCTCATATGGCTCCAAACACCCTTCTGCAGTATCAAAACGCCTTTGCCAGTTCCCTTGCACGCGCAAGGCCCTTCCTTCGATTATGGATGTGAATCGAAGTATTCGGGGCACCGCTCGACGAAACTCATATAATCACTCAACTGCCCAACGAAGACGACGGTGTCCGCATCCGACTGCGCGATTCGTTCTTCAAGGGCCTCTTCACCCTTGACCTTGGAGTGAAGGTCAACACAGTTATAAACCGTGCCAAACGATTGCGCCAGCACCCACCTGAAGGCATCACCGAAAGAATCACTGATGAGCAGGACATCATCCTGCCCGTCCTCGTTCACGATAACCGTGTTACTATCACCGCCATACCAAGATGCATAGAAGTTGAATTCCGCCTCCAGCGGGTATTCGCCGAACATCTGCCCGTCTCCCGCTGTAACCCATCCTGTCTCCCCACTCACGACGCGCAGCGTCGACATGTCGAACCTCGGTTCGTCCGCAGGATAATCCATGAGCATGAGGCCCTGCCGAGCGCTTTGCCCATTGAAGATTGGCCCTTCGATCCGACCATCCACCCAGACGCTGCGTGCTTGCGGCATCGCCTGCGACAAGCCCTCATACGCCCTTAGCGCGCCATAGCCGTTCCAGTGCCCGTCAGTATGGTAGAAATCGCGCATGAACTGGCTCGGTTCGTCATAGGCCGCAATGGAGAGGAACACGTTAGAGCACCCTCCCCAGCTTTCCCGCAGTAAATCTTCCACCTTTTCGGCATCAAGAGGGTCATTCACCAGCCTCGAAGAGGGGAACAGGGCGGAAAGAGCCCAGCTATCGGGGATGACAACATGAAAATCTTTGTCGAGGTGGGCATCGGCGAACCTTGCAAGGCCCTCAGCAAACGCCCTAAGGCCCGCACGCACCTCTTCGGTATCGCGCATGGGCAGACCGGCAAGAGCGTCGTATTCAGGCAGATAATAAACACGACTGCCGTAATAGGTCGGATAGAATCCCCACCCGAACAAGCTATCGGACGCCGCGATGGCACCCCTCTGCAGCGCCGCATTCCCCAGCAACGCCGACGCCTTCGCTGGCACGAAATTACCAATCTCGGTCGTAAGCGCATCCTGGAAGGAGCCGGACGCGAACCCATGGAGCGTGGCCTGCGCCCGCAGGTTCACATCAGAGCCACCGCCGGAAAGGTAGGTCGCCTCCTCCGCGCTCAGCCATGCCGGCAAACCCATGTGAAGCACCCGCTGGGAGCAGAAGAGCACAGCTGGAGCCAACATCACGATGCCGATAACGGCCGCAAAGAGCATGTTCCGCAGCCTCAACAGCCCCCCCCTCACCATCAGAACTGGAAGTAGATAAAGGGGTTGTAGCCACCGGAGACGATGGACATGCAGCTCATAACAAGGATGGCGAACAGCGCCACGTCACTCGCCACGTTGACCGCCGCGCATATGCGGGCGCGGGCCGGCTGAGCCCCCTCAGGAATGACAATCTCGCACGGCGGCACGAAATCGTTGCCCTTCTCCGGCGCAGCCACGATGCCTGCGGCCGAATCGCCACCAGCCCACGCTTGAAAGCGCTTGCGAATCCAAGGGAAAATCGGCGTAGAACCCACAATGAGGATGGGCAGTAGCGAAACGTAGCTCCATGATTGCAGCTCCCACAACGTCGAAGTGCCCGTGAAACCGTATGCGCCGAACACGCCGAAGGCCCAATCTGCCACGTTGTGCAGCCCGCTTACCGCGAACAACAGCCAGCCGAAGAAGAACGTGATGATGCACCACAGATGCCCAAATGCGCTCGGAAGCTTCTCAAGTACCTTCAGCAGGAAGAGCTTCTCAGCCATCAGCAACACACCATAATACAGGCCCCATAGAAGGAAGTTCCACGCCGCGCCATGCCAAATGCCAGTCAGCCCCCAGACGATCATGATGTTGAGCATCCACCTCGGCACCGACACCCGCGACCCGCCCAACGGGATGTAGACGTAATCGCGGAAAAAGCCGCCGAGCGTCATATGCCAACGCCGCCAGAACTCCGTAACCGATTTTGAAGTATACGGATAGTTGAAGTTACGCGGGTAGTCGAAGCCCATCATCTTACCCAAGCCGATGGCCATATCGGAGTAGCCGGAGAAATCGAAGTAGATTTGGAAGGTGTACGCCAGCACACCCGAGAAGCATCCGATGAAGCCGATGGCCTCAGCCGGCTGAGACAGCAGCGAGTTGGCCAAGATGGCGACAGTGTTCGCCAGCAGCACCTTCTTCCCCAGTCCGATGACGAACAGGCGCAAGCCCTGCGCGAACTTCTCTAGCGTGACCGTACGATTGTCTATCTCGGCCTCTATCTGCGAATAGCGCACGATGGGGCCTGCCACCAGCTGCGGGAACATAGCGATGTACATGCCGAGGTACAGCACGTTCCCCTGCGATTGCACCTTCCCGCGGTACACGTCCACAATATAGCTGATGGCCTGCAGCGTGAAGAACGATATGCCGATGGGCAGAGCCAACTGCAAGTCGACGAGGAATCCCTCGCCCAACACCCGGTTCACGTTCGCAGCGGCGAACGTCTCGTACTTAAAGAGCCCCAAGATGCCGATGTTGACCACTAGTGCAACGATAAGCGCACCAAGCCGCGGGCGCTTTGTCTGGAAGCGGTCTATGACAAGCGCCATCAGCCAGTTGACGATGATGGAGCCAATCATCAGGAAGACGTAAATGGGCTCGCCCCATGCATAGAACAGCAAGCTGAACAGCAGCAGCACGACATTTTTCGCTGGCCGCCAAGGAATGATGAAATAAACCGCCAAGAAAAGCGGCAGGAACGCGAAGAGAAAGACACTGCTTGAGAAAACCATGCCGCCGTACCTCTATGAACGGGGCACCGTCAACGAAGCGCAGAGACCACAGGCCCCTGGCGCAATATGACCGCAGCCGATGAGCGCGTATTTCATGGGTTACAGCACCTCGATGTTATCGCGCGTCTCGACGTTCCTCATGGCATTCTTGGTGTCGAAGATAGCCTTGGCATTTTGTTGCACCAAATCATAATCAACATTCGTATGCATACACGTAATCATGACCAGGTCGGCATCAGCAACGGTGCTAGGCGTCAGCTCCGGGATAGACTGCTTCGATTCGCCCTTATGATGGTACTCGGCCACCCATGGGTCGTAGTAGCGCACGTTCGCACCACGGCTTTCCAGGCACTCGATGACACGAAGCGCTGGGCTTTCGCGGTAGTCATCGATGTCCTGCTTGTACGCCACCCCGAGCACAAGCACATCGGCGCCATTAAGCGCCTTGCCTTGCTCATTGAGCACGCGGGCTGCACGGTCGACGCAGTACTCCGGCATGCGGTCGTTCACCATCATCGATGCCTCGATCATCGAGGTATGGAACCCGTACTCACGCGCCTTCCATGAGAGGTAATAGGGGTCGAGCGGGATGCAATGCCCACCAAGGCCGGGGCCAGGATAAAACGCCGTGAAACCATAGGGCTTCGTCTTGGCCGCATCGATGACCTCCCATACATCGATACCCATGCGATCGCAAAGCATCGCAAGCTCGTTCACAAGACCAATGTTCACGTTACGATAAGTGTTCTCAAGGATCTTCTCCATCTCCGCCACAGCCGGAGAGGAGACGCGCGTCACACCACCTTCGAGCACTGCCTCATAGACCGCAGCGATGCATTCCAGGGCATCGTCGCCGATGGCGCCGACCACCTTAGGGGTGTTCTTCGTCTTGTAGATGAGGTTGCCTGGGTCGACGCGCTCGGGACTGAAGCCAAGGAAGAAGTCCTCACCGCAATTCATGCCCGATCCCTCTTCAAGGATAGGGCGTATGAGCTCTTCGGTGGTGCCAGGGTACGTGGTGGATTCGAGCACCACCATCACGCCAGGCTTCAGGTAGGGGGCAATTTCTCGCGCCGAAGCTTCCATGTAAGAGGTGTCGGGCTGCTGGTGCACGTCGAGCGGCGTAGGAACGCAGATGGCAACGAAGTCACAATCCTTGATTCCGGAAAAGTCCGTCGAAGCCTTGATCATGCCATCCTTTACTAGCTGCTCAAGGTCTTCATTCACCACATCGCCGATGTAGTTATGGCCCGCATTGACCATGTCGGCCTTCTCCTGCTGGACATCGAAGCCCAGCGTCTTGAAGCCAGCTTTGGCCTTCTCGACCGCAAGCGGCAAGCCTACGTAACCAAGGCCCACTGTGCCGCAAACGAGGTTTCGCTCTTTTATCTTAGATAGGATGTCGTGGGTGCTCTGCAACCTCAATCCCCTCTTTTCGGAATCGGAGCCATTATGACAAGGTGTCCACCAGTGTATCAAACGAGAGGATTGCCCATATATCAGATACGCAGATACCATCGGATAATGCTGGTTTTCGTTCGCAACACCCACCCCTCTAACGCTACACTATCCATAATATTTGCGAGCCAAGAAAGCATCTCATGAGCACCTACTGCATCATATCCACCTTCTATCTGCCAAACTTCAGCGGAGTTGAGAAGTACACTGCGAATTTGGCGCACGCCCTTGTGGCGTCCGGGCAGAAGGCCATCGTCGTCACATCGGCCCTAGAGGACAACCCAGGAATCGCAGAAGAGGACGGCGTGACCGTCGTACGCGTACCAAGCCATCTCCTGCTCAACAAGCGCTTCGCCGCACCAAAGAAGGGCGCGAAGCTCGATGGGCTCATGAAGTGGCTGCGCGAACAACCCATAGACCGCATCCTCGTGAACCAGCGCTTCTACCCTACCAGCATCTTCGGGCTGAAGTTCGCCGAGTCCCGAGGGCTGCCCGCCATCACACTGGATCACGGCTCTGCCCACCTGACGATGGCGAACCCTTTCCTCGATTTCTTCATCCAGCGCTACGAGCATCTGATCACCGCCATCGACAAGCGCCATTGCAGCCATTACTGCGGCGTGTCGGAGAAGAGCGTCGAATGGCTCGAGCATTTCGGCATCCAGAACGCAAGCATCCTGTACAACGCCATCGATGCGGACGATTTCGTCATGTCGTCATCGAACCGCAGTTTCAGAAGCGAGCTTGGCCTTCCCGACGATGCCTTCATCGTGGCATTCACCGGGCGCCTGATGGAAGAAAAGGGCATCATGCGAGCCTGCGCGGCTGTGGAGAGATTGGCGACCAAGGGGCATGACAACGCTCACCTGCTCATCGCCGGTGACGGCCCCAAGGCGAAGGAAATCGCCGAGCTGGGTTCGAAGAACATCCACCTTCTTGGCCGCTTGAGCATGGAAGATATCTCGGCGCTGCTCGCGCAAAGCGACGTATTCTGCTTGCCAACCGTCTCGGAAGGGTTCTCCACCTCGATGCTCGAGGCCGCGGCCCATGGTCTCGGCATCATCGTAACCGACACAGGGGGCGCCCGTGAGCTCATGCCCACTGACGATTACGGCCAGGTCATCCCTGATGTATCGACTGGCACCATCCAGCAGGCCATCCTTCGCTTCTGCAACAATCGCGACTACCTACACCAGTGCGGCGCCAACGTCGGCCATCGGGTACGCGAGCTATTCAGCTGGGAACAGACAGCCAAGACCCTCATGGCAACATTTGATAAGATGGCACTACCAGCCGACAACGACCGATAGCGGAGCAATCGCCATTCATGGGAGCCACCCCGAAGATACTCGTCATCATCCCCGCCTACAACGAGGAGAAGAGCATCGTCTCCGTCGTTGAGAGCGTGATGAACGCAGGTTATGACTATGTAGTTATCAACGACGGCTCTACCGACTCCACCCTCCGCGTATGCCGCGAGCATGACATCAACGTCGTCGACCTGAAGTGCAACCTGGGCATCGGCGGTGCGGTGCAAACCGGGCATAAGTATGCCCAGAGGCACGGCTACGATGTGGACATTCAGTTCGATGGCGATGGGCAGCACGATGCAAGCTACATCCCTGCGCTTCTCAAGGGCATTGCCGAAGGGAACGACCTCGTCATCGGCTCTCGCTTCCTTGCAGAAGGGGTCTCGGACTTCAGGTCGACCTTCATGCGCCGCGTAGGCATCACGTGGCTTTCCAAGCTGCTAAAGCTTGTGACCGGTCAGAAGTTCACCGATCCCACCTCTGGCTTCCGCGCATGCGGCCCCCGTGCCATCGAGCTTTTCGCCAAGTTCTACCCTACCGACTACCCTGAGCCTGAATCGATTGCCGAAGCTCACCAGCGAGGGCTGAAGGTGAGCGAGGCCCCCGTCTCCATGAACGAGCGCATTGCCGGCGAATCGTCCATCCACAAGCTTTCGAGCATTTACTATATGGTCAAGGTGACGCTGGCCATACTCATAACCGGCTCGATAAGGCACTAAGGAGCGATGCGCGCATGATGTTCTCGATACTCGGCCTTGTAGTGGCGCTCTGCTCCATCCTATTCGCTGCTGCGGTCTGCATCCAGGTGGCGAAAGGGCGGTTGCTGCTCAAGTACTCGCTGCTCTGGCTCGGACTCGCGCTGGTCGCGTGCTTGTGCGCCATCTTCCCTGCGCCGCTGTTCGGGCTGGCTTACCTACTCGGATTCAACGTCGCCTCGAACTTCGTGTTCTTCTTGGCGCTGTTCTTCTTCATGGTCATCGCGCTGTCGCTGAGCATCATCGTGAGCAAGCAGCAGCAACGCGCCAAGACGCTCGTGCAGGAGCTGGCATTGCTGGAACATAGGCTGAATTCAAACGACTCACGAGCTTAAGGAATAGACTTGCAAGAACAAACAGAAAGCTTCTCGAAGCCTGGCTGGCAGCGCGACTGGTTCATCGTCCGTTCCCTGGTCAAGAAGGACTTCAAGCTGAAGTACCGGGGCAGCGTGCTCGGGTGCCTTTGGTCGGTGCTCACGCCATTGCTCATGATGTGCGTGCTCACTGCCGTATTCAGCGCATTCTTCAAGTTCGAGATCGAATACTACCCGATTTACCTCATTTTAGGCAACGTGCTGTTCTCCCTTATGGGGGACTCCACCACCAGCGCCATGAACTCCATCCTCGATTCCGCTTCGCTCATAAAGAAGATCCGCATCAAGAAGATCATCTTCCCGCTCGAGCGCGTGCTGTTCCAATTCGTGAACTTCTTGTTCTCGCTGCTGGCCGTGGTCATGGTGATCGCCTTCTTCCAGATAGCCCCGACCGCCAACATCCTGTTCTTGCCATTGCTGCTGTTCTATGTGGCGCTGCTTAGCGCTGGCCTCGGCATGATGCTGGCAGCCCTCGCCGTGTTCTTCACGGATATCGTGCAGCTCTGGAAGGTCATCATCCTGGCTTGGACCTATGCCACGCCTATCTTCTACCCTGTCAGCATCCTGCCTGACTGGATGCTAGTCGCCGAAGAGTTCAATCCCATGTACCACATGATCACGTACTTCCGAGAGATCGTGCTGTGGGGCCAGACGCCCAGCCTGACCGAGAACCTTATCTGCCTGGGCATGGGAGCGCTTACATTTATCGCAGGCTACCTCGTATTCAATAAAACGCAGAGCAAGTTCATCCTCCACGTATAGGCGCAGCTATGACAGACAACCCGAACAAGCTATTCCTCGGCGTGCATCTGGAGGACTTCCACGATGACGACAAGGAAGTCATGGTAGATGTCGACCATGTTTCCATGATATTCAATATGGCCAGCGAACGCATGAGCTCGCTCAAAGAGTACGCCATCGCGCTGGCTCGCCGAGAACTGCGCTTCAAGGAATTCCGCGCACTCAACGACGTGACATTCCAGGTGAAGCGCGGCGACGTATTCGGCGTGCTCGGCACCAACGGGTCGGGCAAGTCCACCATCCTCAAGATCATCGCTGGCGTGCTCGACCCAAGCGAGGGTTCTTGCACCACTAAAGGCAACATCGCCCCGCTCATCGAGCTCGGTGCTGGCTTCGATATGGACCTGACAGCGCGCGAGAACATTTACCTGAACGGTGCGCTGCTCGGATACACCAAGGACTTCATCGAAAGCCACTTTGACGACATCGTGCAGTTCGCCGAGATCGAGAAGTTCTTGGATATGCCGCTAAAGAACTACTCTTCGGGCATGGTCGCGCGTATAGCCTTTGCTGTAGCCACCGCCACGATCCCTGATATCCTCATCGTCGATGAGGTACTGTCTGTTGGCGACTTCATGTTCCAACAAAAATGCGAGCGTCGCATCAATTCGCTGATCAAGGATCACCAGGTGACCGTGCTGTTCGTCTCTCATGACACCAACCAGATAGAGCGCCTTTGCAACAAGGCCATCTGGATCGAGAAGAGCCATGTGCGCATGATCGGTGCCGCCCATGACGTATGCGAGACCTACCGCATGATCGGCGGCCGCGAGGGCAGTCCCGAATCTGAGGCCCATATGCTGGCCGTTGAGAACGATGGCTCTGTTGTGCCTCTGGGAGAGCTAACCGATGTGGTAGCCGGCGATAGCCGCTATGGTACCGCCATTGACATGGCTCGGCGCATGCATCCACAGCCCGACAAGGTCATCATCGTCCGAGATGACTCACGCGCCGACAACATGCTCGGAATCGAGCTTTCGCGCATACTGGAAGCGCCTCTTTTGCCCATTGCCGCTGATTTGGTGCCAGACGCCGTCCTTGACTACCTGAATCAGCTGCAACCATCCGAGATCATCATCCTTGGGTCATCCAATGAGTTCCGCCGTGGCATCCTGGATTCCTTCGCCTTGCGCTATGCCGATGCCAAAGTGACGATCCTAGAAGACGAGCGGAAAGACTTATTGGCACTGAAGGCTTACCGCTATGCGACCGAACAGGGTGGTGCATGGGGGCGCACCGCATTCCTCTCTTACAAGGAGTGCTTTGAGGATCTTCTCGTGCTGTCCCCCTACATGTATGCCATCGAAGCGCCATTGTTCTTTGTGGAAACGCAGCACACCGTCGATGCCCCTGTGCGCGAAGCCATTGTCGACAACTTCGATCGGCTTATCGCCGTCGGCAACGACCACACAGAGATATTCGAAGATTGCCTCGACCCCTTCCGTGAAGCAGGCATGGAAGTGCTGCGGCTCGTGGGCAACGACGTCTACCACGCTAATCGTCTGCTAAACGAGTGGATGGTCGACGAATACCATAAGCTTGGCATAGCGCCGTCGCGCTCGGTGGCCGTATCGGCATCGCTGCAGCGTGAGCACGCGTTCACGCTCGGCAGCTATGCCGGCCTGCGGAACATGCTGGTGCTCTACGCCGACCCCGTCGACCTGGATAGCATCGCCGCGGCCATCGATTACCTCCAGACCTATGCCGATGACATCGACGAACTCGTGTTCATCGGGAACGACCAGGTGCTTTCCAGCCACGACCGGCAGCTGCTCGAGAAAGCGCTGTTGATCGGAAAGGCGGGGCGCAAGTCCGCCATCGCCTAGTCGCCGATACGGTACAAGCGCATATCGCCTTCGGAAAGGACAGGTTCCAGCCCCTCAGTGCTATCAGTGATATTGAAGAAGCCCTTCCAGTCATCCTTGTCAAGGAACTCGCGATATAGGGTCGCCGCTTCAGTGTCGCCAGCATCCAGCAGAAGCACGTATTTGATGCCGAGGTTGTCCGCTGCTTGGCGCACCGCAGGATCCGAGCCTATGCGATCGATCCCTTCACGAATGAGAAGCTGGTCAGGCGTTGACTCCTTGAAAAAGTGACGGTAGAGCGCGTTGATGCCGCTCGATTCATAGGCGAATGCGCTTCCGTCAAAGGGAACGTTGGCAATCACTCCCCCGTCTTCCGCGGTGATAGCCTCGCAGGCCTCTAGGAAAGCGGCCTCGTCTTCCGTAAGGCATTTCCGGCCTTCCGCGAGCGATGAGAGCTGCGCAGCGCGGCCGCCAAACGCCGTATCCACATAGCCATGGCCGGCCAGGATGAAGCTGGGCGTATAGATAGCCACACAGAGAGCGGCAATGCATGCACCAGCAGCATAGCGCCCATCGCAGCGACTCCAGGCGACCGTCGCCAAGCTAGCTGCCGCTTTTGCTACCGCATAGAAGCCAAGACAAGCCAGTGGCACCATTACGAATACCGCACAAGCCGCTATACGGTCTACATCGTTGTACCAAAACCCCGAGAAGTAGGTGCCGAGAATCCCGTTTCTGAACGATGCGGCGCTCCAATAAGCTACGCCGAAGAACGCAAGAGCCGGAATCAGCCAGCGATAGCGCTTTATGCTCAGCGAATACACGATGCCTAGTAGCACCAAGACCGCCAAGGCCTCTTGGGCAACCGCATTCCTGCCACCCAAGTCAATGAAATCGACAAGCCCCTGGTACTTCGGGGCATAAGGAACGTAATTCTGCGCGACGACATTCGATATGTAAGGCGCGAAGCGCGCAACCAAGAACACCGCGGCAACGAAACCGATGAAGGCCGCTCCCGCAGCAAGCGCAGCCCGGCGTCCCTTGCGCGGCTCGACAACGCGGTAGAGCATCAATGCCGTATACGGGGTCAGCACCACTGCCGCCGTGAACACCGCATTAGGCTGCAGGAAAGCCAGCACGCAAACGCCCACCATCATCAATGCGGCCGCCTTCATAGCGCCCGCACGGCTTTTGCTCTCAAGGCAAGCCATATAGAGCGCCATAACGGCGGGTAAGACTGCGAACGATGCTAGGTTCGAGTAAAGGGGTCCCGCGACCAAGAAGCCCCACGGAAACGCCACGAACGCCAACGTAGCAACCGACCCCAGGGCAATAAGGCCGCGCTTCCCCTCGAACACCTTGCCCAAGAACAAAGCCATGGACAGCGGGAACACAAAGGCCACGAACGTGGTATTGGCTATGTTCTCTGCCATGGCAGCCGAGATGCCCAATGCGCTAGAACAAAGCGCAGCCACCACATGCCATGCAGCGGGATAGAAGGAGATGTCCCCCATCGCAGCGATGGGGATAGTCGGGAAGGCGGTCGCCTGGAGCAGCGAGTACCTTTGAGCCTCGGTGAATGCGTGGATGAGGTTCATATGGAAAGCGTTGTCGAACAGCTGCGCATAGGACTCGGGGCCATCGAGGGTGAGCAAAAAATAATACCCCGTTACCACAACAGCAACCATGATGTATAAGATAAGGGTGCGCATCGGAAGCGCAGGCAACGCCAAATCGGCACTCTTGGCATTCCGATGCTCCTTAAAGACCGGCACCAGTACCGCCAGAACAGACAACAGCGCAACAGGGCCGATCAGCCCATACCACGCCGCAGAGATGCCCAAAAGGCCGAGAGCGATCCCCAAAATGTTCAACTCGAACAGCGAGACTATGGGGGCACAAGCCAGCGCTGCCGCTGCACGCAACCCTATCGCCCGCAACTGCAAAAAGCCAGGCAGGAAGAGCATGCTTGCACAGAAGGCGACGCCGATGAAAAACAAACCCCACATGGAAACACCGCTCCAATCAGATGCAACATAGACTGATTGCCTATTCTAGCAAGAGCGGACACCTTGGACGCAGCAGGATGCCGAATGCCCAAACGCATGCACGAGCCGAGTCCCTGGCAAGATAGGCATGGCATCCCTGTCCAGAATACAACCTCAGAACCATCAGTGGTATCCTTATCACCACATCAAACCCCTTCAGAGCAGAGCATGAAAAGGATTGCCATGTCAGCCAAAGAACGCCTGTACTCGCTCATTGACAGCACGAAGCTCGGCCGAGCCGCCCTTGAGGCTCGGCGCTCCTACAGGCACTACCGCATTCCGGCCCAGCAGATCAAATCATGCGGCTTCACCTTCGTCGACAGGCAGAAGGGCTCCGAGAACCTGTGCATCATCCTGGCAGGCTATAAAGAACCGCTCTGGGACGAGGTATTCAAACGCATCGCCCTGTTCGCACCCGAAGATATAGACATCTGCATCATGACAAGCGGCCTCAGGAACGAAAGCCTCATGGCAGTAGCTGAAGAGCATGGCTGGTCGTATCTTGCTACCGAGATAAACCACCTTTCTCATATCCAGAACAAAGCCATCGAGCTGCACCCTCAAGCGCAATGGATATACAAGCTTGACGAGGACATGTTCATTCCCCAAGGCTTTTTCGAGGCCCTACGGCAAACCTATGATACCGTTGAGAAGAACAGCCCCTACGTTCCGGCTTTCGTTTCCCCCTTGATCAACGTGAACTGCTTCGGTTACGTGCGGCTGCTTGAGAAGTGTGACTTGCTGGACGATTTCCGTGCTACCGGCCTTGCGCCAGCAAAGGTGACCGACGGCCTGCATCATAACCAGGTCGTGCTCGAAGATCCCGCTATCGCCAAATACCTCTGGGGCGCTACCCAGCCCAAGCTGCGCGATATCGACGCGCTGACCGCTGAGTTCTCCTCCGAACCGCTTGCCTACTCCATCTGTCCTGTGCGGTTCAGTATCGGCGCCATTCTCTTCACCCGTGAAGCATGGAAGCTCTTCGAAGGCTTCCCTATCACGTTCGTGGGCAGCAAGTTCGGCTTAGGCGACGACGAGGAGCATATCTGCCATTTCGCGCACTTCACAGGCCGCGTCATCGTGGTATGCGAGAATATAGCGGTAGGCCATTTGGGCTACGGTCCGCAGACGAAGGCGATGCTGGATTACTATCTTGAGCATAAGGATCGGTTTGCGCTGAGCCCAGCCAACGACGAGCGATAGGAGACCGCCGTGGCCGCGCCGGATATCAAAATCCTCATTTCATGCCATAAGCCGATCGCACTGCCTCACTCGGATGTCTTCTACCCTATGCATGTAGGAGCTGCTGGCGCTGATAGCCCGCTTGCCGGTACGCATCCTGACAATGTTGGAGACAACCTATCTGACCGCAACTTCACCTACTGCGAGCTGACCGCTCAGTATTGGGCTTGGAAGAACCTTGATGCCGACTACTACGGCATGTGCCATTACCGACGCTTCTTCTACTTTGGCAGCAAGCGACACGTCACCAACGATCACGGACAGATCGAGGTCGACCGACTCTCGCAACAGACCATCGAAGAATACTTCATCGATGACACTGCGTTGATCGAATCCACGGTGGCTCGGCAGGACATGATCACGCCACTCTACTGGGATGTACGCAACGTGCCTACGCCCGACGGGCCCAAGAAGACCATCCGCGAGCACATGCGCGCATACGGGCTTATCGATGACGCCGGATTCGAGTTACTGCTTGAGATTGCACAACGCGTGCAGCCTGAGTACTATGATGACATCGTCGCCTACCTGAACGGCAGCCGGTACCTTGGGTATAACTGCTATATCATGCGCCGCGAACTGTTCGAGCGGCTGTGCGAGTTCGAGTTCAGCATACTGGAGGAGTTCGATCGGCGCTTTGATTACTCGCAACGCACCGCAACGCAGCGGCGCATCTGTGGATTCCTCGGCGAGATATTGTTCAGCGCTTTTGCGAATCATGTTCGCGCCGAAGGCGCCTGGCGCACTGCCGAGTTGCCCATGGTGTTCTTCATGGACACGCCCGCGCCGCTTGACCTGCATCGATGCAATGCTGAACCGATAACGTCGAGTGATGACAACTGCCAGATCGTCGATATCGTATGGCGCTATCCCCTGGAATCACCCTACCAACTTGTCGCTGGCATCGACAGTCTGATTCGCAGTCTCGATGCTCAAAAGCAGTATCGACTTACCGTACTTTGCGAACCGGAATTCGAATGTGGCATAGCTATTGGCCTTCTGGGAGGTCGCCCCTCGTGCCTTGATCTGCGCTTCACTTCATGGGACGGCTTCGATAAGGGCGCGCTGCCAATCGAGATGACATGGCCCGAAGCAGAAACTTTGTTGCCCTGGCTTATCCCCTGGCTTTTCCCCGACTCCAAACATTTCCTGTGGATGCAGGGTAGCGAGGTGTTCTTTGCCAACCCTGCGAACGTGTTCGAATCACTTGGAGACCGCGCTCTTGCCTGCATGCATGATCTTTCGCTTGAGCGCGCGCTGAACCTGCAGGAGAACGACGCAGTGAAGGCATGCTACCAGGCTCAGACCGGCCAATGCTTCGATTTGTACGATGGCTCCCTTATGGTCATCGATGGCATGCTGTTGCGTTCGCAGGCATCCGCAGAAAACGTCCTGCAACTGTTCCGCGAGCTTTGCGTGGCATTCGATGCAAGGCCCAAGGATCTTGTGCGCTTCCTAGAACCGTCGGTGGTGCTCAAGGCGGCATTAAGCGCTCTGTCAGAGCGCTTAGGCGCTGGTACTATCCCATTTGCAGATGCATGTCCGGCCCTTGAGGTAGCCGAGGTGAATACCTGGGCTGCTGTCGAGCATGCGTCACCGTGGCGCAATGCCCTGGCAAGCGGCCCTGGCTTGCTGCACTACACGCAGGGTAAGGAACTGACGAAGCGGGAGCTCTCGCCATTCTCAGAGAAGATGCCGGAAGCCGACAGAATCTTCTGGATGGCTGCACGGCAGTCCGCCGCCTACGAGCAATTGCTGCTTGAGATGGCCGAATACAACAAGGACGGCATCGGCGACACCCTTATCAATGTTGCCGAAGACCTGCTTCCCTGTGGTACCCGCCGACGCGCTGTCGCGAGCAAAGTCAAGGTCAAAGCAACATCACTGCTGGGGAGATAGGCTAAGCTGAAAGCGACCTCGCTCCTGGCGAAAAGGAGTATTCCGATGAAGAAAGTTTCTGAGCCCATAAAATGGGAATCGTCACTTTTTGACTGGGACTACGAAGCGGATGTCCCCCTCGTAAGAATTCACAATCAGATGCTAACCAACCTTTCTATCAAACGTGGGGACTGGGTAGAGATAACATCCACAAGTACGCAGAAGAGAATCTATAGAATCGCAAGAGGAAGCGGGAGAATTAAGGGGCTTGATTACGACACCATAATGATCGACAGAGACGGGGTGAGAGACCTCGACGTAAAGCATCTCGTTAACGATCGAGGCTATCGAACCAAACGACCTGCGTCGATTTCGTACACACTCGTTGCCTCCGATTGCTCAACCGACCATCCCGACAAGAAAATGGAGTGCGATGTCTATAGCGCTGACTGGACAATTCGCAAAGCACCTCTTCTTAAGCGTATTGTAGCCCACTGCAGTCATCCAAATTTCAACTATCGCATCCCGATTCAAATTGCCTTTGTGAGCCTTTTTCTTGGTGTACTGGGTTTCTTTGTAGGATGCGCTGGCCTAATTATAAGCATCATTAGCCTAACTTCGTAAGGCGCCACATCCCAACAAGGCCACAAAATAATGGCTTTATAGTGTTGCAGGACGAAATGTATTCACCCCCCCCTGCCGCCATCGATTCACCGCAGCTCACAGGAGGCTATAGGCTATCTCGTCGCTTTTCCGCTCTGGCGCCAACAATGGCTCCGCCTCCTTGAGCAAGCCATCTTCACGCACCCCCTTGAGCACGTCGAACAAGTTGATGAACATGGAAATATCACCGAAGTAGTTTGGGTACAGCTTTTTCATCTTCTCAAGCGAAGTACCCCACAGGAGAAGGACATCGACCGTTCCTTCAGCCGCAAGCTCAGATTCTAGATATGCCGCAACGGCTCCCTCCCCCTCGATTGGTTTTGCTTCTGCTGTTTGAACCTCGTAATCGAGCTCGACCAAGCAATACCCATGCGGGTCATCGCCTTCGCCCATCACGAGGAAATTGGCATCGCATGCCGCCCTCAAGACAGCCTGTACCTTGAGCATGTCCTGCAAGCTAGCAGCTTCCTCAGGCCAATCCCGCAACTGGTCTTGACGCTCTCCTTTACCTCCCTCGATTCGGGTTATCACCTTCGACATGAAGGCAAAGCAATCAGAAGCCCCAGGTAACAGCTCGTTGAATTTCAGCCGCGTTTTCGCAGCACGGTCGTACATCTCGACAGCTGTAGCCCACGCATGCTGCAATTCCGTCCTAACCTGCAATTCAACCGAAAGCTTAAAGGGACCCCACGGCCCTTCGTAATTGAAGATCAAATGCCTGCAGCGATAACCGCCTTGGCGTGGATGCGCAATATAATCACGACTGGCCGATCGGCCCTCATTGAAGCCCTCCAAGACGCTCAGTTCTGCACAGAGTTCCTCAAGATCCTGCAATAAGGGCACCACGATCCGGCATCCGGCAATATCGTACATGGTGTCGAGCTTATCCGGCGCGTTGGGGCGTTGCAGCTTGTCGATGATGGTATCGATCTTCTTGATGCGCCCCGCCACCACCGCATCAGGCCTTCGCTCCAGAAGCGGCTGGATATCGTCAAGCAGCCTCTGCAACGGCTGACGATGAATCTCCCGCCACCGGTTGACCGTTTCCTTTGCTTCCTGCCTCTTCTCAGGCGACGTTCCCGCAGCAACCAAGGCATCACCGGCCCTGCGCACCTCTTTCTTGGAAAGCCCGCTCACGCTCAAGCGAACACAGGGTTGCCCAAGGACGCGCCCGAATAGAAAGTGCAGATGCTCTCCTTCGTAATCTCCTTGTCCGAGCGCTGGTTGGGCTCATAACCTTGGCGTGCCGTTTCCCATGGTGCCTCCGAATGCGTCAGCTCGCTGAGATCTGCCCCGCTCATATCGCCGATGCACGCGATGACATGATCGATCGAAGCCTTCTCAACGTTGCTAAGGGAACCTTCATCGACATCGCCGAAGAAGCCCGCAGAGATGACGAACTGGCCCTTATGCTCTTGGAAGAGAGCGCGAACCACAGGACCATTCACCCACGCTTCGATTCTGTCGTCGAACAGAGGAAGACCCTGGCGCACCAGATGATAAGCATGGCTATAGAAGACTATTTTCTGGAGCTTCATGGTCGAGACGTAACCGAGCTTATCAAGCGCGTATTTTGCAACATCAAGCACATCTGCCATATTCACTCCTTTCCTTCAAGAGAATAGTCTACTCGACAAGTTCGAAAAAACGGTGGAGAGACTCTCTCCGGTTTGCCGAGATGTCATCAAAAACTGCTAAGCACCCCCGTCCTTTTCCCTAACACCCAGCAAAACACGCTACCTCTTCAGGCATTGATTAGGAAAGTTCTATCATTCGCGGCAATCTCGCTACCCAGGCGACTTCTCCGTAGCTGCTCCGCGATGTTACTATTTACTTGCCGCATGACTGAAATCAGAGGAGCGGGTCGACTGTGAGCAATATATTCGAAGCATTCGTCGCTGGCCTTAAGGGTATTAACGCAAAGCAAACCGAGAGCGAAACCGAAGCGAAAGTGGGATACGCTGTCGTCTCAACGGCAGCAGCACCAGCCGACAGCAACTTGAGCAAACTCCCCTTCGCCCTCGCGATAACCGCACTCGTCCTTAGCCTCACATTCCTGTTCTCGCTTTCAGGCGCAGTGCTTGGAATTGTCGCCGCAGCTATCCTGTACCTCCTGAAGAAAAACGGCATCCAAGCCAGCTACAGCAGAGCAACTGCCATCATCGCAGCTTGTGCCCTGCTGCTCGGAGCTTGCTGCGCCTGCAGCTATGCTGTCGCGAGCGCCTACCGGCCTGCCGATATGCCGGATTCCACCCCACTCGCAAGCACTTACCAACCCGAAGCCGAGCCTGAAACGACTATTGAAGAAGCAACCTTTACCTTGGAGATAGCTGCACCAAGCACCAAGTCAAGCAGCGACTCGGATTCCTCGATCTCAAAATCAAGCGCAAACAGCAGCTCGAGCGCCAGCAGCTCAGCTTCAAGCGCACCTAGCAAGCCCAGTGTTCCGGAAACGGTTGCCGTGAACATATCCGGGACGACCGAGGACGGACTCACCGTATCCGGTACTAAATCTTGCACACCCGGCCAAGCTTACGAGCTCGACCTCGCCCCCGGCAAGTACATACTCTCCTTCGATGCCATAGCCATGCCTGACGGCGAGACGTTCTACAAAGCCGCCAGCACCACCTGCACCTTCACGGGAGAAGACTCCACCGCTGCCTACCTTGAGCTTATTCTAGATACCGAGAAAGCTGATCAGGTGAAAGCCGAGAAAGAAGCTGCTGAAGCAGCCCGCCAAGCCGAGGCAGCCAGAGCCCAAGCTGCTGCTGCAGCAGCCGCGAACGAGTACACCGTCTATATCGCCAATACCGGCAGCAAATACCACCGCTCTGGATGCCAGTACCTGAAGAAGAGCCAAAACGCCATCTCATTATCCAGCGCCAAGGCCCAAGGCTACACGCCTTGCAGCCGCTGCAACCCATAGCAGAGCCAGCACCCCGCCCCAACCATCGCAAGCCCGGCGCGCGAACAGCGCGTCGGTCTTTCTTCTTGCGCCTCATCCCCACCGCAGCGGGGGCGCCATAGGTCTATAATCTTGCCCATCTGTCGGAAACGGGGAAGGCAACCGGAAACCGCCCTATGGAAGCGCTCGCAGACCTCTTATCGCTCATCGTACAGCCCTGCTACGACCTCACCGGCAATTGGTGGGCCGCCATCGCGCTGTTCACGCTCATCATCAAGGTAGTGCTCATGCCCATGGCGCTGTGGGTGCAGCAGAACTCCATCGTCATGGTGAAGCTCATGCCCGCCCTCAACCGCATCAAGGTGCGCTACTTCGGCGACGCCGAGGCCATCGGCGAACGCCAGAGCGCGCTGTTCAAAGAGCGCCACTACCACCCCATGCTCAGCCTGATTCCCCTGGCCATACAGATAGTCATCCTGTTCGGCCTGGTGGACGTCATCCACCGCATCACCGACCAAGGCGTCCCCGGCACCGAGCTGCTCGGCCTCATCCCCGTCGAGGACGGCGGCCTGACCTGGGCGTGGCCCATCATCGCAGGATTGTCGGCCGTGGCCCTCGGCTTCGCCCAGAACCGCATCAACCCGCTGCAGCGCGAGCAGTCGCGCTCCGAGAAGAACACTACCAACGGCCTGTCCATCGCGCTGTCGTTCTTCCTGGGCATGTTCGTGGCCGCCGGCATGGCCTTCTACTGGGTGTGCTCGAACCTCATGGCCATCCTCGTGCAGGTGCTCTGCAACCTCATCATCGACCCGCGCAAGCAAATCGACTACGACGAGCTGGCCGAGAGCCGCGCCGAGCTCGACGGGCTGAACGCGCTGTCGGCCGACCGCCCCAAGTGGTACCGCCGCGACATGCTGTCCAAGCGCGAGAAGGCCGACTTCAAGCGCTTCTTCGCCACCACGGGCAAGCACATCGTGTTCTATTCCGAGGGCAGCGGCTTCTACAAGTACTTCCGCGGCGCCATCGAGTGGCTGCTCGGCCACTCCAACGCGCGCATCCACTACGTCACCAACGACCCCAACGACCAGGTGTTCCAGCTGGCCGAGCGCGAGCCGCGCCTGTTCCCCTACTTCATCGGCGAGAAGAAGGCCATCACGCTCATGATGAAGATGGACGCCGACGTGGTGGTGACCACCTTGGGTGACCTGGACAACTTCTACATCAAGCGCTCCTACGTGCGCAGCGACATCGAGTACGTGTACATGTTCCACCACATGACCTCGATGGACATGACCTCCACGGTGGGCGAGTACGATCACTACGACACGCTGCTGTGCACCGGCCCGCACCAGATATCCGAGATGCGCCGCATCGAGGGCCTGCGCGGCCTGCCCGCCAAGCGCCTGGTCGAATGCGGCTACGACCTGCTCGACCGCGAGCTGGCCGACTACGCCCAGAACAAGGCAGCCATCAACGCCGGCAAGGACCGCCCGCTCATCCTGCTGGCCCCCAGCTGGCAGGAGGACAACCTGCTCGACAGCTGCGTGGACGAGCTGCTGGACGGCCTGCTGGGCAAGGGCTACCGCATCGTCGTGCGCCCGCACCCCGAGTTCATCAAGCGCTACCGCGCCCGCCTCGACGCACTGCTGGCCCGCTACGCCCACGTGCCCGCCGACGAGCTGTCCTTCGAGTGCGACTTCAGCACCCACAGCTCCATCCTGGCCGCCGACGTGCTGGTGACCGACTGGTCGTCGGTGTTCTGCGAGTTCTGCTTCACCACGCTGCGCCCCGCGGTGTTCATCGATACCACGCCGAAGGTGCGCAACCCCAACTGGCGCGACTACGGCATCGACTCCACCGACATATCGCTGCGCAACCGCGTAGGCCGCTCGCTCAAGATGGACGAGCTCGACCGCTTCGCCGCCACAGTGGCCGACATGCTGGCCCAGCGCGAGCAGTGGCGCGAGCGCATCCACGGCATCCGCGAGGGCTTCGTGTTCAACTTGGGCTCCGGCGGGGCAGCTGCCGGGGAGTACCTGTTGGCAACCATGCTGGAGAAGCAGCGGCTGCGGAAGGCGAAGGGGACGAAGGGCGCGGAAGGCGCCAGCGATGCGGAAGGCACCCTGCGCGCCGATGCCGCCCAAGGCCAGAGCGCGGAAGCCTCCTGCGACGCCCCAGCCGCGCGCGTCGTGGAAGGCGCCAACCCGCAGGCAGGCCCCACCCCAGAAGCCCCCGCCGACCGGAAGGAGGCCGCCCATGACCGCGCATAGCCGCCTGGCCCTCGGCCTCCACGATGCCGCATGGCTGATCGTTGCCGCCACGGCGGCAGCCACGGCCTTCCCCGCCCCGGCGCTGGCCTATGTCGACCCTTCGGTGATGACCTACACCATCCAGGCCCTGGCCGGCGTGGCCGTGGCGCTCAGCGCGGTGCTGGGCGTGGCGTTCCGTCGCTCGCGCCGGGCCCTCATGCGCCTGCTGCGCATCGACGAGGACGCGCGCAAGCAGGCAGAGCCCGACCTGGTCGCCATCGATCCTGATGCCGCCGGTGCCAGCGCCGCGTTCGCCGCCGAGGACGAGGCCGCCCGCGAGGCCAAGCGCACCCTGCTGGCCCAAGCCGCCCCGAAGCCGCTGGCCTGGCGCGGCCGCTTCGCCCGCGCGCTGCTGGCCAGCCTGTTCCTGGTAGGCACCCTGTTCATCGTAGCGCCGCTCGAGGTGGTGGGCCAGAGTACGTTCGGCCTGCTGTTCGGCTTCTACGACATACTGGCCTTGGTGCTGGCAGCTGGTGTGGCCAGCGCCGTCGTGCTGGCGCTGCTGCTGTCGGCCCTGCGCGGGCGCGCCTTCGACACCGCGCTGGTGCTCGTGGCGGCCCTGGGCATCAGCTGCTATGCGCAGGCCCTGTTCATGAACTCCGCATTGCCCGTGGCCGACGGCGACTACCTGCACCTCGACCGCTTCGTGCCCATCACCGTGACGAGCGCGCTCGTCTGGGTCGCGCTCATCGCCGCCGCAACCATGCTGGCCCGCAAGCGCGCCAAGGCCGCCCGCATCGGCTCCCTGGTAGCCTGCGCGGCGCTGCTCGTGGTGCAGACCGCCAGCGTGGTGAGCGTCGCCACCAGCCAGCGCGTGCTCGACAGCGTGCAGCACGAGCCCGTGGTAGCCACCCACGAGGGCCTCTACACCCTCTCGCCCGACGAGAACGTGGTGGTGTTCGTGCTGGACACCTATGACCAGCGCTACCTCGACCAGGCGCTGGCCGACGACCCGCGGCTCCTCGACGAGTTCACCGGCTTCACCTGCTTCACCAACTCCACCGGCTCCATGATACCCACGCGCTACGCGGTGCCCTTCCTCATGACCGGCCGCATGCCCGACGGCACCGAGCCGTTCCGCGACTTCACGCGCACCTGGTTCCAGAAGAGCACGCTGCTGCCCGACATCCGCAACGCCGGCTACACGGTGGGCATCTACACCGACAGCCTGGGCACCGACATCATGAATGCCGAGCCGTTCGCCATGAACGTCCACGAGGCGGAGCCGCGGTCGCTCGACATCGTGAAGATGCTGACGGCGCTCGACCGCGTGGCGCTCTATCGCGACATGCCTTGGGTGCTCAAGCCGCTGTTCTGGTTCACCACCGACGACCTGAACAAGGCATTCACCGCTAGCGGCGAGCTGGAGAAACGCCCGTACATGGTGGACGATGGCCGCTTCGGCCAGGGCCTGAGCGAGCAGCGCGTCTCGCTCAACGACGAGGCCAAGAGCTTCCGCTTCATCCACATGCTGGGCCCTCACAAGCCCTACAGCCTCGACGAGGAAGGCCGTCCCTCGCCCACGCCCACGACGCGCGAGCAGCAGGCACGCGGCTCGCTGGCACTGGTGGCCGACTACCTGCGCCAGATGAAGGAGCTCGGGCTCTACGACGACGCCACCATCGTGGTGACGGCCGATCACGGCAACTGGCAGCTGGCACCCGAGGGCATCATCGAGCCCACCTCGGTCATCATGCTGGTGAAGCCGCCGGAGAGCGCTGCCGAGGCCGCCGAGCCGGTGCGCTTCTCCGACGTGCCCACGGGCCATCTCGACTACGCTGCCACCATCGCCGACGCGGTGGGCGCCGACGCGTCGAAGTACGGCCCGACGGTGTTCCAGGTGCCGCCGGGGCCGCGCCAGCGCTTCTACTGGGCCACCACCACCGACTGGCATGAGGACGTCGACTGGACCCAGTGGGCCATCGACGGCGAGGTGCTCGATTGGGAAGACTGGAGCCGCACCGGCACGGTGGTCGAGATACCGCATCGCTAGGCTGGCGGAGCGCCAAGCCCGTGGGCAGCCCGCGACGCCGGCCGCGGCGGGCTGCTGGGCTTCAGAGCGCAGGCTGAGGGTTGCGCGCCTTCGCCGCCCGCGCCAGCCTTACCCGACGTGCTCGATGGGCGGCCGGAAGCCGATGCCTCGCAGCGTCGAACGCCAGATGATGCCGATGCGCCGCGCCTTCTGCGGCTGCTGGCACCGCAGCACTCCCACCGTATGGTAGAGGCCCCGCGCGACCACGTACGCCCAGCCGCGCAGCCCTTCGCCGCGGTACAGCACCACGTCGTTGCGGTACACCAGCTCGTAGCGGTCGAGGCGGTCGGGGCCGTCGGTCATGATGTTGCCCGGGTTGTTGGTGGCCGAAGCATGGGTGACCACGCTGCCCCCCACCACGTAGCAGGGCAGCTCGCGCGAGACGCGCCGCGTGAACTCCCAGTCGTCGGTCCAGATGAAGAACTCCTTGATGGGCAACCCGAACCGCCGGATGACGGGCACGGGCACCAGCAGGCTCACGAACGAGGCCAGCGTGGCAGGCTGCACCGCTGGCGAGAAGTCCTCTATGTCCCGGAAGAGCGGGTGGCGCTGGATGTTCATCCGGCACGGCGAGCCGTCCTTCCACCGCGCCACGCTGGAAAGCCAGCCGAAGCCACCCTCGAGCCCTTCCGCGGCCTGCAGCAGCGCCGCCAGGCTGTCGGGGTTCGCCATGCAGTCGTCGTCCATCACCCATGCCAGGTCGAAGCCGCGCTCCACGGCCTCGCGCATGCCGAAGCTGAAGCCACCGGCCCCGCCCAGGTTCGCGCCCGTGCTGCAATAGCGCACCGGCACCGCGGTGCCTGAATCGGCGGCCAGGGCAGCCACCGCCTCGGCCGTCCCGTCGGTGCTCGCATTGTCGATGACGAGCACCTCCAGCGCCACGCCCGGCGCAAGCCCCTCCTGCCCCCGCAGCCGCTCGATGCACTCCATCAGCAGCTCGCGGCGGTTGTAGGTGACCACGACCGCGGCCACGCGGCAAGGCGCTTGGGCTGTCGTGCTGTCTTCGATGCTCATCCCGAATCTCCGATGCCTAGAAGTCGATAAGGTCGCGCGGCGTGCAGTCCAGCGCCTCCGCGATGCGATAGATGAGGAAGATGCCCACATGGACGCGGCCCGCCTCGATGCGGTACATGTACGACTGCGCGCTGCCCACCATGAGCGCCAGGCGCGCCTGCGATATCTTCTCCTCCATGCGGCGCTGCCTGATGTTCTGCCCCAAGCGGCGGCAGCGCTCTTCAACGCTATCGGAGGTCTTCGTCATGGCCGCCCCTTCCCTACGCCATGTGCCGCCGGGCTGGGCCCTAGGATATGTGGCCGAGGAAGTCTTTGGTGCGCTCGCTCTTGGGGTTGTCAAACACCTGCTCGGGGGTGCCCTCCTCGACGATGAGGCCGCCCTCCATGAATATCACGCGGTCGGCCACGTCGCGCGCGAAGCCCATCTCATGGGTGACCACGATCATGGTCATGCCCTTCTTGGCCAGGTTGCGCATGACGCCCAGCACGTCGCGCACGAGCTCCGGGTCGAGCGCGCTCGTGGCCTCGTCGAACAGCATGACGTGCGGGTCCATGGCCAGGGCGCGGGCGATGGCCACGCGCTGCTGCTGGCCGCCGGAAAGCTGGCTTGGCTTGTAATCCACGCGGTCGGCCAGGCCCACCTCCGACAGGCGCTCGATGGCGATGCGCTCGGCTTCCTCCTTGCTGCGCTTGAGCACCTTCTGCTGGGCCAGCATCACGTTGTGCTTGGCCGACAGGTGCGGGAACAGGTTGAAGCTCTGGAACACCATGCCCAGCTTGGCGCGCACCTTGTTGATGTCCACCTTTTTGCCGGTTATCTCGGTGTCCTCGAACCACACCTCGCCGCCCGTGGGCGTCTCCAGCAGGTTAATGCAGCGCAGCATGGTGGACTTGCCCGAGCCCGACGGGCCGAGCACCACCACGACCTCGCCCCGCCAGACGTCGAGGTTTATGTCGCGCAGCACCACGTTGTCGTCGAACGCCTTTGACAGGTTCTTGATGCGCACGATGGGCTGGGTGGCCGCATCGAAGCGCACCTCGCCGTGCTCGACCGCCTCGGTGACGGCCTCGACCCGCTCCTGCTGCGCCTGCTCGCCGGCGGCTTCTGCAGCGCCGTGCATGGCAGTCGTCTTAACGTCAGTCATCTCTCTACCACCTTATGCCTCGCGGCCGGCAGCCGCGTCGTCGCTTCCATCCTGGCCGACATCCGCCGCGCCCGCGCTTGCCTCAGCGCCCGGCGCCGGGTCGTCGGGGTGCGCCTTCTTGAAGCGCACCTTCGCCGCCACTTGGGCCGGCGTCTCGTGCGCATGGTTCACCTTGATGTAGGGCTGCGAGATGAGGATGTCGGTCTTGTAGCCGGTTATGCCCTTGGCGTCGGTGCCGTAGACCTGGGGCACCTCTGACGCGCTCTTCTTGCGGGGGCGCTTGCGCGGGGTCACCACTCCGGAAAGCCGCGCCTCAAGGCGGCCGACCAGCTTAGCCAGCGGCAACGTGATGACCAGGTAGAAGCACGCGGCCACGATGTAGGGCGTGATGGAGCCCGTCGACGCCACGATGGTCTTCGCGTACATGACCACCTCCATGACGCCCACGGCGGCCAGCATCGAGGTGTCCTTGTACAGCAGGATGAACTCGCTGGTCATGGTGGGTATCACGCGCAGGATGGTCTGCGGGATGATGACGAACACCATGGTCTTGAACCCGTTCATGCCCAAGCTGCGCGAAGCCTCGGTCTGCCCCACGGGAATGGACTGGATGCCCGCGCGGAATATCTCGCACAGGTACGCCGCCGAGTTCATGGACAGCACGATGACGCCCAGCGGGAACGGCGGTATCTGGATGCCCGCCAGCGGCAGGCCGAAGAAGGCGATGTATATCTGCAGGAACAGCGGCGTGCCGCGCACCACGTTGACGTACACCGAGCCGATGCCGCGCAGCACGCGCAGCTTCGACATGCGCATGAGCGACAGCAGCAGGCCCACCGGTATGGCCAGCGGGAACGCCACCGCCACGATGCCCACCGCCATGAGGAAGCCCTGGAACACCACGGGGAAGCTGGTCACGATGAGCGACGGGTTGAAGAACAGGCGCAGGAACTTGTTGGAGTTCCACGCCTTCACCCAGTCCTGCTGCTCGAGCCACTGGGCCAGCTGCTCGGTGGGCGAGGTGCCCTTCACCGTGATGGGGGTTATGTCCTCGATGGGCTTCGTGGTGTCATCGGCCAGCGTGTAGGTGGCCGCGAGCGACATGTTGCCGCCCGAAGCGGGGAACACCACCCCGTAGATCTCAACGCGGATGTAACCGCTAGCCGCCGTGGGCTCGGCGAAGGCCGCGGAAAGCGTCTCGCCATTGGCCGTTATCTCAGCGTTCACGTTGGTGCGCGTCATGAGGTCCTTGCCCGAGAGCAGCGTAATGCGCGTGTCGTCCGCCTCGTAGGCGGTGCCCTGGGGCAGTGTGATGGACAGGCCCTTTATAGCCTCGTCTGGGGCCATCTGCCCTTCCCAGGTGATGCGCGTCTCCATGCCGCCGTACACCTCGCTGCCCGTGTCGCCGTTAGGGCGCGCGGTGCACTTGGCCGTCTGCAAGGCGAAGGCGCTCGTCGGCGCCAAGGCCAGCAGCAGCCCTGCCGCGAGCAGGAAGACGCACAGCAGGCGCAGGATGCGGCTTGCGGCGCAAGGGGCCTCGAGGGCAGCGGTCGGCGGGTTCTTTCCAAAGGTGGTCGGGAGGTCCATAGCTCTCATCCTCATATGAGCGTCCTGAAATGAAACGGGCCTCCCTCACCAAGGAGGAAGGCCCGGAACCGGTCGGTCAGCTTAGGCAGTGGCGAACCATTTCTGCTTCAGCTCGTCGATGGTGCCGTTGTCCTGCAGCACCTGCAGCGCATCGTTGAGCGCCTGGGTCAGGCCGGGGTTGTCCTGAGACACCACAGCAGCGTACTCCTCGCCGGTGGCAGCCTGGAGCACCACGTGGGCATCGGGGTAGCCGGTCTTGAGCATCTGGGCGACCACAGCGAGGTTCGTGCACACAGCAGTGGCCTGGCCGGACTGCATGGCAGCGAAGCAGTCGTTGGAGCTGCCATAGCCCTGGATGGTGGCGTTCGGGAAGTTCTCAGCCGCATAGTCGGCGCCAGTGGTGCCGGTCTGGACGGCGATGATGACATCAGAGCTGTTCAGCGCGGTGGCAGCGTTCTCCTCGGTGATGGAGGAGTCTTCCATGACGGCCACAGCCTGGTCGTCGATGTAGAACATCTCGGTGAAGTCGATGGTCTTGGCGCGCTCGGGGTCGACGGAGAAGCCGGAAACGCCCACGTCACCCTGGCCACCAGCGGCGATAGCCGGGATGATGGCGTCGAACTGCATGTACACAGGAGCGTAGGTGAGGCCCATCTGATCGGCAACGGCCTTGAACAGGTCGACCTCGAAGCCCTCCAGCTCGCCGTTCTCAAGGTTCTCGAACGGCGGGTAGTCAGGCGACAGGATGACCGTCAGCTCTCCGTCGTTCAGCAGCTCGTAGCTGGCGTCGGTGTCAGCGGCCGGCTGCTGCTCCTGGCTGCCGGAGCAGCCGAACATGCCCAGCGCGCCCACGAGGGCCACTGCGATGGCAGCGATGCTCCACTTCTTCATCTTCATGGGTGTGTCCCCTTTCTCCGTCGCGCCTTCCTTTTTTCGAGCGCGACAATACATACAACAGGTTGCATTATAGGGGTTGCCCCCAAGCTGCCAGGTGAGAAGTCCCCGCTCCGGCGCTATTTGTCGCCTGACCGAAACACTAGATTCACCAAACCGTTGATTTGCGCGGCCACGGCAAGGCCGCGCCTTTAGTACCGGCTGTCGAAGATGCGCTTCGTCTTCTTCTCCGAGCGCGGCAGCTCGCCCAAGGGCACGCCCTTGGCGCGCGGCGTGCAGCCGAGCTTCGCCTTGAAGATGAGCGACAGCTCCTCCTGGCAGCGCTCCTTCTCGACGCCTTCGAGCGGCGTCTCGAACAGCACCGTGAGGATGTCGCGCCCGTCGATGGCCTCTATCATCACCTGGTACTCCGAGCTAGTGCCATCGGTGGCCTTGATGACCTCCTCTATCTGAGCAGGGAAGATGTTGCAGCCGCGCACCTTCACCATGTCGTCGGTACGACCCACCAGCGTGTCGATGCGCGGGTGATGGCTGCCGCAAGGGCAGGTGCCCGGCATGATGCGCGTGAGGTCGTGGGTGCGATAGCGGATGAGCGGCGCGCCCTGCTTGCGCAAGGTGGTGAGCACGAGCTCGCCGGTCTCGCCATCGGGCAGCACCTCGCCAGTCTTGGGATCGACCACCTCGATGTACACGAAGTCGTCCCAGATGTGCATGCCGGCATGGGCATCGCAGGATATGCCGATGCCCGGGCCGTACACCTCGGTCAGGCCGTAGATGTCGTATATCTCGATGCCGAGCTCGGTCTCGATGCGATGACGCATCTTCTCGCCCCAGCGCTCAGAGCCGATGACGCCCTTCTTCAGGTGAACCTTGTCGCGCAGGCCGCGCTTGCCTATCTCCTCGGCAAGCAACAGCGCGTAGGAGCTCGTGGCGGTGATGACAGTGGACTTCAGGTCCTGCATCATCTGAAGCTGCTTCTCGGTGTTACCCGGGCCCATGGGTATGGCCATGGCCCCTAGGCGCTCGGCGCCCAGCTGGAAGCCGATGCCGGCGGTCCAAAGGCCATAGCCGGGGGTTATCTGGATGCGATCGGCCGGGGTGATGCCCGCCATCTCGTAGCAGCGGGCGAACTGGGTGGCCCAGTCGATGACGTCCTGCTGGGTATAGGGGATGATGACCGGGGTGCCCGTGGTGCCCGACGAGCTATGGATGCGCACCACTTCCTCGTCTGGGACCGCCTGCAGCCCGAGCGGGTAGGCGGCACGCAGGTCGTCCTTCTCGGAGAACGGCAAGCGCTCGAAATCGGCCTGAGTGTGCACATCCGACAGATCGATGCCCTCGAACTTCTTCGCGTAGAACGGCGAGCGCTCCTTGAGCGTTGCCAGCTCGCTCGTCAGCATATCCCATTGGCTCTCGGTGAATCCCATCTTCTCCCCTTCGCAGTCTTTCCTTCTTTCCTGCATTCTACTCTAGCGGCGCTGCTTGCTGCGTCATCTCGTCGATGGCGGCCAGGTTCAGCGCCACGAACTGCGGCTTGACGCACTGCTCGACCGCATCCTTCAAGTCGCCGATGGAAAGCGGGAAGCGCCCGGTGCCGAGCGCGGCCGCCAAGAGCACCATGTTGAGCACCCGCGTGGTGCCCACCGCCTGGGTCACTGCCTTGTCATCCACGACGACGAGGCGCGCTTCGGGAGCCTGGGCCGCCAGCGCAGCACGGATGCCGGCGATGACCCCCTCGCCATCGTAGGGCTGCCCCGACAGCGCCGCCGTGACCGGCTGCACCGTCGAGCGCGCCGTGACCACGATGCCGCTGCGGTTCAGGTATGGCAGCGCGCGGGCAGCCTCGCCCGGCTCGAACGCCACGAGCAGGTCAGCCGTGCCCGGGGTGACCAGCGGGGCGTACACCGCCTCGCCTTCGGAGCCTATGCGCACATGGGAGAGCACCGACCCGCCACGCTGGGCCATGCCGATGGTCTCAGCGGTGCGCACCTGCCACTGCTTCGACTGGGCGGCGCTCGCCAGAACCTTCGCAGCCAGAACAGTGCCTTGGCCGCCCACTCCTGCCAGCAATACGTTAAGCATCTTCGCCCTCCCCTTGGATAGCGCCGAACGGGCACAGCGGCACGCAAAGCCCGCAGCCGTAGCACAGCGACTCGTCCACGAACGCCGTGCCGCGACCTTTGCTCGCTGGGCCTGCCGCCTCGCCATCAAACCCGATAGCCGGGCACCCTATGCTCGTGATGCACTTCTTGCAGCCCGTGCATGCCTCGTTGCTGATGGTTACAGGGGGCTTCGGCGGCGCCAGCTGGATGCAGGGCGCCTTGAGCACCAGCGCCGAAGGCCCTTCGAAGCCGATAGCGCTTCGAGCAGCTTCCGTGGCTTCGTGCGGGTCGAAGGGGTTGGCGTGGACGATATGCTCGATGCCGAGGGCTCGCAGCACCGCATCGCTGTCGATGGGCTTGCTCTGCTGGCCCATCAAGGTGATGCCGGTACCGGGGTGAGGCTGCCCGCCGGTCATGGCGGTGGTGGCGTTGTCGAGCAGGCACACGGTTATGTCATGGCCGTTGTACGCAGCGTTGGCGATGCCGGTCATGGCGCTGGCGAAGAACGTCGAATCGCCCACGAAGGCCACGCATTTCTTCTGCGGCTCCGCCACGGCGAAGCCCTGGGCCATGGTGATGCCCGCACCCATGCACAAGCAGGTGTCCACCGCATCGAGGGGCATGGCATTGCCCAGCGTGTAGCATCCGATGTCGCCGCATAGCACCGCGTCCTGCTTGCCAAGCGCCCGCTTGACCGCATAGAAGCTGCCGCGATGCGGGCAGCCAGCGCACAGCACCGGCGGCCGCACCGGCAGCGGCTCATCGTAATGGAGCAGCTCAAGCCGCCCGATGGCCGCCTCGAGGATGGGCATGACCGGATGCCCGCCATGCGCCCGACGGAAATAGCGCGCCAGGTCGAACACTATCTGACGCGTGGAGTTCTCGCCGCGCTCGAGCGTCGAGCCATCGTGCTTGCCATGGACGCGCAGCTGCAGCCCATGGCGCCCTGCCACCTGCAAGATGCCGTCTTCGACGACGGAATCGAGCTCCTCGAACACCATGACGTCCTGCGCACCCTCCAGGAAGCGCACGACTTCCTGCTCAGGGAACGGGTAGGCGGTGCCCACCTGCAGGAACCGATACGGAGGCACCTGCGTGCCCGCCGCCTCGGCCTCGTGCTCTATGAGCGACAGGGCCTCACGAACGTACGCAGCCGACACGCCCCCCGCCACGATGGCGAACGGCGACTGAGCCGCTGCCTCGTCTTCGCCAGAAGATGCGCCGCTGGCCAGGCTGCCACCTTCGGCGTGCTCGTTGAACTGGGCGAGCACCGGGTCGGTAACGTAGTCGTCGGCGATGGCGCGCAAGCGGTCGTTGATCTCCCCATGGGCCTCGTAGGCGCGCTTGGGGAAGATGACCCATTCTGGCCCCTTCTGGAAGCCGCCCTCGGGCAGCGCATGGGCCCGGGTCTCGTCCACCACGTCGATGAACGCCGAGGCATGGCATACCCGGGTGGTCGGTCGTACGATGACCGGGGTGCCGTAGCGCTCGGAAAGCTCGAATGCGGCGCGCATCATGGCGAAGCCTTGCTCGACGCTAGCTGGGTCGAGCACTGGCACCTTGGCGAAAGCCGCGAAGCGCCGAGTGTCCTGCTCGGTCTGCGACGATATGGGCCCGGGGTCATCCGCCACGAACAGCACCATGCCGCCGCGCACGCCCACATAGTTCAGCGACATGAGCGCATCGCTGGCGACGTTGAGCCCCACCTGCTTGCACGTGAACAGCGTACGCGCACCGCAGTAGGCCGCTCCGGCGACCAGCTCCAGCGCTGCCTTCTCGTTCGTCGACCACTCCACGTGCACGTCGTGGGCGACGCCTTGGGCCCGCAGCTTGGCAATGGTCTCGATGACCTCCGATGACGGCGTGCCCGGGTAACCCGCCACCACACGCACCCCTGCCTCCAAGGCCGCATGAGCGAATGCCTCGTTGCCCATCAGCAGCTTCTGCGTCATGACCCTCTCCTTGTTTGACGTGCTGGGCTCCTGCCTCTAGAATAGGCCCAGGCGGTCGCCCGGTGTCGACGGGCAACGGCTGCTAATGTTGCATTAAGCGTGAGCCGTTCCTGCCGCACAGGGGCGGCTTTCCACTACTTGAAGGCCTTGTTGGCCAACAAGAGCAAAAGCAGGAAACCTACGATTTCAAGAAGCAAAATCGATTCGCTCATGGCCCATCACCTCCATCTGCTGGAAGTCAGCCATGACGCCTGAACCTATCTCAGTAGAGTACCCTATCCACCTTCGATTGCAATACCTGTTTGAGGCTGCCCGCGATCACGGCAGGTAGCCTTTTAGAGTTCCTGGAACCGAGGGGTGAAGTCCGACCAGCTTTCCACCTTGAAAGCCCGTATGTCGCGCACGCTCGCACGGAACCAATCAATGGATTTCAAGCGCTCTATCGCGTCGAACACCGCAACGAGCTCGTTGTCGCCATCGGTGAGATACAAGCTGCCTTGCGCCCACATGAAGCCCAGGCCCTCGAGCTCTTGTTGAACCTCAGCATAGGCTCCATTATAAGGGTCGCCATAATGAGCCTTGAGGTCTTCTACTCTCAAATCGAAGGCAATCGCATACATTGCAGATTCAAGCTTCCTTTGCTTTCTTCGCATAGCCATAGCTGCTCCTCGCAATCCCCTTGTGTAACAGCGAGGATCTTGCAAGCTTGCGGGCCTACGAGGGGTTCGCGGCCTTCTGGATGGCGCCCTATCAGGAGACGGGAGCTTGCATTGGCTCGATTGATGGAACGATACTATCAAACATTTGTTCTATAGTCAATGTGATTTCGGAAGAAAGATTGCTTTAAGCAGGAAGCCAGGCAATGGCCCGCCCATCGTCATGCTGAGCGAAGCCGCTTACGGCGACGCTCGTGCCCATAGCACGGAGCAGGTTCCGCCCTAAGGAGAAGAATGGCCGGAAGCGCTAGCTGCCAGCCATTCAGAACCTCATAGGCGCTGCCCGCTACCGCAACGGGCAACCGCTGGGGCCCTGCTCTAGCACGGCTCAAGTGCGGCACCAGCCATGGGTGCTCGACCTCCACGCTCTGCTTGCGGGCCGCTGCGCTCGCTCGTTTCAGCTTTCATATACGCTCGCTTCGCTCGCTGGAAGCAGGGGCACTGTCACGAGTCACCCTCGCGCCCATGGCTGGTGGCGCTCACCGTGAACAGGAGCACTATTCACCCCATTCAACATCCATCTTAGCTGCAAATCGCCTAACCCATTAAAGGCAAAACGTAGGCACAATACCCTTCTGACCGTCCTGATCGATATAATGCATCCCACCAGCGCCCATCTCGCTGTCTTCTTCCGTGTTCACGAATATAAAGGTGTTCATGTAACCAGCTCTCGGATAACGGGTCCACCATTGCGTCAAACCGCTCGTCGAGCGCTTGATCAGAGGCGACGTGAACAAAGCCGAAGGATTCGAAGGCGGGCGATTGCATACGCCGGCGACATCTGACCAATACTCGTATTGATACCCCTCATGATTTGCCCATGCATAGAAAGCGGCCTTGGAGCTGAGCGCAAGGTCATCCGCAAAACGATCGTCATCGCCTCGGTACTTTCCTGAGTTCTCGCAAAGCGACGTGATGAATAGCTTGTCTTGCGTCGCCGTTATAATCGTAGGCCATGCCTTCGGATTAGAGGTCAAGCTTATATCCCCCCTTTCATTGTTCGTGAACTTGTAAACAAGTTTGATTGATTGAGCGATAGCGAGGTTAGCCGCAATCGGGCCAGAGCTGCTCAGCAACGATGCTCTTAATTCGCTTGATGCCCAGCCACCGATATTCGAGTTGGCCTCATTGAGTCGTCCCATGAACAGAGCATCAGCGAACTGGAAAGTGATGCCCGCACGCTTGGTCACCTGGGCAGAACCTTTGCCCCCATCATAGGCGCCCGAAACCACCTCTAACGCATCATGATTCAACCCTAATATGAGCAGTCGCACGTAGCCTGCGCGCTTGCAGTTGGGCTGACTGGCCGTAGCCTCGGGACCATCGTACTTGGTGTAGACCTTGGCCTTGGCCTCTGCCGGCAAATAGCCATTCGATGGCGCGCCCTGTGCACGCATGATGGCATCGTAGAGCACGTAGCAGGGAGAGGCTTCACCGAAGTCGGATATGCACTCAGCCGCATGGAGAATGTCCGCAGCACCGTAGATCTTGCCTCCATACTCGATGTAGATGTCATCATCGGTAGTGCCGGTAGCGAGGCAGTGCGGCGTGGAGAAGCAGTAGCTGATGTTCGCGATGGAGGCGGAAGCGCCTTCGCTGAGGGTAGAGAGCTTGTCGTAGTCGAGCTCGGTGCTCGTCTCTTGGAGGTTCAAGCGGTATCCGAGCGAGAGGGTGTCTCCTGCGGGGATGGTGAAGCTATCTGCGGCAAAGGACTTCTCGAGCAGGATGTCATCGAGGGAGAAATCGACTGCACCCTCTGGTTTGGAAGCCGAGGTCGCATCCGGGTCCTTGAGGTCGTCTTCTTCGAGCTCTCCTGTTGCCGGGTACAAGCTGAACAGCTTGTCATCTGTGCCGGATACGGTGCTGCCATCCTTCTTCTTGAGTATGTCGGAAGCACCTAAGCTCGTCGAGCCGTTGCCTTTGACTTGCTTGGACTCCAAGCCCACTATGCGCAAGTCCACCTCGGATTGGCTAGCCACCTTGCTCTGGCCGAAGGCGCTCGAGGCCAAGCCTTCCCTGCTCTCGTTGCCTTGGGTCACCACATCGGCGTAGAACGTGACCGAACTTGGCACGTCAACGCTGATGACTGAGGTCCAGCGAGCCGTGAGCTCCACTCGCCCGTCATCTCCTGCGTAGTCAGGCAGCTTGGATGCGTCCACGTACCACTTGCCATCCGTCTCGTCCTGATAGACCAAATCCTGGTCGATGGCTTCGGTACCCCCAGCGTTGGGGATGGTCCAACCTTGGAAGACGTATCCTGGACGCTTGGGGTCCTCGATGGCCGTCAGCCCATCCTCGACGTTGACCGTCTGGTCAGGCTTCTCAATACCCGGATAATCCTCGTCGCCCGGCTCGGAATCAACATCGAAGCCAAGATCATACTCAACCCGCTCCCACTGGGCATAAAGGGGGACAGTTGCGCCAGAGACGGTTGTGAGCTTGCTCGCCGTGCCAAGGTAGCGGGTTCCGCTTCCATCGGCCACCGTATCCCACCCTTGGAATGTGTAGCCCTTGCGCACCGGCACAGGAAGCGTCACCTCGGCATCAAAAACCGTTGCCATGCTATTTGGACTTACAGAGGCGTCTGTCCCATTCGCATCAAAGACGATGCTGTAGGGGTTAGGTTCGAAGATGGCATACTGCTCAACGCCCCCAGCTGACCACGTGCGCGAAAACGTCGAGGATGCCGCTCCTGTTCGCGAAGCGCTCCATCCTACAAAATAGTAACCTGGCTTTGCCTGCGCATACCCGTAGTTGTGAGAGCCACTGCCATTCCAAGTATATGACCCATTAGCACTTCCCGTCGCGCGGGTCTCGCCTGAAGAGGTCACACCAATTTCCGGCAAAGGCGTATTGAGAGCACAGGATCCATTCGAGTATTTAAACGAGGTGCAGATCATATGGCCTTTTTCGATATCATTCGGCCTAACATGCCAGCTATTAGCGTCGGCAGCATATGTACCACTAGAGCTGGTTGATGCATCCTCTGCATGCGTGTTTATCAAGAATCCCAAAGCCCTCCACGGGTCAACGGCAGCGACCCCCGATAGCTCAATCGTGATAGTAGAGGGGTCGACTTCGGACAAGTCGCTATCAGCCGAAGATAAGGCCACCATGGCGGTGATCTGGGCGCCAGCTTCGCTGGCTTGACCTTCATTGGATTCTTCGATTTCGGCAGCTTCTCTGCCTCCGCTCAGAATGACGGAAGGAGTGGCAGTGTCGCCGCTTTCGCCCAGGATGACGCTGGGAGTGGCAGCGTCGCTGCTATCGCTCAGGATGGCGGATGCAGCAGGCAGGCTCACCGTTGGTATCGCATGGAACACATCAGGGCTGATGGCAGCAACGGAAGCCGGCGCGTTGATTCGCTCGAGCTTCGCGCAGGCTTCGAGGGCGCCAGCGGCGATGGCCGTGCAACCCTCACGGATGGTGACCTCCACCGCCCCTGCTGGCACCCGCAGCAGCGTAGCACCAGCAGCGTCGTAAAGCAGACCATCCTCCGAGGAAAAGGTGGGGCTGTCCGCATCCACAGAGATAGCCGCGACCGACGAGACATGCGAAAAAGCCCCCGGCGCCACCTCCTCTGCTGTATACGGGATGCGGACGCCCTCGCTCCTACCCTCGGGAATGAGTAGGAGTCTGGCCAAGCTGGCGTCGTAGAGCACGCCATCATAAGAGGAATAGGCATCATTGAACGGGTCGACGGCTGCATAGACCACATCCGAGGAACGGAAGGCGCGCTCGTCGACAGAGACGACGGTCGCAGGCAGCGTCACATCGGTCACGCCGGAGAGGTAGAAGGCGTAGGCGCCAATAGAGGCGAGGGTGTAATCAGCGCCCCCGTAGGCGACGGTTTCAGGGAGGGTAAGGTTGGTGACGCCAGCTTCGCTGGCGTGGTTTTCATCGGACCCTTCGACTGCACCGCCTTCGGCGGCTTCGCCCAGGGTGGCGGTGGGAGCAACGCCGACGAGCTCAACATGAGAGTCGTCGATGACGGCGTAGGTCAGGCCATCGACCGTAAAGGAGCCGATGATGGGCTCACTGTCGAGAACTACGTCGGAGTTGATGAAGTTCGAAGGCGCACCGACAAGCCCCGATGCCAAGGTCAGCGGCTTTCCATCTGATCCTTCGACTTCGCCGCCTTCGGCGGCTCCGCTTGGGGTGACGTCAGAATCGGCAGCTTCGGTCGAGGGGTCCGATGGGGGTTGAGGCGAGGCTGGCACCCCTGAGCCAAATTCCCCCTCGGACCCCTGGGCCCCAGATCGCTCCCCTTCCGCAAACGCAGAAGCCGGCGCCATCGTACCAGCCAGCACGAGCGCCAAAAGGCATGGCAACGCCCTGCCCAGCATCGATTTCGCATAGGTAGAAGTGCGCGCAAAGGCGCAGACGGCACGTGCGTGCACGCGCGCAAACATGATTCCCGTCATGTTCACTCGTTTCTCGCATTGTTCTCGCATTTAACCGAGGGGGCTTTCCCGAGCCTTACCCCAGCTGCCCTGAATCATAGGAACATCGCGAAGGGTTGTCAATAGAGCCGCCGCTCGCCCACGCAACGCACAGCAGGGCGCGAAGGGTATAATCGACCAGCAAGCATCGCCAACGCAGCCCCCGCTATCCGCCCGAGGGAACGCCGCTGCGAACAGCAGGAAGGAGCCGCCCATGCCCCGCGAGACCATGGCCGCCAAGCGCGAGCGCGCGGCGCTCATCGAGCAGCGCATGTTCGACCATTACGGCGAAGGCGCCTGCTCGCTCGATTACGACGACCCCTTCCACCTGACCTGCGCTGTGGTGCTTTCGGCCCAATGCACCGACGCCGCCGTGAACAAGGTCACCCCGCTGCTCTGGGAGGCATACCCCACCGCGCGCGATCTGGCCGGGGCGAAGCTGGAGGACGTCGAGCGCATCATCCACCCGCTCGGGTTCTTCCGCAGCAAGGCGAAGAACCTCATAGCGCTCGCGCAGATGGTGTGCGCCGACTTCGGCGGCCAAGTGCCGGCCGACATCGACGAGCTGCAGAAGCTGCCCGGCGTGGGGCGCAAGACGGCCAACTGCGTCATGTGCGAGGCGTTCCGCGACCCGCAGGGCATCGCCGTGGACACCCACGTGGACCGCATCGCCCACCGGCTGCGGCTGGCCGGGCCCTCGGCCGACACGCCAGCCAAGACCGAGGCCGCGCTGCTGAAGGTGTACCCGCGCGACCAGTGGCTGTTCATCAACCACCAGTGGGTGCATTTCGGGCGCGAGTTCTGCCGTAGCCAGAACCCCAAGTGCGGCGAGTGCTTCGTGGGCGAGCTGTGCCCGAGCCGCGGGAGGCTCTAAGCCGCAGGGGGGCCGCTAGGCCTGCGCCCCCATGCGATGCTGGTACCCCGGCTCGACCAGGCAGCCGGTGGCTCGCACGCGCACGGGAACGCCGCGCTTGACCAGGCAGGCCAGCACCGTGTCAACGAGCCGCGGCAACGCTTCGTACACCGGCGGCGTCAGGCCCACGGTGAGCTCGGCCGGGCTCATGTTGTCCACCTGCATGCCGAAGCAGCGACCCTCGGCCTCGTAGCCCAGCAGCGTGGCCGCGTCGAACAGGTCGACCAGTTTCAGGTCGTGCAACGAGGCCATGGCCCCGCTGTGGCGCGCGGCATCTTCGGGCGCGAACTCGAACAATGTGCCCGCCGGCTCGCCCGTGCCGTCGAGGGCGTCCACCGTGACCAGGTAGTCGTAGGCGTTCACGTGCTCGAGCATGTCGAGCCCCATGCACCCCACGTCGAACAGGGTCACCTCGTCAGGGAAGTCGTAGCCCGCCGCCAGCTCGTCGTAGACCGCCGGGCCCAGGCCCTCGTCCAGCATGAGCCGGTTGCCCACGCAGAACACGGCCACATGCGGGCATGGACCACCCGGCGCTTCGGCACGCGCGGCAGCGCCAGCCTCGGCGCCTTCCGCCCTTTCCGTGCTTGCCCGCGCTGCGCCTGCCGGCACCTCGCCAGCCCGGCCGGCTCCTGCGCCCCCTTGCGCCGCCACGCTAAGCCCCCGCCATCGGGCCCCGCAAGGCAAGGTTGTACCACGTGGCGAACGCCAGCATGGCAACGGCGCCCACCGCGCACCCCACGGCCCACCAGCGCTCGCGGCGCAGGTAGGCGCTGCGGCTGACTCCCAGGCGCTCGGCCCGATGGGCCGCGTAGGGCTGCGCCACGATGGCGAAGGCCACGGTCACGCCCACCAGCAGCACGCCGATGATCGCCGCCAGCGTCACGGCGAGGGGCGTGGGGTCGCTGTAAGCAGCGTAGAAGGCGTTGTCGGCCACGAGCCACGCCGGGTAGAACAGGATGGTCACCCATATGCCATGGGCCGGCCCCCATATGGGCGGCAGAAGGAACGCCCCCAGGTTGAACCGCGGCAGCCCCTTGAGGAACCGCTCCTCGGCTGCGTATTCTTCCTTAGATATGCCGGCCACGGGCACCCCCTTCGTCTCAGATTCCATCATATACGAAAAAAGGGCGGCCCCGATGAACTAGACCCCAAAAGTGGGACGGTTAAATAAAGCTCTCAAGCGGCCCTCATC